>JAHAGQ010000003.1 GCA_018373675.1 Collinsella sp. | reverse complement strand
ACCGAGGAGGAGCCCCTCAGCCCGCTTTCCGTCTACGGCCAGACCAAGGCCGCCGGCGACATCGCCGTGGCCGGCTGCCCGCGCCACTACATCATGCGCAGCTCCTGGGTCATCGGCGAGGGACACAATTTCGTCAAGACGATGAAGGGGCTGTCCGACCGCGTCGCCGACCCGGAGGACGGGCTCGCGCAGGTCACCGTGGTCGACGACCAGCTGGGACGCCTGACCTTCACGCGCGACATGGCGCAGGCCATCTTCCACGTGCTGGACGCGAAGGCCCCCTACGGCACCTACGACTGCACGGGCTCCGGCGCCGTCAAGAGCTGGGCCGACATCGCCCGCGCCGTCTTCGAGGCCGCCAACGGCAACGGTGAGAAGGTCGTGCCGGTGTCGACCGCCGACTACTACGCGAACGCCGCGGGCCCCATCGCCCCGCGCCCGGTCCACTCCGCGCTCGACTTGTCCAGGCTCGAGTCGGTCGGGTTCCGCATGCCCGACTGGGAGGAAGAGCTAGGGGAGTACCTCAAGACGCTCTAGTCGCCGCTATTGAATTGACGAGAGTAAAAAAGCCGCCGTTCTTTAACGGCGGCTTTTCTTGTTGGTGGCTATCTACGCAGTGGTGCCAATAGTATTTTGCGGAAGATCTACCTCTCGCTTGGCGTGGTGGCGGACCTGCCAGGCTGGTCGTTGTAGGCGTATTTGCTGTACACGTTGACCTCCCACTGCTTTTTTTCGACCTTTGCCACGGAATCGAGGATGAATCCGGTTGCAAGGCTCAGGCCGCACAGGAACATAAACGACGCGGCGAGCATGGCGGTGGGGAAGCGCGGAACGAGGCCGGTCTGGAAATACTCGACAACGATGGGCGTGCCCAGGGCGAGGCCGATCACCGCAAACAGAAGCGCAACCAGGCTGAAGAACTTCAGCGGGCGGTAGTCCTTGAACAGCGTGCCGATCATCGCGACGACTTTAATGCCGTCGCTCACGGTATTGAGCTTGGACTCGGAGCCTTCCGGACGGTCGCGGTACTCGATGGGCACATCTTTGATGCGCCAGCGGTGGTCGACAGCGTGAATCGAGAGCTCGGTTTCGATCTGAAAGCCCTCGGAAAGCACAGGGAAGGTTTTAACGAACGGGCGACTCATGGCGCGGTAGCCGGTCATGACATCATCGAAGCTGTAGCCATAGATCCACTTGATCATGGCGCGGACCAGATTGTTGCCAAAGCCGTGGAAGGCACGCTTGTTCTCCTCGGCATAGGTGCCGTTGGAAAGGCGATCGCCTACGGTCATGTCGGCCGTGCCGCTGAGGATAGGCTCGCAGAGGGCTTTGGCCGCCTCGGCGGGGTAGGTGTCGTCTCCGTCGACCATCAGGTAGCAATCGGCGTCGATATCGCGAAACATCTGGCGGCACACGTTGCCCTTTCCCTGACGGGGCTCAAAGCGGACCGTGGCGCCGTGCTCGGTGGCGATGCGTGAGGTATCGTCCGACGAGTTGTTGTCATAGACATAGACCGTCGCTTGCGGAAGCTCGCGGTGAAAGTCGTCGATGACTTTGCCGATCGTGGGCGCTTCGTTGTAGCAGGGGATGATGACGGCGATGGATTCAGAATTCACTCAATGCTCCTTATACGTTCAATCCTTGAAAGTATAGCCGTTTGGGCTTGGCATCCTAAGATGTGGGTTAGTTCTCCAGTTTTGTTGCGCGAATCGTTTGCATGGCCGTCGGGTCTATACTGTTCGTTTGTCAACGATTACGAGTAAAGGAGTTGCATCCGTGTCGGATCAGACAAAGCAACAAGAAACTCGCAGTCTGCCTGCGACGTTTGCTAAGAACGAATTTGAGAAGGACGCGTTTATCCTTCGTCAGCTGGTTACCAAGGATTTTAAGATCAAGTATCGCCGTAGCGTTCTGGGCGTCGCATGGTCGGTGCTCAACCCGCTGCTGATGATGATCGTCATGGCCATCGTGTTCTCGACGATTTTTGGCCAGGGTCGCAATGGCTCAATGACGCCCGAGATGTACCCGCTGTACTTGATCGTGGGTAACATTACCTTTGCCGTCATGTCCGAGTCTACGAACCAGGCCCTGACGTCGATCGTGGGCGCTGCCCCTCTGCTCAAGAAGGTTAAGGTGCACCGCTGGGTCTTCCCGGTGCAGAAGGTGCTCTTCTCGCTGGTCAACTTTGCCTTCTCGCTGGTCGCCGTCGCCATCGTCATGCTGTGGTTCCGCGTTATGCCTTCTTGGCACCTGATTCTGCTGCCGGTTTGCCTGCTGCTGCTTATGTGCTTCTGCATGGGCCTGGGCATGATGCTCTCTGCCCTTACGGTCTTCTTCCGCGACGTTATGCATCTGTGGAGCGTCGTCATTACGGCGTGGACTTACATTACGCCCATCTTCTGGACGACTGACTATATTGCGCAAATGCCGCATCTCGTGCGTATCTTGATGTATGCGAACCCCATGTTCAACTACCTGCAGTTTATGCGCGATATCTTCCTGTTCCAGACTACGCCCTCGCTTATGACGTTTGGTATGTGCGTTGCCTGGGCGGTTCTTGCGCTTATTATTGGCTATACCGTGTTCCATAAGTCCGAGCGCAAGTTCATCCTCTACATCTAAGGAGTGCTGTGATGACTGAATCTGTTGTTGATTACAGCGAGCAGCCTCTGGCTGTCGAGGTCGACGACGTCACCATGATCTTTAACATGGCGTCCGAGTCGCTGACCAACCTCAAGGAGTACTTCATCAAGCTTGCCAAGCACGAGCTGTTCTTTGAGGAGTTTAGAGCGCTTAAGCACATCTCGTTCGATATTCATCGCGGCGAAGTTGTCGGTTTGGTTGGCACCAATGGCTCCGGCAAGTCTACGATGCTTAAGATTATCGCTGGCGTGCTTGAGCCTAGCGAGGGCAGCGTTAAGGTGCACGGTAACATCGCGCCGCTGATTGAGCTTGGTGCCGGCTTTGACCCCGAGCTGACCGCCCGCGAGAACATCTATCTGAACGGCGCGCTGCTCGGCTATACCAAGGAGTTCATCGACGCCAATTTTGACGGCATTATTGAGTTCGCTGAGCTGCAGAATTTTGTCGATATGCCGCTTAAGAACTTCTCTTCAGGCATGGTGGCGCGTATCGCCTTTGCAATCGCGACGATTACCGAGCCCGATATTCTGATCGTTGACGAGACGCTGTCCGTCGGTGACGTGTTTTTCCAGCAGAAGTGCGAGGACCGCATCCAGCACTTTATCCAGAGCGGCGACGTGACGGTTCTGTTCGTTTCGCACTCCATGGAGCAGGTTGAGCGCATCTGCCAGCGCGCCGTTTGGATTGAGAAGGGCGACCTTCGCATGGACGGCCCGGTTGATGAGGTCTGCAAGGCGTACCGCGAGCAGTTCAACTAGGTTATAATTACTTGCGCCTGACAGGCTTGCGCTTGCTTGGGCGTGCGGTTATTTGCTCCATTAGCTCAGTTGGATAGAGCAGGGGACTTCTAATCCCAAGGTCGACGGTTCGAATCCGCCATGGAGCACCATCGTTTATTAAGCCCGGACCGCTTGGTGGTCTGGGCTTTTTTCACATGCCGGTGTTCTTTATTCTTGCCGGGTATACGTTTACACCGAAGCGGTGGTGCGAGCGTTCTGCGGGCAAGCCAGTCTGGCAATCTTTACGATCCATGCGGTCGATTGGTTTATTCCTTGGCAGACCATGCCTCTGCTTATGACGCTGCCAGCATCGTGGCTCTTCGCGTCAATCGTACGCTGTGCCTGCGATATCGGATTGGCGTACGTGATCAAGAAGGCGTAACAAAAGCGGGGAGGACCAACTTGGCCCTCCCCGCTGTATCTAGTCTGCCTTCAGGCACTCGGGCAAGACGTTTGCAACTGCATTCATCGCCTGCGGCCTCAGGTACTGCTCATTGAGCTTTACCTTTCTGTAGGCGTAGCGAGTGTCTGCCGAGTATTTGATCAACACATCGGTGAAGAACCGCTCCCAGCTCAGGTAGTCGCGGCTTTCGATATAGCTTGAGGGATCCTCGAGGATTTTTAAGATATCGTTACTGGGAATGAGGCCAGATTGCAGGAGTGTCCACTCGAATGATTCGGGGAGGAACAAGCGTACGTTCTTGTAAACGCGCTGTCCGAGCACCTTTTCGATGTAGGGACCAAATGCTGCTCCGTCTCCAATAGCAAGGATGTTTTGCTCGGGACATTCGTGAATCGTACGTTTTAGATTCGCAACGCCGGTGGCGGTATAGCAGGGGATCCCGAGTCGGTTGCAAAGAGCGTCGTAGAATTGATAGCCAGATTTGCTATCCTCGACAACTACGGCGTCGGGTACCTCGAATCCAACATTTAGATCCTGATACAGCATACTTGCCGTGTGGTCATATAGCGGCTTGGTCACCGAGTAGAAGCGCCTGTCGCTCTTGCGGCCATTGATTGTTTTACTTGTCGTGTTGACTAGCTTCAGGATCTCATCAACGCTGTAGGGGAGCTCGTTGGCATCGCGACGAGATATCAGAACAAAATAGTTGGACGAGCCGTTGACGGCTTTGGCGAAGTCCTTTGAGTAGATAAACTCGTTACCCTCATCTAGAAAGACGATTGAATCTTCGATGATCGATAGCTCGCGCTCCCAGCGTCTGCCGGAAAGCGTTTCGCAAGGCACGTCGCAACTGAGTGCAACGCCGCTTTCCGGTCCTCGGTCGTTGTAGTCGCGAATCATCGAGATGAGCGTCGTTTTACCCGTGCCGCTGTTGCCGCGTATAAAGGAAATATTGCGCTTAAACGTGAGTGTGTATTTGACCTTTGCACGCTCTACGACAACGGTATGCGTTCCCTTCATTACTCATCAACATCCAAAAAGTCATTCGTGGCGCCGACAAACTCCTGCATGTTTCTGACGATGCGGCCATCGTTTTCAATGCGGATTTCAAAGCTCTTCCAGGGGAATTTCATGATGTGGTATAAGGTCACCATCACATCCTGCTCTTTGCCGATCTTGAGTAGCCAGCGGGCACAGTTGTCTCCGCAGGTGGATGCGTTGAACACCATATTTGGGAGATTGCGCACCAGCAGCAGCGTCTTAACGCCGCCGGACAGTTCGAGTGGGGTGATCGAGCCCAGCTGTTTGCTTACGATGTTGTGGGGACCGATGAGCTCTGATCCGTCCACGCTTTTAATAATCTGTGCGGCCATAGGGTCTTCGAACCATGAGTCCAAGTATGAGTTCCTAAAATAGGTTTCGGTATCGTAGATGGAACCGGGGTAATCCCCCAGATGGATGCTTAACATGCGCGTCTCCAGACGTTGTGTGACTGCAATGATTATATGCCAGTAATAAAGTGCCGCCAGTAGCGAGGTTGCTGCTGGCGGCACTGGCATTATTAGCGTGTGAATCGCGTTGATGGATTTGCTCGCGAGGCTACTTTTCGAGACGTTCCCTCAGCAGCTCTAGCGCGTGAGCGTAGCCCTGCAGGCCCTCGCCGGTGATGGTGGCGAAGCAGGCCAGGCGGGCGTAGCTCACCTGGCGGAAGTCCTCGCGGGTCTCGACAGCGCTGATGTGGACCTCCACAGCCGGGATGGCGACGGCTTTGAGCGCGTCCAGGATGGCCACGCTTGTGTGCGTGTAGGCGGCCGGGTTGATGACGATGCCGTCGACCTTTCCGTAAGCCTCCTGGATCTTGTCGACGATGCTGCCCTCGTGGTTAGACTGGAAGACCTCGACCTCGTCGAAGCCCTGTGCAGCGCCCGCTTCCTGGCAGATCTGGACCAGGCGGTCGTAGTTGTCACTGCCGTAGATGCCCGGCTCGCGAATGCCGAGCATGTTGAGGTTGGGGCCGTTAATGACGAGTGCTTTCATGGTTGCTTCCTTTGCGGTTGAAAAACCACCACAAAGGTGCCTGTCTCCTTTGTGGTGGTTTTGGTTAGAGAGCGGGTGGGAGGGTGTCGAGGAGGGCATGGGCGGTGTTGGCGGCGCAGTCGCGTGAGTCGATGATGTAGTCGGCCCAGGCGCGGTAGCGCGGCATACGCTGCTCGGCCAGCTTGTCGATGCCGTCGCGCGCGGTGATGGGGCGGCCCTTGTGGGCGAGCTCTTCGAGCTTGCGGTTGAGCATCACGATTTGGCTGTTCTGGTGCAGCAGCGGATAGTTCTCGTCACGCGTGACCACGCCGCCGCCGGTTGAGAGCACCAGGCCGCTGCGCTTGGAGATGTCGGACAGAGCCCCCGTCTCCTGCTCGCGGAAGGCCGCCTCGCCGCGCTCGACGATATAGTCGGCACAGGGCATGCCCAGACGCTCCTCGAGGGCGCGGTCCAGATCGATGTGCTCGCGACCCGTGCGCAGGGCAATCTGCTCACCCACGCGGGTCTTGCCCGAGCCCGGCATGCCGATCAGCGCGATGTTCTGTTCGCGGCGTGACAAGCGCTCCGTTACATCCAGGATGCGCTTGCGCGGGGTGACCTGGCCGGTGTAGCGCTCAACAGCCTGTGCCGCTTGGGCCACGAGCATCAGCAGACCGCCGATGCAGGGGATACCGCGGCGCTCGGCCTCGAGCATCAGGCCCGTGCGGGCGGGGTTGTAGACAATGTCGATAACGCCTTCGAGCGCATCGAGCCCTTCGAGCGTGCAAGGCGCGTCGGGGCAATGGGGGAACATGCCGGCGGGCGTGCAGTTGACGAGTAGGGCGGCGTCGGACTGCTGCGCGATGTTGCCGTAGTTGACCTCGCTCGTGCGGCCCACGGGCACCACGGTGGCGCCAAGGTCGCCGAGCACCATGCTTGCCGTGGTGCCGGCACCACCGGTAGCGCCAAGCACGAGGACCTTCTTGCCGGTAGCCTCAACCCCCAGCTCCTCGACCAGGCACTGAAAACCAAAGTAGTCGGTGTTGTCGCCGCGCAGGCGCCCGTCGGGCAGGCGCGTGATGGTGTTGACGTTGCCCATGCGCTCGGCGAGCGGGCTCAGCTCGTCCAGGTAGTTCATGACGGCGCGTTTGTAGGGGATGGTCACGTTGGTGCCTTCCCACTCGTTGCCGGTCATAAAGGCCGCGAGGTCCTCGGGCTCGCGCTCAAATCGCACGTACTCGAGCCCAGCGAGCTCCTTGTAGATGGTCGGGGTGTAGCTGTGGCCCAGCACACGGCCCAGCACGCCGTAGGGGCGGGTTGCGGCGGTATCGGTCATCTAGAGCACCTCCGTGTAGCTGCCAAAGTAGGTGAAGCTCTCGCATACGTCGTCGATCGAGTCGAGCAGGTCGTCGAGGGCCTTGCTGCCAAAGGGGCAGTCCAAGTCAAAGTAGAACATAAACTCAAAGTCACGACCGGGGATGGGGCGGCTCTCGAGCTTGATGAGGTTAATGTTGAGCGCATAGAAGCGCTCGAGCACGCGATAGAGGGCGCCCGGCTCGTTGGCCGTGGTGATCATAAGCGAGGTACGGTTGGCGCCGGGGTAGACGCGCGGCTCGCGGCTGATGACGACAAAGCGCGTGTAGTTGTTGTCCGAGTCCTGGATGTTGGGCTCCAGCACCTCCAGGCCATAGAGTGCCGCGCAGCTGCGCGAGGCGATGGCGGCGACGTCGGTGCGCTCGGAGTTGGCGACCATCTCGGCCGACATGGCCGTGTTTGGGTATTTGGTAGCGTGCAGGCCGTGCGCCTCGATAAAGCTAGCGCACTGCGCGATGGCCTGACCGTGGCTGTAGACCTCGCGTATGTCCGCGAGCTTGGTGCCGGGTTTGACGAGCAGATTGTGGTCGATCTTGAGGCGCAGCGAGCGCACGATGTGGAAATCGAACTGGGCGAGCAGGTCGTAGACGGCGTTGACCGATCCGGCAGTTGAGTTTTCGATGGGCAACACGCCAAACTCGCAGAAGCCGTCGCGCACAGCGCGCATAACGCCTTCGAAGGTCTCGAAAAACGCGATATCGGGCACGTCGAAGAGCTTGCACGCGGCTATCTGGCTATAGGCACCTTCTACGCCCTGGCAGGCAACGGTGGCCGTTTGAGGGAAGGGCGTGTCGGAGGCTGCAGCCGTGGCGTGGGCCTTTTGCGAGACGGTGATGCCCTTGAGCTCGTTGATGTAGCGCTGCTGCTCGGCTTTGCTCATGCTCATGAGGAGACGGAACAGGGTGATGGTCTGCGCCTCGTAGCGCTCGGGCGCGCGGCTGGCGAGGTTGTTGAGTTTTGAGCGCTCGCGGGCGGGGTCAAAGACGGCCTTGCCCATCTCGATCTTTGATTTGGCGACCTCGGTGGCAATGTCCATACGCTCGACAAAGCTGTTGAGGAGCGTGGTGTCGATGCCATCGATGGCCTGGCGGATGTCAGCAAGGTCCATAGGGACCCCTTTCACGTGTCGGTGATTTTTCTGGGACGGGGATTAAAAAATCATTGTGTAACTAATGACTTTTTAATCCCCGTCCCAGAAAAATCACTGGGTGGGCGTGGGGGCCGGAGTTGGCCCCCAGAGATTTTTAGAGCTGGGCGGCGTCCTCTAGGAGGGCGTCCCAAATCGCGAGGGCAGCGGCTGCTTCGGCAACGGGGACGGCGCGCGGGACGATGCAGGGGTCGTGACGGCCGTGCACCGAGAGCTCGGCATTTTCCATAGCGTCCATGTCCACCGTCTGCTGCTCGCGGCCAATGGAGGGCGTCGGCTTTACGGCCATGCGCCACATGACGGGCGCGCCGGTGGAGATGCCGCCCAGGATGCCGCCGGCATTGTTGGACTCGACCGCAATCCCGCCGGTCTCGGCGTCGATGCGATACGGGTCGTTGTTCTCGCTGCCGCGCATGGCGGCCACGGCAAAGCCCATGCCAAACTCCACGCCCTTTACGGCGGGAATGCCAAACGCGATTTGCGCGATGCGGTTCTCGATGCCGTCGAACATGGGGTCACCGATGCCCGCGGGAAGCCCGTAAATGCCGCACTCCACGATGCCGCCGATGCTGTCGAGTTCGTCGCGCGCGGCCAGGATCTCCTCGCGCATGCGGCCGGCTGCGGCGGCGTCAATGCACGGCAGATCGTTCGTAAGGATCGCCTTGCGGTCGGCCTCACGATAGACCATATCGTCCATCGGCAGGTCGGAGATGCCGCCGATCTGCGCGACGTGCGCCATGACCTGAATGCCGCGGGCCTCGAGCGCCTGCAGCGCGATCCCGCCGGCGATGCATAGAGGGGCCGTCAGACGGCCGGAGAAGTGCCCGCCGCCGGCGACGTCGTGCATGTTGTGGTACTTCACACGCGCCGGAAAGTCTGCGTGCCCAGGGCGGGGCTTGCGGCGCAGCTCGGAGTAATCCTTGGAGCGCGTGTTGGTGTTCTCGATAATCGCGGCGATGGGCGCGCCGGTGGTATGTCCATCGACAACACCGGCGATGATGTGGGCGGCGTCGGCCTCGCGGCGTTTGGTCGCGGTCTCGTCGCGACCGGGAGCGCGACGGTCGAGGAAGGCCTGCAGCTTCTCCTGGTCCACGGCGATGCCCGCCGGAATGCCATCGAGCGAGCAGCCGATAGCGGGGGAGTGCGACTGGCCGAAGATGCTTAAGTGCAAGACGTTGCCAAAGGTCGAGGACATGCTATTCCTCCTCGAGTGTGACCTTGCCGCCCAGCAGGCGGTAGTGGTCGAAGAAATCGGGATAGGACTTGTTGACGGCCTCGGCGCCGTGGATCACGACCTCGCCGGTGGCACGGCTTGCGGCGATGGCGGCCATCATGGCGATGCGATGGTCGTTGTGCGAATCGACCTCGCCGCCGGTAAAGGCATCGACACCCTTGATGATGAGGTCATCGCCGGCAATGCGCACCTGCGCGCCCAGCGCGGTGAGCTCGCGGGTGGTGGTGACCAGGCGGTCGGATTCTTTGATACGCAGACGGGCGCAATCGCGGATAAAGGTGCGGCCCTGTGCCAGCGAGGCCACGGCCGAGATAACGGGTACCAGGTCGGGAATGTCGTGGGCACTCATCTCAAAGCCGGCGAGCTTGTCGGACTGCACGGTGGCGGCGTTGGTGGAGCGCACGATGCGGGCGCCAAAGCGCGAAAGCGCAGCAAGCACGTTGCGGTCGCCCTGTGCGGAGCTCAGCGACACACCCTCCACGGTGATGGGGTCGGAGCCGATGGCGCCGGCGCACAGCCAAAAGGCGGCGTTGGACCAGTCGCCCTCGACGGCTACGCTGCCGGGCGTGCGGTACGAGCCGCTGCTTACGCGGAAGTTCGTGACCTCGGGCTGGCCGTCCTTGGCCGGAATACGCTCGACGTTGACCTCGACGCCAAAGGCCTTCATTGCCTGGATCGTCAGGTTGATGTAGGGGCGGCTCTCGATGAGGCCGGTCACCTGCACGCAGGAGGGCTGGGCGAGCAACGGGGCTGCCAGCAGCAGACCCGAGATGTACTGCGAGCTTACGTTGCCCGGCAGCACAAAGGTGCCCGGGCGCATGCGTCCGCTCGTCTTGAGCGGAAAACCGCCCAGGCCCTGCAGGTCGCAACCGGCGGCGATGATCTCATTCGAGAGCGGGGAGAGCGGGCGGGCGCCCAGGCGGCCCTGGCCCACGAAGGTGGCCTCGGCACCCAGCGCGCAGGCGACAGGCAGCATAAAGCGCAGCGTGGAGCCGCTCTCGCCGCAGTCGAGTGTGCCGCCGGCAAGGGCCTTGAGCAGGCCAAACTCGACACTCTTCATGGTGGGGTGAACCTGGAAGCCGTCCTCGACGGTCTCGATGCGGGCGCCCAGGGCCGTAAGGCAACGCACCGTGGCCTCGATGTCGGCGCAGGTGGTGTTGCAGGTGACGTGCGTCTCGCCGTTGGCAAGCGCAGCGCAGATGATCAGGCGATGTGCCATCGACTTGGACGCGATGGCGGGAACGGTGCCCTTGAGCGGGGACGGGGTGATGCGGGCTAGCATGCGGAAGCGTCTCCCTTCTGGCCGAGGCCCTCGGCAATGAGTTCGTGGAAAGTGGAAAGCGGCGTGCGGTCGATGCTGCAGCGGCCAATGCCGTGCGGAATCACCAGGTCGATGGTGTCGCCCGCGCGCTTCTTGTCGTGGAGCGCCTCGGCAAAGACGGCATCGGCATCTAGGTCGCAGCGGGTCTTGAGGCCATGGCGGGCGCAGAGCTCCTCAATACGACCGGGCAGTGCAGCATCGCAGACGCCGTGCAGGGCCGCGGCGCGCGTGATGATGCCCATACCGATCGACACGCAGTTGCCGTGCCCGAGCTCAAAGTGCTCGCAGGCTTCGACGGCGTGTCCGGCGCTGTGTCCAAAGTTGAGGAGCTTGCGCTGGTTGGTTTCGCGCTCGTCGGCGACGACCACGGCGCGCTTGATGTCGATATTGCGGGCGATGATGAGCGCTACGCGGGCTACATCCTGGTTGAGCAGCTCCAGCGTGAGCGGGGTCTTCTCCAGCTCGGCAAAAAGCTCGGGGTCGGCGATCACGGCGTGCTTCACAACCTCGCCGCAGCCGTCGGCGAACTGCTCGGGCGTGAGAGTGGCCAAACATCCCACGTCGGCGATAACTACGCTCGGCTGCCAAAAGGCGCCGGCCAGGTTCTTGCCGGCAGCCAGGTCGATGGCGGTCTTGCCGCCCACCGACGAATCCACCATGGCGAGCAGACTCGTGGGGATCTGCACAAACTTGCAGCCGCGCATGTAGGTGGCGGCCACAAAGCCCGCCACGTCGCCCACGACGCCGCCGCCGAGTGCCACTATCACGTCGGAGCGCGAAAGCTCGTGCTCGGCCACAAACTCCAAAATGGCAACATAGGTTTCTGCGCGCTTATGGGCCTCGCCGGCCTCGAAGGTGCAGATGCTCACCTCGTAGCCTGACGCCTCCAGGCTCTGCTTAACGGGCATCTGGTAGAGCGGGCCCACGTTGGTGTCCGTCACGATGACGGCCTTGGTGCCGCCGGCAGTGGCGCGCACGAGCGGTCCCGCCTGCTCCAGCAAAAACGTGCCAACATGCACCTGGTAGGGGCGTGCGGTGTCGATATCGATGGTAATCGCCATAAGCTATGGTCCTTTCGACCTGGCGTGATAGGTGGTCTAGTGAGAGGCCTCGTCGTCGAGTGCGCGCTTAATGCGGTCGCCCTCGGCAAGGAGATTCTCCAGATAGCGCTGGTCGCGGTCCTTAAGGGCGCGGCTGTAGGCGCCGAGCGAGTCGATCAGGTGGTCGATCTCGAAGGCGAGCGCATCGGCGTCGTCGATCATAAGCTCGGACCACATCTGAGGATTGAGGTGCGCCACGCGGGTGAGATCGCGGTAGCTTCCGGCCGAAAAGCCGTGGTGGACCTGGGCGGTGGGGCTCTTGACGTAGGCGTTGGATACCACGTGCGCAAGCTGGCTCGTGAAGGCGATGACGCGGTCGTGTTCGGCGGCGCTGGTCACGCTGAACTTGCCAAAGCCCAAGGGGCGCACCATCTCGCGCACCTGGCCCAGAAGTTCCAGCTTAAGTGCGTCGTCCACCGCGGGCGGCACGAGCACGAGCGGCGCGCCCTGGAACAGGTCGGCGCGGGAGTGCGCATAGCCCGAGTACTGCGTGCCCGCCATGGGGTGCGCGCCCACAAAATAAAAGCCGTGCTCGCGGGCAAGCTCAAAGGCGCGCTCGCACACGATGCCTTTGACGCCCACCGTGTCGATCACCACGGGGCCCATGATGGCCTCGGTATCGGTGGCGTCGGCGAGTGCCTGGGCATGCGCCTCGAGCCACTCGATGCAGGCCTCGGGGTAGCAAGCCAGGACGATGATGTCGCATTCGCCGAGTGTCCTGTCGTTGAGCTCTCCGGCGACAGTGCCCATGCTGGCGGCCGTCATGACATCGTCATCGGGGTCCCAGGCCAGCACGCGGACGCCCACCTGCGCATAGCCGCGGGCAAAACTGCCGCCGATGAGGCCAAGACCGACGATGCCGGCGCACTTGGGGCCGCCCTGGTTAACACGCGCGTTTCTCACCGTACCCATGGGCTAATCCATGGTCTCTTGGCAGACAACCTCGCGGATGGCTCGGATGCGGCGCATGGTGTCGTCGAACTGATCGGGGGTGAGGGCCTGAGCGCCGTCGGACCATGCGCGGCTGGGCTCGTCGTGGACCTCGATCTCCAGACCGTTGGCGCCGCAGGCGGTCGCGGCGAGCGCCATGGGCTCAACGTAGCGGGTGTAGCCGGTGGCGTGGCTGGGATCGGCTACGACGGGCAGGTGCGACAGGTGGTGCAGCACCGGCACGGCGTTAAGGTCGAATGTGTTGCGGGTGCGGGTCTCGAAGGTGCGGATACCGCGCTCGCACAGGATAACGTTGTCGTTGCCCTCGCTCATGATGTACTCGGCTGCCATAAGCAGCTCGTCGATCGTGCCGGACATACCGCGCTTGAGCAGAATCGGGGTTTGGGTCTTGCCGACCTCCTTGAGCAGGGGGAAGTTCTGGGCGTTGCGGGCGCCGATCTGCATGACGTCGATCTTCTTGTCCAAGAAGACCTGCACGTCGCGTGGGTCCATGATCTCGGTGACGATCGGCATGTCGAGCTCGGCAGACGCCTCGCACAGCAGGTCGAGGCCGGCGGGACCCATGCCCTGGTAGGCGTAGGGGGAGGTGCGGGGCTTGTAGGCACCGCCGCGCAGCATCGTGGCGCCGGCGGCCTTTACGCGGCGTGCGATGCGAATGAGGTTCTCGCCCTCGACGGAGCAGGGGCCGGCGATGACTTGGAACTGGTCGCCGCCGATCTTGACGTCGTGGCCGCAGTCGATGACGGAGTCCTCGGGGTGGAACTTGCGGTTGGCACGCTTAAAAGGCTCGGAGACGCGCTGCACGCGCTCGACGACATCCATGGACTCGAGCAGGAACGGGTCGATCTTGGTCGTATCGCCCACCAGGCCGATGATCGTCTCGTTCTCGCCGCGCGAGACATCGGTCTTCAGGCCCTTTTTCTCAATCCAGCTGACGATATGGCCGACGGCCTCGTCGCTGGCACTTTGCTTCAGAATTGCAATCATGGTGTGCCTCTCACCTCGATGGATAACCCTTGCAAAAACGGCCCGCATCGCGAGCCGTGTATATATGGTGCATGAGAGTTTATACTATCTGACTCGCTTTTGCCTTCTAAAGTGGGCCGTTGCGCCGCGTCTTCCTCGGAATTGCAAAGCTTTTTCTATTATTTTGTTAGCCCGTGGCGCACTTGGGTATAATGCCAGACGTTGGCCCTATTAGCTCAGGGGATTAGAGCGTCTGCCTCCGGAGCAGAAGGCCGTTGGTTCGAATCCAACATGGGGCACCATCGAACGTAAGACCGTCCGAACCTCGCATGGTCCGGGCGGTTTTTCTTATACCGACGCGACGTGATGGGACGTGGTATGGCAGCAACGGATATCGAGCGCGGACTCTCGACCGCCGAGGTCGAGGAGCGCATCGCCGCCGGTAAGATCAACCGCAACATGGAGCTCAAGACCAAGTCGGTCAAAGAGCTCATCATCGAGAACCTCTGCACGTTGTTCAATTTGATCAACGTGATCTTGGCGTTCCTGGTCATTTTGACCGGTTCGTTTAAGAATCTGACGTTCCTGTTCGTGGTGTTCCTTAATACCGCTATTGGCGTCATCCAGTCCATGCGTTCCAAGAAGATGGTCGATAAGCTCACACTGCTGACCTCCAAGAAGGCCATCGCGGTGCGCGACGGCGCCGAGGTGGAGCTCGACCTGGACCAGATCGTGCTCGACGACATCATCCGCCTGGGGCGCGGCGACCAGATTCCGGCCGACGCCGTGGTGGTATCGGGCGAGGCGCTCGTGAACGAGTGCCTGCTGACGGGCGAGAGTGACCTTATTAAGAAGCAGCCCGGTTCCGAGCTCATGAGCGGCAGCTTTATCGACTCGGGCCTGCTGCGCGCCCGCGTGATCCATGTCGGCGCCGACAACTACGTGGCCAAAATTAATAACGAGGCCAAGTACGTCAAAAAGGTCAATTCCGAGATCATGAACGCGCTTAACGCCATCGTGCGCTTTGCGAGCATCATCATGATCCCGCTCGGTTTGGCGTTGTTTGCCTCGAGTGTGAGCGAGCTGTGGGATGCCGCGGGAACCCCGGGCGATAGCGCGCTTTCGTGGTGCTTCTCCGAGCTGTTGGCTGGTCATGTGCCTTCGTCGGCGCTGCTGTCCACGGTGGGCGCCCTGCTGGGCATGATCCCGCAGGGCCTGGTGCTGCTGACCTCGTCGGTGCTTGCCATCGCCACGGTGCGCCTGGCCCGCCGCAAGGTGCTGGCGCAGCAGCTCTACTGCATCGAGACGCTCGCTCGCGTCGATGTACTGTGCCTGGACAAGACGGGCACCATCACGTCGGGCCGCATGGAGGTCGAGGGCACGTATCCGCTGCCGGTTGAGGGCGTGAGCCTAGACGCCGGCTCGGACGAGGCGGCCGTTCCCGTCGATACCACGGTGCTCGATTTTGCGCTGGCTAACGTGGCGCGTGCGACTTCGGCCGATGCCAACGAGACCTGCCAGGCGCTGCTCAACTATTACGCCGATCGCCCGGTCGAGGTGTCTGAACCGCTGTCGGTCATTCCGTTCTCGTCGTCTAAAAAATGGAGTGGCGCTTCGTTTGCGCAGGGCTCCTATGTGATGGGTGCGGCGCAGTTTGTGCTCTCCGATCGTGTGTTTTCGCAGGTCGAGAACCGTGTCGCCGAGCTTGCCGATACCTGCCGCGTGCTCGTGGTGGCGCGCGTGGACGGCTTTACGCCCGATGGCGATATGGTGGGCGAGGCCGAGCCCGTGGGCTTTGTGACCATCCGCGACGAGATCCGTACTTCGGCGGCCGAAACCATCGGCTACTTTAACGAGCAGGGCGTGACCCTCAACGTGATCAGTGGCGACGACCCGCGTACGGTGTCGTCGATCGCGCGCGTGGTGGGCGTGCCGGGGGCGGACGCTTATGTGGACGCCACGACGCTCGATACGCCGGCCAAGCTCGATGCCGCAGTGGACCGCTACCATGTCTTTGGTCGTGTGACCCCGCAGCAGAAGCGCGAGCTCGTGCAGGCGCTCAAGCGCCGCGAGCACACCGTGGCCATGACGGGCGACGGCGTCAACGACGTGCTGGCGCTCAAGGAGGCCGACTGCTCCGTCGCCATGGCGGCTGGCTCCGATGCCGCGCGCAACGTGGCCGAGATCGTACTCGTCGACAACGATTTTGCCTCGATGCCCGCCGTGGTGGCCGAGGGCCGTCGCTCCATCAACAACCTGCAGCGTTCGGCCTCACTGTTCCTGACCAAGACGCTGTTCTCGATGGGCCTGGCGGCGCTGTGTATCGCGCTGCCGCCGTACCCCTTCGAGCCCATCCAGATGACGCTCATTAACTTCTTCTGCATCGGCGCGCCGGGCTTTGTGTTGGGCCTGGAGCCCAACAATGCTCGTGTGAAGGGTGCGTTTTTGAGCAACGTACTCAAGCGTGCACTGCCGGCGTCGATTGCGGTCATTTTGGCTGCGGCGCTCGATATCTTTGTGGCGCGCGTGTTTGGCTTTAGCCAGCTCACGCTGTCTACGATGTGCCTGCTTACGTCGTGCGCGGCGAGCGTCAGCCTAATCTGGCGCATCTCGCAGCCTCTCACGCCCTTACGTGTGGTGCTCTTTGTGTTTGTAGTCGCCGGCATCCTGGTGGGCGTTATCGGATTCCCGGAGCTGCTGTCTATTGCCAACCTGTCGATGGGCCAGATGGTTATCTTGGCTGTTATCGTGGTCTTTACCTGCTCGGTGTTCTTTAAGCTCGCCACGATGATGGATTCGCTCAAGCCGCGTCGTCGTCATGCCGCAACTGGTTTTGGCCGTGGTGTGCGCGTCCACCTGGGTCGCGGTGGCGGCAAGGTGAGCTCGACGGGTTCGACGGCCGAGCGTTTTGCCAAGCGCGTCGCCGCCGACATGGCGCAGCGCCGCGAAGATCGCACCGCTCGCGAGGCCGAGGCCCGCGCACTCGAGGGCGTGGCCCAGGCCCAGCCCAAGAAAAAGAAGTCCACGGGAGCCAAGCGCTCTCGCGTGACCAAGTCCGCCCAAGGCATCAAAGTCTCGATGCCAAGCAAAAAGAAGAAGTAACTACGCGCCCTGCCGATGTTGAATTGGTGCCTTGCTCCTGTGGGGCCGTGGCGATGTTATGCTCTAACCTCGATTGTTTGAATTGCTTCGAAAAGAGGATGCCGTGATCTGCCCGCATTGCCTTAAGACTATCGAGGACGGCGCCTCGTTCTGCCCCTACTGCAACGCCTATGTGGGTCCGGGCGATGGCCCCGAGCACACCGAGTTCGTGTTCTGCGAGGGCTGCGGTGCCCGTCTTTCTCCGCATGATCGTACGTGCCCCAAATGCGGACGCCCCGCTCCGGGTATCCTCTCCGAGGACGCGGCCGCATCCGACCTGGCAGCGGGCCGCACGGCGGGCTTTCCGCGCCTAACGCAAGAGCAGATCGATACCGAGGTGCCGCATGCGCCTGCCTCGGCTGCCGCGGTTCTTTCGGACGCCGCCGATCCTAACGAGACCTGCGTGCTGCCGGCTTTCGATAAGGATTTCGGTATTCCCAAGGTCGATATTCCCACGCCCGTTTCCCTGCATGACGATGCTCAAAAACCCAAGCGCAAAGTGCATCCCGACGAGGACGCCTATCACAAGCACAAGCGTCATATCCCCAAGCCGCTCATCGTCATCGCGGTCCTTGCTGTCGTTTGTGGCGGTGCCTATTGGTTCGTGACGACCGATCCCATGGGTGTTATGCCCGGCTTCTATGACCAGTTTGGCCAGGCCGCGCAGACGACCTTCCCCACGCGCCAAAAGGGCGAGGCGACTGAGGACGATACCAAGCAGGACGATTCTGCCGAGGTGGTCCAGGAAGAAACTGTGCTCACCGATGATCAGCTCTATACCAGGCTCGACGGTCTGTATCAGACCATCGTGTCCTACGGTGACGAGGACCAGATCGGCGAGGTCATCGATTCTTTTAACAATGGCTATCTTCGAACGCCACTGTCCACCCGTCAGGAGCTGTCGCAGAGTGCCTACGCCCTGCGCGACCAGATCAAAAAGACGCAAGATGAGCTTAACAACCTTAAGTATCAGGACGATACGGTCTATGCGGATGACATCGCCCACTTAAAGCAGCTTGCCGAGTGGATGTACGAGCGCGTCGACGTGATCTGCCAGAGTTGGGACATCTCGCTGGCCATTCCCGATGGTGAGTCGATGAGTTCCCACCAAAGCGATATCCTGGCGCCCATCGCACAGGGCGGCAACAGCGCGCTGAACCAGTACGACGCCAATGTGGGCTCCTGGAAGCCGCAGCAGCGTTCCCAAAATTAGTTCGCCATAGTCGGCATAACCTACGTGCGCAATTGATGTAAGCGTATGCTTATTGCTACAATTCGTACAAATATGCTTTAAACGCACGAGGAAGGAACCACATGTTTGGTTTTAAGAAAGAGCTCTACACGCCCGAGTATCAGCTTGCCGGCGACGAGTGCGCCGTTATCGAGACGTCGAAGGGTACCATCAAGGTCAAGTTTGACGGCGAGGGCGCTCCCATTCATGTCGCGAACTTCTGCGAGCTTTCCACGATGGGCTTCTATGATGGCCTTAAGTTCCATCGCTATGTGCCCGGTTTTGTCATCCAGGGCGGCGACCCCAATACCCGCGATATGTCCGGCGCCGACGTCGCCGCTGGTCTTGAGGGCCCCGACGGCATGCCCGGTACCGGTGGCCCCGGCTACTGCATCAAGGGCGAGTTTGCCACCAATCCGCGCAACAGCCATGTCGATGGTGCCCTTGCCATGGCACGCTCCATGGACCCCGATTCCGCGGGTTCGCAGTTCTACTTCTGCCTGGGCGCCCAGCATAACCTCGATTCCGGTTACACCGTCTTTGGTACCACGGTCGAGGGTCTCGATGTGATTTCGCAGCTGCGTGCCGGCGACGAGATCGTCCATGTCGAGATCGTTCACGAGTAAAGGGGACTTCCTTGAATAGCCAGCTGATCCAACAGGGCCGCGCCGCTTACCGCGCGGGTGATTTTTCCGCTGCAGCCCAGATGCTTGGGGCGGCAAAGACTCCCGATGAGATTATGGGCGAGGCCGATCACCTTCGTGGCAACGCCTTGATGCACCTGGGCATGTATGCCGAGGCCGCCGAGGCTTATGCTGCCGCCCTCAACGACGGCACCTACGGCAAGCGCGGCGCGCTGCTCACCAACCGCGGCAAGGCGCTCGCCGCCGTGGGCGACTACACGACGGCCGCCCAGGCGTTCTCTGCTGCTACGCAGGATGCTTCCTATGCCACGCCGTTCAAGGCCTATCTGGGCCTGGGCAATGCGCTGTTCCAGTCGGGCGATTATGCCAACGCGGGTACTGCCTTCCGTCAGGCTGCCATCGACGGCGCCAATCCGGCTCCTGCCGCCGCACTGGGCGAGCTTGGTCGTTGCTTCATTAAGCTCGGCCGTCCGGCGGATGCCGTGGAGACCTACCGCACGGCTATCGACTTTGCCGGCCCCCGCGACGACACGCGTGCGCTCAACGCCGGCATGGGTCAGGCACTTTCTGCCGCCGGCCGCCCCTCCGACGCACTCGACGCCTTTAACGCCGCTACTGCCGATGGCATCTACCAGCTCACCTCCGAGCAGGCCGATGAGCTTGCCCGCGTGCACGATTCGCTTGCCGCGCTGTCTGCCCAGACGGCTATGGCCACGGCTCCGGCGCCCGCGATGGACGCTCCTGCCGTCGATCCGCTCGATCCTACGGGCGCGACCGGTCAGTTTATGCCCGATCCCTCGGACACCGGCTTCTTTACGCTGTCCGAGTCCGAGATGGTCCAGCAGGACCGTCAGGATCGTAAGCAGGCCAAGGTCCGTCGTCGCCATCGCCACACGGGTCTCAAAGTCTTCATCGTGCTGCTTCTGCTCATTTTGATCGCCGCGGGCGGTCTGGGCTTTGCCTACACGCGCGGCTTTGGCTTCCCCTCGCAGGAGTCGGTTATCACCGATCTGTTCCAGGCTGCCGGCGACGGTGACACCGCAAAGGCCGAGTCTTGCCTGGCCTCGAGCCTGTCCGAGGACGCCAAATCGATGATCATCTCCTCGATTCCGCAGGGCGCCACCGTGTCCGTCGAGGGCATGGATCAGTCCATGACCGAGACGACCGCCAAGGTTAAGGCATCGCTGTCCAAGGGCGGCGAGCAGGAGTACACCGTCAAATTCGTGCGCTCTGACAACCATATCGGCTGGGCCGTTTCCTCGCTCGATATGGATTTCTCGGCTGCTGACAACCAGTAGTGACCTTATGGGATTTAGCTTTGCCCGGCGCTTCACCGCAAGTGAGGTGCCGGGCTTGCGCTAGTATCATGAACTAGTAGTTTTCCAGCAATCATCCAACACATCAGGAGTTGCGTTGTTTTCTTTGATGGATATGTTCTTCGGTAGCTATGCGGGCGATCTCGCCATCGACCTCGGCACCGCAAATACGCTTGTCTCCGTGCGCGGCAAGGGCATCGTCATCCGCGAGCCCTCTGTTGTCGCCATCGACAAGAACGACGAGCGCATCCTGGCGGTCGGTATCGAGGCAAAGCGCATGCTCGGCCGTACGCCCGGCAACATCGTGGCCGTTCGTCCCCTGAAGGACGGCGTCATCGCCGACTTCGATGTTACCGAGGCCATGCTTCGCTACTTTATCGACAAGGCGTCCGAGAAGCGCTATCCGTGGACCCCGCGTCCGCGCGTTGTCGTCTGCGTTCCTTCCGGCGTCACGTCGGTCGAGAAGCGAGCTGTCTTTGAGGCCACGATCCAGGCCGGTGCCCGCCAGGCCTATCTGATCGAAGAGCCTATGGCCGCCGCTATCGGCGCCGACCTGCCCGTCGAGGAACCCACCGGCTCCATGGTCATCGACATCGGTGGCGGTACCACCGAGGTCGCTGTTATCGCTATGGGCGGCATCGTCGTCTCGCAGTCCATCCGTATTGCCGGTGACGAGTTCGACCAGGCCATCCTCACGCACGTTCGCGATGCCTACAACCTGGCCATCGGCGAGCGTACGGCAGAGGACATCAAGATCAAGGTCGGTTCCGCCGTGCCGCTCAAGGACGAGCTCGACGTCGAGGTCAACGGCCGCGACGTGATCACCGGTCTGCCCAAGACCGTGCGCATCGAGAGCGAGGAGATTCGTCGCGCACTCAACAAGCCACTCGACGAGATGGCCAAGGCCGTCAAGGACGCACTCGACGCTACGCCTCCCGATCTTGCCTCGGACCTTATGTACTACGGCATTTTGCTGACCGGTGGCGGTGCGCTGCTGCGCGGTCTCGACGTGCGCCTGCGCGATGAGACCGGTGTTTCGGTCAACGTCAGCCCCACGGCGCTCGATAATGTCGTTAACGGCTGCGCCCGCGTGCTCGAGGCCAATGCGTTTGATGGCGGCTTCGTCCAGACCAATGCTTAATTTCCAAAAGGTGGATTCCATTTGGCACGATCTTCGGGTTTCTCCACAAATCTGAATACCAAGCGACAATCAACGGGTATGCGCCCGTTGATTGTTTTCAGCCTGATTTCGGTGTTGCTGCTCACGTTTTACATCCGCGAGGGCGAGGCAGGGCCGATTCATGCCGTGCGTTCGGGCGTAACGACGATTACCTCTCCGGTGCGCTTTGTGGGCTCGGCTGTGGCGGCTCCCTTCAATGCGATTGGCAACGTGTTCTCTAACCTAACGGCGTCGCAGGACACGCTCGACGAGCTCAAGAAGCAAAATGAGGAGCTGACCTCTAAGGTCGCCGAGCTTTCTGAGGCTCAAAAGACCGCTGAGCGTCTGGAGGGGCTGGTCGGCCTGCAGTCGACCTACAACCTCAAATCGACCGCAGCTCGTATCGTTGGTGCCTCGGGCGATGCCTGGACCTCGACCGTCACGATTGATAAGGGTTCTGCCGACGGGCTTACCATCAACATGCCTGTGACGAGTTCGGCCGGTGTTATCGGCCAGATCATCGAAGTCTCGGCCAAAACGTCCACCGTGCGCCTGATTGGCGACGAGAACTCCGGCGTATCCGCCATGGTGCAGGACACGCGCGCCCAGGGCATGCTGCAGGGTCAGGCTGACGGCACGCTGCGTCTTGAGTACGTGAGCGTCGACTCCGATGTTAAGGTTGGCGACATCATCGTGACCTCGGGCATCGGTGGCGTGTTCCCCAAGGGTCTACCGCTCGGCACCGTCTCGTCGGTTGAGAAATCGGCAAACGACGTGTACTACACCATTGTGGTGCGCGCTCAGACCACGGCCGAGAACAACGAGGAAGTGCTGGTCATCACCTCGCTGACCGACGAACAATCGGCCTCGGATGAGGACGTGAGTACGGCCAACAGCACGCCGCAGGGAACGTCGCGCGACGCTGCGACCAAGACGAAGGACGAGAGCTCGGATGACAGTTCCGACACGTCCGAGACGACCGATTCTGGCTCGAGCGAATAGGGGGCATGTCCATGGATCTACACGAGCAGGGGATGAGCTCCCGTACGTTTGTGATCGCCGCCATCGTGTGCGTGCTGCTGCAGGCAGGCCTGGCACCGCAGATCTCCATTGCGGGCGGTCGCGTCAACTTCATGATTATCCTGGTGTGCCTAAGCGTGTTCTCGGGCGACCCGACCCGTGCCGTCGTGTGCGGTTTTTGCAGCGGCTTGTTTTATGACCTGTCCGCTGCCGTGCCGGTGGGCGTTATGTCGCTCCTGCTGACCGTGGGCTCTTTTGCCCTGGTGCACAGCGCCGTCGGTCAGACGGGCGGTACTCCGAGTGCGCGCGGCATCACCGTGGGCGCCTTTGCGCTCGTCATTAATGTGATCTACAGCATCATCTTGCTGTTTATGAGTTTGGAGACGAGCTTTGTCGTGGCGATCTTTGGGCATGCGTTGCCGTCTTCGATCCTGACGGGTCTGGTTGCCATTCCGTTTTTGATGTCCGGCGTCGTGCCGCAGTCCGGCTATGGATTCTCCGCACGTGGCGGACGCCAGACGGGTATGCGCTTTAAGCCCAAGACCCGCAAGCTCAAATAGGGGAGGCCCGTAGATGTCTTCCCAGATGACGGTTATTATCGCCGGTATCGTGCTGGTTGTGGCCATCGTGGTCGCGCTGGTCGTCATGCGTCGTGGCGATTCCCGTTTTACCTACGATACGCAGCATGGAACGGCCCCGCGCGCCACCGAGGGCGAGGGCAATACCGCGTCGACCGCCTTTAAGGGCCGCTTTTCCATCCTCACCACGGGTGTGGGCGCGATGTTTGCGGCGCTTGCCGTCAAGCTGTGGGGCATGCAGATGGTCTCATCGGACTATTACGAGAAGCAGGCCAATAGTAATCAGACTCGCACCGTTACAACACCCGCTGTGCGCGGTCGCATCCTCGACCGCAATGGCGTGGCGCTTGTCCAGAACCGTCCCTCACTTGCTGTCGTGGCCTACCGCGACCTTGCCGAGGATGAGGTTCTGGTTCGCCATCTTGCCAACGTGCTTGGAATGCCTTACGTGGCGGTCCTTCGTAATATTCAGGACAATACAGAGGGCGCTCAGAGCCTGCATACCATCGCGACGGACGTCCGTCGCTCCACGGTTGCCTATATTCAGGAGCATGCCGGCGAGTTCCCGGGCGTCAAGATTGCCGAGCGTACCGAGCGCCAGTATCCATATGGCGAGACGGCATGCCATATCTTGGGCTATACCGGCACCATTACCTCCGAGCAGCTCGAGGCCCAGAATAAGAAAACCTCTGGCGATGATGATGCTTCTGCTGGCAAGATTACGTACCAGTCGGGCGATATCGTGGGCCAGGCGGGCGTTGAGAGCTACTACGAAAACCTGCTGCAGGGTATTCGTGGTGAGCAGACCGTCAAGGTCGATGCCTCGGGCAATGTGACCGGTCAGGCCGGCGCCGTGCCCGCGAAGGCCGGCTCCGACATTAAGCTCACGCTCGACCTTAAGATCCAGCAGGCCTGCGAGACGGCGCTGGCGAGCGCTATCGAGCTTGCCAAGACCACTGGCTACAGCAATGCCGGCAACGGCGCTGTAGTGTGTCTCGATCCCAACAATGGCGAGATCCTGGGCATGGCGAGCCAGCCCAAGTTCGATCCGTCCGTCTTTATTGGCGGCGTCTCAAATGACGTGTGGACCGAGCTCAATGATGACAAGGGTTCCCACCCGCTGCTCAACCGCGCCATTAGCGGACAGTACATGTCGGCCTCGACCATCAAGCCGCTCTCGGCACTGGCCGGTCTTGAGTTTGGAACCTACACGTCGGGGCAGACGACCAACTGCACGGGTTATTGGACGGGTCTGGGCAAGTCGTGGGGCAAGTACTGCTGGCTGCATTCCGGCCACGGCACCATGACGCTGCAGTCGGGTATCGCCAACTCGTGCGACCCTGTCTTCTACGACATGGGCAAGGCGTTCTTTTATGACGAGCAACATCCCGAGGGCCTGCAGGAGGTCTTTCGTCGCTGGGGTCTAGGCAAGACCTGCGGTATCGATCTGCCGAGTGAGGGCGCGGGCCGTATTCCCGATGCCGAGTGGAAAGAGTCGTACTTCACCGACGCATCTGCCGAGGACCGCAAGTGGAATGCCGGCGATATGACCAACATTGCCATCGGTCAGGGTGACATCCTGGTGACGCCCCTGCAGATGGCGTGCGCCTATATGGGTCTTGCCAACGGCGGCAAACAGTACGTGCCTCACGTATTTTTGTCTGCCGTGTCGCGCGATGGCGACGGCGATGCCTATAAGTACAATGGCAAGGGCAAGAAGAAGCGCTTGGAGGCCAAGATCAACAGCGATTCGGATTTGGCTCTTGTTCGCAACGGCATGCACGACGTGATTTACACGGCATCGACGTCCCTGGCGGCGCACTTTGGCACCCTGACGCCGCAGGTATACGGCAAGTCGGGCACGGGCGAGAAAAGTGGCGAGGACGAATACGCGTGGTTCTGCGCCTATGCACCGGCCGATGATCCCAAGTATGTCATCGCTACCGTCCTGGAGCAGGGCGGCGGTGGCTCAGATACCGCGATGCATGTCGTGCGCGACGTGCTCGGCGTGATTTATGACGAGCCCGATACCTCTTCGGCCTCGGGCGATTCTTCGGTTCGATAGGAGGTTGCGATGGATTTTTCTCCGGCGGATCTGTTCCGTTCAACCAAGACCGGCTCTCGCAGCAGCCTGGACCGCGTCAACAAGCAACTTTCGGCCTCGCGCGGCACGTTTCGCCAAAAGGTGCATATCGGTGTGCTCGTGGCTACTGTGGCGCTCGTCGCCTACGGTGCCATCATTATCTGGTCGGCTTCGCAGTTTAAGGCCGATGCATCGTTTTCACGCCATCTTCTGGGAATTGGCATCGGGGCGGTGCTGGCGGTGCTGGTCTGGCGTACCGACCTGCGCGGTATTTCCAATTTCTCGACGGCGTTGCTCGTCATCGACCTGATCGTGATCTTCTCGCCCAAGATTCCGGGTCTGTCCTATACGGGCGGTCTGGGCATGACGGGCTGGATCAAGATTCCCGGTATCGGCTTGACGTTCCAGCCGGTTGAGCTTGCCAAGCTCATCACCATCTTCTTTATTGCTACGCTTGGTTCGCAGTATAACGGTCGCATCGATACCGTTCGCGACTACGTCAAGCTCTGCGGCATGCTGTCCATTCCGTTTTTGGCCGTCGTTGCCATGGGTGACCTGGGCTCGGGCCTGGTCGTGCTGGTTTCGGGCGCCATCGTCATCTGCATGAGCGGTGCACGCCGCGAATGGGTGCTGTCGACCCTGGCCCTGCTCGTGGGCCTGGTGGCCCTCGTCCTGGCGCTTGATTCGGTCTTTGATTCGTTGCTCGGCCACGATGTGCTCATCAAGCAGTATCAGATGAACCGTCTGACGGTCTTTATCGACCCCGATAATGCCGATTCGGACGATGCCTACAACCTGCAGCAGTCGCTTATCGCCGTTGGCTCGGGCGGCTTCTTTGGTAAGGGCCTGGGGCATGCGACGCAGTCGGCCGGCGGCTTTCTGCCTGAGTTCCACACCGACTTCGTCTTCGCCTTCCTGTCCGAGACCTTTGGCTTTTGCGGTTCCTTTTTGCTCCTGTGCCTCTACGTGCTGCTGATCTTTTCGACGATTCGCGTCGCCTTTAAGTGCGAGTCGCTGTTTTTGCGTCTTTCGTGTGTGGGCATCGTTGGCATGTGGGCGTTCCAGACTTTCGAAAACATCGGCATGTGCATCGGCATGATGCCGATTACCGGTATTCCGCTACCGTTTATTAGCTTCGGTTCGTCTTCGATGATGATTCAGCTGCTGACGGTGGGTATCGTACAATCCATATGGCGGCATCGTTCGGGCGCCGCGTAACCGCTGGAGGGGTTTGCCATGAAAATTCCCGTAGATAAGCTGACCCGCGCTTTTAAGATGGGCGCGTCCGTTAAGAAGGATTCCGATACACCTGTGCGCGTCTCGGTCTATCTGGATTCGTCCGCCTCGCGCTTTCTGGCCGAGACGGTGCGTGACGCCTTTGTGCCGCAGACGACCTCGGGCATTGTGCGCGTCGAGCGTCTGGGGGAGGAGCGAAATGCTCCAAAGACCGATACCGATGTGGTGCTGGTGCTCTCGTGTGGTTCCGACCGCTTGGAGAGTGCCGTGCAGGAGCTCGTGATCGCCGGCGCGCCCGTGTGCGTGCTTGCCGAGTCTGCTGTGGAGGTGCCGTTTATCGAGGAGTCTACGCCCATGCTCGGCGTGGTAGCGGCAACCGATAAGACGTATCTGCTCGAGACGCTTGCCCGCTGGATTCTCGATCGCACCGACAAGGAAACGGCTTTTGCGGCGAACTTTGCCTTCATGCGCATCGCTGCGGCCAATCGTATCATCACCTCGTGCGCGCTCACCAATATGGCGACCGGTGCGCTGGTGTTTTTGCCGGGCGCCGATTATCCCGTTATGGCGCTGGCGCAGGTGGGCATGCTCTTTGAGCTCGCTGCCGTCTTTGGACGCGGCATTAAGCCCGAGCGCGGCTACGAGGTCGCGGGCGTGCTTGCCGGCGGTCTTGTGATCCGAGCGGTCACCCGCGCACTTGTCAAGCAGACGCCGCATATTGGGTTTGCCGTCAAGGCGCTCACTGCTGCCGCGGGCACCTATGGCATGGGCCGTGCGCTCGTTTCGCTCTACGAGCGCGATGTCGACTACAGCCGTGCCAACGAGGTGGTCACTGCCACGTTCTCCCGCGTTCGCGATCTGGTGACCACGGTCGCGGGCGCTACCCGTCCTATGGCGTCCTATCAGGACGCATCAGATCTCGCTGCTTAGGGGTTTCCGTTGCGCGTTGCATACCAAGACTGTTTTCATTTAATTGAGCCGTTGCTCGCCAAGGTCGAGAAGCCGAGTCGCTATATCGATCACGAGTGGGGCACGCTTTCCAAGGCCGATGCCGACTACCGTTGCTGCCTGATCTATCCGGATGTGTACGAGGTCGGTCTGCCCAACCAGGGTATCGCCATCCTCTACAACATCCTTAACCAGGCCGAGGGCATCTCCTGCGAGCGTGGCTATGTGCCGTGGCCCGATATGGGTGACGCTATGCGCGAGGCGGGCATTCCGCTGCTCTCGCTTGAGGGTGCAGCGCCGGTCGCTTCGTTTGATATCGTCGGTCTGCATGTGCCGCACGAGATGGCGGTGACGAACTTCCTCGAGGCACTCGACCTCGCTGGCATTCCACTGTTGGCGGCCGACCGAGGCGAAGACGACCCTATCATCATCGCCGGCGGCCCCTCGGTGTACAACCCCGAGCCGTACGCGGCCTTCTTCGATGCCATCCTCATCGGTGAGGGCGAGGAATCGCTGCTCGAGACCTGCCAGCTGCATCGCCGCCTGCGTGACGAAGGGGTCCCGCGCGCGCAGATTGTCGAGCAGCTTGCATCCATTGCCGGCAACTACGTGCCATCGCTCTATGAGGTTCGTCACGACGAGCCCTGCTCGCCGCATGGCTACACCGTGCCGCGTGAAGGCAAGGATGCGCCGACCGTGGTCTACAAGCGCGTCGTCGAGGATTTCGGCGCCACGAATCCGCTGTCGCAGTCGTGCGTGCCCTATGCGCAGCTGGTTCACGACCGCCTGTCTATCGAGATCCTGCGCGGCTGCGCCCGCGGCTGTCGTTTTTGCCAGGCCGGCATGACGTATCGTCCGGTGCGCGAGCGCTCGGCCGACCAAATCGTCTCGTCGGTGATTCAGGGTCTGGAAAAGACCGGCTATGACGAGGTGTCGCTGACCTCGCTCTCCACGACCGACCACTCCTGCATTCGCGACGTGCTCGGCAGGCTCAACCGTCGCCTGGAGGATACGGGTATTCGCGTGTCTATTCCGTCGCAGCGCCTGGATTCGTTTGGCGTGGATATGGCCGAGTCGGTTGCCGGCGAAAAGAAGGGCGGCCTGACGTTCGCGCCCGAGGCCGGCAGCCAGCGCATGCGCGACATCATTAACAAGAACGTGACCGAGGAGGACCTGGACCGTGCGGCCAAGGCGGCCTTCGAGGCCGGCTGGAACCGCATGAAGCTCTACTTTATGATGGGCCTTCCCGGCGAGCGCGACGAGGACATCGTGGCCATCGCCAATCTGGCCGATCACGTGCTGGAGCTCGGTCGTTCCGTGGTGCCCAAGGCTCGTCGCGGCTCGATCTCGGTGTCGATCTCGGTTTCGGTCTTTATCCCTAAGGCTGCCACGCCGTTCCAGTGGTGCCCGCAGCTCGACTACGACGACGTCAAGCGTCGCCAGAAGCTGCTCATCACGAGCGTTCGCAACCGTGCCGTCCGCGTTCATTACCACGATGCCGAGACCTCGCTCATCGAGGCCGCACTGTCCCGCGCCGGTCGTGACATGACGCCCGTCATCATCGACGCTTGGCGCTCGGGCTCTCGCTTTGACGCCTGGGTAGAGCATTTCTCGCTCGATAACTGGAAGGAGGCTGCTGCCAAAAACGGCATCGACCTCAATGAACTCGTGCACCTGCCCTACGAGTTGGACTGGCGCCTGCCGTGGGAGCACGTGAGCCCCGGCTGCACACGCGGCTTTCTCGAGCGCGAGTACCGTCGCTCGCTCGAGGGCGTCACGACTCCCGACTGCACCCGCACGTCGTGCACCGGCTGCGGGATCTGCCCCACGCTCCACGCCAAGAATGTATTGATGGGTGATCGCGCATGAGTGAGCGCCTGACCGACAACCCCTCGCTCTTTAGGCTTCGTGTTCGCTATGGCAAGCGCGATCGCCTTAAGTACCTGGGCCATCTCGAAGTGATCCATACCATTGAGCGCATCGTGCGCCGTGCGGGACTTCCCTATGCCGTCACGCAGGGCTTCTCTCCGCACATGCGCGTGGGCTTCTCTTCGGCGCTACCGGTGGGTACGTCGTCGACCTGCGAGTGGTATGACCTGTTTATGACCGAGTTCGTGGCGCTCGACGAGGCGTTTGGGCGCCTGGCTGCGGCGTCTCCGGCCGATCTGGCGCCCATCGAGGCGGCGTACATCGACGTGCGCACGCCGGCGTTGACGGCGCAGCTCACGCGCCTGTCGTATCGCATCGACTTACACCTGGATCCCGAGGCGCCCGTAAGCGCCGACGAGGTGCGTCGTGCGATCGACACGCTGCGCGCGGATCATGGCATCGACTACGCGCGCGGCAAAAAGAGCAAGCGCTTGGATTTGGATCACACGCTCGTTGGCTATGAGCTCACGGCGGGGGAGCGCCCGGACCATTTGGTTCTCATGCTCGACACCCATGCCGACAACGAGGGCTCTATGCGTCCGGAAATTTTGCTTTCTGCTGCTGATGTTTTGTTGCAGGGCTTGACCCCGGGCGTGGATGCACCTATTGTTTCCACCGGTATGCAAGACCTCGTGACCATCTGCTCCTACGATGTCGAGCGTCAGAATCAAGCATGCGAGGACGACGAGGGCCGACTCGTCAGCCCCATACCTGT
Source organism: Collinsella sp. (assembly GCA_018373675.1). GTDB lineage: Bacteria > Actinomycetota > Coriobacteriia > Coriobacteriales > Coriobacteriaceae > Collinsella. The sequence goes on along the minus strand of JAHAGQ010000003.1, from coordinate 119,770 downwards.
GCGAACTTGTGGATTTGCTCCACATACTCGTTGACGGGGGTATTTTCGCCTGCTACTATATTCGGCTGTTGCACTAACTGATGCATGAAGGGCAAGTAAACATGTACGCAATCGTTAACACGGGCGGCAAGCAGTACAAGGTCGCCACCGACGATGTCATCACCGTCGAGAAGATCGAGGGCAATGAGGGCGACAAGGTCACCCTGCCGGTTATCTTCCTCAACGATGGTAAGAAGATCGTCACCGATCCCGACAAGCTGGCCAAGGCCAAGGTTACCGCTCAGATCGTTGAGCAGTTCAAGGGCGAGAAGCAGCTGGTCTTCAAGTTCCACAAGCGTAAGCGCTATCGTCGTCTGAAGGGTCACCGTCAGCAGCTCACCAAGCTGAAGATCGTGAAGGTCCAGGCTACGTCCCGCGCCAAGAAGGCTGTCAAGGCAGAGGCTGAGGCTGTTGCCGAGGCTCCCGTCGCCGAGTAGATTACACTCGTAACGAAAGAGTAGGTATACACAATGGCACACAAAAAAGGACTCGGTTCCTCCCGTAATGGCCGTGACTCCCGCGGTCAGCGCCTTGGCACGAAGCGCTATGCCGGCCAGACGGTAACCACGGGCACGATTCTCGTCCGTCAGCACGGCACGCACATCCACCCGGGTGAGAACGTTGGCCGTGGTAAGGACGACACGCTGTTCGCGCTGGTCGACGGTACCGTTGAGTTCCACAAGGGTATCAAGCACAGGGTCAGCGTACGCCCGCTCGCGAACGCGTAATTCACCCTTCATAGAGCACATATGTGGGAGGCACTTGAGCTTTAGGATTCAAGGGTCTCCCTCTTTTTTGTAGGAGGCGATTCTGTTGTCACAGTTCACCGATATCAGCCGCATTAACGTGTGCGGCGGCGACGGCGGAGCCGGATGCATGTCGTTTAGGCGCGAGGCATTTGTCCCCAAGGGCGGCCCCGATGGCGGCGACGGCGGTCGTGGCGGCAATGTCGTCATCCAGGCCGATGCTCAGCTGTCTTCGCTGATCGATTACCGCTTTAAGCATCACTTCCGCGCCGAGCGCGGCACGCACGGGCAGGGTGCCCGTCGTAACGGTAAGAGCGGCGAGGACCTGATTCTCAAGGTCCCTATGGGTACCGTGGTGCGCGAGCTCGATCCCGAGACGCAGACCCCGATGTTCGAGATTGCCGACCTGGTGCACGACGGCGAGCGCGTCGTCGTGGCGCCCGGCGGTGCCGGCGGTCTGGGCAACACACACTTTGTGACGTCGGTGCGTCGCGCTCCGGCCTTTGCCCAGCTCGGCGAGCCTGCCGAGGAACACTGGATCGAGCTCGAGATGAAGCTTATGGCCGATGCCGCGCTTGTGGGCTTTCCCTCGGTGGGTAAGTCATCGCTCATTGCGCGCATGAGTGCCGCCCGCCCCAAGATTGCTGACTACCCGTTTACCACGCTCGTGCCGAACCTCGGCATGGTGCGTGCCGGCGAATATTCTTACGTCGTTGCCGACGTCCCCGGTCTCATCGAGGGCGCGAGCGAGGGCCGTGGCCTGGGTCACCAGTTCCTGCGCCACATTGAGCGTACGGCACTCATCATGCACGTCGTCGATATGACGGGTGGTTTTGAGGATCGCGATCCGGTCGAGGACTATCGCATCATCAACCGCGAGCTCGAGCAGTATGGCGCCGAGCTTTCGGAGCGTCCGCAGATCGTCGTTGCCAACAAGTGTGATGCGCCGGGCACGGCCGACAAGATTGCCGACCTTAAGCGTGCGGCGCTCGACGATGGCCATATGTTCTTTGCCGTGTCTGCTGTTACGGGCGCCGGCCTCAACACGCTGATGCTTGCCGTGGGCGAGCAGGTGGCTAAGCTTCGCGCCGAGCTGGCGGTCTCTGATGAGCCGGTCGATCTGCGCGACGAGGAGTGGGAGCGTCGCCGCCTGCAGCGCGAGAAGCGTTTCCGCATTGTCCAGGAAGAGCCCGGTGCCTTCCGCGTGGTCGGTCGTGCCATCGAGCGCATGGTCATCCAGACCGACTGGGAAAACGAGGAAGCCGTCATTTACCTGCAGCATAAGTTTGCGCGTATGGGTGTTGACGACGCGCTCGAGAAGGCCGGTTGCCGTGCGGGCGACGAGGTCCGCATTTGCCAGCGCGCTTTTGACTTTGAGGGCGCCGAGGACTTCTCGGAGTACGAGGACGAGCTCGAGGATGCAGACGTTGAGGTTATTGACGTAGCGGCCGAGGGTGCGGACGTGGCTGATGCCACCGAGGGCTCCGAAGGCACTACCGAAGTCGACGTTGTTGAGACCCCGGAGGGCGAGTAGGCCATGTCGCTGCGAGGTGGAATCGGATTGCCCGAGCTGCCCATCAAGGATGGGCATGAGTTTCGGCTTGGCATTATGGGCGGCACCTTTGACCCGATTCATTACGGGCACTTGGTTACCGCCGAGCAGGCTCGCGAATCGCTCGACTTGGACGCTGTGCTTTTTATGCCGGCCGGCTCTCCCGCCTTTAAGCTTGACAAACCGGTGACGCCTGCTGAGGACCGTTATGCCATGACGGTCCTCGCCACTGCTGCGAACCCGGCCTTTTTGGCAAGCCGCTTCGAGATAGATCGTGCCGGTGTCACCTATACAGCCGATACGCTACATGCCCTTCGCGAGTTTTACCCGCCACAGGTGAAGCTTTACTTTATTACGGGTGCCGATGCGATTATCGATATTGTGACCTGGCACAATGCTGATGAGATTGCCGAACTGGCAACCTTTATTGCTGCGACACGACCCGGCTTTGACATCGATACGGCCCGGGCGCGAATTAAGGAATCGGGGCTGCCATTCGACGTGCGTTATATTCAGATTCCGGCGCTGGCGATCAGCTCGACGAACATTCGTAAGCGAGTTGCCCGCGGCATGAGCGTGCGCTATCTTACGAGCGAGTCTGTGCTCGGCTATATCCGTAAACGCGGTCTGTATGCCAATCTTGGGCAAGACGATTTTGATTGATGGGGGAGAACGTTGTCGGTAGAAGATCAGTTTGAGGGCGATGAGCGTGCGCTCTTGACGCGTATCCACGAGTTGCTCGATGTGCGCATGAAGGATAAGCGTAAGCGCTACGTGCATTCGCTCGGGGTTGCCGAGACGGCGTTGCACCTAGCCGAGGTGTACGGTGTCGACCGCTTTGATGCCGCTGCCGCCGGCCTGATCCATGACTGGGACAAGGTGCTCTCCGACGACGAGCTGGTCACGCGCGCTCTGCATTACGGCATTAAGATTGCCGGCTCTCCGTCTGCCGCGACGCCGCTTTTGCATGGCCCGGTTGCCGCCTATGAGCTTCCGCAGCTTTTTCCCGATCTGTCTCCGGCAGTCTTTCAGGCTGTCGACCGTCACACCGTGGGCGCTTGCGACATGACGCCGCTCGATATGGTGGTCTTTGTTGCCGATGCCATCGAACCCAACCGCCACGGTGACTATGCCCATGCGCTGCGCAAGATGGTGGGGAAGTCCTCGCTCGACGAGTTGTTCTTCTCCTGTTTTGCGCAGGGTCTGGTCTATGTGATCCAGTCCGGGCGTTATCTTTATCCCACGGCTATTACGATTTACAACCATTACGCCCAGCTGCGCTAGCTTGGGCTGTCTAGAAAGAGGTATTCCATGGCCGATGAGACCATGACCGACGAGCAGATTCTTGAAGGTGTGGAGCACAAGAGTTTCGTTGCCACGTCCGACCGTACTGCCGCCTCGCTGTCCGCGAGCGGTGTCGCCGCCGAGGATGTCGCCCGCGCTGCCGCACAAGCCGCCTACGACAAGAAGGGCGAGGACGTTCAGGTGCTCGACCTGACCGAGCTCTCCGACGTGTGCGACTACTTTGTCCTTGCTACCGGCACCAACAACCGCCAGGTTGATTCGATCGTCGATGAAATTGAGGAGAAGGTCGCCGAGGCTTGCGGCGAGCATCCGTTCTCCATCGAGGGCCGCGAGCAGAAGACTTGGATGCTCATGGACTACGGTTCGGTTGTCGTCCACGTCTTCACTCCCGAAGCCCGCGACTTCTACCGCCTCGAGAAACTCTGGGGAGACGCCCCCCAGCTCCCCCTCAACCTCCTCTAGTAGCTCATTTGAGACGGGGTTTAGCTATCCTCACGCATATCGCCGGGCAGTTGCGGTTTTCCGCACCTGCCCGGCTTTCTTTTTGCCTCAGGGACTAATCGTTGAAGCGGGATTGGCGGCCGAAGGATAGGGCGGTGTCGCCGAACTTGTCTCGGACGGCGTCGATGGCGACGGAGAGGTCGCGTCGGTCGCTGGATTGGGCTCCGCGGTCATCGATCTCGCAGAACAGGTCGGTCTGGATGCCGCCTTGGTGGTCGAAGTCGCTCATGCCGATGCCCGCTAAGCGAACATGCATGCCTTCCTGCCAGATATTGTCGAGCAGCTCGAGCGCAACCGCCACGAAGATATTCTCATCGTCGGTCGGATGAGGCAGCCGGCGCTGTGCCGTACGCCCGCTGCCATACGAATACTTGAGCTTGAGCGTTACCGTGGCACCCGTCAGCCCCTGACGGCGCAGACGGCGTCCCACTGACTCTCCCAACAGCGCAATCGCCGCCTCAATATCCCCACGCTCAGTCAAATCTTTCGCAAAGGTGCGTTCATTGCTGACCGATTTGACCTCGCGCCCTTCATCGAGACTCGTGACTTCGGAGATTTCGAGTCCTAGCGCACGCTGGCGCATGCGTTCGCCGTTGACGCCAAAAATAGAGGCCAGTGTGGACTCGGGCGCGCGCGAAAGCTCGCCGAGGGTGTAGATGCGCATGCGGCGCAGTCGCTCCTCGGCCGAGCGCCCGATGCCACTCATGGCAGATACCGGCAGCGCGGCCAAAAAGCGCTGCTCGGTTCCGGGGTGCACGATGGTCAGCCCAAACGGCTTATCCCGCTCGCTTGCGATTTTTGCGACCGTCTTGTTGCAGCCAACGCCAATGGAGCAGGTCACTCCCAGCCCTGTCACGCGGTCGCTTATACGCCGCGCAACCAGCAGCGGGTCTTCGGGCGCAAAGCGACCCGGTGTGATATCGATAAAGGCTTCGTCGATGGATACGCGCTCAACGCGCGGGGTCTCGTCGGCGAGAATCGCCATGACCTGCGCGCCCACCTCGCGGTAGCGATCAAAGTGCCCGTGCGTCCAAATGGCTTGCGGGCACAAGCGCCGCGCTTCGGCCGAGGCCATGGCAGAGTGCACGCCAAAGCGACGTGCCTCATACGAACACGTGGACACGACGCCACGCGAATCGGCGTCTCCGCCCACGATGAGCGGCTTGCCGCGCCATTCGGGATGATCGAGCATCTCCACGCTCGCAAAAAACGCATCGAGGTCCATCAGGCCCACCGCCGGACCCGTCCAGGGAGGCGGCGTGACGTCTGTGGCATCCTCATAACCGTATGTATGTTCGCGTCTTTCCATGTCATGAGTATACCGCGCAGCTCATGTGGGGTGCGTGTATGTGCTTGCAAATCCCGAATTCTTGTCTAAGATATGGATTTGCCCTCGACTACACCGAAGAAGTTGGTCTCACGGACTTCACCTGCCCGCGTCGATGGCGTATTATGTTCAACTGTTTGTTTGTAGTTGCAGCCTAAAGCTGCTTGGTTGGAGGAGTTTCCTTTGGCAGTCAAGATTCGCCTTGCTCGTCACGGCGCTAAGAAGCGTCCGTACTACCGTGTCGTCGTCGCCGATTCCCGCGCCCCGCGTGACGGTCGTATCATCGAGGAGGTTGGCCGCTACAACCCGATGACCGCCCCCAAGACCATCAACCTCGATCTCGAGAAGATCGCTGACTGGCAGTCCAAGGGCGCTCAGCTCACTGACGCTGTCGCTGCTCTGGTCAAGGCCGCCAACGAGGGCGAGAAGACCGAGACCGTCGTCAAAAAGTCCAAGAAGCAGCTCGCCAAAGAGGCCGAGGCCGCTAAGGCTGCCGCTGAGGCCGCTGAGGGCGCCGAGGAGTAAATCGTGCCTGAGGTTGACGCTGCACAGCTCGAGGGTGAGGCAATGCTCTCAGATCGCATCGCCGATCTCGTCGAATATCTCGTTGTTCAGATCGTCGACGACCCGGATTCCGTGAGCCTCGAGGTCATCGATGGTGACGACGCTTCCACGATTGAGGTTTCTGTTGCCGAGGATGACGTCGCTAAGGTCATCGGCCGTCGTGGCCGTACCATCAAGGCCATTCGCACGCTCGCCCGTGCACTGGCCGCTCGCCTCGACACTGCGGTCGAGGTAGAGGTTCTGGGCTAGGACCTTGAGGTCCCAGTACAAAAACATCGCCCGTGTGGTCAAGCCGCACGGAAGGAAGGGGGAGGTCCTCGCGCAGCCGCTGCGGGGGCTTCCTTCTGTATTAGAGCCGGGTATGCGCGTCGCCTTGACGCCGCCGGCGCTCAAGCGCGACCGTTTTTGCACGGTCGTATCCGTCACCGATACGGGCGATGGCGATCTGGTCTCGTTTGAGGGTATTGACGACTTGACGGCCGCCGAGGGCATCACCGGATGCTACGTGCTGGCAAATCGTGACGACTTTGAGCTCGATTCGCTCGACGCCGCCTATACCGACCTGATAGGTCGCGAGGTGGTCGACGAGCGCTTCGGTTCGCTCGGCACGATTGTCGAGATCATGTCGACGCCCGCCAACGATGTTTGGGTTGTCGAGGGCGATCGGTACGGCGAGGTGCTGATTCCTGTGATTGAGCAGGTTGTGCTCGATCTTCCCGATCAGGGGACAATTTCCGTCCACGTTATGGACGGTTTGATCGATATGGACAAGTAGGGAGGAAAACATGCTGATCGAGACCCTTTCGGTCTTTCCCGAGATGTTTGAGCCCGTCATGTCCACGTCGATCTTGGGCCGCGCCCGCAAGGCCGGCCTTTTTGATTTTAAGGCCTATAACCTGCGTGACTGGACGCATGACCGTCATCGTACCGTCGATGACGAGCCGTACGGCGGCGGGCAGGGCATGCTCATGAAGGTCGAGCCTATCGCAGAGGCCATCGAGGCCATTAGCGCAGAGGGTCCCAAGCCGACGGTGGTGTTCTTTACCCCCTGTGGCGAGCCTTTTACGCAGCATGTGGCTGAGCGCCTGCTCAAAAGTGAGCGCCTGTTGTTTGTGTGCAGTCGCTACGAGGGCGTCGACGAGCGTGCGTATGCGTATGCCGATGAGCGTCTGTCGATCGGCGACTACGTGCTTACGGGCGGCGAGCTTCCCGCTATGGTCGTTGCCGATGCCGTCGTACGCCTGATTCCCGGCGCCCTTGGTGACGAGATGAGCAACGTCGATGAGTCGTTCTCGACTGCCGAGGACGGTGGCCTGCTCGAGTACGCGCAGTACACCCGTCCCGCCGAGTTCAACGGCGAGGGCGTGCCGCCGGTGCTCGTGAGCGGTGACCATGCCAAGGTTGACGCCTGGCGCCGTAAGAATGCCATCGAGCGCACCTGCCGCTGGCGTCCCGACCTGATCGAGACGGCGCGCCTTACGCCACAGGAGCGTGCGTACGCGCAGGAGATTCTGGACGCTTCGTATTCGCAGAGCGAGGAGTGAGAATGGTTCCATCGCAGCATTCCGCGTTGAGGGGCGCTTTAGAGTGGATCGTGGTCATCGCGATCGCGCTCGTGGCCACCTTCCTGATCCGCACGTTTGTGGTCGAGCCCTTTGTGGTGCCCACCGGCTCTATGGAGGACACAATCGAGATCGGCGACCAGATCTTGGCGCAAAAGGTGAGCCTTGAGCTCGGCCAGCCCGTCAGCCAAGGTGATATCGTGGTATTCCACAACCCCGATGGCACCTCCGAGCACGATGTTCTCGTCAAGCGTGTTATTGCCACGGCCGGCCAGACGGTCGACCTTCAGGACGGCAAGGTGGTCGTTGACGGCCAGGCGCTCGACGAGAGCTATACGACGGGCATGAGCTGGCCGCTTTCGGCCCAGGCTCCCGGCGCTCAGGTAAGCTATCCCTACACCGTTCCCGACGGGTGCGTGTGGGTGATGGGCGACAACCGCGAAAACTCTGCCGACTCACGCTACTTTGGTCCCGTCGATCGCTCTGATTTGATCGCCGTGGCGCTCGTACGCTACTGGCCGCTCAACCGCATCGGCGCTATCGACTAAAAACCGCTATAGTACAGTACCTAACCGTGTAATCGTTTCGACGAGGGGATATTAGAGGCATGAACGCTTCATCGCTTTCCTTCCAAGACATCATCCTGCGCCTCCAGCAGTACTGGGGCGAGCAGGGCTGCGTCATTATGCAGCCCTATGACTCCGAGGTCGGTGCCGGTACCTTCCACACCGCGACCACGCTGCGCTCGCTCGGTCCCGCCGAGTGGCGCACCTGCTACGCTCAGCCTTGCCGCCGTCCTGCCGACGGCCGCTACGGCGAGAATCCCAACCGCATGCAGCACTACTATCAGTTCCAGGTGCTCATCAAGCCGTCGCCGGTCAACGCGCAGGAGCTCTACCTGGGTTCGCTGGCTGCTATCGGTCTGGACCCCAACGACCATGACGTCCGTTTTGTCGAGGACGACTGGGAGAGCCCGACCCTGGGCGCCTGGGGCCTTGGCTGGGAGGTCTGGCTCAACGGCATGGAGGTCACGCAGTTTACGTACTTCCAACAGGTGGGCGGCATCGAGGTCGACCCTGTGCCCGTCGAGATCACCTATGGCCTGGAGCGTATCGCCATGTACGCCCAGGGCGTTAACTCGGTCTACGACCTGGTGTGGAGCTATCTGCCCGATGGCACGCCGATGACCTATGGCGACGTGTTCCTGGAGAACGAGCGTGAGTTTAGCGCCTACAACTTTGAGGTCGCCAACGTCGAGATGATGCGTCAGAAGTTTGACGACTACGAGGCCGAGTGCCACTCCTGCCTTGAGCGCAAGCTGCCGCTGCCCGCTTACGACTGCGTCATGAAGTGCAGCCATGCCTTCAACCTGCTCGATGCCCGCGGCGCCCTTTCCGCGGTCGAGCGTGCCAACTACATCCTGCGCGTCCGCGCCGTCGCCAAGGCGTGCTGCGAGGCCTATATGGCCGAGGTTGCCGGAGTCAATGAGAATGCCGACCAGGAAGGCGAGGTGGCGTAAGCCATGGCAGACGCTAAGGATTTCCTGTTTGAGATCGGTACGGAGGAAATGCCTTCCGCACCGCTGAACAATGCCGTCAAGCAGCTCGGCACCATGATCGCCAAGGGCCTCGACGAGGCCGGTCTGGCCCATGGCGAGGTCCGCGTGATCTCGAGCCCGCGTCGTCTGGCCGCGCTCGTGGTCAACGTCGCCACCGCGACCGATGAGGTCCATGAGGTCAAGCGCGGCCCCGCGGCAAACATTGCCTTTGATGCCGATGGCAACGCCACCAAGGCCGCCCAGGGCTTTGCCCGCAAGTGCGGTGTGGCTGCCGAGGACCTGATCCGTCGCGAGGACACCGACGGCCGCGAGTACGTGTTCGCCGAGAAGAACATTCCCTCCGCACCGGCTACCCCGATCCTGACGGCTCTGTGCGAGAAGACCATCGCCGGCCTGCAGTGGCCCAACTACCGCAGCCAGCGCTGGGGCCACGAGCACGCTACGTTTGTTCGTCCGGTCCGTTGGATCTGTTGCCTTCTGGGCGAGGATATTGTGCCCGTGTCGTTTGCCGACGTGACGAGTGGCAACACCACGCGTGGTCATCGCGTACTTGGCCCTGGTGACCATGTGGTTGCCAGCCCCGCCGTCTACGAGCAGGTGCTCGAGGACGCCGGCGTGCTTTCTGCCGAGCGTCGTCGCGAGGCCATCCTTGCCGGTATCGCCGAGGTCGAGGCTGCCCGTCCCGGCTGCCATGTCGACACGCCCAAGAAGGTCTTCGAGGAGGTCATCAACCTCTGCGAGTGGCCGACGGTGCTCGTCGGTACCTTCGATGAGGAGTTCCTCAAGGTCCCGCACGAAATTATCTGCGAGTCCATGCTCATCAACCAGCGCTACTTCCCGATCTATGACGGCGAAGGCAAGCTCACGCGTGAGTTCGTGGTCGTCTCCAACAGCAAGCCCGAGAACGCCGAGCGCGTGATCGACGGCAACGAGCGCGTTGTGCGTGCCCGTCTGGACGATGCCAAGTTCTTCTACGAGGAGGACCTGAAGATCTCCCTCGACGAGTTCCGCGAGCGTCTGGCCAAGGTCGCCTTCCAGGAGAAGCTCGGTAGCGTGCTCGCCAAGTCCGAGCGCATTGAGCAACTCGCGCTTGCCATCGCTCGCGAGGCCCATCTGGGCGCCCACCTGGCCGCCGATGCCGCTCGCGCCGCGCACCTGTGCAAGGCCGACTTGGTATCCAACGCCGTCGTCGAGTTCACGAGCCAGCAGGGCGTGATGGGCGGTTATTACGCCACCGCGATGGGGGAGAACGACGAGGTCGCCCACGCCATTCGCGATCATTATCGTCCCCGCTTTGCCGGTGACGAGCTGCCCGAGGGCACCGCTGGCTGCATCGTGGCCTGCGCCGACAAGCTCGATACCATCGCCGGTATCTTTGCCATTGGCGAGCCCCCGACCGGCTCCTCCGACCCCTACGCGCTGCGTCGTGCCGCTATCGGCATCATCAACATCCTGCGCGACCGCCTGCCGATCGACCCCACGTCGCTCATCGACTTCGCCCTCGAGCTCTACAGTGAGCAGGGCATTGAGTTCGACGCCGCCGAGGTCGCCCAGCAGGTTCGTGACTTCTTCCATGGCCGCCTGGTGAGCATGGCCCGCGACGAAAAGGTCCCGGCCGATACCGTTGCCGCCGTCTCCGCGGTGCACATCATCGCTCCGTCCGTCTTCTTCGCCCGCTGCGCCGCCCTCGACGAGGCCCGCAAGAACGACGCTGAGACGTTCGACAACCTTGCGACCGCCTATGCTCGCGCCGCGCATATCTCCAAGCCCGAGCTGGGCGTGGAGTACGACCGCAGCCTGATGGGCGAGGTCGAGCTCGAGCTTGCCGATGCCTCCGAGGCTGCTCAGACCGCTGTAGATGCTGCCCTCGCTGCCGAGGATTACCCGGCCGCATTTGCTGCCCTCGCCGCCCTGCGCGCGCCCATCGACCGTTTCTTCGACGAGGTTATGGTCATGGACAAGGACGAGCAGCTCCGCGATAATCGCCTTAAGCTGCTCAACCGCTTCGAGGCCGTTTTCTCCGGCATCGCCAACATCGGTGAGCTTGCCCGCAAAAAGTAAGCCAGCCTGCGCATAAGCGCAAAAGGAGCCCCGCATGGATTGCCCGGTCACCGCTCGTCCCACCGTTATCGTTATCTCCGACTCGCTCGGCGATACCGCTTGTGAGGTGGTGCTTGCGGCGTCCGGGCAATTTGATGAAGGGGCTTTTTGTGTTTTGCGCCTGCCTAAGGTGACTTCTGTGGAGCAGGTTAAATCGTTTGTGGGCCCGCGTGTCGATGCAGACCATCGCGATATTGCCGTGTTCCATACCATTGTCGATCCGGCGCTTCGCGCCCGCGTGCTCGATTACCTGGGTATGCTGCATATCCGCTCGGTCGACCTGATCGGCCCGACGCTCGCCGTGCTGTCGTCGCTCATTGGCGTGCCGCCCAAGGGCGTCGCGGGCGTGATTCACAAAACCGATGACCGCTATTTCCATCGTATCGAGGCCATGGAGTATTTTGTTGAGCACGATGACGGGCGCGGCTGCGACGATCTGTCGGGTGCCGATATCGTGCTGCTGGGCGTATCGCGCACGTCCAAGACGCCGCTGTCGATGTTTTTGGCCTTTCAAGGTTACAAGGTTGCCAATGTTCCGTTGGCCCATGGCATGGAGCCACCGAAGTCGATTTACGAGGTTGACCCGATGCGCCTGTTCGGCTTAATTTCGACCGTCGACGTTATTTCCGGGATTCGCGATAGCCGCTTGGGCGATGACTACGCCCGTGCCGTCGCCGGCTCCTATGCCGAGCCCGAGAGCGTGCGCAGCGAGCTCGAGGAAGCCCGCGCCCTTATGAAGCGCCTGGGCTGCTTTGTGGTGCGAACCGACGGCAAGGCAATCGAGGAGAGCGCCTCCGAGATCATCAGTCACTTGGAGGAAATCCAAGAAGCCCGTGTCCGTCGCGCCGCCAGTCGAGTGCAGCAAAGTTAGCTCATTGGAGTAGTTAAAATGCCCCGTCCTAAATAGACTACCTCAAAATAATGCACGATAATGATAAAGCGATTTAGCAAGAAACTTGCATCTGACCTGCATTTCTCTTGCAGTGGTATCTTCATAAGGTAACCACCTTTATCTACCGTTTACCGCCAGTTTTAGCACGTTTACCAAACCGCGCACCCTCTGCTCAAGCCTGCCCAAAACGCGCCGTATAGTTCCCTCACGGCCCGCATCCGGTGGGTCGATTCGTTACCACGGTCGTGCGCGTAAGTGCATGGAAGGGGAAGTATCGTGAGCGATTGCAAGAGGGTTTACCGTTTTGGAACCGACGCCCAGGGCACCTGTGTCACTGAGGGCGACAAGTCCATGAACTTCGTGCTTGGCGGCAAGGGCGCAAACCTTGCAGAGATGAGCCGCATCGGCCTGCCGGTTCCCGGTGGCTTTACCATTACCTGCCAGACTTGCGTCGAGTACTCCGGTGCCGGCAACGTGTGGCCCGGGGGCGCACTCGATGAGATCGTTGCTGCCGAGGCGGACCTCGAGGCCCGCTGCGGCAAGAAGCTCGGCGACGCCTCCGATCCGCTGCTCGTGTCGGTTCGCTCGGGCGCTCCGTTCTCCATGCCCGGTATGATGGACACGGTCCTCAACTTGGGCCTCAATGACGATTCCGTCCAGGGCCTCATCGCGCAGACGCAGAACCCGCGTTTTGCCTGGGATAGCTACCGCCGCTTTATCCAGATGTTTTCCAATGTCGTCATGGGCGTTGACGCCGACCTGTTCGAGAACGCCCTGACCCAGGCCCGTCTGGTCGCCGGCGTTCGCGTCGATTCCGAGCTTTCGGCCGAGGACCTGCAGGAACTCGTCGAGACCTTTAAGGGCATCTTCTCCGAGAACGTCGATGCCTCCCTGTATCCCGAGCTCGAGGTCGCTGACGGCAAGCCCGTTTTCCCGCACGACCCGGAGCTTCAGCTACGCCTTGCAATCCAGGCCGTCTTTGGCAGCTGGATGAACGAGCGTGCCTGCATCTACCGCAAGCAGCATGGCATTTCCGACGACCTCGGCACCGCCGTCAACGTACAGGCCATGGCCTTTGGCAACAAGGGCGAGATCTCTGCGACGGGCGTCGCCTTTACGCGTAATCCGGCCGACGGCACCAAGGAGTTCTACGGTGACTTTTTGGTCAACGCCCAGGGCGAGGACGTCGTCGCCGGTATCCGCAACACCGAGCCCATCGCCGACCTCAAGGCCACCCCGGGCCTCGAGTCTGCAGGTGAGGAGCTCGAGCGCGTGTTCCTGATGCTCGAGGACCATTACCGCGATATGTGCGATATCGAGTTCACCATCGAGCAGGGCAAGCTCTGGATGCTCCAGACCCGCGTGGGCAAGCGCACCGCCACCGCCGCCCTGCGCATCGCTATCGAAATGGTCGAGGAGGGCCTGATCACCCGCGAGGAGGCCGTGAGCCGCATCGATCCCGCGCAGCTCGACCAACTCCTGCACCCGCAGTTTGACGCCTCCAAGAAGTACGAGGCACTGGCCAGCGGTCTGAACGCCAGCCCCGGTGCCGCCGTGGGCGAGGTCGTGTTCTCGAGCGACGATGCCGTCGCGCGTTCCGCCGAGGGCCACAAGGTCATTCTGGTTCGCTGGGAGACCAACCCCGACGACCTGAAGGGTATGGTTGCCGCCGAGGGCATCCTGACCAGCCACGGTGGCAAGACGAGCCATGCCGCCGTTATCGCCCGCGGCATGGGTACGCCCTGCGTCTGTGGCGTTGAGCGTTTCCACATCGACGCCGCCGAGAAGGTCGTGCGCATCGAGGGCAGCGACCGCGTGCTGCACGAGGGTGACGTTATCTCCATCGACGGTACCCAGGGCATCGTCGTCGACGGCGCCGTTGATCTGGTTTCGGCTGAGCTCACCGGCGACCTGGACACCATCCTGTCCTGGGCCGACGAGATTCGTCTGGACGAGACCGATGGCCACGCCAATCACGTGCGCGTCAACGCCGACAACCCTGAGGACGCCGAGCTCGCCCTCGAGTTTGGTGCCGAGGCCATAGGCCTGTGCCGCACCGAGCACATGTTCCTGGGCGATCGCAAGAATATCATCCAGAGCTTTATCCTGTCTGACGATGAGGCCGTGAAGCAGCAGGCCCTGGCCGACCTGCTCAAGGTTCAGACCGAGGACTTCCTGGCGATGTTCAAGACCATGTCCGGTCGCGATGTGGTCGTCCGCCTGCTCGATCCGCCGCTTCATGAGTTCCTGGATAATCCTCGCGAGCTCGAGGTCGCCATCACCAAGAAGGAAGCCGCTGGCGCCAGCGAGGAAGAGCTTGCCGTCCTGCGCACCCGCCTGCGTCGTATCGACGGCATGGTCGAGTCGAACCCCATGCTCGGCCTACGCGGCGTGCGCCTGTCAGTTGTCTTTAGCGATCTGCCGCTCATGCAGGTCCGCGCCGTCGCCACGGCTGCCGCCCGCCTTATCAAGGAGGGCGTCGACCCGCGCCCCGAGATTATGGTCCCGCTCGTTTCCATTACGGCCGAGCATGTTCAGACCCGCGAGGTTATCGAGCGCGTGATCGCCGAGGTTTCCGCCGAGGAAGGCGTCGAGCTCAATATTCCCGTGGGCACGATGCTCGAGCTGCCGCGTGCCTGCATGGTCGCTGACGAGATCGCCCATCATGCCGACTTCTTCTGCTTTGGCACCAACGACCTCACCCAGACCACCTTCGGCTTCTCCCGCGACGATGCCGAGGCCAAGTTCATCCCGCTGTACATGCACAAGAAAATCTTGAAGGACAATCCCTTCGAGACCATCGATACGGCGGTGCTCGAGCTGGTGCGCATGGCCGTCGAGATGGGTCGTGCCACCAATCCCGACATGCACTTTGGCGTGTGCGGCGAGCACGGCGGCGACCCCAAGTCCATCAAGGGCCTGTTTAACGTGGCCGACGTGGACTACGTGTCCTGCTCGCCCTACCGCGTGCCCCTCGCACGCCTGGCTGCCGCTCAGGCCAAGCTCGAGGCCAAGCGTTCCGCCTAACGTTTTGGGTTTAGACGCCTAGCGTAGCCCCCCCTTCATGCCGCCCGTCTCATTCGTGAGACGGGCGGTTGTCATGTGCGGGTTTTGTCTTTTTGTCTGCGTAAAAAATTGTTCTTGCAGCAGAAACCCGCGCGTGTATACTCGAATACGTTTGTTCAACTACGTGCCGGCCAAGGTGGTACGGCACCTCTAGAAGAGTAAGGAATTGCACATGGATTACATCCGCGCAATCGAGCGTCAGCAGATCCGCGAGGACATTCCTCAGGTTCGCGTCGCCGACAACGTCAAGGTTCACTACCGCATTAAGGAAGGCGACCGCGAGCGCATCCAGGTCTTCCAGGGCGACGTCATCCGCATGGCCGGCGCCGGTGCCCGCGAGACCTTCACCGTCCGCAAGATGTCCTTCGGTGTCGGTGTTGAGCGTACCTTCCCGCTTCACAGCCCCAAGATCGCCAAGCTCGAGGTCGTTCGTCATGGTCGCGTCCGTCGCGCCAAGCTGTACTACCTCCGCGACAAGGTGGGCAAGGCTGCTCGCATCCCCGAGAAGCGCTAAGAAGATCGCAGCGTCTGTCCACTCGTTTGGACACAAGGGTCACCTTCGGGTGGCCCTTCTTTTTATCTGATTTGCATGCAAGGAGGGCCTGGTATGGCCAACATGACGAGCTCGGTTTCGGCATCGCAGGTTGCCGGAGAGCTGGCGAGCGCAACGTTTGAGGAGATCCCCGCCCTCGTGGAGCATTATCGCGAGGACCCGCGCCAGCAGGTGATCAAGGCTTGCGAGCGTGCTCTTAAGCGCCATGCCAAGGAGCTTGCCGAGCGCGAGCGCGTCAACGGCATGTACGAGCTTATGCATGAGCTCGGCGGTGATGGCGTGGTCGTGGGCGTCGACGAGGTGGGCCGTGGCTCGGTAGCGGGGCCCTTGACCGTGTGTGCCGTGTGCCTTCCGATGGAGCCGCGCATCTGGGGCATCAACGATTCCAAAAAGCTCACGCCGGCGCGCCGCGAGCTGCTCTCGGTTAAGATTGCCGAGGTGGCGACTGCTATCGGCTTTTGCCATATCGCTCCTGCAGATATCGATGAGATGGGTATGGCCCGCGCCATCCGCGCTGCCGTTGCGGGTGCGGTGGCCGATACGGGACTTGAACCCGACTGCGTCCTCATGGATGGCAACCCCTTGGGCGCCGTTCCCAATGAGCGCGACGTGGTTAAGGGCGATGCCAAGATCGCCTGCATCGCCGCGGCGTCCATCATGGCCAAGGTCACGCGTGACGAGATGATGGTCGAGTACGACGCCGAGTATCCCGAGTACCATCTGGCCGAGTCGAAGGGCTATGCGAGCCCCGAGCACATCGAGGCCATTCGCAAACATGGACTTTGTCCGCTGCACCGCGTGAGCTTTTGCGGAAACTTTCTGCAGACTGAGCGCCTTTTCTAGGCCAATTGTGGAGACATGGACCTCTGGGGTTTTATAAACCTGCTGGTAGCGGGCCGTATGCAACACCATTGTTGCGTACGGCCCGTTTTTTGACGGCATTTGGTCAGCTTTTGGTTTGCTTCCGGTACTTACCCGCATGAAAGGTGCCCTCATCATCGGGGCAATGCAGTGTGCGGGAAAGGAGACCCCATGAGTGCCGCAAGCAAAAAGAGCAAGACGCAGCAGCTCAAGGAGCGTTGGGAAAACGGCGAGCTCGACTCCGGGGCGATGACGCCCGAGTTTATCAAGGGACTCAGTCCCCGCGAGCTAGGCATGCTGGGCGAGCTGATCACCATCGACTACTTTAACGAGCGCGGCTACACCTTGCTGGAGCAGGGCTATCGTTGCACCGAGGGCGAGGCCGATCTGGTGCTGCTCGATGAGCTCGACGATGTCGTGGTGATGGCCGAGGTCAAGACGAGACGCGTCGCCCTGGATTGCACCACGCGGGTCTTTCCCGAGGAGGCCGTGGACGCCCAAAAGCAACGCCGCTACCGCCGCATCGCAAGCTGCTATTTCATGGAGCATTATCCGCTCAAGGCGATTCGCTTCGATGCTGTGGGTGTCACCATCCGCGGCGGGCATATCGCCGAGATCGAGCACCAGTACAACGCGTTCGATTGGCAGGTGTCGTGATGGCGTTCGAGACGTTTGCCGTTCACGCGGCCTGCATCCGCGGCGTCGAGGCGATTCACGTCACGGTCGAGGTCTCGCTTGCCGGTGGCGTTCCGGGCATCCAGATGCTCGGCATTCCGAGTATGGAGGTGATGGAGTCACGCGGTCGTATTCGCTGCGCGATGCGCTCCGCCGGGTTCGAGATCCCGCGCTCGGGCATTACCGTTAACCTGGCACCCGGCGATATCCGCAAGACCGGTAGCGGCTTTGACCTGCCCATCGCCATCGCGGTTCTAGCGGCCGATGAGCAGATTCCCCGTGACAACCTCGATCGCTGCCTTATCGCAGGTGAGCTTGGTCTGGACGGTACGGTGCTTCCCGTCAAGGGCGAGGTGGCGTTTCAGCTATTGGCTCGCGACATGGGGCTGTCTTTTATCGCCGGCAGGTCCGACCAGCATGTGCCACTCGCGGGCGTAGATTGCGGCTTTATCGACCATCTGTCTCAGCTTGCTCACGGCATGGGCGATGCCGCACGGCACTACTTGGATTCCGAGGGTGTCGAGGCGACCTTTGAGCCCGAGCTCGACTATGCAGACGTGCTGGGGCAGGAAGTCGCTAAACGCGGCATGGCGCTTGCGGCGGCAGGAGAACTCGGCTTGCTCATGATCGGGTCTCCGGGATCGGGCAAGACGATGCTCGCACGCCGTATGACCGGCATCCTGCCCGAGCTTTCCGTTGAGGATCAGCAGGAGGCACTGTGCATCCATTCGGTTTTGGGTGAGAACATTGATGGCTTGTTGGCGGGGCACCGCCCCTTCCGCAGTCCCCACCACAGTATTTCGACCGCAGGCCTTATCGGCGGCGGGCGCCCGGTGCACCCGGGTGAGATCAGCCTTGCTCATGGCGGCGTGCTCTTTTTGGACGAGCTTGCCGAGTTTCCCACTGGCGTGCTGCAGACGCTGCGTCAGCCCATCGAGCGCGGCTACGTGAGGATCGTACGCGTCGACGGGGCTTTTACCTTCCCGTCGCGCTTTCAGCTGCTGGCTGCGAGCAATCCCTGCCCCTGCGGCTTTTTGGGCGATCGCGAGGTGCCGTGTCGCTGCTCGGCGGCGATGGTCGAGCGCTATCGGTCTAAACTGCGCGGTCCTTTGGCCGACCGTATCGACATGATGATCGATGTGACCCGTCCCGACCCTCAAGTGATTATCGAGGGTGCGGAGGGCATGTCGTCGGCCGAGTTACGTGACTACGTTGTGCGCGGTCGCGCCTTTCGCGCTTGGCGCGAATCCCGCATGGACGATGCGGATGCCGAGGCCGAGGATGACGAGACTCGGTCCATTGACGGCGTCGTTTCGACCTTTGAGCTCGATGATGCGGCGGAGAAGTGTGTGCTCGGCCTGTCGAAGCGCACGCATCTCACAGGGCGTGGCATCGTGCGCCTTGTTCGCATTGCGCGCACGATCGCAGATGTCGCCGAGAGCGAGCAGGTGACGCAGGACCACGTGCTCGAGGCGGCGATGTACCAGGGAAGGAGGGACCAATGATGGCTGAGGGGACCTTCGAGCTGCATCCAGGTGACGCGTTGTATCCCGAGACCGTTTTGGAGCTTTCTGATGTACCTCAGACGCTCTATGTGCGCGGCAACCCCGAGGCGCTTTCGACGCCCGCGCTCTCCATCATCGGTGCGCGAAAGGCCTCGCCGTATGGTCTTGCCGTGGCAGAGCTTGCGGCGAAGGTGGCGGTTGAGGCGGGAGTGACGGTAGTTTCGGGCGGTGCGGTCGGTTGTGACCAGGCCTCGGGTTGGGCTGCGGTCAACGCCGGCGGCAAACACGTCGTGGTGCTGGGGACGGGCGCCGACGTGGTCTACCCGCGTTCGAGCGCGGGGCTTATTACGCGCACGCTCGATACGGGCGGCGCGGTCGTGTCGATCTCTCCGTGGGGCATGGGTCCGCGCAAGTTTGCCTTTCCGCGTCGCAATCGCGTGATCGCGGCCCTGTCGCAAGCCCTCTTTGTATCCGAGGCGGGTATGCCTTCCGGGACGTTTTCTACAGCCGAGGCTGCTATGGATTTGGGGCGCGAACTTCTTGCCGTGCCGGGGTCGATCCTATCGCCCGAGTCGCGTGGCACGAATTACCTCATTGCGAACGGTGCCTGCTGCATTGTCGACGAGGAGTCCATCGAGATGGCTATCTCTCGCATATACGGCACCCTGCGCTACTCGCGCCCCGATGCTCCCGGCATTGCCGACCTGAATCCAACACAGCAGACCGTGATGCATGCGCTCATCGCCTCGCCGCTCAAGGTCGACGACATCGCGGCGCTCGTCTCACTCGATGCTGTCGGCGTACTCAAACTCTTGGGTTCGCTTGAACTCGAGGGCCTTATCGAGCGCATGATGGATGGAAGGTATGCGCCCTCCAAGTTTGCCCTTCACGCCCAGACGCCCTTCGGTCACAATGGAAAACGTGTCAATTAGAAAGGTGTTTGCAGATGCAGTTCGATCAGGTGACGGTTATCGGTGGCGGTCTGGCGGGTTCGGAATGCGCGATCCAGCTGGCAGACCGCGGGTTTGCCGTAAAGCTGTGCGAGATGCGCCCCCAGGTGAGCTCCCCGGCTCACCATACCGATCACCTGGCAGAGCTCGTCTGCTCCAATTCGTTTAAGTCGACCCGTCCGGATTCCGCGGCTGGTTTGCTGAAGGCCGAGCTTGAGCGCATGGGTTCAGTCCTGCTCGACTGCGCCCATCGCGCTGCTGTTCCCGCTGGTGGCGCCCTGGCGGTCGACCGTGTTACATTCTCCGAGCTCGTCGAGGCTGAGGTTGCCGCCCGCCCCAATATCGAGGTCGTTCACGGCGAGGTCACCCAGATCCCCGAGGGCCACGTGGTCATTGCCGCGGGCCCGCTGTGTTCACCGGCGCTGAGCGAAGAGGTCATGAAGCTCGTCGGTGGCGACGCCCTTGCGTTCTTCGATGCCGCGGCGCCGATCGTCGATGCCTCCACGCTCGATATGGACGTGCTGTTTTCGCAGTCGCGCTACGAGGAGCAGGGGAGCGGCGACTATCTCAACGCTCCGCTCAACAAGGAGGAGTACGAGGCCTTTATCGAGGCGCTCACCACGGCCGACCGCGTGGTGCTCAAGGACTTTGAGGGCGGCGATCTGTTCCAGGCCTGCCAGCCTGCCGAGGAGGTTGCGCGCACCGGCAAGGACGCCATTCGCTTTGGCGCCATGAAGCCCGTCGGCCTCACCGACCCGCGTACCGGACGTCGCCCTTGGGCGGCGATTCAGCTGCGTGCCGAGAACAAGGAGAAGACCGCCTATAACCTGGTGGGCTTCCAGACCAACCTGACCTTTGGCGAGCAGAAGCGCGTCTTCCATATGGTGCCGGGCCTGGAGAACGCTGAGTTCTTCCGCTACGGTGTCATGCACCGCAATACCTTTGTCGACGCCCCGCACGTGCTCGATGGCACCTTTGCCGTGCCCGGTACCGGCGTGCGCCTGGCCGGTCAGATCACCGGCACCGAGGGGTACATGGAAGCCGTGGCGACCGGTCTGCTCGCGGCGCTCAACACCTATGCAGAGGCTATCGGCGCCGATTCCGTCGAGTTGCCCCGCGTGGGCGCCCTGGGTGCGCTCGTGGGCTATGCGACCGATCCTGCCACCGTGGGCTATCAGCCCATGCATGTCAACTTTGGCCTGGTGCCGCCACTCGAGGATGGTAAGCGGCGCAGCAAGCGCGACCGCTACCAGGCCTATGCGGACCGTGCGCTCGAGGCCCTTGACGCCTATCTGGCCACTCGCCCCGATCTGTTTGGAGGCGACCGGTCATAGCCTTTGACCTGTACGACACCGTCGACTCGTTTATCGCCTATATCGCACGCGTCGAGGGACTTTCTCCCAACACGGTGACGGCCTATGGCTCGAGGCTGGAGCGCTTTGCTGCGTGGTGCGAACGCGAGGGCATCGACGCTCGCGCCGCCGACGTACGGACCGTTCGTTCCTATTTGGCCGAGCTGTCGCGTGGCCAGGTGGCGGCTCGGACCCTTGCGGCACACCTGTCTGCCATTCGCTCACTCTATCGGTGGATGGCTGTCGAGGGGATTGTCGAGGGCGATGCGGTCTCGGCGATCGCATCGCCCAAGCTGCCGCGCGACCTGCCGGGCGTCCTTACGACTCAACAGGTGGAGGCACTCCTCAAAGCCCCCGATACCTCAACACCCGCGGGACTGCGCGATGCGGCGATGCTCGAGTTGCTCTATGCCTCGGGTGCCCGCATCTCAGAGCTTGCGGCGCTCAATGTGGAATCCATCTCATGGTCCGAGCGCACGCTGCGCCTGTGGGGCAAGGGGAGCAAAGAACGTATCGTCCCCCTGTATCGTCGTGCGCTCGAGGTGACTCGTTTCTATATTGAGGAGGGGAGGCCGGTGTTGCTCGCTCAGGCAAAGCGCCGTGACCCCGCCACCGGGCCGCATCCGCTGCTTATATCGGCGCGCGGCAATCGCATGAGCGCCGCCATGCTCCGGCGGCGGTTCCATACGCTGGCGACGCTCGCCGGCATTCCGGCCGACATCGCCCCGCATGCGATGCGCCATACCTTTGCGACCGACTTGCTCGAGGGCGGTGCGGACCTGCGCTCGGTCCAAGAGCTGCTGGGTCATGCGAGCCTGTCCACGACGCAGATCTACACGCATCTCACACCCGATCGGCTTAAGCGGGCTGTGGCTCAAGCCCATCCCCGCGGCGAATAGTTGCTGGGACGTCCCGCGCCGCACTCAGGTGTGTGGTTTTGATTGCGGGTTGGCAGGAAGAAGCATTCCTGCTATCATTCATCGGGTTGCTTCACGGCAACATGTTTTTATCACGCACGCGCGGCTACTTCATACCGTGGTGCCCGGGCTTTGGTAGCACATGTCCGGGTTGGTTTTGGAGGATGACCCCGCGCGGAGGCAAACCACAGGAGGTTTAACATGGCTACCAAGATTAATATCCGCACCCTGCTCGAGGCCGGCTGCCACTTCGGTCACCAGACCCGTCGCTGGAACCCCAAGATGAAGCCGTTCATCTTCGGTGAGCGCAACGGCATCTATATCCTTGACCTCAAGCAGACCATCCTCGACGCTGACCAGGCCTACACCTTCGTCAAGAACGTCGCCAAGGGTGGCAACGTGCTGTTCGTCGGCACCAAGAAGCAGGCTCAGGAGGCCGTCAAGAACGCTGCTGAGCGCGCCAACATGCCTTACATCAACCAGCGTTGGCTCGGCGGTATGCTGACCAACTTCGTCACCATCCGCTCCCGCATCAACCGCATGGAGGAGCTCGAGGCTATGGTCGAGGACGGCCGCATGGCTGTTCTGCCCAAGAAGGAGCAGGCTGTTCTCGGCAAGGAGCTCACCAAGCTCCAGACCAACCTCGGTGGCGCCCGCGACATGAAGGGTCTGCCCCAGGCTCTCTTCGTCATCGACACCAAGCGCGAGGAGAACGCCATCAAGGAGGCCCAGCGCCTGAACATCCCCGTCGTCGCCCTGATCGACACCAACTCCGATCCCGACGAGGTCGAGTACGGCATCCCCTGCAACGATGACGCTATCTCCGCTGTCACCCTTATGTGCGAGCTCATGGCTGACGCCTGCCTCGCTGGCTCCGGCAAGGAGCAGGTCTCCGAGGCCGAGATGGCCGCTGAGCCCAAGGCCGAGTAAATCAGTCTTAGTTAATTCTTTTTCATCTCTTTGAAAGGAACCACAATGGCCCAGATTACCGCCGCTATGGTTAAGCAGCTCCGCGAGATGACCGACTCCCCGATGATGGAGTGCAAGAAGGCTCTCGTCGAGGCTGACGGCGACATGGACGCCGCTGTCGACGTTCTGCGTAAGAACGGCCTTGCCAAGGCTGCCAAGAAGGCTGGCCGTGAGACCAACGAGGGCGCTGTCGCCGCGTTCGTCTCCGAGGATGGCAAGACCGGCGCTCTGCTCGAGCTCTCCTGTGAGACCGACTTCGTTGGCTCCAACGCCAAGTTCACCGGCTTTGCTTCCAAGGTCGCTGAGGTTGTCGCTACCACCGAGCCTGCTGACGTCGACGATCTGCTCGAGAAGCCGATGGGCGAGGAGACCGTTTCCTCCGAGCTCACCGAGATGATTCACATCATGGGCGAGAACATGAAGATCTCCCGCTTCGCTGCTCGCAAGGCTGAGAACGGCGCGCTCGCTTCTTACATCCACATGGGTGGTAAGATCGGCGTCCTCGTCGAGTTCGCCTTCGAGAAGGCCGAGACCGCTCAGGCTGAGTCCTTCAAGACCTTCGCTCACGACGTTGCCCTTCAGGTTGCCGCCGTCGCCCCGATCTGTGCTACCCGCGATCAGGTTCCGGCCGAGACCGTCGAGCACGAGAAGCAGATCTACATGGCTCAGGCTGCCGAGTCCGGTAAGCCCGAGGCTATCCAGGAGAAGATGGCTGTCGGCCGTCTGGAGAAGTTCTACAAGCAGTCCGTGCTCACCGAGCAGGAGTTCATCAAGGACAGCTCCCTCACCATCAAGAAGTACGCTGAGCAGGTCTCCAAGGAGCTCGGCGACACCATTACCGTCGTTGCCTTTGACCGTCTGGTTCGTGGCGAGTAAATAAGCTCTTGTAGCTGGTAATGAGCAGGCTGTGGGTTTTACTCACAGCCTGCTTTTTCATGGCTCTTCTTAGAGCCTTTGATAGAATGTTGAGAGTTCAATCTAAAGGAGGATCGCTTTGTCCGACATCCGATATAAACGCGTGCTTCTTAAGCTTTCTGGCGAAGCACTGATGGGCGACGGCCAGTATGGCATCGACCCCAAGGTTACCGACCATCTTGCCAAACAGGTCAAGGAGCTGCTCGCCGTTGGCCATGAGGTCGGCGTCGTTGTCGGCGGCGGCAATATTTTCCGCGGCATGGCCGGCGCTGCCGGTGGCATGGAGCGTGCTCAGGCCGACTACATGGGCATGCTGGCAACCGTTATGAACGCGCTCGCCCTGCAGGATGCCTTCGAGCACAACGATGTTCCCTGCCGCGTTATGAGCGCTATCCAGATGAACGAGATCTGCGAGCCCTATATTCGCCGTCGCGCCATCAACCACCTTTCCAAGGGCAACGTCGTTATCTTTGCCGCCGGTTCGGGCAATCCGTACTTTACGACCGACACCGCCGCGGCTCTTCGTGCGTGCGAGATCGGCGCCGAGATTCTGATTAAAGCCACCAAGGTTGACGGCATCTACGACAAGGATCCCGTCAAGTGCGCCGACGCCGTCCGTTTTGACAAGATTACCTATCACGAGGTGCTCGTCCGCGGTCTGCAGGTTATGGATTCCACGGCTACGGCGCTGTGCCAGGACAACCGTATGCCGATTTTGGTCCTCAACATCGATGGCGAGGACACCGTCAAGCGCGCGCTCGCGGGTGAGCCCGTCGGCACGCTCGTCTATCAGGAGGATTAAGCATGGCAGAGAACATCACCGCCCATATGGACAAGTCGCTCGAGTCCCTCAAGCATAACTTCTCCAAGGTCCGTACCGGCCGCGCCAATGCCAACATTCTGTCCGACATCACCGTCGATTATTACGGTGTTCCCACGCCGGTCACGCAGGTTGCCGCCGTCAAGACCCCCGAGGCCCACATGCTGCTCATCGAGCCGTGGGACAAGGCACTCATCAACGCTATCGTCAAGGCCATCGGCGCTTCCGATCTGGGTATTACCCCCAACTCCGATGGCACCGTCGTTCGTCTGCCGTTCCCGGCTCCCACCGAGGAGCGCCGTCGCGAGCTCGTCAAGGAGTGCCGCGAGTACGCCGAGCAGGCCAAGGTGTCTATCCGTAACATCCGTCGCGACTTCAACAACAAGCTCGAGCGCGATGAGGAGCTCACCGAGGACGATGTCCGTCGCGAGCAGGCCAAGGTCCAGAAGCACACCGATGAGTATGTCGCCAAGGTCGAGGAGCTTCTGAAGGAAAAAGAAGCCGAGGTCATGGAGATCTAAGGTGCAATACGACGAGCATAAACTGGTCGAGTACTTTGCCGACGCCCCTGCGGGCGTCGGTTTTTCCGACCTTGACCTCAATAACATTCCGCACCATATCTCGTGCATCATGGACGGCAATGGTCGTTGGGCCACATCGCGCGGTCTTGCACGCACCGAGGGCCACAAGGCGGGTATCGTCTCCCTTCGTGAGATTATTACCGCCTGCGTGCGTCTGGGCGTCGACGTGCTTTCGGCCTATGCGTTTTCTACCGAAAACTGGAACCGCCCGCAGCATGAGGTCAACGTCTTGATGCACCTGTTTGCCAAGACGTTTATCGACGAGCTGCCGCTTCTGAAGCGCGAAAACGTGCGCGTTGTCTTTTTGGGTGACATTTCCGCGCTGCCCAAGAAGACCCGCGACGAT
Source organism: Collinsella sp. (assembly GCA_018373675.1). Classification (GTDB taxonomy): domain Bacteria; phylum Actinomycetota; class Coriobacteriia; order Coriobacteriales; family Coriobacteriaceae; genus Collinsella. Next base: position 94,114 of record JAHAGQ010000003.1, on the reverse strand, counting down.
TTTGAACGCGGTCTTGCCGAGTGCGCCAATCACACCGGCATGACGCTGGCGCTTGCCGTCAACTACGGCGCGCGTGCCGAGATTACCCGCGCTGTCCGTCAGATCGCACTCGACGCTGCCGCCGGTAAGATCGATCCTGGCTCAATTGATGACGACATGGTGGCTTCCCACCTCTATACCGCCGGCCTTCCCGATCCTGAGCTTGTGATTCGCACTTCTGGTGAGCTGCGCCTTTCGAACTATCTGCTGTGGCAGGTGGCTTATTCCGAATTCTACGTCACCGATACCTATTGGCCCGACTTTGATCGTTGGGGCCTTGTCGACGCCATTTTGGCCTATCAGGGCCGTGACCGTAGGTTTGGTGGTCTGAGCAAGACCGAGGAGGCTTAATCGTGTCCGATCGTCCCAAGGCAATTGCTCCCAAGACATCTGAGCGCAAGGCCGTCGCTGCGGGAGCGCCCGCAGCGAAGAATGGCACCGGTTCGTGGCTTGCCGGCTTTATCACCCGTGCCGCCGCCGGTATCGTCTATGCCGTTGTCTTTATCCTGTGCCTGGTTTTGGGTATTGTGCCCACGGCCATCTTTGTTTCCGTCATGAGCGGTCTGTGCTGCTATGAGTTTTTCCGTATGACAAGGCTCGATGGCAAGATGGCTAACGAGCGCATGGGTATCGCTGCCGCCGTACTCTTTCCGCTGTCGGCGTTGGGCGATTCGATGCTGCTGAATGCCCTGCTTTTTGCCCTGATGCTCGCTGTGGGCATTTGGTATGTCTGGTCGCCGCGTACCCGCATCTCTGATGTGGCCGTGACGCTCATGGGTCCCATCTACACTGGCTTTATGCTGTCGGCTATCGTGCTGCTGCGCGATGCCGTGCCCGGTTTTGCCGGCGCCCTGCTTTCGGTGGGCGTTTGTTCGTCCCTTTGGGTCTCCGATTCGTTTGCCTACATCGTGGGCAGCCGTATCGGTAAACACAAGATGGTCCCCAAGATCTCTCCCAAAAAGAGCTGGGAGGGGTTTGTTGGCGGCATTCTTGGCTCGGTTATGATATGGCTCATCCTGTGGGCGACGCACTTCTACAAGCTCAGCCTGCCCTATGCGCTGCTGTGCGGCGTGGTCGTGTCCGTCCTGGGCGTTATCGGCGACCTCATCGAGTCGCGCATCAAGCGCGGTGTGGGCGTCAAGGATTCCGGCAACCTTATCCCGGGCCATGGCGGCATGCTCGATCGTAGCGATTCGCTTATCTTTGGCTGCATTACCGCGCAGCTGCTTTTGATGATCGGAGGCGTGCTGTAATGTCCTTCCAGACGACGTATGGCCCCGATGGACGTCTCCGTGTTGCCATCCTGGGTTGTACGGGCTCTATCGGCACCCAGGCGCTCGATGTGTGCCGCCAGCATGCCGATCGCCTGCAGGTGACGGCGCTGTCCGTTAACTCCAGTACCTCCGAGCTCGTTGCCGCTGCCCGCGAGTTCTCGGTTCCGGCGGTTGCCGTGGCCGATGTCGCTCATGGCGATGACGCCGTGCTGCAGGAGTTGCCCGAGGGAACGAAGCTCGGCGTTGGCGCGCAGGCGGTTTGCGAGCTCGCGTGTCGCGACGATGTCGACTGCGTGCTCGTCGCTATTGTGGGCGCCGCCGGTCTCGAGGCGAGCCATGCGGCCTTGACCTCGAATAAGCGTCTTGCCCTTGCCAACAAGGAGTCCCTCGTCGTCGGCGGCGACTTGCTTATGCCGTTGGCGCAACCGGGCCAGCTTATTCCAGTCGACTCTGAGCACTCCGCCATCTACCAGTGCTATCTGGGGGAGAACCCACGCGAGGCTCATTGTATTTGGCTCACCTGCTCGGGCGGTCCGTTTTTTGGCCGCACGCGCGACGAGCTCAATCGCGTGACGCGTGCCGATGCCCTCGCACATCCCACGTGGGCCATGGGCGCCAAGATCACCATCGACTCCGCCACCCTCATGAACAAGGGCCTGGAGCGCATTGAGGCCATGCATCTGTTTAACTGCGACCTCGATTTCATTAACGTGGTCGTGCAGCGTCAGTCCAAGATTCACTCTATGGTCGAGTTTGCCGACGGCTCCGTGATGGCGCATCTCGGTGCTTCCGACATGCGTATTCCCATCCAGTTCGCGTTCTCGTATCCCGAGCGTTGGGATACCCCGGCGCCTCGTATTGATTTCCGCGAGCTGGGGCAGCTCACGTTTGATGCTGCCGACATGGATACCTTCCGCTGTCTGGCACTGGCCGAGCGTGCCGGCAAGACGGGTGGCACCATGCCGTGCGTGCTCAATGCCGCCAACGAGGTCGCCGTCGATGCCTTCCTGCACGATGGCTGCAGCTTTACCGATATCGATCGCATTGTGGAATCCTGCATGGATGCCCACGATATGCAGGCGGTCGATTCGTTTGAGCAGCTTCGCGACATCGATGCGTGGGCGCGTGAAAAGGCTGCGCAGGTACTCGCCGCAACCCGTTCCTAACCCATAAGGATTGCTTTTTCGTTTTATGGATACTGTTCTGAGCGTTCTCTCATCGGTCTTTTGGGGCCTGCTGATGCTTTCCGTCCTCGTGTTTTTGCACGAGGGCGGCCACTTTTTGGCGGCGCGTGCCTGCGGCGTCCGTGTGACCGAGTTCTTTTTGGGCCTGCCGTGCCGCTTTGACATCCATTACACGTCGCGTCGCATTGGAACCAAGTTTGGCGTGACCCCGCTGCTGCTGGGTGGCTACGCTGCCATCTGCGGTATGGATCCGACCGATGTCTCCTGCGCCGATCGCGTGCTCGCGGCTATCTACCGTCATGGTCGCGTGACCGTGGCCGACCTTGCTGTCGAGCTCGAGCTTTCCGAGGAGGATGTGCTCGAGGCTTGTGCTCTGTTGCTGGGCTGGGGCTCCATCGCTCCCTGGTATGAGGAAGGGGAGAAACCCTCGCCGAGCTACTATCCCACCAAGTATCAGACGCTGCCGCGAGACGCGGCGGGTTACACCACCTTTGACGGCCGCCGGTTCGATCGAGAGCATGCGACTGCCGAGGGCGATGTGTGGGAGCTGCCGTGCGGCGAGGCTGATTTCTTGGCGCAAGAGCGCTCGCACACTTATCTTGGCCAGGGCTTTCTCAAGCGCGCCTTTATGCTGCTCGCGGGCATTCTCGTCAATATCCTGACGGGTTTTTTGCTGCTTATGAGCATCTACTCTATTGCGGGTGTCACCGTGCCGATGGATACCAACGTGATCGGTCAGGTTGACGAGGGGTCTATTGCCGCCAAGGCGGGTATCGAGGGCGGCGACGCGATCCTTTCGGTTGACGGAGTATCGTGCTCTACCTGGATGGACGTTTACGATGCCATCGGCAAGGCCGCCGGTAAGGACGATATCGCCATTGAGTATGAGCGCGACGGCAAGCAGCATTCGACCTCGGTTGCGCTCAAAGAGGACGAGCGCCTAGGTGTGTATGCCTCTACGCAGGTGGTCCGTTTAGACCCCATCACGTCGGCGCGTCTGTCATTCTCCTATGTTGTGCAGACCGCGGAGGGCGTGATGCGCCTGCTCCAGCCGCAGCATACGATGGAGATTCTCGATCAGTCTTCTTCGATCGTGGGTATTAGCGTTATGTCCTCACAGGCTGCTGCTGCCGGTCCTGCCACGTTCCTTTCGTTTGCCGCCCTCATTTCGTTCTCGCTTGGCTTTATGAACCTGCTGCCCATCCCACCACTCGATGGCGGCAAGCTGGTCATCGAGATCATTCAAAAGATTGTGGGCCGCGAGCTTCCGCTCAAGGTCCAGACGATTGTGAGCTATGTGGGCATCGCGCTCTTTGCGCTGCTGTTTGTCTATATGCTTCGTTCCGACATCCTTCGATTTATTCTGTAGGGGAGTGTTTGGATTGTCTTTATCCCATTCTTTGCCTCGCGATTTGACGCGCCCCGTGCATGTGGGCGGTGTGCAGATCGGTGGCGGTGCGCCGGTGGTGGTCCAATCCATGACCTGCACCGATACCGCTGATGCCCAGGCAACGCTTGCGCAAGTGTGCGCGTTGGCGCAGGCTGGCTGCGATATCGTGCGTGTGAGCGTGCCCACCGAGGCCGCGCTTGAGGGTTTCCGCACCATCTGTGCCGAGTCTCCGGTGCCAATCGTTGCCGATATCCACTTTAACCACAAGCTGGCCATTGGCGCTGTGGAGGCCGGTGCCGCCAAGCTCCGCATCAATCCCGGTAATATCGGCGATTGGGCCAAGGTCGATGCTGTCATCGATGCCGCGGGTGCTGCGGGCTGCGCAATTCGCATCGGTGTCAACGCTGGTTCGCTTGAGCAGGATATCGCCGAGCGCGACGACCTCACGCAGCCCGAAAAGCTCGTGATGTCGAGCGAGCGCTTCGTCAAGCACTTTGAGGACCGCGGCTTTACGAACATTGTGCTTTCGGCCAAGGCCCATAGCGTGCAAACGACGCTCGATACCTATCGAGCCCTGTCGCGTGAGATTCCCCACGTTCCGCTTCACCTGGGCGTGACGGAGGCGGGGACCAAGCTCCAGGGCACCATCAAGAGCTCTGTAGGCTTGGGTATCTTGCTTTCCGAAGGCATTGGCGACACCATGCGTGTGTCGCTCACAGCCGATCCGGTTGAGGAGCCGCCGGTTGCCTGGGGTATTCTGCAGTCGTTGGGCCTGCGTCGCCGTGGCCCCGAGATTGTATCGTGCCCCACGTGCGCCCGCTGCCAGGTTAACCTTATTCCCATTGCCGAGGAAGTAACCGAGCGGCTTAAGAACTATACCGCGCCGCTTTCGATTGCCGTTATGGGATGTGCCGTTAATGGCCCCGGCGAGGCTTCTGATGCCGACCTGGGCGTTGCTTGCGGACGTGGTCAGGCCTTGCTCTTTTCGCATGGCCAGATCATTGGTAAAGTAGCTGAGGACCAAATTGTCGACGCGCTTATGGCAGAGGTCGACAAGCTTATTGAGGAGAAATAAATGACCCGAGCAATGTATATGTCTAAGCTCTATGCGCCGACGCTTAAAGAGGATCCGGCGGACGCTGAGCTCGCCAGTCACCGCCTGCTGCTCCGTGCCGGCATGATCCGCAAGGAGGCCGCCGGCCTGTATTCCTACCTGCCGCTTGCCTGGCGCTCGATCCGTAAGATCGAGAACATCGTGCGCGACGAGATGGACGCTGCCGGCGCCCAGGAGCTTATGATGCCTATCATGGTCGACGCCGAGTTGTGGCGCGAGTCCGGCCGCATCGACGCCTATGGCAAGGAGCTTGTGCGCTTTGACGACCGTCATGGTCGCGAGTTCGTCCTGGGCCCCACGCACGAGGAGACCGTCACGGCCCTGGTGCGCAACGAGCTACGCTCCTATAAGCAGCTGCCCGTCAACCTGTATCACATTCAGGACAAGTTCCGCGACGAGTTCCGTCCCCGCTTTGGCCTGATGCGCGGCCGCGAGTTCATCATGAAGGACGCCTACAGCTTCTCCGCCACGCAGGAGAGCCTGCAGGAGGAGTACGACAAGATGAAGCAGGCGTACGCCAATATCTGCGAGCGCTGCTACATCAAGGCTCTGCCCGTCGTCGCCGATTCTGGCGAGATCGGTGGCGATACCTCCGTCGAGTACATGGCTTTGGCTGACGCCGGCGAGGCTTCGCTCGTCTACTGCGACGATTGCGGCTTCGCTGCCGATGACGAGGCTGCAAGCACCAAGGTCGTCGTGACCGAGGGTCCTGGTGACGGTACGCTCACCAAGGTTGAGACTCCGGGCATGGGCACCATTGAGGCTGTTGCTAAGTTCTTTGGGTTCCCCGAGAACGGCACGCGCAAGTCGCTGGCACTCATCGACGCCGAGGGCAAGCCGGTCGTGGCCATTGTTCCGGGCGATCACGAGCTCAACGATTGCAAGGCCGAGCACGTCTTTGGCAAGGGCTATCGCATGATGACCGACGAGGAGCTTCAGGCGAACGGTCTGCACAAGGGCTTTATCGGACCGGTTAACCTGCCCGATGGCATTCGTCTGGTCTGCGACGAGAGCCTGCGCGAGTCCAAACAGTGGGCCTGCGGTGCCAACGAGGTCGATTATCACTTTACCGGTGCCTGCCCCGAGCGCGACTTTACCGTCGATGAGTGGGCCGATCTGGTCACCGTTGTCGCCGGCGACCCCTGCCCGCACTGCGGCAAGCCGCTCTCCGCTGCCCGCGGCATCGAGGTTTCTCAGGTCTTCCAGCTGGGCACCAAGTACTCCGAGGCCATGGGTGCCACCTTTATGGATGAGGACGGCAAGGAGAAGCCGCTCATCATGGGTTGCTACGGCGTGGGCGTGTCCCGCTCGCTTGCTGCCGTCGTGGAGCAGCACAACGACGAGCACGGTATCGTCTGGCCGGTCTCCGTTGCCCCGTACGAGGTCGCGGTGATTCCGCTTGATCCCAAGAAGGAAGAGTGCGCTACCGTCTGCGAGCAGATTGTTGATGGCCTGTGTGCCGAGGGTATCGAGGTCGTCGTCGACGATCGCGATGAGCGTCCGGGCTTTAAGTTTGCCGATAACGACCTCATGGGCTTCCCGTATCAGGTGGTTCTGGGCAAGCGCGGCCTTAAGAATGGCACCGTTGAGCTCAAGGACCGTGCTACGGGCGAGCGCGAGGACGTGGCGATCGACGAGGTCGTTGCCAAGGTTGCCGAGCTTGTTAAGGCAGCCCGCCGTTAATCGACGATTTCGCTTGTAGTTCGATATGTGGGACGGCCCCGCATTTCTCCAATCGGGGAGATGCGGGGCCGTCCTATTATCTTGTAGCATCCTCGATATCTAAAAGGAAAACCCCACAGCCCATGCGAGCTGCGGGGTTTTCCATTATGCCTCCGATGCGAAATAAATCGCTCAGATATTACTGATAATCGACGACGTCGATCCAGTTCTTCAGGAACTCATCGTTCACGTTGCGCTTACGAGCGAGCTCGGAAGCGGCGACGATGCTCGTCCACTGACGCACGACCTGCATGGGCATGTCGGCACGGTCGCAGTAGAGCTCCAGGTAGGCCTCGGCCTGGTCCTTGCTGTTGAGGGCAAAGAGCAGGTAGGTGGTGGCAACGTCGGCAGCAGGGGAGCCCTGGGTGGCGTGTGCCCAGTCGCACACATAGAGCTGGCCGTCGTCGCCGACGATGACGTTGGAGGGGTTGAAGTCGCCGTGGCAGACCTTGAACTCCTTGGTCATGCCGTCCAGACGCTCCTGAAGGTTGTAGCGCGTGGTGGCATTGAGCTGATCAAGGCTGTCGATCATGCGGGCGAACTTGTCGCGCTGACGGTTGAGCAGCGGGGAGGTGTAGCCGTGGATCTCGATCTGGAGGTCGACGAACATCTCGAGGTACTCACCAAAGCGCTGGGGCTCGGCAGTCATCTTCTCGGCAAGGGTGGTGCCCGGAACCTTCTCGGTCACGAGCGCCCAGCCGTTGGCGTTCTCGAGCTGGGAAACCTCGAGAGCCTTGGGGCTGCGGATGCCGCACTCATTGATGCGGGCAAGATTCAAAGCCTCGTTGAACACGTCGGAGACAGGCTTGGTCTCGTTAAAGACCTTGACGATCTTGTCGCCCAGGTCGTAAACGACCTTGTTGCCACGGCGGACGAGCTCGGTCTTGGAATCGGGTAGCAGCATGGTTGCATCCTTTCAACGATGCGATAGAAGCGACGGCGGGGGTGTGTGAAACACCCGTGCACCCCCGCCGCAAAAAACCGTGCTAAAAACTAGCAGACGGCGTAGTCCTGGGGCTCGCGGCCGTAGTAGGCGTCCAGGTAGAGCTCCTTGATCTCGCTCATGAGCGGGTAGCGCGGGTTAGCGCCGGTGCACTGGTCGTTGAATGCCTGCTCGGTCATCTCGTCGAGGGTGTCGAGGAAGTACTGCTCGTCAACACCGTAGTCGGCGATGGTCTTCTTGACACCGATGAAGTCCTTGAGCTCCTCGAGCTTCGTGATGAAGTTCTCGAAGACCTCCTTGTCGTCCTTGCCCTCGATGCCGCAGTACTTGGCCATCTCGGCGTAGTTGTGCAGCGCGTTGGGGTAAGGATACTGGGAGAAGGTACCCATCTTGACGGGAGCCTCAGCGGCGTTGTAGCGCATGACGCGGGTCAGGATGACGGCGTTAGCGATGCCGTGGGGCAGGTGATGGAAAGCGCCGAGCTTGTGAGCCATGGAGTGGTTGAGGCCCAGGAAGGCGTTGGCGAAGGCCATACCGGCCATGCAGGAGGCGTTGTGCATCTCCTCGCGGGCGTGCGGGTCCTTGGCGCCGTTCGTGAAGCTGGAGGGCAGGTTCTCAAAGACGAGCTTGGCAGCGCGCTCGGAGAGGCCCTTGGTGTAGTCGGAAGCCATGATGGAGACGTAGGACTCGATGGCGTGGGTCATGACGTCGATGCCGGAGGCAGCGGTCAGGCCGCGCGGGGCGGTCATGCAGTTGTCGGCGTCGACGATAGCCATGTTGGGGAGCAGCGCGTAGTCGGCGAGCGGCCACTTGATGCCGGTCTCCTTGTCGGTGATGATGGCGAACGGCGTGCACTCGGAGCCGGTACCCGAGGAGGTCGGGACGGCGACGAAGTAGGCCTTCTTGCCCATCTCGGGGAAGGTGAAGATACGCTTGCGGATGTCCATGAAGTCCATGGCCATGTCCTCAAACTTGCACTCGGGGTGCTCGTACATCATCCACATGATCTTGCCGGCGTCCATAGCGGAGCCACCGCCGACGGCGATGATGACGTCCGGCTCAAAGAGAGCCATCTGCTTGGCGCCGCGACGTGCGCACTGCAGCGACGGATCGGGCTCGACGTCGTAGAAGCAGTCGTGGGCGATGCCCATCTCGTCGAGCTTGGCCTCGATGGCGCGGGTGTTGCCATTCTTGAAGAGGAACTGGTCGGTAACGATGAAGGCGCGCTTCTTGCCCATGACGTTGCCCAGCTCGTCGAGGGCGACGGGCGTGGAACCCTTCTTGAAGTAGACCTTCTCGGGAGCGCGGAACCACAGCATGTTCTCACGGCGCTCGGCCACAGTCTTAACGTTGATCAAGTGCTTCACCCCAACGTTCTCGGAGACGGAGTTGCCGCCCCAGGAGCCGCAGCCCAGGGTCAGAGACGGCTTCATGCCAAAGTTGTACAGGTCACCGATGCCACCGTGCGAGGACGGGGTGTTGATGACGATACGGCAGGCCTTCATGACGTGCTCGAACAGGCTGATCTTCTCGGCCTGGGCGGGGTGCACGTACAGAGAGGCGGTGTGGCCCGGGCCACCGGCGAGCACCAGGTGCTCGGCCTTGTCGACGGCCTCCTGGAAGTCCTTGGCGTGATACATGGCCAGGACCGGGGAGAGCTTCTCGTGGGAGAACTCCTCCTTGGCGGGGTCGGTGGAGGTGACCTCGGCGATCAGGATCTTGGTCTTGGCGGGAACCTCGATGCCGGCGAGCTCGGCGATCTTGGCGGCAGCCATGCCGGGGATGCGGTGATCGAGGGCGCCGTTCTTGAACATGGCGGCACGCAGGGCCTCCATCTCGGCACCCTGCTTGACGAAGTAGCAGCCGCGCTTCTGGAACTCGGCCTTGACCTGGTCATAGATGGTGTCGATGACGGTCACGGACTGCTCGGAAGCGCAGATCATGCCGTTGTCGAAGGTCTTGGAGTGGATGATGGAGTTGACGGCGAGCAGCACGTCGGCGGTGTCGTCGATGACGACCGGGGTGTTACCGGCGCCAACGCCCAGGGCGGGCTTGCCCGAGGAGTAGGCGGCCTTGACCATGCCCGGGCCACCGGTGGCGAGGATGATGTCGACGTCGCGCATGACCATGTTGGTCAGCTCGATGGAGGGGACATCGACCCAGCCGATGATGCCCTCGGGGGCGCCGGCCTTGACGGCGGCGTCAAGCACGAGCTTGGCGGCGGCGATGGTGCACTTGGCGGCAGCCGGGTGCGGGGAGATGATGATGGCGTTGCGGGTCTTCAGGCTGATCAGCGTCTTGAAGATCGCGGTGGAGGTGGGGTTGGTCGTCGGGATGACGGCGCCCACGATGCCGATGGGCTCGGCGATCTTGGTGATGCCGTAAGCCTCGTCGCGCTCCAGGACACCACAGGTCTTGGTGTTCTTGTAAGCGTTATAGATGTACTCTGCGGCGTAGTGGTTCTTGATGACCTTGTCCTCAAGAACGCCGCGGCCGGTCTCCTCGATGGCCATCTTCGCCAACGGGATACGAGCCTTGTTGGCGGCCATGGCGGCCTCATAGAAGATCTTGTCGACCTGCTCCTGCGTGTACGTAGCAAAAAGCGCCTGGGCCTCTCGCATCTGAGCGAGCTTAGCCTCAAGCGCCTCTACGTTGTCCACAATTGCGGGAGTAGTGTTTTCCGGTGACTTTTTCACCATTTGTGTCTCCTTGCGATCGGAGATTTACCCTACGCCTTGCATGATAGCAAGAAATTATTCGGCGAACGGTAAGATTCCTTTAAAAGGCACACTAAAACGCTTCAATAAACTGAAACGTTTTAACTAGAACTATCTGCCTGCTGCATCTCCCCGCTTACCCGCTTATTGGGGACAGACTTACATGAGTGCTTTCACTCATTTGGGACAGACATCGTTTTGCCATTTTGCCGTTCTGGGCCTGTTATTGCCGCTTATTGGATATAAATAGGTTGCAGGCTCAGCATTTCGCGTTGCTTCTCTCCTTTTAGGTGTTGCCTGAACAGTTTTGAAAGGAGAGATTATGCCCCGATGCGCCCGCCCCGTTTCGATCACCGGCTATTACCACGTCTTTGACCGCGGCAACTCCAAACAGATTATTTTTGAAGATGACTCCGACCGTTATCGTTTCTTATCGGATATCTCGGACAGGTTTGCGCGCCATGAAGTGGCGGTGTTGGCTTGGTGCCTTATGGACAATCACTTCCATTTGATGGTTGATGACCCATTTGACAACCTTTCAAAGGCAATGCAGTGCGCGCTGACGGCATATGCTAAGTATTTCAATGGAAAAACGGGGAGAACGGGACATCTGTTTGACAATCGCTATTCGCGGGTCGCGGTTGAGTCGGACACGCAGGCGGTGCAGCTGCTCGACTATATTCATCTCAATCCCGTGAAGGGTGCGCTTGACTCGCTCGATGCGTACCGCTGGTCAAGCTATAAGGCGTATCAGCTGGGCTATGATCCCTTTGACATCTGTGATGCGGCCCCTATGCTCGATATTGTCGGTGGCTCTCGTTGCTATTGCGAGCATCTCGAGGAAGTTGCCGGGCGCATCTGGTCAATGGAGGTTCTTCCACGCCGGCGGATCCCCGATGAGGAGGCCCTTTCCGTTGCGCGCGAAGTTCTGCCGAGCATAGATCCTGCACTGCTCAAAGCCCTGCCACGCCCCGAACGCGATGCGTGTCTGCTGAGGCTTAGGCGGGCGCATCTCACGGTCAAGCAAATTGCCCGTATCACCGGCATCGGCGCTACAAGCGTGACCAAGGCAACTGCAGGCTGGAAGGATGCTGCGTGAGGCAGGGGCCGGAGCCAGTCAGTGCGTCGCATGCGTGCTTCATGTCTGTCCCCAATGCGTGAAAGCACTCATGTAAGTCTGTCCCCAATGAGTGCAAAAAGGCGCCCTCCGTAGGGGAGGGCGCCTTTGGTAAGTTCTATGTGAACGCGAGGTCTTTGACCCGGAGAGTCCGAGGTACTTGTTGGTAAGACCTTATTTAGGAGCGCGCAACCTTGCCGGACTTGAGGCAGGTGGAGCAAACGTTCATCTTGCGACGGTGACCATCGACGACGACGTAGACGCGCTGGATGTTGGGGCGGAACTTACGGTTGGTGACGCGGTGAGAGTGGCTGATGGAGCGACCGGCAACGGGGTGCTTACCGCAAACTTCGCAAACTTTGGACATAACTGACCCTCCTTGGGCGACAAACGAACATGTCGCGTTAACAAACAAGCCTGAACTATAGCACAGAAGCAGCTCCCTGTGCGTAATCTACACAGAGATATTCCTCTTTTGGCGATAGTGCTCACGCCACGGCCCTGGACGTAGATCCGATTTGCGTGCAGCAGAGGGGATTATGCCAGCTCGTGCGTGTGTTTTCAAGCTCGTCCCACAAATATATATAGGTTTATTGAGCATTGGGCTCCGTTTACGGATTGCTCTGTATTAATGCTCGCAATTAAGCTCGAGGTTGGCTACACTATCCCATGACCATTAAAGGGGTACGAGATACCCACATGGAATTACATAGCTGCCAAAGAGCAGCCCTTCCTGTGGGTGTCTGGTCCGCTTTAAGCGGTCGGGCATCTATTTTTTTGACTGTGTCAGCAGTCAAGACATGTGAGGAAGGAGATCGATGGGCACGACTTCCCCCAAGGCGGTCATCATGGACGAGACCGCCGTCAATCGAGCGATGACCCGCATCGCGCACGAGATTCTCGAGCGCAACGAGGGCTGTGAAGACCTCGCTCTGGTCGGCATCGTCACGCGCGGCGACCTTCTGGCAAAGAAGCTCGCCGAGGAGATCAAGGAGATCGAGGGCGTCGACGTTCCGCTCGGCAGCCTCGACATCAGCTTCTACCGCGATGACTACGCGACCAATTTCGCTCCCGCGATCCACGCTACCAACATTCCCTTCAGCGTCGACGGCAAGCGCGTCGTGCTGGTGGACGACATCCTGTATACGGGCCGTACCATCCGCGCCGCTCTCGACGCCGTCATGGACCTGGGCCGTCCGAGCCGCATTGAGCTGGCAGTCCTCGTTGACCGCGGCCACCGCGAGCTCCCCATCTCGCCGGACTTTGTCGGCAAGAACGTTCCCTCGTCGCATGAGGAGAACGTGCACCTATATATGAAGGAAGTCGACGGCCACACCGCTGTCGAGATTAATGACGTCGCGCCGGGTTCCCACGTGGGCTCCGCGCCGCTGGGAGGTGAGTAGTACCGTGGCGTTCAACCATAAGCACCTGATCGACATTACCGAGTACTCCGAAGAGGATATCAAGCTCATCCTCGAGACCGCCAAGGCGTTCTCCGAGGTCAACGAGCGTGCCATCAAGAAGGTCCCCACGCTCAAGGGCAAGACCATCGTCAACATGTTCAACGAGCCCTCGACGCGCACCCGCAGCTCTTTCGAGCTCGCCGAGAAGCGTCTTTCGGCCGACAGTCTTAACTTTGGCGGCTCCTCGACCTCCACGGTCAAGGGCGAGAGCCTCGTCGACACCGTTGAGACCCTCAACGCTTATAAGATCGACTGCATTGTCGTGCGCGACAAGCACGCCGGCGCTCCCTACATCGTCACGCAGAACTCGCCCGCAAGCGTCATCTGCGCCGGTGACGGCAAGCACAACCATCCTACGCAGGCCCTGCTCGACCTGTACACCATCTGGGAGCACAAGGGTGACTTCCACGGTCTGAAGGTCGCCGTCGTCGGCGATATCGCCCACTCCCGCGTTTGCGGCTCGCTGATCCCCGCCCTTAAGATCATGGGCTGTGAGACCTACGCCGTCGCCCCCGGCACGCTGCTGCCGCCGTCGCCCGAGGTCCTGGGCTGCGACCACGTGACGAGCGACCTCGATTCCGTCCTGCCCGAGCTGGACGTCGTCTACATGCTGCGCGTGCAACAGGAGCGCCTCGAGGGTGCCCCGTTCCCGACCATTCGCGAGTACCACAAGCTCTTCGGCCTGACCAAGGACCGCGAGAAGCTCATGAAGCCTGACGCGATCATCTGCCACCCGGGCCCCATCAACCGCGGCGTCGAGTTCGACTCCTATATGGCCGACCACCCGCAACGCTCCGTCATCCTGGAGCAGGTCTACGCCGGTATCTGCGTGCGTATGGCTATCCTGTATCTGCTGCTTGGAGGTGCCGATAATGGCCTTGCTTCTTAAGAATGCCCACGTCGTCGACCCGTCCGTCGAGCTTGACGGTGTCGTTGACGTCCTGATTGACGGCGACAAGATCGCCGAGGTCGGCGAGAATCTCGCCGTCGAGGGAGCCGAGGTCCGCGACCTTTCCGGCAAGTACCTCGTCCCCGGCCTGGTGGATATGCACGTTCACCTTCGCGAGCCCGGCTACGAGGTCAAAGAGGACATCGAGAGCGGTACCCGCGCAGCTGCCAAGGGCGGCTTTACCGGCGTGTGCTCCATGCCCAACACCGATCCCGTCACCGATAACGGTACCGTCGTGGAGTTCGTAAAGTCCCGTGCTGCCGAGGTCGGTCACTGCCGCGTCTATCCGTCGGGCGCCATGACCCGCGGTCTTAAGGGCGAGGCCATGTCCGAGATGGGCGATATGGTCGCCCACGGCGCCGTCGCCTTCACCGACGACGGCCGCGGCGTGCAGGGCGCGGGCATGCTCCGTCGTTGCATGGACTACGGCAAGATGTTCGGCAAGGTCTTTATGAGCCACTGCCAGGACGAGGACTTGGTCGGCCACGGCCAGATCAACGAGGGCAAGGTCTCGACCCGTCTGGCCCTCGAGGGCTGGCCGGCTGCCGGCGAGGAGCTCCAGATCGCCCGCGACATCGAGATCGCCAAGCTGACCGGTGCCAAGCTGCACATCCAGCACATCTCCACCGCCCATGGCCTGGAGATCGTGCGTGCCGGCAAGGCCGCTGGCGTTCAGGTTACCTGCGAGGCCACCCCGCACCACATGTTCCTGACCGAGAACGATCTGGACGAGACCTACAACACCTCGCTCAAGGTCAACCCGCCGCTGCGTACCGAGGAGGATGCCGAGGCCATCCGTCGGGGCGTCATCGACGGCACCGTCGACGTTATCGTCACCGATCACGCTCCCCACACCCCGTGGGAGAAGGCCCGCGAGTTCGAGCTTGCGCCCTTTGGCATGATCGGTCTCGAGACCTCGCTGTCGCTCGTGCTCACCGAGCTGGTCAACACGGGTAAGATGAGCATGGGCCGCATGGTCGAGCTCATGGCCATCAAGCCGCGTGAGATCCTGGGCCTCGACCAGGTTCAGGTCAAGGCGGGCTCCGTTGCCGACCTGACCGTGTTCGACGCGTCCGCCACCTGGACGGTTGGCGAGGACGGCTACGAGTCGCGCGCCGAAAACTCCGGTTTCGCCGGCCGCACGCTTACCGGCCGTGCCACCGATGTGTTTGTCGGCGGTAAGCAGACGCTTGCCGACGGCTGCATCTGCTAGCATAGCCTTATCGCTTTTGTGCGCGGCGCCCTTGCGGTGCCGCGCTTTCTATTCGTTTGGACCATGCAACCGCATGGGGGATTGGAGCGTTTATGCCCACACCTTCCACTGCACGCATGCACGACTTCGAGGTCGTCTCGAACCGGGAGATCGCCGACGGCATCTTCTCGCTCGTCATCTCGGCCCCCAAGCTTGCAAGTGCGCTCAAGCCCGGCCAGTTTGTGAACATTGCCGTGCCCGGCGATGCTTCCTCGCTGCTTCGCGTGCCCCTGAGCTTCTATCGCGCCGACGCCGAGGCCGGTACCGTCGAGCTGTGGTACGCCGTCGTGGGTGACGACACCCGTCGTCTGTCGCAGATG
This sequence comes from Collinsella sp., assembly GCA_018373675.1. Classification (GTDB taxonomy): domain Bacteria; phylum Actinomycetota; class Coriobacteriia; order Coriobacteriales; family Coriobacteriaceae; genus Collinsella. Next base: position 78,630 of record JAHAGQ010000003.1, on the reverse strand, counting down.
GCCCCCGGCTCCACCTCTAACCTGCTGGGCCCCGGTGGCCGTGGCTGGATGGTACCCGAGGGCACCAGGAAGGCCCTGCTCGTCGCCGGTGGCATCGGCGTTCCGCCTGTGCTGTGCCTTGCCGGCATGCTTGCCGAGCAGAGTGTTGATGTGGACGTGTGCCTGGGCTTTGGCACCGCTTCCAAGGCCGTGGGCATCGACGAGTTCCGCGCGCTGGGCGCCACGGTTAACGTGTGCACCGACGATGGCACGCTGGGCACGCACGGTTTTTGCACCGACCCGGCAGCCGAGCTGCTCGGCGAGGGCGGCTACGACTACGTCGCCAGCTGCGGTCCCGCCGTCATGATGAAGAAAGTCGCCGCCGCTGCCGCCGAGGCCGGTGCGTACTGCGAGGTGTCGCTCGAGCGCATGATGAGCTGTGGCTTTGGCGCCTGCAACACCTGCAATGTCGAGACGGTCGACGGTATGAAGGGTGCTTGCATGTGCGGCCCCGTGTTCGATGCTTCCAAGGTGGTGGTCTTCTAGTGGGTACCGTGAACATGGCCGTCGATTTCGGCGGCGTCAAGATGCAGAACCCCATCAACACCGCAGCCGGTACCTTTGGCTACGGTTGGCAGTTCCAGAACTTCTTTGATGTTTCCCAGCTGGGCGCCATCACCACCAAGGGTTGCGCTGCCGAGCCCTGGCCCGGCAACCCCGCGCCCCGCATGGCCGAGATCCCCGGCGGTATGATCAACTCCGTGGGCCTTCAGAACCCCGGCGTGGCCGCCTTTGCTCGCGAGTCCGGTCCGTGGCTCGAACAGCTGTCCAAGGACGGCTGCCAGGTCATCTGTCAGGTTGCCGGCCACTCCGTTGACGAGTTTGTCCGCGCACTCGAGATGTATGTCGAGCTGTGCCCCTGGGCTGCCGGCTACGAGATCAACGTGAGCTGCCCCAATATCGCCGCCGGCGGTGCCGCCATGGGCTCCACGCCCGAGGGCGCCTCTTCCGTTATGGCTGCCTGCCGCAAGGTGACCGATAAGCCGCTGTTCGTGAAGATGGCGCCGGTCAACGTCGCCGAGATCGCCAAGGCCCTCGAGGCCGCCGGCGCCGACGGCCTTTCGGTCATCAACTCCATCCAGGGCATGGCCATCGACGTCCATACCCGCAAGTCCCGTGTGGCCAAGCCCAAGGGCGGTCTTTCGGGCCCGCTGTGCCACCACATCGCCGTGCGCATGGTCTGGGAGGTTGCCCAGGCCGTCGATATCCCCATCAACGGCGTCGGCGGTGTCATGACTGGCGAAGATGCGGCCGAGTTTATCCTGGCCGGTGCCACCTGCGTGTCGGTCGGTATGGCCAACTTCGTCGATCCGTGCGCTTCGCTCAAGATCGCGCATGAGCTCGAGGCCTGGGCCGAGTCCCAGGGCGTGAAGGACATCAACGAACTGGTAGGTGCTTTCGAATGCTAGAGACCGATGCCCGCGACCGCGTTATCGTCGCCCTCGACTGCGACCGTGAGCGTGCGCTCGAGCTCGCCCACGAGCTTTCTGGTCATGCCGCTTGGCTCAAGGTGGGCATGACGCTCTATTACGCCGAGGGTCCCCAGATCGTCAAGACATTCAAGGACCTGGGCTTTAAGGTCTTCCTTGACCTTAAGTTCCATGATATTCCGCATCAGGTTCGCGGTGCCGCCCGCTCGGCCTCGCTTGCCGGTGCCGATCTGCTTTCGGTCCACGGTTTGGGTTCGGGCGCCATGCTCGCTGCCTGCCGCGAGGGTGCCGAGGAGGCGCGCGAGGACCGCGCCAAGCTCGTCGCCATCACCGTTCTTACGAGCATGAATCAGGATGCCTTGAGCGAGATTGGCGTCGAGTCGCCCGTGGCCGAGGAGGCCGCCCGCCTGGCAAAGCTCGCTCAGGCCAACGGCATCGATGGCATCGTGTGCTCGCCGATGGAGGCTCACGACATGCGTGAGCTGCTGGGTCCCGATGCCCTGATCGTGACTCCGGGCGTGCGTCCGGTGGGTGCCGCCCTTGGTGACCAGTCCCGCGTGGCGACGCCTTCCCAGGCTATCGAGCGTGGCGCCAGCCACATTGTGGTGGGCCGTCCCATCACCGGTGCCGACGATCCGGTTGCCGCCTTTGACGCTATCGTCGCCGAGCTGGTCGAAAACGTCGCGTAAAAGATTCCCCTAAGTCACCACTTTTGGGTCTCATTAGCACAAAATAGCCCCTGTGCCTGCGTAAACTTTCCCATCCTTTGTGTGGAATCGCAGGTCAGGGGCTTAACTTTGGGCGCAGTATATTGCACTTTTTGCGGGTATCGTCTAACCTATGGACCCGCGATTGGGCATTTTGTACGTTCTACGTGCTAAAATGCCAATTATTGAATCAGAAATAACCCAACTATTTGGAGGTACGAATGGCACTCCCTCAGCTTACCGACGAGCAGCGCAAGCAGGCTCTTGAGAAGGCTGCTGCCGCACGTCATGCCCGCGCTGAGCTTCGCGAGCAGATCAAGAAGGGCGAGAAGTCCCTCGAGTCCGTGCTCAACTCCGATGACCCCATCGCTTCCCGCATGAAGGTTTCCACCCTCATCGAGTCTCTCCCTGGTTATGGCAAGGCCAAGGCCGCCAAGATCATGGAGGAGCTCGGTATCTCCGCTACCCGTCGCGTCCAGGGCCTCGGCGTCCGTCAGCGCGAGCAGCTCCTCGAGCAGCTGACCAAATAAGTGAGCGCTCAGGATTCCAAGCTCTTTGTGATTTCTGGACCGTCAGGCGCAGGCAAGGGTACGCTCGTCACTCGTGTGCGCGAGCGCCGCTCGAACCTGGGCCTGACGGTTTCGGCTACCACGCGAGCACCACGCAAAGGTGAGGTCGACGGCGTCAACTACTTTTTTCTGACGCGCGAGGAGTTCGACCGCCGCGTGGCAAACGGTGAGTTTGTTGAGTGGGCCGAGGTCCACGGTAACTGCTACGGCACGTTGGTGAGCGAGGTCCAGTCCAAGCTCGCCTCTGGTTCGTCTCTCATCTTGGAGATCGATGTCCAGGGTGCCCTGCAGGTGAAGGAGCGTTTCCCCGAGGCCGTGCTGATCTTTATCAAGCCACCTTCGCTCGAGGTGCTTCGCGAGCGTCTAGTCGGTCGCGGTACCGAGACGCCCGAGACGATTGAGCTGCGTATGGCAAACGCCGCCGATGAGCTTGCCCTTGCCGACCGCTACGACGACGTCGTGGTGAATGACGATCTCGACCGCGCGACCGATGAGCTCGTTCGCGTTCTCGATATGCATGAAAGGATCTGAGGTCCGTGTCCGTTGTAAAGCCTTGCATTGACGATCTTCTGGAGAAGACCGATCACAACCGCTTCCTGCTCGCTTCGCTTGCCTCCAAGCGCGCCTGCGACATCAATAGCATGCTGCGTGGCCAGCACAATCGCGTGCTTGCCGTCCAGGATGTCGATGACATCACCATCGGGCTTTCCGGTGCCGATACCATCTCGATGGCTATGGACGAGATTGTCGACGGCGACATCTCTTACGACGAGGCCCGTTACGAGAAGGCGCTCGGCCACAAGGTTGCTGAAGCCTAAATGGCGGCTCGCGTCTGCCTGGTCCACTATCACGAGGTTGGACTGAAGGGTAAGAACCGCGCACATTTTGAGCATATCCTCATGGATAACATCAAGGCGGCCTTGGCCGCCTTTTCCGTGAATGCCGTGTCTCGAATTTCCGGTTATATCCTCGTGACCTTTAACGAGCATCAGGCCGACGAGGCGGCTCGTGTCATTCGCACCGTTCCCGGCGTTGCTCGCGTGTCTTTGGCGTATCACACCAATCGCGACCCTCAGGAGTACTGTGCCGCCGCCGTGAAGGCGCTGCGTGAGTTTGGCCCCTTCGATTCGTTTAAGGTGCACGCCAAGCGCTCCAATACCGACTATGAGCTCACCTCGATTGATATTAATCGACAGGTTGGCGAGGTGCTGTGCGAGGCGTTCCCCGATAAAAAGGTTCAAATGCACGATCCCGACGCGATGGTTCACGTGCTGGTTGTTCAGGGTAGCGTTTATGTGTACGCGCGCTCCGAGCGCGGTGTGGGCGGTCTGCCGGTGGGCTCTGCCGGTAAGGTCGTGACCCTGCTGTCATCGGGTATCGACTCGCCGGTGGCGACCTGGATGCTCGCGCGACGCGGAGCCGTGTGCGTGCCGGTGCATTTTTCCGGTCGTCCGCAGACGCCAGATACCAGCGAGTATCTAGTGCAGGACATCATTCGCGCCCTTGAGCCGGGTGTCCAGATCGGCCGTCTGTATGTTGTGCCGTTTGGCGACTGCCAGCGCGAGATTTCGGTGACCTGTCCCAGCAACCTGCGCGTGATCATGTATCGCCGCATTATGTATTCGGTTGCCGAGCGCATTGCACACATCGAGGGCGCCAAGGCTATCGTGACGGGCGAATCGCTTGGGCAGGTTGCCTCCCAAACGCTTGAGAACATCATGGCCGTCAACGAGGCCGTGAAGATCCCCGTGTTCCGTCCTCTCATCGGTTCGGACAAGCAGGAGATCATTGCGCGTGCCGAGGAGATCGGTACGTTCGATATCTCGACTGAGGCCGCTCCCGACTGCTGCACGCTGTTTATGCCGCGCCGTCCCGAGACGCACGCCAAACTCGATGCCGTGCATGAGGCCTGGGAGTTGTTCGATCACGAGGAGATGATCGAGCGCCTGCTCAAGCAGACCGAGTATATCGACTTCGAGAGCAATACGTATAAGGCCCCTAAGACCTTAAAACGCAAACATTCGGAGCTTGCTCCGCGTGAGATTTACCAAGATCACGAGTAATTTTGTGCATAGACCGACGATGCGCCTGCATCGTCGGTCTTTTGCTATCTGGGCATTTTGCGGCTAAGTGTTCATTTGCTGACGTGTGCCTGAATAAATGGACAGATTTGTGCAAGGTTTTGGTCGGTTTTTGGTTTGACCGCTAAAACCGGTTTTGGAGCGTGGCTGTTGCAGGGCTCCTTTCCTGACACGATGGTGTTGGGAGGTTTTGCTATGGCGCAGCGCGAACAACACGAACGGGTCAAACGGATGGACCGCTTGGCGGACAAGCTGCTCGGTCATAAGGCAGTGGTGATGGCGATACTGGTCGTCATTGCGATGGCGAGCGGCTTGGCGATGGCGAACCTTGGCGGCGGTGCCGGTGGTGTGTCGTTTGAGCGCACTGACGGTACGGGCTCGTTGGTGGAGCCGGGATCCGGTGATGCCTCGAGCGGAAAGACATCCGAAGGTTCTTCGACTAAGGCTTCTGCCGCGGCAGAGGTCTATGTCGATGTCGATGGCGCCGTTGTGTCGCCCGGTGTATATCGCCTCAAGGATGGCGCGCGGGTGGCTCAGGCGATTGATGCCGCCGGCGGGCTGGCGCCCGAGGCAGACGTTACGGGGCTCAATCGGGCATCTAAGGTCGTCGATGGACAGAAGATTCACGTTCCAACGGTAGGGGAGCAGCAGGCGTCCATTGCGGAAGCCGGTGTTGTTGGTGGGGCTTCCGCATCATCGGGTGTGAGTGGCGCAACAGGCCTAGTAAATATCAATACGGCAAGCGCGGCAGAGCTACAGACGCTCTCGGGCATCGGTCCCTCCATGGCCCAGTCGATTATCGATGAGCGGACAAAGAACGGTGCTTTTGCTTCGGTTGACGATCTGATGCGTGTGTCGGGAATCGGCGAGAAGAAGCTTGCCAAAATCAAAGATTGCATCTGCGTATGAGTGCGACCGAGCGCGAGCATGTGATGCCTCCGCGGCCCCTGATGCCGTGGACGATGGCCCTGTGTGCCGGCATGTGCATGAGCTGCGCCTTGGTGCTCAACGTGACCGCTGATGCGCTGCTGAGGGAGCAGGCGCCGGCGGTCGGGCCGCTATGGGCCATTCCCGTCGCGGCGGCGGTATTCGTTGTGCTGGCTCAATCTTGTGCGCGGCTTGCCCCTTGGAAGCGGTGGCTGTGTGCCGCGTCCGTCGGTCTCGTGGCGGGAGCGGTCGTCTCGGCGTGGTGGGCTGTGGGCGCGCTAAGCGCCTCGAAGGCGCTCGACGCTCGAGCGGCAAGCAGCCTTGAGTTGGTCGTGCAGGGTGATCCATCCATAAACGACGACGTGTATTCCTATACCTGCGAGGCACGCGCGGACGGCAAGAACTTGGCAACGGTTCGCCTATCGTGTGACCGCGAGCTCAGGGTCGGGGCGCACATGCGTGTTATCGGTCGCGTTTCACGTTTTGAGAACGATGCGTATGGACGATCGCGTGTGCTCCGAGGCGAGGTATGCAAGGTAAAAGCCGTTCGGATTTTATCGGTCGATGAGGGCTCTCCGGGGCCGCTGCTTCGGCTGCGAAATGGGCTGCTTGCGTCCATCGCGCCTGCGACCGACCCGGCGCGTGCGTTCATAGCCGGTGTCGTCTGCGGTCGTTCGGCCGAGCTGCACGCCCAACCGGCGGGCGACTGGTTTTCGGTGACGGGAACGGCGCATCTAATCGCCGTCTCGGGCAGCCATTTGGCTATCGTGGGGTTTGTAATCGAGGGTGTGTTGCAAAAGACTCGGTGCTCACGTGGTCTTCAGCGGGCGATATTGGCGATAACGCTTGTGGGCTACGCTGCTTTTACGGGCGCGTCTCCCTCGGCCGTGCGCGCGTGCTGCATGGTGTTCACGACGCTTGTCGTAAACGGCGCGGGGCGTCGCCGGCACGGCGCATCGGCACTCTTCGCAACCATGTCCATCTTTGTGCTACTGCGGCCGACGGTGCTGTTCGAGATAGGCTTTCAGCTTTCATGTGCCAGCGTCTTTGCCATCCTGTGCTTTTGCCCGTACGCCTCCTACGCTTTGGGTGAGCTGGGTGTGCCATCGGGCATTGCCAGTATGCTTTCCGTCACACTGTGCTCGCAGTTGGCGACGCTCCCCATTACCATTCCTGCCTTCGGTACGTTCTCGCTCATTGCTCCGTTGGCAAATGCGGTCATTGGTCCGGTGGTGAGCGTACTGCTTGCTGTGTCGATTGTGCTGGTTCCCTTTTCGCTCGTGGCACCTTTGCGGACTTGGGCGCTCATTGTGCCCATGATTGCCGCCCGTTGCGCACTGTTCTTCGAGCAGCTGTTTGCCGCCGTGCCGGGTGCATCCGTGAGTTTGCCGCCCGATAGCATGTGGATTTACCTAGTGCCGTGTTTGCTGGCGGTTCTGCTGGTCTGGTGGCCGCGTCCCCGTGCACGTCCTATGGCGGTGGGGCTTGCATGCTTGGTACTCCTGGCTGCGATTCCGTACGTCTACTGGGATCGATTCGCTCCGCCTTCGGTGACGGTGCTCGATGTGGGCCAGGCCGATGCGATTCTTATCCGCCAGGGCGGCGCAGTAGCACTCGTCGACTGCGGGCTCGACGAGCGCATGGTGGCGGCGTTGGTTCGCAATAACGTGCACCATATCGATGCCGTCTTTGTGACGCATTGGGATGAGGACCACTGGGGTGGTCTGCCTGCCGTGCTCGAACAGTTTTCGGTTGGAACGATTGCCGTGGCGGCGGATGCGCTGGAGGATGCTCCTGCCGAGGTATTGAACCGACCTGGCGTTGAGTATCGGCAGGTGCGCCGTGGGGATACGGTCGATATCGGCTCATTTTGCGCCCGCGTGATGTGGCCATTCGAGTCCGTGGATGGCGAGGGAAATGAGGACTCGCTTGTCCTGCTGCTCTCCTATGTTCAGGAAGGCAGGGGCCTGCGTATGCTCCTCACCGGTGATGCCGAGCTCGACCAAGAACGGGAATTCGTGCAGGAGGTGGGGGAAATCGATGTACTTAAACTTGGGCATCACGGCTCCAAGGTTTCAGTCGATGGTGAGTTGCTGGACGTCCTGAGACCCGAGCTTTCCCTCGCGAGCGCCGGCAAGGGGAATCGATACGGTCATCCGTCAGATGCCTGCATCGATACCGTTCAGGAAGCGGGCGGTGCGTTCGCATGCACCATCGAACACGGTGATATCACCATCAGCCCGACCGCAAAGGGCTTTGCGATGCGATGCCAGCGACCGTGACGACGTCGTTGGCGTGTGGTGGGCCCCTGGGCTAGAATGGCACGGAACGAATACGAAGGCCTGCGGGAGGGGAGCGTAATGTCCGAAACCGGTCTGCTGCCGGCATATCTGATCGTCGGTACCGACGGCGTCAAGCGCGATCACGCCGTCTCGCGTATGAAGGCGCGTCTGGAAAAGTCGGGAATGGTCGAGTTCAACCTCGACGAGCGCGACATGACCAAGGACCCCGATATCGAGTCCATTATCGGATCGCTTAACACCTTTCCGATGGGCAGCGAGTTTCGCTTGGTAATCCTTGATGGCTGCTCAAAGCTTGCTAAGGCGGTCTCGGAGCCGCTTGTCGACTATCTGGCGAGTCCCAGCCCCACGACGGTCTGCCTCATCATTGCCGACTCGCTTGCCAAGAACACACGCCTGTATAAGGCGATCGCCAAGATCGATAAGAAGGCCGTGATCGATTGCTCCGGCACCAAGCGCTGGGAGCTACCGCGTCGCGTGCAGCAGATGGCGACGCAGCGCGGCAAGTCGATCTCGACGGCGGCCGCCGAGGAGCTCGTCTCGCGTTCGGGCGAGAACACTCGCATGCTCGATAACGACTTGGCTAAGCTTGCCCAGATGGTCGAGGCGCCCCAGATTGAGCTTGCCGACGTTGAGCGCTGGATTGTACGTACGGCCGAGGTTCAACCCTGGGACTTTCTCAATGCGGTCTCGGCACGTGACATGCGACGCTCGCTCGAGCTTTTCAATCTATTGCCCGCCAAGAGCTACGTGTGGACTTACACGTTGCTGTGCGGCCGCATCCGCGAGCTTATCGTCGCCAAGGCGCTCGATGCGCGCGGACAGGGTCGTGAGCTGGCCGCAACGCTCAAGCTCCAGTCCTGGCAGGTCAAGAATCACTTGACCTGGGCACGTCGCTTTTCGATGGCAGAGCTCGTCGCGGCGCTCGAGGGGGCGGTCGATGTAGAGCTCGCGCTCAAGGGTTCGGCCGATTCTGAGACCGCGCTTTTGCTCTGGATTACGAACATCTTGAGAAAATCGTGATGATACCTGCCTATTTGACAAATTCGTTCTATCCCTTTGAGGGGGAGCGTGCTATAGTAGGCGCTTGCATGACCTCACCGTGTCTCAGAGGTGTCATACATTTTTTGCAAGGAACTCGAAAGGAACTCCAGAAGTGGCAAACATCAAGTCTCAGAAGAAGCGTATCCGCACCAATGAGGCAGCTCGCATGCGTAACAAGGCTGTCAAGTCCGAGCTCAAGACGCTGACCAAGCACGTCCAGTCCGCCGTCGCCGAGGGCGACGCCGAGAAGGCCCAGGCTGCCCTCAAGACCGTCACCAAGCGTCTCGACATGGCTGCCGCCAAGCATGTTATCCACAAGAACCAGGCTTCCAACCGCAAGTCCGGTCTTGCCAAGCTCGTGAACAGCATCAACGCTTAAGTTGTAAATTTCACACCACACAGATTACGCGCATAAATGGAGCCTGTTTTATGGAACAGGCTCCATTTTTTGTACCGCTCGGGTAAGATAGTCCGCATGAATACTTCAATTGACATTTCCCACATCCGCAACTTCTCGATTGTTGCGCACATCGACCATGGCAAGTCCACGATCAGTGACCGCATTCTCGAGCTCACCCATACCGTCGACGAGCGCGACATGGAGTCGCAGCTGCTCGACACCATGGATATCGAGCGCGAGCGCGGCATCACGATCAAGTCCAATGCCGTTCGCGTGTCCTATGACGCCGACGATGGCGAGACGTATCAGTTCAATCTGATCGATACGCCGGGCCACGTGGACTTTACCTATGAGGTCTCGCGCTCGCTGGCAGCCTGTGAGGGCGCGGTGCTCGTTGTCGACGCCACACAGGGCGTCGAGGCACAGACCGTCTCCAACGCGACGCTTGCCATGAACGCCAATCTGGACATTGTGCCGGCCATCAACAAGATCGACCTGCCCTCGGCTCATCCCGACGAGGTTAAGACCGAGATCGAGGATGACCTGGCGATCCCTGCCGATGATGCCGTGTGTGTCTCGGGCAAGACCGGCGAGGGCATCCACGATCTGCTGGAGTCCATTGTCTTTCTGATCTCTCCGCCCAAGGGCGATGCGAATGCGCCGCTCAAGGCACTCATTCTGGATTCATACTTCGACGAGTATCGTGGCGTCGTCGCCACGGTGCGCATCTTTGACGGCTCCATCAAAAAGGGCGATACCTTGCGCATGATGCAGGCAAAGGGCGACTTTTTGGTCGATGGCGTGGGCGTCAAGCGTCCCGCCGAGACGCCGGTCGACGCGCTGACGGTCGGCGAGGTCGGATACGTGGTCACGGGCCTGAAGGACCCCGAGGCCGTTCGCGTGGGCGACACCCTTACCTGGGCGTCGAACCCCTGCCCCGAGCCGCTTCCCGGTTACCGCGAGGCTAAGCCCATGGTCTATACGGGCCTGTTCCCGATCGATAACAAGGACTACGAGAACCTGCGTGACGCGCTCGATAAGCTGCATGTCAACGACCCGTCGTTGGTGTGGGAGCCCGAGACTTCGGTGGCGCTCGGCTTTGGTTTCCGCGTTGGCTTCTTGGGCCTGCTGCATATGGAGGTCGTCAAGGAGCGCCTGGAGCGCGAGTTCAACCTGGACCTGATTGCCACGAGCCCTTCGGTGGACTATCACGTCTACAAGACCGATGGCGAGATGATTGATGTTCGCAGCCCGCAGGATCTGCCCGAGGCTACGCGCATCGAGCGCATCGAGGAGCCCTACCTCAAGGCCAAGATTATCTGTCCGCCCGAGTATACGGGTGCCGTCATGCAGCTCGCTATCGAGCATCGCGGCATTACAACCGACATGATCCATCTCACGAGCAAATCGGTCGAGATGCGTTTCGACATGCCGCTTGCCGAGCTCATTCTGGACTTTTTTGACCAGCTCAAGAGCCGCACCAAGGGTTACGCCTCGCTCGACTACGAGTTCAACGAATATCGCCCCTCCGAGCTCGTCAAGCTCGACATCCTGCTTTCGGGCGACGAGGTGGACGCGCTGTCGTTTATCGTGCACAAGGATAAGGCTTATGGCCTGGCCCGCGGTCTGTGCGACAAGCTCAAGGAAATCATTCCGCGCCAGCTGTTCGAGGTGCCTATCCAGGGCGCCATCGGCAACAAGATCATTGCCCGCTCTACCGTCAAAGCGCGCCGCAAGGACGTGCTGGCCAAGTGTTATGGCGGCGATATCTCGCGAAAGCGCAAGCTGCTCGAGAAGCAGAAAGAGGGCAAAAAGCGCATGAAGGCCATCGGCTCGGTCGAGGTTCCGCAGGAGGCCTTTATGGCGATTCTCAAGGTGGACGAGTAGGTCCATGGCACTTTCTGAATACAGCAAGCGGTTGCTTGGCGCCTATGCCGAGCAGCCGTTCCTTATGGCTCCCATGGCGGGCGTGACCGATCCCGCCTATCGCATCATGTGCCGCCGTCGCGGTGCCCATCTTGCCTATAGCGAGATGGTGAGCGTGGCGGGCCTTGCCTATGCCAGCAATAAGACGTGGCGCCTGGTACTGCCGGCCGATGAGGAGCAGCAGATCTGCGTGCAGCTCTTTGGCTCCAAGCCCGATCAGTTTGCGAGCGCTGTTGCTGCCGTCGAGGAGCGTGTGGGCGATCGCCTGTCGCTGATCGATATCAACATGGCCTGCCCGGCTCGCAAGGTCGTCACCAAGGGCGAGGGCTCGGCGCTTATGCGCACTCCCGATCTGGCCGAGCAGATCGTCGAGGCGGCGGTGGGCGCGGCGCATGTGCCCGTGACCGTAAAAATCCGTAAGGGCTTTTACGCCGAAGACCGCAACGCCGCGACGTTTGCCCAGATGCTTGAGGGAGCAGGGGCCGCCGCGGTGGCGGTACATGGTCGCTGCGCCACGCAGCTCTATACGGGCCAGGCCGATTGGTCGGTCGTCGATGAGGTGGCCGACGCCGTCGAGATTCCCGTTATCGGTTCGGGCGATGTGTTCTCGGCAGAGGACGCTGCTGAGCATCTGCAAAGCTCGGGTGCCAGCGCGGTGTTTATCGCGCGCGGCATCTACGGCAATCCATGGGTGTTCGGCGATGCCCGAGCCCTTGCACTCGATGGCACGCCGGTTCCTTCTCGCTCCTCGGTTGAGCGCCTGGATGCCCTGCGCGAGCACCTGACGCTCACGCACGAGCTGTTGCCGCTCATGTCGCGTGCCCGCACGTACGCAAGCTGGTATCTAAAGGGCATGCCCCATGCTGCCGCCTGGCGCGCTCAGGTGGTGCGTTGCTCCACATACGAGGAGTTCATGGCACTGGTCGATGATATCGAGCACGATGTGGTGGCCTGTGAGGCCGCACTTGCCGCCGGCGAGTCGGTGCCCGCTCATCCGTTGGAGGCCTAACGGTGGCCGTTACCGCGCTGTACGTGCATGTGCCGTTTTGCGCCCAAAAATGCCGGTACTGTGACTTTGACTCACGCAGTTTTGCTCCGTGCAACATGAGCGTTGCGCTCGATACCTATTTTGAGCAGTTGTATGCGCGCCTCGATGCTTTTGGCGACGCAGGCGCGCTTGCACAGATCCGCACCGTCTATGTTGGCGGCGGCACGCCGTCGCTGGCGGGGGAGCGTTTGGTAGAATTTGCCCGGCGTATCTCTGCGTGGTGCAAGCCTGTTGAGTTTACCTGCGAGGCCAATCCCGAATCGCTGACCGCAGAGCTTGCCACTGCGCTTGCCGGGGTGGGTGTCACGCGCGTCTCTCTGGGCGTGCAAACGCTCGATAACGCCGAACTTACCGCCATCGGCCGCATTCACGATGCCGATCGGGCGCTCGCTGCCATCACGACGGTCAAGGACGCTGGGCTTGTCGTGTCGTGCGACCTGATGTGCGGCCTTCCCGGGCAGACCGACCTAAGCTGGCAGCGCACACTCGATGGCGTGTTGGCGGCGGCGCCGCATCATGTGTCGGTGTACCCGCTCACGCTCGAGGAGGGCACGCCGCTCTATCGCATGGCGTGTCGCGACGAGTCGCTCGAGCCCGACGAGGATTTTCAGGCTGCATGCATGGATGCGGCGCGTGAGCGCCTGAGTGCGGCCGGCTATCACCCGTATGAGGTGGCAAGCTACGCGCTCGACGGCCATGAGTGCGCCCACAACATTGCCTATTGGACCGGACAGGGCTATCTGGGTTTGGGCCGCTCTGCCGCCGGTATGCTCGACGCCGAGGATTTCGATCGCTTGGCCGGGCTGTTTCCCGACGTGCTTGCTCGCGGCGATGCGTATCGCGTGCGCTTGGTGCAACGCGACGATGCCGCGACGACGTTTGATGCCGAGTATCTGTCGCAGCGCGAGGCGGCGGCCGAGGATTTGATGCTTGCCTGTCGCATGACGCGTGGCATTGGGCCCGATCTGTTGGTTCGCTCGGCAAGCGTGATCGCTGCAGATGAGTTGGCGGCGGCCTGCGACCGTGCGGTCGAGTTGGGCCTTGCCACCTGGGTGCCCGATCATATTGAAGGACATGCGGGGCGCGTCACCTCGAAAGATGTTATCGCAGGTCGCGTCCGTGCTCGTTTAGCGCCCACTCACTTGGGCTGGCTCGATGGAAATGTGCTGTTCGAGCTGTTTTGGGGTCTAGCCTAGGCCGCTCGGGTAGAATTACCGCAATATATACGCTGCTGTGAGCAGGAGGTTGCCGCGCATGGCGACGATGAACGAAAAAGATTACTACGAGATTTTGGGTGTCTCCAAGGACGCCACCTCGCGTGATATACAGAAAGCCTTCCAGCAAAAGGCCCGCAAGCTCCATCCGGACGTCAACAAAGAACCGGATGCCGAGGAAAAGTTCAAAGAGGTTTCCGAGGCCTATGCTGTGCTTTCGGACGAGCAGAAGCGTGCGCGCTACGACGCCATGCGCTCGGGCAATCCCTTTGCCGGCGCTCCCACGGCTTCGCCCTATGGCGGCGGTTACGCCGGCAGCGCGGGCTACGGCAATCCCTTTGAGGGCGGCTTTCCCTTTGGTGGCGCCTGGGGTCAGCCGCGTCGCGGGCAGGCTGCCTATAATCCCGAGAACGGCGCCAACGTGGTCGTCGATATTAAGCTCGACGCCAAGGAGGCCAAGGGCGGTGCCCGCAAGACCGTCCGCTATACGCGCTTCGATACCTGTGGTCACTGCGGCGGTTCGGGCTCTGTTTCGTCCGAGCATGCACATACCTGTCCGAGCTGCGGCGGTCGCGGCCACATCGATGTCGACCTGTCCTTTCTGTTTGGTGCCGGCACGTTCCAGTCTGTCTGCCCTGAGTGCGGTGGCTCCGGTAAGGTCGTCGCCGACCCCTGTCCCGATTGCGGCGGCAGCGGGCGAACCCGTGTGACCTCCGAGCAGACGATTGAGTTTCCCGCCGGCACGCACGATGGCGACGAGGTCCGTATTGGCGGCATGGGTCACGCCGGCACCAACGGCGCCTCTGGCGGTGATCTGGTCGGTCGGGCCCATGTTGAGGCCGAGCGCCTGGAAGGCAAGGCCCGTACCGGTTTTTACCTGATGGGCATCGTGGCGCCGTTTTTGGTGCTATCGGCCATCTCGGGCGTGTTCTCGGCCTTTGCCGTGATGTGCTTTATTCCGTTTGCCATGGGCCTGTTCATGGTGCTCTCGGACGGCGTGCTGCACCGCAGCCTGCTGTGGTGGAAGCGCGGCGCGATGCAGTTTGCCAACGGTTTTGCCAACGGATTTATGTTTGCGCTCGTGTCGGTTTGGTTTGCGAGCTGCTCGCAACGTGCCATGCTTTCGCCCTACGCAATGCAATAACATCAAACCCTCTGTTTGCGGCCGGCCCAGCTTGGGTATAGGACGCACTGTGACAATAATGAAAGTCGGAAGGATTCGGTCGTGTCGGAAAATAGGGATTACTACGAGGTGCTTGGCGTCGACAAGGATGCCGACGCGCGGACGATTAAGCGCGCGTTTCTAAAGAAGGCCCGTACCGTACACCCGGACGTTTCGGACGACCCCGAGGCCGAGGCTAAGTTCAAAGAGCTCAACGAGGCATATTCCGTTCTTTCCGATGAGCAGAAGCGTGCTAACTACGACCGTTACGGCACTGCCGACGGCCCCGGTGGCTCCGGCTACGTCGATATCAACGATATCTTTGGTGGCATGGGCATGGACGACTTGTTCTCGTCGTTCTTTGGCGGCGGTGCCGGCGGTGGCGCCCGCAGCCGTCGTGAGCGTCGTCGCGGACGTGATATGGCCATCTCGCTTTCGGTGACGCTCGAGGAGGCGGCGCTCGGCTGCAAAAAGACAATCAGCTATGACCGCCTTGCTCCTTGCGAGGACTGCAATGGCACCGGTAGGGCAGAGGGCGCACAGGAAAAGCAGTGCGGCCGCTGCCACGGTACGGGCTACGTCACGACGGTTCAGCGATCGTTTTTGGGCCAGGTTCAGTCTTCCTCGCCTTGCCCCGACTGCCATGGCGAGGGCACGGTTATCGATCATCCCTGCGAGACCTGCGACGGTCAAGGCCGCACGCCTTCGCACGAAAAGATCGACATCGATATTCCCGCCGGCGTTTCGACCGGTCGCCAGCTTCGTGTGAGCGGCTTTGGCGAGGCCGGTCTTCGCGGCGAGCCTTCGGGCGACCTGATTGTCAACGTGCGCGTCGCCGACCATGAGCGCTTTAAGCGCAACGGTGATGACCTGTACCTGGTGAGCGATATCTCGATTGCGCAGGCTGCGCTCGGCTGCGAGATTGAGGTCGAGGGCATTATGCCCGACGAGGTCGTTAAGGTGACGGTTCCCGCCGGCGCCCAGTACGGCGACACCGTGAGCGTCAATAATTACGGCATGCCGCGCATTGGCGGTGGCGGTTCGCGTGGCCGCCTGATCGTGCAACTGCGCGTGGTCGTTCCCACCAATCTTTCCAATAAGCAGCGCGAGCTGCTTCGTGCTTTTGCCGATGAGATGGGCGATGACGTCGCTTCTGGTAAGAAGTCGGTGACCGACCGTATCAAGAGTGCCCTCGACGATATCCTCGATTAAGGAGCCCGCGTGCTCGCACCCCATATTTCCGTCGTCAACCTCGGCTGCCGTGTCAACCGGGTTGAGTCTGACCGTATCACTGCCGATCTTATGCGCTTGGGCTTTGCTATTGTGGAGCCCCAGGATGCCGATCTGATCGTCATTAACACTTGTGCCGTTACGGGCGAGGCCGAGGCTAAGACCCGTAAGGCCGTCCGTCATGCGCTGGCCCATCCAAACGAGCCCTATGTGGTCGTGACCGGATGCGTGGTCAATTTGCATCCCGAGGAGCTGTCGGAGCTTTCGGATCGCGTGATTGCCGAGCCGTCCAAGATAGATGTCGCCGAACGTGTTTGCGAGGTGCTGGGTGTTGAGTCCGATAGCGTTCCCGCCTGCAGCGATGGCGAGGTGGTCGATGCGCTCGGTCGCTCTCGCCTGGGCGTGAAGATTCAGGATGGCTGCAACCATCGCTGCACCTATTGCATTGTGTGGAAGGCGCGCGGCCCCGAGCGCTCCGTGCCCGTCGAGTCCGTGCTCGAGCAAGTTCGCGAGGCCCAGGAGGCCGGCGTGCCCGAGGTGGTGCTGACCGGTGTGAACCTGGGTGCCTACGATGGCAAGAGCGCGACCGACGAGCACGTCGAAATCGATGAGCTGCTCGAGGCCATCATGGAGCGCACGTCTATTCCGCATGTGCGCATTTCCTCGGTCGAGCCCATGGATATCTCCGAGCGCCTGCTTAAGGTTATGGCGCGCTACCCGCAGCGTATCGCCCCGTTTTTGCACCTGCCCGTGCAGTCCGGCTGCACGGCGACCCTGCATCGCATGGGCCGTCCCTATAGCGCCGAGGCCTTTGAGGACACGGTGCGTATGATTCGTGCCATCTTGCCCCAGGCGTCCCTTTCGTGCGATGTCATCGTCGGTTTTCCTGGTGAGACGGACGAGGAGTTCGAGGAATCGCTGGCGCTGTGCCGCCGTGTGGGTTTCTCGTGTATGCACGTGTTCCGCTACAGCAAGCGTCCCGGTACCCTTGCTGCCGACATGCCCGACCAGGTGCCACCCGAGGTTATGGCCGAGCGCAGCCGCCGTATGCGGGCCGCCGCACAGGAGCTCGCTATTGCCGACGCTCGTCGTCGCGTGGGCACGGTCGAGCGTGCCGTGCTCGAGTATGGTGACAACCTGACGCTCGGCTCGTTCCATCATGCCCGTCTTGACGATACCTGTGGACTTACAGCCCCGTGCCTGCTCGATGTTGCTATCATCGGAGTCGATGATTCCGGCTTGGTCCATGCACGCAGGGAGGTTCATGGAAGCCTCGAAGATTAGACTTACCGTTCCCGAGGGGATTGATCCCTCGCGCGTTTTGGGCGCCGGCGACGGCGTCCTTCGTGCGCTCGAGAACTTGGTTCGCGCCCATGTGGTTGCCCGTGGCGATAGCATCTCCGTGAGCGGCGACCCGGACGAGGTCGAACTCGTGGCGCGCTTTTTCGAGCACGCTTTTCGCGAGGCGGCCGCCGGGCGCACGCCGTCCACCGACGATGTCTCTCGCTGCCTGGCCGTCTTGCGCGACGGTGAGCACGAGGCTACGTCGCTTCGCGATGACGTGCTGCTTTCGTATCGCGGCCGCGTCATTCGTCCCAAGACGCTCGGGCAAAAGCGCTATGTGGATGCCATCCGCTCGCATACCATCACGTTTGGCCTGGGTCCTGCCGGTACCGGTAAGACCTATCTGGCCATGGCGCTCGCCGTTGCCGCGCTCAAGCGCCACGAGGTGGGCCGTCTGATCTTGACGCGTCCGGTTGTCGAGGCGGGGGAGAATCTGGGCTTTTTGCCCGGCACCCTCGAGGAAAAGATCGATCCCTACATGCGTCCGCTCTACGACGCCCTTTTTGACATGATGGATCGCGAGCGCACCGATGAGCTTATGGAGCGCGGCGTGATCGAGATCGCCCCGCTTGCCTACATGCGCGGCCGCACGCTGAGCGATGCCTTCGTGGTGCTCGACGAGGCGCAAAATACCACGCCCGAGCAGATGAAGATGTTCCTGACACGCCTTGGGTTCAACTCCAAGTTCGTGATTACCGGCGACCTGAGCCAGCGTGACCTGGTGGGTCGTCGCGGCGGTCTTGCCGACGTTGAGCAGATTTTGGGTCGTGTCGACGATGTCGCATTTTCGCACCTCGAGCGCGCCGACGTGGTGCGCCATGCCCTGGTGGGGCGTATCGTCGAGGCATATGATGCTTATGATGACGTGCGCGAGCAGCGCCCGCGCGACCGAAAGGAGTCCCGTTGAGTGTATTGATCAGCAACGATGCCGAGCTCGATACGCTGCTCGACGCGCAGGAGGTGGAGCACATCTGCGAGGTCGTGCTTGCCGCCGAGGGCGTTGAGCGTGAAGTCGAGATTTCCCTTTCGTATGTCGACGAGGACGAGATGCACGAGCTCAACCACGAGTGGCGCGGTATCGACCGCACCACCGATGTGCTCTCGTTTGAATGCGACTCGGCCTTTGACGAGGATATTCCCGCCGACGAGACGCTCGAGCTCGGCGATATCATCTTGGCCCCGCAGGTTATTGCCCGTCAGGCCCCCGGTTTTGGCAATAGCCCCGCTGACGAGTGTCGTCTGATGCTCGTACACGGCATGCTGCACCTGCTGGGCTATGACCATATCGAGGACGACGAGGCCGAGGTCATGGAGGCCCGCGAGGACGCCATCCTGCGCGATCTGGCGCTCGAGCGCGGTGAGGACCCAAAGCTAGTCCACGTCGGCCCTATCACCAACCATGCCCACGACTAGGAGCCGTCTATGATTCCCGGATCGAACAAGGACCATCCGTCCTTCTTAAAGTCGTTTTCCTACGCTATGGAGGGCTTCGTCACCGCCGTCAAGACCGAGCGCAACATTAAGGTCATGCTCGTTGCGGGCGTGTGCACCGTCGTTGCCGGCTGTATCGTGGGGCTCGACATTGCCGAGTGGGCCACGATTATCATCTGTTGCGGCCTGGTGATTCACGGCGAGCTTTGCAACACCGCCATGGAGGCCATCGTCGACCTGGCGACCCAGGAGCTCCATCCGTTGGCCAAGCGTGCGAAGGACATCGCCGCCGCCTCTGTATACGTTCTTTCCATTACCGCCGCGATCGTGGGCTTGCTTGTCTTTGCCCACGCGCTCGGCTTTATCTAGAAAGGGATTCCCATGTCCGACAATATGCAGTCTGCCGATGAAGTTTTGGATGACGAGGTCCTGGACGAGGCTGAAGGTGCCGATTCGTTTGACGAGGCCGAGGAGTTCGACCCGTTTGAGGGCATGAGCGATGAGGAGCTCGACGCCCTGTGCGACGAGGACGACAACCTCGCGGGCTTTGGCGACGTGGAGCCCGGTTTCCGCAGCGGCTTTGTGGCCCTGGTCGGTCGTCCCAACGCCGGCAAGTCCACGCTGCTCAACGCCTGTTACGGCAAGAAGGTCGCCATTACCTCGCCGGTGGCCCAGACGACTCGCCGCCGTATGCGCGCCGTCGTCAACCGCCCCGGCTACCAGCTGGTCTTTGTCGATACCCCGGGTATCCATAAGCCCAAGGACGGTCTGGGATCCGAGCTCAACAAGAGCGCACTGTTCGAGCTGAACGATGTCGATGTCGTCGCGTTTTTGATTGATGCCACCAAGCCCATCGGCAGGGGAGACGCCTGGGTTGCCGAGCGTGTCAAGAACGCTCGTTCCAAGAAGGTCCTGGTGCTCACCAAGGCCGATGAGGCCGACCCCGCACAGGTCATGGAGCAGCTTAAGGCTGCCCACGAGCTTATGGAATATGACGACGAGATTGTGACGTCGTCGGTTAAGAACTTCAACGTCGATGCCTTTATAGAGACCGTTGCGCACTTTTTGCCCGAGGGTCCGCGTTGGTTCCCCGAGGACATGGGTACCGACGCTTCCGACGAGACGCTTGTTGCCGAGTTTGTGCGCGAGAAGGTCTTGCGCCGCACCCGTGATGAGATTCCGCACTCCGTTGGCGTGATCTGCGATGCCCTCGAGCAGACCAAGAAGGTGTTGCGCGTGCACGCCACCATTTACGTCGAGCGCGAGGGCCAAAAGGGCATCATCATCGGCAAGGGCGGCGAGATGATCAAGCATATCGGTATCGATGCCCGTCGTGATCTTGAGCGCATCTTTGGCACGCAAGTTTTTTTGGAGCTGGACGTGAAGGTCAAGGCCGGCTGGCGCGACGACGAGGCCCAGATTCGCCGCTTTGGCTACAACGCCGAGGATTAAGGGCGCGCGGCGCGCATGGCAGGTTCTCGCACATATCGCACGAAGGTGCTCGTTCTCGATAAGACCAAGCTCAAAGAGACGGACTTGATCTTGACGATGCTTGACGAGCGGGGTCGGCAGGTTCGTGCCGTGGCAAAGGGCGCCCGCAAACCCGGCGGACGCCTGGCTGCGCGCTGCGAGCTGTTCTGTACGGTCGATATGCTGCTTGCACATGGACGGTCGCTCGATGTGGTTTCCCAGGCCGAGCTTATGGAGGCGCCGCTCGGCGCTGCGCCCGATTACGAGACGACCTGCGCCGCAAGCGCGATCGCCGAGGTCGCGCGCGTGTGCTCGTTCGAGGACGCCGAGGACCCGTTTACCTTTGCTATAACGCAGCGAGCGCTTGCCCTGGTGGGCAGCGGGCTCGACACGGCGCATATGGATCTACTTGTGGCGGCATATGTCTTTAAGCTGCTGTCGCACGTTGGCTATCGACCCGATTTTTCGGCCTGCGTGCTGTGCGGAGACCCCATGCTGTCGTATTTTTCGCCCCAGGCGGGCGGCCTCATGTGCGGGTCGTGCGCGTCGAGCGTTCCAGGTGCCGAACTGGTGTCGACCGGTGAGGCCGCATGGCTGCGCGCCCTCATGTCCATGACCTTCGATGCGCTTTTGGCCGAGCGAATCGACCCGCATACCGCAGCCTTTTTGCTGGGGCTTTCGCATGTTTGGGCTGCGACGCACACCGATCAGCGTCTCCGTGCGATGGAATTCATGTTGGGTCGGTGATGATGCGCAGGCGCGGGCTGCTTGTGGTAACATACCGACCTGTTGGTACCTCGACCTTGGTTGCTCGCTCCACCGGCGGCTTCCCAGTCCGAGGCGAATCGAGTCGCCCGATGGCGACGCAAAACGAAAGGTGAAACAATGACTGTTTCCAAAGAGCGCAAGGCGGAGCTGACTGCCCAGTTCGGTAACACCCCGGTCGACACCGGCAACCCCAAGGTTCAGGTCGCCATCCTGTCCGAGCGCATCAAGGAGCTGACCGAGCACATGAAGTCCCACCAGAAGGACTTCCACACCCGTCGTGGCCTGCTCATGCTCGTCGGCCGTCGTCGTCGTCTTCTCTCCTACATCAAGAAGAACGACATCGTCGAGTACCGTGAGCTCATCAAGGCTCTGGGCATCCGCGACAACATCCAGTAGGATTTGTACATGCTAAGAGCGTCCTGCGCAGCGGGGCGCTCTTTTTGTGTAAGGGCGTGAACAATCACGCTCTGAAGCGTGGCGGGGGCAGGGGGCCTGCGTCACATGAGAAGCCCGCAGGCAAGGGGCCTGTGGGGTAAAGGAGAACAATGACACTCGTATCCAAGACCTTTGAGCTGTACGGCAAGACCTACACCTTTGAGTCGGGCGAGCTTGCCAAGCAGGCCACCGGCGCCTGCCTGGTCAAGCAGGGCGATACCACGATGCTCGACACCGTGGTCGTCTCCAAGGAGCGCAAGAACTACGACTTCTTCCCGCTGACCGTCGACTTCAACGAGAAGATGTACGCCGCCGGCCGCATTCCGGGTGGCTACCTCAAGCGTGAGGGCCGTCCCAGCGAGAAGGCCACGCTCACCGCGCGCATGATCGACCGTCCGATTCGCCCGAGCTTCCCGGACGGCTTCCGCAACGAGGTGCACATCGTCGCCACCTCGCTCGTCGCCGACCAGGTCAACCCCTTCGATGTCATCAACATCATGGGTGCATCCCTGGCCATGACGCTCGGCGGCGTGCCCTTCGAGGGCCCGCTTGCCTGCGTGCGCATCGGCCGTAACGTGGAGACCGGCGAGTTTATCGTCAACCCCACCTACGAGGAGCGCGAGAACTCCGATCTGGACCTGGAGCTGGGCGGCTCTGCCGACTTCATCTCGATGGTCGAGGCCGGCGCCGAGGAGATCTCCGAGGACGACATGCTCGCCGCCATGAAGTTTGGCCAGGAGGCCCTTGCTGCCTTCTGCCAGGCTCAGGACGAGTTCGTTGCCGAGTGGGAGCAGGTCAACGGCCCCATCGTCAAGAAGGAGTACCCGCTCGACCAGCCCGTCGAGGAGGTCCAGGAGCGCATCTTCGCCCACTACGACGAGATGGCAGCCGCCCTTCGCGATGCCGACAAGCTCTCCCGTATCGGCAAGGTCGAGGCTCTGAAGGAGTCCATCCGTGCCGAGTTCACCGAGGAGGAGCAGGCCGCTTGGGAGCGTGAGATCCCTGTGGCGCTCAAGAAGCTCGAGAAGAAGGCCATGCGCACCATGGTCGTCGAGACCGGTGAGCGCGTCGACGGTCGTGCCGCCGATGAGATCCGTCCCATCATGGTGAAGGACAATTACCTGCCGCTCGTTCACGGCTCCGGCCTGTTCCAGCGCGGTCAGACCCAGGTGCTCTCCGTCCTGTCACTCGGCATGCTCAACGAGGGCCAGCGTCTGGATACCATCGAGCCCACCGAGGGCAAGCGCTACATGCACCACTACAACTTCCCGCCGTTCTGCACCGGCGAGACCGGCCGCATGGGCAGCCCCAAGCGCCGCGAGATCGGCCACGGCAATCTGGCCGAGCGCGCTCTGCTTCCGGTGCTCCCCGATGAGAACGAGTTCCCCTACGCCATCCGCGTCGTCTCCGAGGTCATGGAGTCCAACGGCTCCTCTTCGATGGCTTCGACCTGCGGTTCTACGCTCGCCCTTATGGACGGCGGCGTGCCCATTAAGCGCCCGGTCTCCGGTATCGCCATGGGCCTGATCCAGGAGGAGGGCAAGACCGTGGTCCTGTCCGACATCCAGGGTCTCGAGGACTTCCTGGGCGATATGGACTTTAAGGTCACCGGCACCACCGAGGGCATCACCGCCCTGCAGATGGACAATAAGGCCACCGGCCTTACCTTCGACATTCTGGCTCGCGCTCTGCAGCAGGCCAAGGAGGGTCGTGCCTTCATCCTGCAGAAGATGCTCGATGTGATCCCCGAGCCGCGCCACACCACGCGCAGCACCGCCCCGCGCATCGTCTCCATCCAGGTTCCGACTGACAAGATCCGTGACGTCATCGGTTCCGGCGGTAAGGTCATCCGTGGTATCCAGGATGAGACCGGCGCTTCGGTCGACATCCAGGAGGACGGCACCGTCTTTGTCGGCGGCACCGGCGAGTCCGTGGACCAGGCCGTCGAGCGCATCAAGCTCATCATCAAGGTTCCCGAGCCGGGCGAGGAGTACACCGGTCGCGTGGTCTCCATCCAGCCCTTCGGCGCCTTCGTCAACCTGCTGCCCGGTAAGGACGGCCTGCTGCACATCTCCCGCGTCGCCAAGGGCCGCGTGGAGAAGGTCGAGGACGTCCTCAATGTGGGCGACGAGGTCAAGGTCGTCGTCATCGAGGTCGACGACCGCGGCAAGATTTCGCTCGATCGTCTGGATAAGCCCGAGGCCCCGGCTCGTGCCGAGGGTGCCGCTGAGGGCGACGGCGAGCACTTTCAACGCCGTGAGCGTCCGCGTCGCGAGCGCTCCGAGCGCAGCGACCGCCCGCGCCGTCCCGGCGACAACGGAGGCCGCAAGCCCCGCCGTCACCACGACGCCGAGTAACAGCTACACATAAGCAGCTCAACAAGGGCGACTCCGTACAGGGGTCGCCCTTTTGCTATTCCCGGCGGGGTCCGCGGGTAAAGTTTCCTGCTCTACAGTCCTGCTCGCACGGAGAGCACATTAAGTGCTTTCCGTCTTGCGCAGGACTGTAGAGCAGGAAACTTAGCCCGTGCCGGGCCCGCTGAGACCAGACCGGCGGGATAGACGGGTTCAGATGGGGCTTTGATGCATGGGTGGTCTGTTGTTGTGCAAATGGGTATCATGTCGTAGTTACTGCATCGACTCTGCGATGCTTTGTTGTACGTGCCCGGCGGTCGGTTTGCCAGAAGCGCCCCGTCGGTTGTTCCAGACCCGTTTCGAAGAAAGGAAACAACACTAACCTATGGCAGCTAAAAAATCATCTCCCTTGAAGATCATCCCGCTCGGCGGCCTTGACGGCATCGGCAAGAACATGACGGTCTTCGAGTGCGGCGACGACATGGTGCTCGTCGACGCCGGTCTCATGTTCCCGGATGACTCCCAGCCCGGTATCGACCTGGTGCTTCCTGACTACACCTATGTCCTGGAGAACGAGGAGAAGCTCCGCGGTATCGTCGTCACCCACGGCCACGAGGACCACACCGGTTCGCTTCCGTATCTGCTGCAGGACCTCAACAATAAGGTGCCCATCTTCTCGAGCAAGCTGACGCTTGGCTTTATCGAGGGCAAACTTTCTGAGTTCCGCATCCGCGCACCCAAGTTCCGCGAGGTCAAGGGCGGCAGCCACGTCAATCTGGGTGGCATCTCGCTCGACTTCTTCTCGATGACGCACTCCATCCCCGGCGCTCTGGGCGTGTTCATCCGTACCAATCAGGGCACCGTTATGCACACCGGCGACTTTAAGCTCGACCAGACGCCCATCGACGGCGTCACGCCCGACTATGCCGCTATCAGCCGCTTTGCCAAGCAGGGCATCGACCTGTTGCTTTCCGATTCCACTAATGCCACGGTTCCCGGCTTTACCAAGTCCGAGGCCGAGGTCGGTCCCAACCTGCTGCACGCCATCAAGAACGCCCCGGGCCGCGTGTTCGTCGCGTCGTTCTCGAGCCATATCCATCGCCTGCAGCAGATCTGCGACGCCGCCCGCAAGTGCGGCCGCAAGGTTGTCGTGACCGGACGCTCCATGCTCACCAATACCCGCGTGGCGCGCGAGCTTGGCTACCTCAACATCGACGATGCCGATATTATCGATGCCTTTGATATCGATAACCTGCCTGACGATAAGATCGTCGTCATGTGCACCGGTTCGCAGGGCGAGCCGCTGTCGGCGCTGTCCCGCATGGCCAACGGTGAGCACAAGACGCTCTCTATTCACGAGGGCGATACCGTCATCCTCTCGGCAACTCCCGTTCCTGGCAACGAAAAGGCCGTCCAGCAGGTCGTCAACAGCCTGGCCAAGCTCGGCTGCGACGTGTGGGATAAGAACCGCGCTCTCGTCCACGTCTCCGGTCACGGTAGCCAGGAGGAGCTCAAGCTCCTGATGGCCATGGCCAAGCCCACCTACTTTATGCCGGTTCACGGTGAGGCCGTGCATCTGCGCGCCCATGCCCAGCTGGCCCGCAAGATGGGCATCAAGGACGATCATATCTTTATCCTCGATAACGGCGACACGCTCGAGATGCGCGGTGGTATCGTCAAGCGCGGTACGCCCGTCGAGTCCGGCGTCGTTTACGTCGACGGCCTGCGTATCGGCGATACCGATCCCATCGTCCTGCGCGATCGCCAGAAGCTCGCCAACGACGGTATGGTCACGGCCGTTGCCATCGTCTCGCTCAAGCACAAGAAGATCGAGGCCATCGAGTTCTCGGGCCGCGGCGTCTCGTTTGCCATCGACGACCAGTTCTCCGAGGATGCCTCCGCGTCTATTATGAAGACGATCGAGAAGGGCAAGTTCAGCTTTACGAGCAGCGGCTCCGATGCCATTCGCAAGGCCGTGCGCGATTCGCTCTCCAACTTTATCTGGAGCCGTACGCGCACCCGTCCGATGATCATCCCGGTCGTCATGGAGGTTTAGTTTGGCGCGCGGATCTGCACAAAACGCCAAAGGTAATAAGGCCAATAACCAACCGGCATCTGCTAAGGGTGCCGGTTCCCATCTGCGTGCCAATAAGGGCCACGAGGCGGACTTCGATGATTTTGAGTCCTTGGTCGAGCCCTCGGCCAACCGCGATATCGCCGGCGTGGTCATCGCCGTTTTGGCGATTGCGTCCTTCATTGCCGTGATTTCCCCGGCAACGGCACCCGTGACGGCTGCGGTTGCCGGTTTCTACCACCTTGGCTTTGGCCTGGGCGCCTACGTGCTGCCGATCGTCATTTTGCTGTTTGCCGCCACGCTCTTTTTAGGCGAGGACTCGCCGCTCAACATTCGCTCGGTCGCGGGCGGAGCCGTGGTCTTTATCGCCGTCGTCTCCATTCTTTCGCTGATGGTGCCGGGTACGAGCGACTCGTGCGATCTTATGTTCACGCCGCAAAATCTGTCCGCTTCGGGTGGCTACATCGGTGCGTTTATTGCGAGTGCGCTGCAGAATGCCCTGGGTAAGCCTATCGCGATGGTGGTCCTGTTGGGTCTGGCCGTCGTTGGTTTTGTCATCATCGGCTTTTCGGTGGGTGGCGTGCTGCGCTCTGCTCGCGACCGTGCGGCCGATTTTGCCGAGCGCCGTCGTGCCGATGTTAACGCCAGCCCGTGGGGTGACGACGAAGCCCTGTCGGTGCCCGGTGTTGCCCGTCCGCACCTGAGCATCCTTCGTCAAAAGGGCTCCGATGCTGCCGTGACCACGGTTATGGGCAACGATGTGGACCCGGTTTTGGACGATGACGACGAGGACGAGGATCCGTTTGTCGACGTATCCGATGCCGTGGAGGCCGAGCGCGCTAAGACGACGCTGCTGCCGCGTCGTCATGGTAAGAAGGGCAAGGCCACGCCCAAACTCAACACGAGCGAGCCCGACCCGTCTTGGTCCGATAGCGAGATTGAGCTCACTGAGGGTGATGACGAGGACGACGAGGCTCCGATTGAGACCGCAAAGACAACTTTGCTGCCGCGTCGCCATGCCAAGCGCGACCAGGTAACCGGCCAGCTTTCGATGGAAGACGATCCCGATAAGATTGACGAGTCCGAGCCGCCGTTTGCCGTGAATCCTGTCTCGGCAGCACCTCAGATTCCCGACTTCTTGAAGCATCCCAAGGTTGCCGATGCGCCTGCCTTGAGTGCTGTCGAATCGGCTGCGGCTAGCGATGGGGGAGCGGGCGGCGGCGCCGCAGATAACGAGGGCGAAGAAGAGGACGGTCTTAAGCTTCCGCCGCTCGAAATCCTTCATGCCAACCCGCAGTCGGCTTCTGCCGCGTCTTCGGACAAGGAGCTGGAGCAGACCGCTGAGTCACTGCAGTCCACCTTGCTTGAGTTTGGCCGCAGTGCCCGCGTGGTCGGCTGGATCGCCGGCCCCACGGTGACGACCTTTAAGCTGCAACCTGGCGAGGGCGAGCGCGTGAGCAAGATCTCGAGCCTCGAGGACGATATCGCGCTTTCGCTCGCTGCCCAGTCGGTGCGTATCTTTGCCCCGATCCCCGGCACCTCGCTCGTGGGCATCGAGATTCCCAACCGCAAGCGCCAGAACGTTAACCTTGGCGACGTCCTGCCCTATGTGAAGGGCGGTCCGCTCGAGCTCGCCATCGGCCGCGACGCCGAGGGCACGCCGGTTGTCGCCGATCTCGCCAAGATGCCCCACCTGTTGATTGCCGGTACCACGGGTTCCGGTAAGTCGGTCATGATCAACTCCATCATCACGACCTTGCTCATGCGCGCCCTTCCCGAGGACGTTCGCCTGATCATGGTCGACCCCAAGCGCGTCGAGCTTGCGGGCTATAACGGCCTGCCGCATCTCTACGTGCCCGTAGTGACCGAGCCCAAGCAGGCCGCGAGTGCCTTGCAGTGGGCGGTGTCCGAGATGGAGCGCCGCCTGAAGGTCTTCGAGCGCCTTAACGTGCGTAAGATCTCGACCTACAACGAAAAGCAGGCCGCCGGCGAGTTTGAGCATTACGACAACCCGCCGCAAAAAATGCCCTATCTGGTCATTATCATCGACGAGCTCTCGGACCTGATGATGGTCGCCGGTAAGGATGTCGAGGCCTCGATCGTGCGTATCGCCCAGCTGGGCCGTGCTGCCGGTATCCACCTTATCGTGGCCACGCAGCGCCCCAGTTCCAATGTGGTGACGGGCCTCATCAAGGCCAACATCACCAACCGCATTGCCTTTAACGTCGCCACGGGCATCGACTCGCGCGTCATCATCGACCAGATGGGTGCCGAAAAGCTCACCGGTTTGGGCGACATGCTGTTCTCCAAGGTCGACTGGGGTAAGCCTCGCCGTATCCAGGGCTGCTTTGTCTCGGACGATGAAATCAACGAGATTGTCGAGTTCGTCAAGTCGCAGAGCGAGCCCGACTACCACGAGGAGATTCTGTCTGCCGTGGCGCCCGCTTCCATGTCCATGGCGGGTGGCGGCGGCATTGTCCGCACCGGAGTAGCCGAGCCGCAAGACGATGATCCGCTCATTTGGGAAGCCGCCCATATTGTGGTGGAATCGCAGCTTGGCTCCACATCTGGCCTGCAACGTCGTCTGAAGGTTGGCTATGCGCGTGCCGGGCGTATTATGGACATGCTGGAAGAAAAGGGTGTCGTCGGCCCGCCCGACGGTTCCAAGCCGCGCGAGGTCCTGTTGGACGAGGAGGGGCTTGCCGCGCTGGAATCTGTCGACGCCGAGATGGCACGTGAAGATCGTGAGTTTGGAGGATTCTGATGGCTGCACGCTTTGGTGACATGCTGCTTGAGCAGCGTCGCCGAATGGGCCTTTCCATTCAGCAAGTCGCCAACACCATCAAAATCAGGCCGCAGATCATCGAGTTTTTCGAGACCGGTAACTTTGCTTCGATGCCGCCGCGCGGCTATGCGCAGGGCATGATTTCGAGCTATGCTCGCTTTTTGGGCCTCAATCCGCGCGAGGTCGTCAATGCCTACTTTGACGATCTGATGGCATACGAACGCGAGACGTCGCAGCAGGGCGGTCGTTTTCAGGACGCCGCCGGCTACGTCAATTCGCGTTCCTCGGTCGATAACGGGCGCTTCCTGATGGTTCAGGGCGGTCGTTCGACCCGCTATGGACAGCGTCCTCAGCAGGCCGGTTATATTACCGAGACGGGTTCGGGCGAGGAGATTCGCTCACAGCGTGACCGGTTCCGTAGTACGCCGATGCCCGAGGACCGTGCACTTCCCGCTGCCCGCGGCGTGGCGCGTGACCCTCGTGCCGGCTACGGCGACGGGGGCTATTCCGATCGCGGTTACCGTGGTGCCTCTACGGGACGCTCTCGCGGTGGCTATGCGGATGCCGATACCACGCAGGTGACGCCGCGTCTTCGCTCTCAATCACAGCCGTATGGCCAGCGCTCTTCGGCTCCGCGTTCGGGCCAGCGTGGCTATCAAGGCCGCGGCGAACTTGCGCCCCGCTCGGGTCAGCGCAGCCTTCAGGGCCAGGGTGGCTATCGCGGCCGTTCCGATAGCAATCGTGGTCGTATGCCTCAGGGAGGTGGCCGCAGCAGTTCCAATCGTGGACGCGGCGGATCACGTACTCCTCAAAACAACGAGCTCGATCCGCGTATCGTCTACGCCGGCATCGGTGCCGTTGCGCTGCTGTTGATTGTGCTCATCGTGGTGCTTCTGCGCGGCTGCGCATCTTCGGCGCCCGAGACCACGCCCGAGACGCCCGCTGCTACCAAGACGACGACCAAGAAGTCTTCTAAGAAGACCGAAACGGTCGACGAGGACGAAGACACCGATGAGGCGACGGATGAGTCGACTGACTCGGACGCTACCAAGACGACGGCCAAGAAGGAAGAGAACGAGGTCACGAAGGTCAAAGTCTCCGTTGCCAAGGGAAAGACCGCGTGGATTGAGGTCAAGGTCGACGGCAAGTCGGTCTATGGCGCCCAGGCGACTGGCCCCTTTGAGCAGGAGTACACGCCCGAGTCCTCGATCGAGATCACCACGTCCAAGCCTTCAGATGTCACCGTTACCAAGAACGGTGAAAAGGTCCGTTACGATACTAAGACCTCGGGCGTGGCGCGCGTGACGATCACCGTTCCCAAGAAGGAGACGACTGATTCCGAGAATGGCGAAAGTTCTGATGGTACCGACACCACCGATGGTACCGATACCACCGACGGTACCGATGCCCAGTCCACGGATGGCGCCGATACCGCAACTGACGGTCAGACGCCCAGCGATTCTACCGACTATTCGTACGATAGCTACTAAGCCGCTCGTACGCGAAAGGAAACATCATGGCTAAAGATTCCAGCTTCGACGTCGTGTCCGAGGTCAACATGCAAGAGGTCGACAACGCCTTCCAGCAGACCACGCGCGAGATTTCCCAGCGCTATGACCTTAAGGATTCCGGCGCCACGATCGAGCTTTCGAAGGGCGAGAAGCTCTTTACGATCAACGCTCCGGCCGACTTTGTCTCCAAACAGATTGTTGACGTGCTGAGCTCCAAGCTCATCAAGCGCGGCATCGACCTCAAGGCTGTCTCGTGGGATGCTCCGCAGGCGGCATCGGGCGGCACCGTGCGCGTGCTCGGCCATATCGTCGAGGGTATCGACCAGGCGACCGCCAAGAAGATCAACAAGGACATCAAGGATCAAAAGCTCAAGGTCAAGGTGACCATCGAGGCCGACAAGCTGCGTGTTTCCTCTGCTTCGAAGGACGCGTTGCAGACCGTGATTCAGTTCCTGCGCGACCAGGACTACGGCCAGCCGCTGCAGTTCACCAACTACCGCTAATATCAATCGAAAGGACCGCTCTCCAACATGGATACACCGTTGGGCTCCGTGCTCTACATCACCCTCGGGTGCGCTAAGAACGAGGTTGACACCGACCGCATGCGTTCTCTTTTGACCGCCGCAGGCTACGAGGAAGCATTCGACCCGCAGGATGCCGATATCGCCATCGTCAATACATGCTCGTTCCTCGCCTCCGCAACGTCCGAGAGCATCGAGACCACGCTCGAGCTCGCCAATGAGGTTCAGGACGGCGTTCGTTCTTGTCCCATCGTCATGTGCGGCTGTGTGCCGTCGCGCTATGGCGACGACCTGCCTGACGAGCTGCCCGAGGTCGCTGCCTTTGTGAAGGCCGACGAGGAAGATGGCATCGTGGCGGTCATCGATGGCGTGCTGGGTGTCGAGCGTGAGATTGCAGCCTATATCCCGCAGGTCAAACGTACCGTCGAGGGTGCTGTCGCTTACGTCAAGATTTCCGATGGCTGTAACCGCTTCTGCAGCTTCTGCATGATTCCCTACATCCGCGGCCGCTATCATTCGCGTAATGCCGAGAGCATTATCTCCGAGGTGCGCGACCTGGTCGCCGGTGGCGTGCGCGAGATCGTTCTGATCGGTCAGGACACGGGCATCTGGGGTACCGACTTTGCCGACGAGGACCTCGCCGAGGGCGCGCCGCGCAATCTGGCGCAGCTGTTGCAGGCCGTTGCTGAGGCGGTGCGTCCTCATAACGTGTGGGTCCGCGTACTCTACCTGCAGCCCGAGGGCATGACTGACGAGCTTATCGAGACCATTCGCGATACGCCCGAGGTGCTGCCCTATATCGATATCCCCGTGCAGCACTGTGACGCGCGCATCCTCAAGGCCATGCGCCGCTCCGGTTCGCGCCAGGAGCTCGAGGACCTGTTCCGCGACCTGCGCGAGCGCATCCCCGGTATCGTGATCCGCTCCACAGCCATGGTAGGGTTCCCGACCGAGACCGACGACGAGTTCCGCGATCTCATTGACTTTATGGACGCCGTGGGCTTTGACTACACGAGTGTGTTTGCCTACTCGCAGGAGGAGGGTAGCCTGGCCGCCAAGATGGAAGGTCAGGTCGACGAAGAGGTTAAGCTCGAGCGCGCCCAGGAGGCTATGGATCTTGCCGAGTCGCTCGGCTTTGCCGCGACTGCCGCGCACGTGGGCGAGCGCGCCCAGGTGATTGTCGACGGTATCGAGGAGACCGAGGACGGTGCCGAGCTCATCGGACATGCCTGGTTCCAGGCACCCGATTCCGATGGCGCGGTGCATCTGGATGCCAGCGAGGTATCTGTTGGCGATATTCTGACGGTCGAGTTTACCGATAGCTTCTGCTACGAGCTTATCGGTCATGTTGTGGAGTAGGAGAGCGTCGTGGCTAACGAGAGCAATAAGGAA
This sequence comes from Collinsella sp., assembly GCA_018373675.1. GTDB lineage: Bacteria > Actinomycetota > Coriobacteriia > Coriobacteriales > Coriobacteriaceae > Collinsella. Next base: position 46,468 of record JAHAGQ010000003.1, on the reverse strand, counting down.
CTGACGAGTGTCTGGACGCCCGCCAACATCGTGACGTGCGTGCGCATCGTCTTCATTCCAGTGTTCATGATCGTGTCGGCGCTGTCTCACACGAGCGTTGCCGGTACGGATTGGAGCACCTTCGACGGCCCGCTTGCCGCCGCCGCCTTTATTCTGTACGTCATCCTGTCGTGTACAGATAAGGTTGATGGCTACCTGGCTCGTTCGCGCAACGAGATCACCGACTTCGGTAAGTTCTTGGATCCCATCGCCGATAAGTTGCTCGTGTTCTCGGCCCTGCTGCTGTTCTTGGACTTTGGAGCCGTAACCGTGTGGTCGGTGTTCATCATCCTGTTCCGCGAGCTGCTGGTGAGCGCCCTGCGCATGGTCGCGAGTGCGGCCGGTGTGGTTGTCGCGGCCGATAAGCTTGGCAAGTACAAGACGGCGACCACGATGGTCTCCATCTGCGGTTATCTGTGCGTCTTTGCGATGGCCGGCTTGCACCTTGGCCCGGTGGCGCTGACGCTCGGCATCTACTCGGTGTCGCGCTTCCTGTACGCCGTTGCCGTTGTCCTGACCGTTATCTCGGGCGCCCAGTACTTCTGGAACTGCCGCAAGATCGTCTTTTCGGTCTAGGTCCTGGTGGGTATGACGGACTCTTTTGAGCAGATTTTCGCACATAACGAGGAGCTGGCGCGTGATATTGTCGAGCGAGCGAGCGCTCGGTGCGTGACGGTTTCGACGGCTGAGTCGCTGACGGCGGGTATGATCGCCTCGACGATTGCCGATATCCCGGGCGCCTCGGCGGCGCTGCTTGGCGGTGCGGTGACCTATTGCGATGAGATTAAGCATCTCGTTCTTGGTGTTGAGCAGGAGACGCTCGACCGCTATACCGCGGTGTCGCATCAGACCGCGCGCGAGATGGCGGTGGGTTCGCTGGAGCTGTACCAGAGCGATATTGCAGTGAGCGCAACGGGTTATGCCGGCCCCGGCGGCGGCACTGAGGACGATCCGGCTGGCACTTTCTATATTGGCTGGGCGTATCGTTCCGCCGATGGGGGCGTGCCAGTCGTGGACTCTGTGCGCTGCTACTATGAGGGCGACCGTTCGTGTGTTCGTGCCCATGCGGTCACGGAGGCATTGGGGCGCATTGCCCTTGTGCTCAACTCTATGGAATAGACGTGTTTTAAGGGGCCTCAGGGCCCCTTAATTGTGGAGATAGGGACCTTAGGCTCATTTGGCGTTTGCGCTGGTTGTAGACGTATTCTTGCCTTCCTTGCTCTTATTTGTCCCTTTGTGGTCAAGCATTTGGTCAGTGTTTGGTCGGCGTTTGGTTGGGTTTTGGAAAGACTGCCTGCATATGATTGGCCTGAACGGTTGACCACGAACAGCCGTTCGTTTATTATCGATGCAGGTTGTTAAGAGGAGGGCTATTCATGGCCAAGAATTCAGGTCCCGTACGTACCGTTCATGCTCGCACGACGGGTAAAGAGCGCGATGAGATGATCGCCACCACCAAGGCCGAGATCGAGAAGAAATTCGGCCAGGGTTCCATCATGAGGTACGGTGACGGTGGTCCCGAGCTCGAGGTCGAGGCCATTCCCACGGGCGCTCTGGCCCTCGATGCCGCGCTGGGTATCGGCGGCGTGCCGCGCGGCCGTATCGTCGAGATCTACGGTCCCGAGTCCTCCGGTAAGACGACGCTTTCGCTCGAGATCCTGGCCGAGGCCCAGGCAATGGGTGGCGTTGTGGCATTTATCGATGCCGAGCACGCGCTCGATCCCACGTATGCAGCGCGCATCGGCGTGGATATCGACGAGGTGCTCATTTCCCAGCCCGATACGGGTGAGCAGGCGCTCGAGATCGTTGACATGCTTGTGCGTTCCGGCGCCATCGATGCCATCGTTGTCGACTCCGTCGCCGCGCTGACCCCGCGTGCCGAGATCGAGGGAGAAATCGGTGACACTACGGTCGGTCTTCAGGCTCGCCTGATGAGCCAGGCGCTCCGCAAGCTCGCCGGCTCGCTGTCCAAGTCCAACACGACGTGCATCTTCATTAACCAACTGCGTGAGAAGATTGGCGTCATGTTCGGCAATCCCGAGACCACGACGGGCGGTCGCGCCCTTAAGTTCTTCTCTTCGGTTCGTATCGACATTCGCCGCATCGACAGCATTAAGCTTAAGGACGAGGTTATCGGTAACCGCGTGCGCGCCAAGGTCGTTAAGAACAAGGTGGCAGCTCCGTTCCGTTCTGCTGAGTTCGACATCATGTACGGTACGGGCATCTCTAAGGAGGGCTCGATTCTGGACATGGCTGTTGAGTGTGGCATCTGCAAGAAGATGGGCTCTTGGTTTGCCTATGGCGAGGACAAGCTCGGCAACGGTCGCGAGGCCGCCAAGGCGTTCCTGCGCGAACATCCCGATTGCGCCGACGAGATTGAGCATAAGGTCCGCCTTGCCTGCGGGCTTGAGTTTGATGACGATGCTCCGTCCGAGGTCGAGCTGACCGATCAGCCTGCGCCTGATGAGTTTGACGAGCTTTACGCCATCGATGGTTCCGCCATGCTCGATGATGACGACGAGTAGCGGTTACGCTCATGTCGTATACGGTGACCGAGGCCACGGTCGTCTTTCCCGATAAGAAGGCGGCTTCCTCGTTCTCGAGCGGGTATGCGTCTAAAAAGCCTTGCGCACATATCGATTGTGAGCTTGAGGGCGGTTTTGAGCGGTCCATTTGGATTCCCGTGCGGGTCGCGCGCCTGTATGTCAAAAACCGCCCCGATCTTCCCTGTGATTGGGACAACTTTCGTGAGGCGGTGCAGCTCATCGAGCGTAAATGTGCACTTACCATGGTGACCGAGATGTTATCGCGCCGCGACCATGCGACGGGTGAGGTCCGTGACAAGCTGGCCCGCTACGGCTTTCACCAGCCTGCGATCGATTTCGCCGTCGAGCGCGCCACCGAGTATCGCTTTTTAGACGAGAACCGCTTTTGCTCGTACTTTATCGAGGAGCGCAAGCGGCGCGGTTGGGGACAGCGTAAAATCGAGACCGAGCTCAAGCGCCGTCATGTCGTGCTCGATGACATTCCCGGTTATCCCGAGGATTATTTTGCCGTCGAAGACGATTTGGCGCGTGCGTCAGCCCTGCTCGCCAGGCGGCGTGTTCCAGAGACACGCGGATTCGAAAAACTGGTTCGGTTTTTGATGGGCAAGGGCTTCTCGTATCACATCGCCGCCGATGCCGTTAAGGCGCGTCTCGATGCCGAACGCGAGGAATGTGCGGTTTAGGCGTGTGCGTTTTGTGGCCCTGCCGTTCACCGCGTTTTAGCCGCCGTGCTGGGGCCATTTATTTGACAGTTGTTGTGGTTCAACGTACGATAAACACTGTCATTTGCTTTGTGATATGTGCTCATCTTTGATGAGTTTGTTTATATGTTTATCTGTATCCGACCCGCATAAGCTGCGCCCATATTACTCAAATGTCGCGAGCCGTTCGTAAGGGCGGTTCGCTTTGTTGTGTAACGAATCCATAAAAAGGAGTGAGCATGCCTATCATCGCAGCGCTCGTTGGCATTGTTTTGGGTGCCGTCGCCGCCATTGCCTACATGCGCACCGCCAAGCAGGGTAGTCTTCACGAGGCCGACGAAAAGATCCAGTCGGCACACGCACAGGCTGAGTCCCTGATCGGCGATGCTAAGCGTCAGGCCGAGACCCTCAAAAAAGAGGCTCTGCTCGAGGCTAAAGAGGAGATCATCAAGAACAAACAGGCCGCCGAGGCCGAGGACAAGCAGCGTAAGAGCGAGATTCGTACGCTCGAGAACCGCGTGATGCAGCGCGAGGAATCCCTCGATCGCCGCAACGACGCTCTCGACAAGCGTGAGCATCAGCTGTCCAGCCAGGCCGGTCAGGTCGAGAAGCGCTCCCGTGAGCTCGAGGAGCTTTGCGCAAAGCAGACCTCCGAGCTCGAGCGAATCGCCGACCTTACCCGCGAGGATGCCCACAAGGAGCTCCTCGATAAGGTTCGCGGCGAGGTCACCCACGAGGCCGCCACGATCATTCGCGAGTCCGAGCAGCAGGTTCGCGCCGAGTGCCACAAGACCGCCCAGGAGATTCTCTCCCTGGCGATTCAGCGTTGCGCCGCCGACCATACCGCCGAGGTCACCGTTACTTCCGTTCATATTCCCTCCGATGACCTCAAGGGTCGTATCATCGGTCGCGAGGGTCGCAACATCCGCACCTTCGAGCAGGTTTCCGGCGTCAACCTCGTGATCGATGACACGCCCGAGACCGTCGTTCTTTCGAGCTTTGACCCGGTCCGTCGTGAGACCGCCCGTGTCGCCCTCGAGAACCTCATCGCCGACGGCCGCATTCACCCCGCCCGCATCGAGGAGATGTATCACAAGGCTGCCGACCTGGTTCAGCAGCGCGTGCGCGAGGCTGGCGAGCAGGCTGCCTTCGATACCGGCATCCACGACCTGCACCCCGAGATCGTCAAGACCCTTGGTGCCCTGCGCTACCGTACCTCGTTTGGTCAGAACGTGCTTCAGCACTCCCTTGAGGTCTCGGATCTGTGCGGCGTGATGGCTTCCGAGCTTGGCCTGGACGTTGTGACCGCCAAGCGCGCCGGCCTGCTGCACGACTTGGGCAAGGCCATCGACCACGACGTCGAGGGCCCGCATGCCGTCATCGGCGCCGAGCTTGCCCGCCGTTATGGCGAGAAGCCCGTTATCGTCCACGCTATCGAGGCCCACCATGCCGATGTCGACCCCAACACGGTGCTCGATGTCCTGGTACAGGCCGCCGATGCTGTCTCTGCCTCTCGCCCCGGTGCCCGTCGCGAGTCTGCCGAGAACTACATCAAGCGTCTTGAGAAGCTCGAGGAGATCGCCAACTCCCATGAAGGCGTCGAGCGTACCTATGCCATGCAGGCTGGTCGCGAGGTCCACGTCATGGTTCAGCCGGACAAGATCTCCGATGCCCAGTCCACGGTCCTGGCTCACGATATCGCCCATCAGATCGAGGAAGAGATGGAGTATCCCGGTCAGGTGCGCGTCGTCGTGATTCGCGAGAGCCGCGCTGTCGATATCGCTAAATAACATGAGCGACGCGAACGAGCTCATCTCATTTATCGCGTCGATGTCGGGGGAGGGCAACCTTCGCGTCGAGGAGAACCTTGGCGAGGGGTATGTCCGCCTCCGCGTTTCGGAGGCCGAGCGGCGCCAAGCAAAGCACGACATTCAGCATGTCGAGGACATCGTCATCGAAATGCTCCGTAATGCTCGCGATGCTGGCGCCGACAAGGTCTATCTCGCCACGACTAAGGAAGATGGCGTCCGCACGCTTGTCTTTCTGGATAACGGTTCGGGCGTTCCGCAGGATATGCAAGAGCGAATCTTCGATGCCCGTGTTACCTCCAAGCTCGAGAGCATGAAGATGGACCGTTGGGGCGTTCACGGTCGTGGCATGGCATTGTTTTCGATCAAGCAGAACACCGACGAGGCCCGCGTGGTTACGTCCGGTGTCGATCTTGGCTCAGCCTTTAAGGTGAGCGTTGCGGCCGACCGCCTCAGTGAGCGTGCCGATCAGTCCAGCTGGCCCCAGGCCGTCAAGGATGAGGACGGGCGTTATGTCTGTGCTCGCGGTCCGCATAATATTATTCGCGCTGCTTGTGAGTTTGCGCTCGAGGAGTTGCGTGGTTGCGATGTCTATCTTGGTTCTCCGTCTGAGATTGCCGCGACCCTTTATGCTCAGGCGTCAAGTCAGCTCGATACGTCGCGTCTCCTGTTCATTGATGACGAGAGCGAGCTTCCGGTTGTCGATCGTTTAGGCCTTGCCTCTGATGCCGAGGACTTTATCCGTATCTGTTCGGGTTTGGGTCTTGAGATGTCCGAGCGCACGGCTCATCGCATTTTGGCAGGGCAGATTAAGCCCGTTCGCGGTGTGACCGCGCGTCTGCTGCGCGAGCGTGATTCGTCCTCGCATACGCCGGCTCCTGTCGATCTTGCGAAGGATCGTCGCGGGCTACGTATTGCCAAGGATGACATGGCACAGTTTTCGCGTGCTGTGGAGCGTGACTTTAATGACCTTGCCGCCCGGTACTATCTCAACCTTTGCGGCGACCCAAAGATTCGTGTTTCGCGTGATCGAATCACTGTGACCTTCGATCTTGCCAAAGAGGAATAGTGCCTTTACCGAGTCCACTCGGTACGATACAGTTATTGCAGTTAAAACGTACTTTTAAACGCAGGAGTTTCTTCATGGATTGCCTGAAGGTATCAAGCAAATCATCGCCCGCGTCCGTTGCCGGCGCCATCGCCGGCATGGTCAAGGATGGTGTACCCGTCAACATCCAGTGTGTCGGCGCTGGTGCTGTCAACCAGGCCATTAAGGCCGTGGCTATCGCGCGCGGTTTTTTGATTCCAACCGGTTTTGATATTTCCTGCGTGCCCGTGTTCTCCGACATCCTCATTAACGGGGAGTCGCGCACGGCCATCCGCCTTTCTATCTACGTTCACCAGATCAATCGAGCTGCTATGGATAACGTCGTCATGGATGATGTTAAGCCTGTGGCATAGCTTCTGCTTGCCTCGTTTCGCTCCCCATCGTTAGGACTTATGCACATGGACCAGCGTTCCGTACGCGATATTCTTGCCGGTAAAACCTACTTTATCCGCACCTTTGGCTGCCAGATGAATCAGCACGACTCCGAGCGTGTGAGCGGTCTGCTCGATTCGTATGGCTGCCTCATGGCGCTCGATCCCGAGCATGCCGATATCGTTGTCTTCATGACATGCTGCGTGCGCGAGGCCGCCGATACTCGCCTGTACGGTCAGTGCAATTCCTGCAAAAGCCTGCCGCCTTCGCCTTCGGGTAAGCGCGTGGTTGCCGTTGGTGGTTGCATCGCGCAGCGCGATGGCGAGGGCCTGCTCACCAACGTCGATAACGTCAATGTCATCTTTGGTACGCATTCTATCGCACATGTGGCCGAGCTCATTGCCGAGGCGTTCCTTGACGGCAAGCGTCATATCCGCGCCAATGAGCATGAGGATACGGATGCCATGAGCATGCCGTGGCATCGCGAGACCCAGTATCACGCCTGGGTGCCCATCATGACGGGCTGCAATAATTTCTGCACCTATTGCATCGTGCCGTACGTGCGCGGTCGCGAAAAGAGTCGCCCCTTCGAGGAAATTGTCGACGAGGTGACCGGTTTGGTGCGCCAGGGCGTGCGTGAGATTACGCTGCTGGGCCAAAACGTTAACTCATATGGTCGCGATCTGTTTGGCAAGCCGCGTTTTGCCGATCTGCTGCGTGCCGTGGGCGATACGGGCGTGGAGCGCATCTTCTTTACGTCTTCGCATCCCAAGGATCTACTGCCCGAGACCATCGACGCTATGGCCGAGACGCCTGCCGTTATGCCGCAGCTGCACTTGGCCGTCCAGTCAGGTTCGACTCGGATCCTCAAAGAGATGAATCGCCGTTATACACGCGAGGACTATTTGGGCCTGGTCGATCGCATTCGCAACCGTATGCCCGATATCGCGCTCTCGACCGACATTATCGTTGGCTTCCCGGGCGAGACTGAAGAAGACTTTGAGCAGACGCTCTCGCTTGCCGAGACGGTCCGCTATGCCCAGGCCTATACCTTCATCTATTCCAAGCGCGCCGGTACCCCGGCCGCCGAGATTGACGATCCTACGCCGCATGAGGTTATTCTCGAGCGTTTCAACCGCCTGGTTAAGGTTATCGAGACCACGGCACACGAGTATAACCAGGGTGAGCTTCATACTGTGGTGCCGGCGCTCATTGAGGGAACGAGTAAAAAGAACGACGCGGTCCTGCTGGGCAAGAGCCCCAAGAATCAGACCGTGCATGCGCCTATCCCCGAGGGTTGCAGCATCGATCAGCTTGTTGGCAAGATCGTTGATGTTGACGTTGACGTTGCCAAGACCTGGTATTTGTCCGGCTCCGTTGTGGGCGAGCCGCGCTAATGGTTTCTCCCGGGGCAGGTCTTTCCGCCGTTGCGATCGTCGGTCCGACGGCGGTTGGTAAGAGTGATGTTGCCGACCGTTTGGCCGCTCGTCTTTCGTCCGAAGTGCTGTCGTGCGATGCGATGCAAATCTATCGCGGCATGGACATCGGTACCGCAAAGATGGCGCCCGATGAGTGTACGGCGCCGCTGCGTCTCGTCGACATTGTAGAGCCGGGTGTGGCATATTCTGCTGCGCTTTATCAGGCTGACGCTCGCGCGCATGTTGAACGTCTCCTTGGTTTGGGTTGCCTGCCGGTTTTTTGCGGAGGTACGGGGTTGTATCTCAAGGCCGCCCTCGATGAGATGGACTTTCCCTCGGGCGAACTTGAGGACGATCGCCGTGCGGGCTATCAGGAGCTTGCCGAGCGCATTGGCGAGGAAGAACTGCATGCTCTGCTTGCCGAGCGCGACCCAGAATCGGCTGCTGTTATTCATCCCCATAATGTGCGCCGTGTGATTCGTGCGCTCGAGATGCATGATGATGGCGTCTCCTATGCGCAGCAAAAGTCGCAGTTTAGTGTTCCGCGCGAGCATTATCACGCTCTGTGGTTTGGTCTGACGCGTAATCGCGAGGTGCTCTACGAGCGCATTAACCTGCGCGTCGATCTGATGTTTGAGCAGGGCCTTGTCGATGAGGTCCGCGGTCTTATGGGCCAGGGGCTGGGAGATGCCCTGACGTCGATGCAGGCAATTGGCTATAAAGAGATCATTGATGCTTTCAATGGCGTGATTTCTATGGATGAGGCTCGCGAACTCATCAAGATGCGTTCGCGTCGCTATGCCAAACGTCAGCTTTCGTGGTTTAAACGCGATGACCGCATCGTGTGGTTCGATATGGATGAGTTTACGATCGATGAGGTCGTTGATGATATCTACCGTCGTATCGAGGCTGCCTAATGGCTCGTTTTCCTTTGGTCCCCACGGCGCCTGAACCCGAGCGCGCCATCTTAGTTGGTGTTGAGTGGCGCGACAATGCATGGCCGCTCGATCGTTCGCTTGACGAGCTTGAGCGCCTGGCCCATACGGCTGGCGCCCAGTGCGTGGCGCGTTTGTCACAGCGTCTGGTTAAGCCGTATCCAAAATCGTTTATCGGTTCCGGTAAGGTTGAAGAGCTGTGCGGCCTGGTGCATCGCATGGATGCCGATGTCGTTATCTTTGACGACGACCTGACGCCCTCGCAGCAATTCTATTTGGAGAAAGCCGTGGGCGAGCCGGTAAAGATTATCGATCGTACAGCACTGATCTTGGATATCTTTGGCCTGCATGCTCAGACGCGTGAGGGACGCCTACAGGTACAGCTGGCGCAGCTTCAATATCTTTTGCCTCGTCTGCGTGGCATGTGGAGCCATCTTGCCAAGGAGCAGACGCGCGGCGGCATCGGTTCGCGCTTTGGCCAGGGTGAAAGCCAGCTCGAGGTTGACCGTCGCTTGATTCGCAATAAGATTGCCGCGCTTCGTCGTGAGCTCAAGCAGGTTGAGCAGCGTCGCGATGTCCAGTCCAAGAGCCGCATTGAGTCACCGGCGTTTCGCGTCGCGTTAGCCGGTTATACCAATGCCGGTAAATCGACGTTGCTCAATCGCCTGACCGGCTCTACGGTACTTTCGCAGGACAAGCTGTTTGCTACGCTCGACCCGACGACGCGTTCGTATCGCCTGCCCGGCGGTCGCGGCATGACGATTACCGATACCGTTGGCTTTATTCAAAAGCTACCGCATGGTCTTGTTGATGCCTTTAAGTCCACGCTGTCTGAGGTTCTTGGTGCCGATCTGATCCTTAAAGTTGTGGATGCCTCTGACGAGGACTACGAGCGCCAGCTCGAGGCAGTCGATCGCGTTCTTGACGAGATCGGTGCCGGCGAGCGTTTGACGCTTACGGTGTTCAATAAAATCGATCTTCTCGATAGCGTTGATCGATTGAGTTTCCGTCGTCGCTATCCCGAGGCCGTGCTGTTCTCGGCCCAGACGGGCGAGGGGCTCGACGATCTCGTCGACCGTATTGCTCGTGAGGCGGCTGCCACCGATGTGTTGCTCTCCGCTGATATCCCGTATCGCGAGGGCGCCCTCATCACGCTGGTGCATGAACAGGGAGCCCTTTTGCACGAGGAGTATCTTGAGGGCGGCGTTCGTATTGTTGCGAAGCTGCCGGCTCGTATCGCGCTGCGGCTCAAGCGTTATCGCACCGAGTAGACGAGCTCCAAAATGCCCAGTATGATGGGCTGATGCAGCAGATAAAAGGGGAGTGCGTGACGTCCAAGGCTGGCGAGCGCCGGGACGGGATTGGCGTAGGCCCAGCTTGGGATGGTCTTATCGATTCCCTGCGCTATGTGTGCGGCGAAGTATCCTGCAAGATACATAAAGATAAACGGGATGATGGGGTAGTAATCACCTGAGACAAACCCAGGGCTTGGAAATCCCAGCCACGCCAGGTAGGGGACAGGGTAGATCGTTTTGGGGATGCTCCAGGTGAGGGCGAACAACACAAGGCATAGGGACATGCCCCATCTCGCCGATATCTTCTTAAGGACGGGATCGGTCAACGCCACGATGCCGGTACATGCGGCCATGCAGTAGATGATGCCAAAATTAACCGAATCGTCGACTGAGACAAGTGTTGTTGCCAGCCAGACGACGAGTGCTGCTAAGGCGTATTTGGCGGCACGTTTGATATTGTTGCGCGAAAGGGTGCACATCCAACCCGCGATAAACAAAAATACCCAGCTGATGCTGGCGCGCCAGATGTCTTGAAAGACGGTCTGGGTAAACTGGGGCATATCCCAGCCGTACAGGTAGGCGAGATCGTAGCAAGCGTGAAAACCTGCCATTGAAATCATCGTAAACCCGCGGACGGTATCAAAGATGGTGATGCGTTTTTGCATTACGAGAACCGGCGCATCAAGCCGACGACTTTGCCCAAAATAACGGGATTCGTTGCATAGATAGGCTCCATGGTGTCATTCTCGGGCTGCAAGCGTACGCGTCCCTGCTCCTTGTAGAACGTCTTGACGGTCGCTGAACCATCAATCATGGCCACGACAATTTCGCCGTTCATGGCACTCTTTTGCTCACGGACGATGATGTAATCGCCATTGAAGATGCCGACATTGATCATTGAGCTCCCATGTACCTCAAGGATAAAGGAACCCTGATCAGTGGCGATTTCGGTCGGGATAGTAAAAGTGTCTTCGATATTCTGCTCGGCCAGAATGGGAATCCCAGCCGCGACGCGACCAACGAGCGGTAGCGAGACCGTTCCGCGAGGTGCGGTGGGCTCGTCAGATTTAGAAATTGAGACAGAGGAACCGTCCTCGTTAAAGAGTTCCAGGGCGCGCGGTTTGGTAGCATCGCGCTTGAGTAGCCCGCGCGCCTCCAGGGCAGAGAGGTGTGCGTGTACGGTGCTGGGGGAGGAAAGGCCCACGGCAGAAGCCATCTCGCGCACGCTGGGCGGATAACCCTTCTCCTGCTGATATTCCTTGATGAAGTCGTAAATTTGCTGCTGACGCTTGGTAATTTTGCGAGCCATCAGGGCATCCTCTCTACCCATGTCAAACAAATGTTCGAATTTTGCTTGACAGGAACAACTGTTCGAAGATAATAATAACCGAACATTCGTTCTCGCGCTAGACATTTTTGTCCGCGCGGCTTGATAAAACTGTTCTCAGCAAAACACGCGAGAGGAGAACATGATGAACGCAACGAATATGGTCCAGGGAAACCTCGCCCTTAAGCTCGAGACGCCTGCGGAACCCACTTTTACGGTTGTTCAGGGTGGCCGCTCCGGCTTTCAGCCTTTGACCGTAAAGCCTGCTCGCAATCAGCAGGCTGTAGTCGCGCCGGCCCGCGTTGCCCTGAAGGTTCCGACGATTGTCGCCGTTGCCGTTGCGCTTACGCTCTTCTTTGTCCTCGCTACATCGGTCTTTAGCGCTCGTCACGCCGCGTATGCCGAGTCCGTTTCCAATGTTACCTACGAGACCATTCGCGTTCAGCCTGGCGATTCTCTTTGGTCGCTTGCCGAGGAATATCCAATCGAAGGCCTTTCCACGCAAGAGACTTCCGACATGATTCGTAGCGTCAATCATCTGGAGCATGGTTCGCTCGCCGCCGGTGCGCATCTTAAGGTTCCTGCTCGTTCGTAATCATTATCGCGCTGCGCATGGTACCCTTGTTATCGTTTAAGAGGAGGTACCATGCGCTGTCCCAAATGCGGCAAGGCACATACCCGCGTCGTTGATTCCCGTATGCAGGAGTCAAATAACACCATTAAGCGCCGTCGTGAATGTTGCTCGTGTAACTATCGCTTTACAACGTTCGAGCGATGCGAAGACCCAATTGAGGTCATTAAGTCGGACGGAACCAAGCAGCGGTTCGATCGCAATAAGCTGCTCGTCGGCTTGATGCGTGCTACCATCAAGCGCGATATCGACACTAAGAAGCTCAATGAGATTATCGACGACATCGAGGTCGAGCTGCGCTCTCGCACGCTGACGGCCGTCACGTCCCATGAGTTGGGTGACATGGTGCTCAAGCGCTTGGCCAAGATCGACAAGGTGGCGTACATCCGCTTTGCCTCGGTCTACCGCGATTTCAAAGACGTCGATGAGTTTCTGCAAGAGCTCGACAAGCTAAGGTGATTCCATGTCCAACATTACCGTCAACATAAAGCGTCTCGACCCCACCGTCGAGCTTCCCAAATACGCCCATCCCACCGATGCCGGCTTGGATCTGCGCTCCAACGAGGACTGCGTCCTGAAGCCCTCCGAACGCCGTCTGGTCTCTACTGGGCTGGCCATCGCCCTGCCCGACGGTTACGCCGGCTTCGTCCAGCCCCGCAGCGGCTTGGCCATCAAGCAGGGACTGTCTATAGTCAATACGCCGGGCCTCATCGACGCCCACTACCGAGGAGAACTTAAGGTTATCCTCATCAATCTGGATCCCACCAACAACATCCAAATCAACAAAGGCGACCGCATAGCCCAACTTGTCATCCAAGAAGTCCCCACGGTTAACCTCATAGAAGTAGAAGAACTAGACAAAACCGACCGAGGCAACGGAGGCTTCGGCTCCTCCGGCGTCGCCTAGGGGCGCTCATATCCCTCCCGCCCGCCTCTCACACATATCATTCCATGCTCAAACATTCTCGCTTCGCTCGCTGCGAAACTGCGCGTGGAACGATATGTGTGAGAGGCGGGCGGGAGGCTACTCGCTTGAAACAATATTTACTTTTCTAGTAAGCCGATGCGATAAAGGGACGCCTCCTTTGTCGCATCGGCTTACTGTATTTATATTTTCCTGTTTTGCCTTTGCAGGTTCTAATGGAGGGGAAACCGAAGTAGCTGCTAGTAAGTAAACGCAGCCGCTCTGCCGGAGCCGCCCTTATATCGTTCCACGCGCAGTTTCGCAGCGAAGCGAGAATGTTTGAGCATGGAATGATATAAGGGCGGCTCCGGCAGAGCGGCGGACATTGGACTAGCGGATATGCGCGGGCTTTCCTCCCCAGTAGAAGCGGCAGAAGGCTCGTTTGCGCTTTTGGGGTTTGCCTACGAGCTCCATGGTTGCGATGGCTATGTCTTCGGCTGCGTGGGGGCGGCGTAGTACTTCACCGTTGATGAGTAGGGCTTTGAGTGATTCGGGATGGTCGTGTAAGTGACGTAGGGTTACGATGAGTTCTCGTGCGGTGGTGACATGCATGCTGGCGCCCATGCCGGTGAGCATCGTGGTGTTGGCCTTTTCTTGACCGTATGATTTGCCCAGCAGGATCATCGGTAGATGCGCGCACAGGCACTCGGTGACGGTGAGCCCGCCCGATTTGAGGATTGCCAGGTCGCAGCCGTGCATGAGGGCTGCCATATCGTCCACGTAGTCCAGAACCGTGACGTTTTCGAGCTTCATGGCGTCGAAGAGCGTCTTGAGGCGGGTGGCGTATTCCTCATCCTTGCCCGGCAAAAAGACAAAGTGCATGTCCTCGAAGCTGCGCAGGAAGGGGAGTGTGCGGTCCATCTCCGCGCGAAAGCGAACGTACGGTTGAGGCAAACTGGCACCGGCCATCACCAACACAACGGTCTTGTCAGCGGGGAGATTGAACTTCTCGAGTTCTTCCTCGCGATTGTAGTCCGTATCAAACCCGGCGCGAATGGGGATGCCTGTAATGCGGATTTTGGTCTCGGGAACTTTACGGGGGCGAAGTGTCTCGGCCATAAATTCGTTGGCTACGCAGAACAGATCGGTGTCCTTGTGGGGCCAAAAGCCTTCGACTTCATAGTCTGTTGGTACGCAGATGACGGGATAATCGATACCCGTGATGACGCGGGCACCCACAGCGACGTTGGCCGCCGTGATGTGTGTTGCGACCACGGCAATGGGCTTGCGGGTGCGGACATATTCGTTGAAGGCAGGGAACATAATACGTGACCATGCCGTGCCTCCGCCCCAGAGCAGATGTCCCGTAAACGTGTATCGCCAGGTTAGGTCATATATGGGACGCGTGGCGCCGGTAAACGAAGCTGCTGTTTTATTACCATCGAACCTAATGCGTCCAAATTCGAGGATATCCAGGACTTCGATCTCAACATCCTCAGGGATTCCCTTGGTGCCGCGGATGAGGTCGAATGCCTGCGCAATCGCATTTGCGGCGGCTTTGTGGCCCGAGCCGACGGAGGCGTGCACGATGGTTACCAAGGGTTTTTGTGCAGGTGAAACGGTCATTTGCTCCGGTTGGGGAGTGGCTTGCATGGGCAGGGGAGCGCTATTGCCCGTCTGCGTTTGATCCATCGATAACTCCCCTTCAGCTTTGATACGCGGTTTATCATTGTAGTGCATGAGTGTCATGTTCACGTAAATTTGGGTATGAGCGCAAAGAACGCCAATCTTTCGACAGGAGGTCTCTTCATGACTACCGATCAGCCGATCGATGTTGCGATTATCGGTGGCGGCCCTGCGGGCTATGCTGCGGCCATTTATGCGGCGCGCTCCAACCTAACGACGACCGTGATTGAACAGGGCATGTCGGGCGGACAGATCGCCACGACCAATGAAGTCGAGAACTATCCGGGCATTCCGCTCTTGAGTGGCGCCGAACTCGGCGAGCGTTTTCAGCAGCATGCAGAGGGCCTGGGAGCACAGGTTACATGGAGCATGGTTACGGGTATCGATTACGATGCCGATGCAGCGTTGTTTACGGTGCATCACGATATGGGCGATACGCTGGCCTCGAGCGTTATCGCTTGCATGGGTGCCACGCCGCGTCCGGCAGGTTTCGCTGGCGAGGATACCTATCGCGGTCGTGGCGTTTCATATTGCGCAACATGTGACGGCATGTTCTTCCGTGGCAAACAGGTCTTTGTAATCGGTGGTGGCAATTCGGCATGCGAAGAGGCACTGTTCCTGTCAGACATTGCCAGCAGTGTGACCATCGTGCTGCGCCGCGACCAGTTCCGTGCGCCTGATGGTGTTGTTCAGAAAGTACTCGAAAAGGACAATATTACAGTTAGGTACCAAACTAGTATTGTGGAGCTCTCGGGCGAAGCCATGCCAACGACGATCGCCTTTAAGGACAATTCATCCGGGGAAATTCATGCCAAGTCATTTGAGCCCGGCTCTTTCGGCATCTTTGTCTATACCGGGACGCAACCCCATACCGAACTTGTCGAGCATCTAGTCGATCTGGCGCCTGATGGCGGCATTCTGACTGATGAATCCATGGCGACCCGCACGCCAGGTCTATTTGCCGCTGGCGATATCCGTTCCAAGCGTTTGCGCCAGGTTGTGACCGCGGTTTCTGACGGAGCCATAGCGGCAACCAGCGCATACGCATTTCTCCGTAGATAAGTACGATAATATATCTTATGTAAGGTTGCTATCAATTAACTAAATGGCGGGACGATGCATCTGTGCGTTGTTCCGCCAATTTTCTTGCTGGCTATGTGGTATGCAAAACTAGATAACCTAGAATACAATATAGAAAATGAATGGAGGACCTTTATGAACCACGTTAAACACGTTATTCCGATGTCCGATTCGTCGGTCAGCATTAAGCCTGAGGATATTCAGCCCACTGTGCTGCCCGATGCATTTATTCAGTCCGATATCGTGCGCAAACTCAATACGTTGAGTCTGCCGCGCTATGACCAGTTGCCCAATGTGACGCTCTACCGCGACCAGGTCATTGAGTATGTTGCGCTGTGGATGGAGCCGCTGTCTATTTGCGTTGAGCAGCCTGTCATTACGCCATCGATGATCAATAACTACGTGAAGGTCGGCCTGGTGCCTGCTCCGGTCAAAAAGCAGTATGGTCGCGAGCAGATTGCCCGCCTGATCGCCATCTGCATCTTTAAGCAGGTGCTACCTATTGCTGCGGTGCAGGCGCTCTTTAACATTCAGCGTTTGAGCTACGATGCTCCGACGGCCTTCGACTATGTGGTCGATCAGCTCGAGGCATCGATTCGTTCGGCGTTTTCTGTCGAGCAGACGCCGGTTCCCGATACGGCGCATCAGGTAACGCGTGAGTCGCTGCTTGTGCGCAGCGCGGTTTCATCCTTTGTTTCGAAGGCTTACTTGATGAGCTATCTCAAGTTCAACGGGTTTAATAGCTAGCCGAAGTATAAAACGGGCGGGACAAAGAGCCATCTGTCGCTTTGTCCCGCCCGTATTTTTGCTTGGTTGGACTTTATTTGCCCGAAGCTACGCCCATGCCGTAGCCGATGATCAGGCCGTGCATCTCGGCGTAATAGGAATCCAGGCCGTTGCAGGGCATGATGATGGTCTTGGAGCCGGGCCAATGCTCGACTATACGGTCAGTAAGCGCCTGTGCTCCAGCTTCGTTCTCAACGTGATCGATGACGACCTCACCGCCCGTAAAGCCCTCGGCTTCCATAGTGTCGATGATCTTGTTGAGCATCTTTTTTTCGCCACGCGTGTGCCCGACGAGTTCGATTTTACCGGCCTCACTCGCCGTGCCCAAAATGCGGATATTGAGCTTGTTGGCAATGACGCCGGCTGCCTTAGGGATACGTCCGGCTTTGGCGAGGTTTTCGTAATTGCACAAGCTGAAGAGGATTTTGCTGTTCTGCTCAAGGCTATCGAAGTATGCGCAAGCATCCTCGAATGAGATATTCGGATTGCTTGCAAGATAGCGGTCGAACAGCAAGAAAATGAGGTCCATTTTGCCGCCAGCTGCGCGTGAATTTACTAGATGAATCTGTCGGTCGGGCTCATCGGCAAGAACCATATCGCGAGCCGTGGCTGCCGCGTTGTAGCTGCCCGACACGCCCTCAGAGATTGGCATGCAGATGGTCTTGTCTGCCAATTTGAAGAGCTCGGCCCACTCCCCTACGCTGGGACAAGCGCTTGAAGAAGCGTTCGTCTCCGCCTGAACAGCGCAGTTGAGCTCATGAACATCGAGCGAAAGGTCATCAACGAATTCACGCTCCCCCACTCGAATTTTGAGGGGCGCAAATGCAAAGGTGGTATGGGGCGCGGTCGGCTGCCAATCGCGGAGGTTGCAGCTTGAATCGGAGATAAGTGCCCAGCTCATAGAGGGTCCTTTCTAATTGTTCCCAAACAATTATAGCCTTCTTGCAGACCGATTGGGCCGCTATCTAGTATTCAAAACTAGATAGCGGCCTGCATAAAAGGCAAAAGAATGGACCCCATGACTCAAAGCCACGAGGTCCATATCCGTTTGCTTTATTTGAATACTTAGTATCGAACGAAAATATAGTTGTTGTTCATGCCAGCGGCAACGGAGCTGATGATAACACCCGTGTTATAGTCGGAAGCATGAATCATCTGACCACCACCGATGTAAATGCCGGTGTGGTACGAGTTGACCACAACGTCACCGGGCTGCGGATCGGACACACGCGTCCAGCCCATAAAGGTACCCGTGGTGCCCAGGCGGCAATAGCGACCAGTTAGGCAATAACTAACAAAACCAGAGCAGTCGAAGCTGTTCGGGCCAATTCCGCCCCAGGAATAAGCGCAACCAAGCTTACTGTATGCACGCGAGACAACAGAACCGCCGTCGACGGACTGGCTCGGAGCAGAAGGCGTCGGAGCCGGAGCGGGCGTGGATGGCTGCGGCGTCGGAGCAGGTGCCGGCGTAGGAGCCGGAGTGTTGCCGCCCTGGTTGTTGTTATTGCTGGTCTGACCACCGTTGTTGGTATTCTCGGTCGTACCGGCAGTCTCGTTGCTCACCGTGGCCTTCTCGGCGGTACTGGCGTTGATGCCGGCCTGCAGCGCGGCGTTGGCCTCGGCTTCGGCGGCAAGTTCGGCTTGCAGCTGCGAATCCAGGGAGTTAACGACGTTCTGGGCTTCAGCCTGCTGGGCGTTAAGCTCGTCGACCTTCTTTTGCGTGGCGGCGACGTTCTTCTCCTGCTCGGTCTGCTTATCGGTGAGCTGCTGCTTAAGCTCCTTGACCTCTTGAATGGTCTGAGCCTGCTTATCGGAAACTTTGCCGTAGTAGAACAGACGGTTGAGCATATCGCTCAGGTCATCGACGCCCGTCAGAACCTGAAGCAGGCTCAGACCGCCAGTTTTGTACTCGCCGGCGACATAGGTCGAGAGCTTGGCCTGACCATCGGCGATCTCCTGCTGCTTCTGTGTGATCTCGCCAGCAGTCTGATCGAGCGCCTGCGTCTGTGTGGCGAGCTCATCGTAAATCTGCTGGGTTTGGGTACCGATCTGCTCGAGCTTCGTACGAGCAGCGGCAAGGTCGGATGCGGTATCGGCGTAGGCAGGAGCCGCGAGGCCCAAGCCCAAAACACAAGCGAGGGTTGCCGTAGCAGCGCAGCGTGCCATGTTTTTGTGCGTGTTTGCTGTGCGCATGTAGCTTCCTTTCCAGTAACTAAGGGTAACGGCTAGTCCACCGTCACCAGGCTAAAGAGCTCCACATCGTCATCAGACGGCGTGAGCTTCTCGCGCGGGTTGAGAAACGCAAGCTCAAGGATACAACCGTAACCGACAAGCTTTGCGCCCATATCTCGCACCAGTTTACCTGTTGCCTCGACGGTTCCGCCCGTCGCGACCAAGTCGTCCAGAATCAACACGGTATCTTTAGAGCTAATAGCGTCGGCATGGATCTCAATTGAATCGGTGCCGTACTCGAGCTCGTAGCTCTGGCTCACGGTCTCGCGCGGCAGCTTGCCCGGTTTACGTGCGGGGACAAAGCCAGCGCCAAGGGCTACAGCCACCGGTACGCCAACCATAAAGCCGCGAGCCTCGGGCCCCACGACCTTGGTGATTCCCATGCCGGCAAAGTGTTCGGCGAGGGCATCGGTCATGGCTTTGAGCGCCTCGGGGTTGCCAAAGAGCGGCGTGATGTCTTTAAAGATGACTCCGGGCTCGGGATAGTCGGGGATGTCGACGATTTGAGATTCGAAGTCGTACATTGCATGACCTTTCAATGGGTTGCCGGAATTTCAGCAGCGGTTATTTGCCCGCGGTGGCGGTGCCGGATTGCGAAGGGGCGACGACCTTGAGTGGCTTTACGAGAGAATCCTCGTGCGAAGCCGGCGCGGCTGTCTCTTCGTTTTTGGCCTTGGTGGACTCGGAGCGAGTGATTTCCTCATCGAGTGCATCGATGTCGGCGTCCTCGACCACGGCGTTGAGCGACTCAAAAACGCGGTTCTTGAGCAGCGCAGTGTGTACACCTTCCGTCAGGTCGTGAAGCTTCTTAAACGCACGCTCGAGCTTGGCGTCGCGCTCGTCATCGGAAGTATCCATTCCGAGCATGCTCACGAGCACCTGCTCAAACATCGAGGACTCGCGGTTGGCAGAAGACACGTACTGACGCAGGTTGCGCGGCTCGATATGGAAGCGTGACAGCTCGGAGCAGTAGCGGATGATCGGGAAATCGCGACCATCGACGAGCTCGCGGTTCTGCGGGCTTTTGATGATGCGAATGAGGTCGTTCTCGGCGAGCGAGCGGATAAATGAAATCTCGACGCCCAACATATCGGGAATGGTCTCGATGGGATGCAGCTTTTGCTTAGTCTCCTTGGGCTCCGTCTTGAGCGGAACATCGGATAGCAAGCCCACCTCGTAGGCGAGCGTTGACAGGTCCGTGGCGTTTTCCAAGCGCTGCTTAATCACGTTGAGCGGCATGTAGCGGGTCTTCTGCAAGTGCAGGATGACCTCCAGGCGATCAACGTCCTCCTTAGAGTACTGACGGTATCCCTTAGGCGTACGATGAGGGGTAATGAGCCCCTCATCCTCTAGAAATCTAATTTTTGAGTTCGAAAGATCGGGGTATGCGCCTCGAAGTAGGTTGACGACTTGGCCGATACTCAGATAGTTGCGTTCGGCCATGCCCTACTCACCGGTTTCGATGCGCTCCGGCGTGCTCTCGTGGTAGATGAGCGTAAACGTACCGATCTGGACGGAAGAGCCATCGTGCAGCGGTGCGCCGTTGACGATAGCGCCGTCAACCCACGTACCGTTGAGCGAGCCCAGGTCCTCGATGCGGGCACCCAGACCCTCGCGAATAATGCGCGCGTGGCTACGCGACACGGTCATGTCGTTAAGGAAGATGCCGTTAGCAGGATCGCGGCCGATGGTGGTCACATTATCCTCGAGCTCAAAGGCGGCGCCGGTTTGCGGGCCTTTGACGATAGATAAGACGGGTGCGGTGATGTGCACGTTGGCCATGAGGTCGGGAACGGTGACATCGCTCGAAGGAACGCGGAAAACGCAAGTGGCGTCTGAGGCCTTACCGTTCTGAGGCATATTGTTAACCATGTTGTCCATGACAACCCCTAACTTAACGCGGACATGCCGCAAATAATGTACTGTACGTAATCATACCCCAATGGCTTAGTCTTCGATTTCGGGGTTAAGAAAGTCGATGTCTTCGTCTTCTGGATGCGCCACGGCTTGTTTAATGGCTGCTCCACCCTTAATGGAATAGATGACGGCGGTGAGCATGGAGAAGATGACGCCGCCGTATACAAAGAAGATGCCAAGCGGAACCGGGCTGCCGTTGAGGCCCGGGAAGGCCGTGAACGTAGCGGGCAGTAGATGCCAGCCATCCACAGTGGGAAAGCCCAGCAGCATGAGCGAGAAGCCGGTCATAAGCAGCGCCGTGGCAATCTTGCCAGGAAAAACTACGTCGATGGGACGGCGATGATAGCGGCGCACGATGAGCGTGCCGATTCCCAGGTAAATATCGCGGCCGATGATGAGCACGCAGACCCAGATGGGAAGCTCGCCGCGGACTACCAGGCCCAACACGCCGGTAAACAGCAGGGCGCGGTCGCAGACGGGGTCCATCATCTTGCCGAGCCACGAGACCGTCTTGGTCATGCGGGCAATCTGACCGTCCATCCAGTCGGTGGAGGCCGCGATGGCATAGATGACAATGGCGACGACACGGTTGTTGTCCGTCACAAACAGGTACAGAAAGACCAGCGTGAGGATCAGGCGCGTGAAGGTAATGAAATTGGAGATCGTGAAGATCTTATTCGACGGGTAATCGGAGGTGCCGATAAGCTCCTTTTTGATCTTCTTTTTGATGCCCACAGGACTCCCCCGCTGGTAAACGACAAAACTTTTAATACTATACCCGTTCTGGCGATGTCTATCCAGCGCGAGCATAGAGAGTCCAGACATATATAAGACTCCAACGGCCGTTACGGCTTCGTTAGAAACGCGCTCCACCATGGATGGTGAACCCGAAAGGCAAGGCGCGCGGGCACGGCGACTCGGCCCGCGCGCCCGGAAGAGAAAGGACGAACCCATGGGCTACATGCTCGAGACGCGCGGGCTCACCAAGCGCTTCGGCCGCGGCGACCAGGCGCAGGATGCCGTGGCCGACGTGAGCCTTCATATCCGCGAGGGCGAGGTGTACGGGCTGCTCGGACCCAACGGCGCCGGCAAGTCGACAACGCTCAAGATGATCTGCGGGATGCTGCGGCCGACGGCCGGGGAGATCCTCTTTGCCGGGCACGCCTGGCGCCGTGAGGACCTCTACGCAATCGGCAGCCTCATCGAGGAGGCGCCGCTCTACCCCAACCTCACCGCGCGCGAGAACCTGCGCGTTCGCACCACGCTGCTGGGCCTTCCCGAGAGCCGCGTAGATGAGGTGCTCGCCGCCGTGGACCTCGCGGACACCGGGAAGAAGCGCGCCGGGCGCTTCTCGATGGGCATGCGGCAGCGCCTGGGGCTCGCGCTGGCGCTGATCGCCCGGCCACGCCTGCTTGTGCTCGACGAGCCCACCAACGGCCTCGACCCCATCGGCATCGAGGAGCTGCGCGACCAGATCCGCGGCTTCGCGGCGGCGGGTACGACGGTGATCGTCTCGAGCCACATCCTCTCCGAGGTGCAGCAGATGGCGGACACCATCGGCATCATCTACGGGGGGCGCCTCGCCTACGAGGATGCGCTTCGGCCCGGGCAGGACCTCGAGGAACTCTTCATGAGCGTCTGCCGGGAGGGGCGTCGAGCGCGCGGGGAGGTGGTGGCATGACGGGCGAGAAAGGCGGCCTGCTCGCGGGCCTGCGCGCCGAGGCCCTGAAGTCGCGCCACGCGGCACCGGTTCGCCTGGCCGTGCTCATGGCGCTGCCGATGCCGCTGCTCGGCGCGATGCCCTACCGGGGCGTGCAGATCTTCAGCGCGTGGAACTACTGGTACGCGCTCTTCCTGCCCGTGGCTCTCTCGCTCGTGGTGGCGTGCGTCGCGCGGGCGGACGCTCGCACGCGGATGCGGGGGCTTCTGGGCCTGGGCTTCCCGCTCGGGCGCGCCTGGTGGGCCAAGGCGCTCGCTCGCCAACAGCCCCTCGGGCGGCGCGGTGGCCACCATCGCGGTCCCCCTGTGCGGGGCCTGACGAATCAGGCCCCGCACACTGGCATACCTCGCAACCAAAAGCTTCCCGGATAATTCATGAGGCCGTACTCGTATTCGAGCCTGCCTATCTCTGCGGCAAGCGCCTCCGTCATGTAGAAGGTTTTCGTGCGGCCCGTCGACTTCGCCAGGCGGTCGTACCTGTTCGCGAGGTCCTCGGGGGTTCTCAGGGCTGCGGTGGCGGTTGCCATGATGCACCTCCCGGTTAGATGTAATACGTGTATTACTTTCTATCACATCACCCGAACCCCGCACCGGCGTACGGTCGTATCTGCTTTTTTACCTTACATTTTGTCAACCGGCCCATGCTCGGCTTGTTCAGCCGGATTAAATCAACTGTTAAATCAATCCAGGCCTGTAGGGGGCGGTGGAAATCTTTCGAGGACTGGGGGCGCCGTCCCTGGGTCGGCTCCTCGATGGCCGCGGCTGAATTCCCCTGCCATCGGCTGCGTGGGTTCCGGCACGGGGTTCTGGCGCTGCTCGAACTGGGCGCAAGACTCGGCTGTTGGTCGTACCGGACGGCATACGTTTTGAGACCGGCAAGCTGATGCCGACTCGAGGACAGCGGCCCGGTGCACCGGGCCGATCGATAGCGGTCTCAGGTTCACAGCGCAGCTTCTCAGGGCTCGCATATATAGGAAGACTTGATTGGCAATCGATTTTAATGAAGTCGGCAGCGCATGTCAGAGCTTTCAGCAAACCGCAGGTAAATTCGTATACCAAAAATTGGTACACGGATTTACCTGCGATGTTCATGCTTGGTCAAAAGCCTATCAAGCGATATATCCATTATTTTAATGCGCGCGCCTGAGCTTTTGACTGAAGTGGCAGTCCGACCGCCGGCAGGCGGCCACGCTATATCCAAAGGCCACGCCTACTCCCCGTGCCCGGCTACGTCGACGACCCAGTGCTGCCCGTCGAGTTCCTGCCGCAGAGCTACATCAGGGACGTCTTATTGGGGGACGACCACATGGAACCCCGGGAGATCAAGCTGTACGGCTGATCCATCCGTCAACAACATGTCAAAGCCCCAAAACGCAACAGGATCGCGAACGAGGGGATGAATTGACCGCCCGGGTATTTGCGCCAGGGCGGTCAATTTTATCAACCATGGGTGCGATTCTGTGAGGCCATTTTTCTGGCATCCGCCGTTTGCTCCGGTCTCAACGCACCCATCGACCGTTCAGTAATCTTTGCGAACGCGACCACGTGCGCATTTGTCGAACAATCAAATGTCCGACAATGTCTGACGTTGAACGAAGCTGGTTGATAACAAGCAGGTGGAATAAACATGGAGCCCGACACCTCTCGCGCAATCGGCGCGCGGCAAGGGTCTGGCCCATCTCATATGTTGCCAACGCTAACGGTGAACCTGAGCGCCCGGGCACATTCTTTGTTGGCTGAAACCTGCATAGCAACTAGCGGAAGGCATCATCGAAGGAGTGTGCTGGAAAGCACCCGTCTCCTTAACTGTTAGAAATGCAAGTTAATAATCTATGTGGTCAATATAATACCGTTGAACCAGCGTATCGATACCGCTCAGCCATTCGCCTTGCCCCCATCGCACGCATCTTCATTCGGTCTGTCATTATTAATCTAACGATGTTAATCTAACGATGCTTTGGGAAATGTAGGTGCTTCTAAATGTACTGTCGACTTCTTCTCAAGCTGATCCTAAGAGACAAGGCCGCATGGATTTGTACGCTCGTTCTCGCTGCAGCCTTTTCCGTCCCCATTGCGTTCAATTCACCCATCTACGGGCCCTTCTTTATGAAGCAGGGCATGCAGGGCTTTGTCGACGCATTCAATACGCGCGCGCCCCAGGCCAGCGGCACAGACCTATCGCCAGAGCAGCAAGCTGACGCGGAGCTTGCAAGATACGCGAACGCCGCCCTTGCCGCTCAAACCGACGCCGCCTTTCTCGATTCTGCCGAGAGCTACTACGCGCTCATGGACGAAGGCTTCCAATCCGGGTCCATCGTGGGGGACCAGGAGACCAATGACGCAGCGCTCGCATATTGCCGTGCCCTGAGCAGCTCCGGCATCGCGGATATCCCGGCCTCCGCAAACGACCTGCCGTTCCTTTCCTTCCTGCCTTACGCCATTGCCACGGCGCCGTCTTTCCTTCCCTTCATCCCCTTCCTTCTCTCGTCGATACTCGTGCTCGGCGCCACAAGGCCTGCGACCCTGGCGGCGAAGGCGCCCGTGCCCAAATTCCGGCGCCTTATCCAAACCGTGTTTTCGATAATTGGCGCGGGGACCGCGATGCTCCTCGCCGGCCTTGCGCCCGGGGGTATTTACGCCTTGGCCCTAAACGGCTTCGGGCAGATCGGGTACCCGATCGCCTTCTTCCATAACGGCGCGCTTGCCACCACGACCGCGGGAAACGTCTTCACGACCATACTTCTCGCGCTGCTCGCGGGTGGAACCTTGATATCCGTTTGTTCCGTCGTCCTATCGACCGCAACGAGGCGCGTCTTCGCGGGCCCCCTTACCTCCGCGTTGCTTGTCGCGGCCCCGGCATTCCCGTTATTGTCCGATTCGGCACTGGGGCATAATGCCGCGCTCGAGCTCCTGCCGCTGGCCGTGTTCTCGCCTATCGAGGCAACGGGTTACGTAGGATGCTTCCCGACAGAATTCATTGGCTCCGGTTCGGGCGGCGCATCGATGCTTGCCGTGGCCCTGGCATACGTCGCGGTCCTTTTCGCGGTCGGCGCCGTTGTGACGCGTTCGCCCAAACAGGCTGGACCCGCTAAAAAGCACCATGGGCTCGAGCTCCTGGACGCGAGCGTGGGATACGGGAGCACGACGATACTTTCGATCGGATCGCTTTCCTTGGGCCCGGGAACGGCGGCGGGGCTCGTCGCTCCCAACGGCTCGGGGAAAACCACCCTTCTTGAAGCGCTGTCGGGCCAATTTCCCACCCGCATCCGCTCGGGAAGCCTGGCGGCAGACGGAATCTGCCAGCGTCGATCAGCCGAATTCGCAGAACTCGTCTACCTGAGCTCTTCGGGCGGCGCGGATCTCTACCCCACGCTATCGGCCCGCGAGCACCTCTCTTTCGTTAGGGAGGCGTGGAAATCGGCCGCCGACATCGACTCGCTCTGCAACTCCCTCGGAATCTCCCCATATCTCGACAAGCCGACCCGTAAACTCTCGACAGGAATGAAGCAGCAGGTAAAGCTTGCCATGGCGATAGCGACCGATTGCCCGTACCTCATCCTCGATGAACCGCTGAACGGCCTCGATCCGGGAAAACGGAAAACCTCCTGCGACGCGATGCGCAGCGAGGTGGCGCGGGGACGCAGCGTGCTCATCTCAAGCCATCTGCTCGACGACCTGGCAGACCTCACCGACTCGTTCTACTTCATCGAGGCCGGCACGCTCGTGGAAAAGACCGAGTCGTCCTCGCAGACGCTCAAGCAGGAATACCTCGATACATACGAGGGAGGTGAATGACATGATAGGCAAGAGCTATGCAAAGATAGCGATTGTTGGCTCTGTACTTTGTCTTGCAATGGTGTTATGTGCATCATTTGCGAGGTATAGGTCCGAGCAATCGTTTATCGATGGCGCTGAGAACGGTTTTGGCATAGACGGGATGTATGTCAACGATGGCGCGACCAGGCCGTCTATGGCGATTCTTGCAGGCGAAGACATGGAATGGCAAATCTGTAATGGCGATGGCTCTTGTCTGAGTGGTCGTTTGGCCGCAACGAGCGATCCGAATTCGTTCGATCTTCTCGACGATGATGGAGCGGATTGCGGTTCTGTTCACCTTTCATATGCATCGCTAGACGGGATGGACGGCATTCTCTACGTCTCCCACGAAACTGGCGATTTCAAGATGCGCAGGACTAACCGGGTGCCGGCTTTTATCGAGGAGTGAGAGTTCCCGGCGGCCTGCCGATCAGGCCGCCGGGCTATCGAGCCCCGCATTCATCCGTACACACACGGATGAATGCGGGAAGTGTCCGTATAAAGTTGATAATCAAGGAAACAAAGCCGTTCTGCCTGGGACGGCTTTGGCCTGGACTTTAACTACAACATCGCAATCGACACTTATCAGATCGCGCAACGCGCATGGCCAAATCTCGGACGCTGGTGCATGGAGGACCTTCGAGATTTACTGGACATCCAAATCGACGACGCACACCGCGTGCTCGCCGACAGCGAAGACGAGATGGCTGTCTACAATGCGATCAGAAACGGTGTGAAGTCCGGAGAGCTTTCTGTGGAACCGCCGCGCCGTCGCGCGAGCCGACCGGGCAACCCGGGCAATCTGGTCCCGGCTCTCCCGGTCGTATTCCTACGATATCGCCCCTAGATCACCAATGTGTCAGATAAAGAATGAGGCAATGGCTATGATCACGCCTACGGCAGATGCAACGACTGCGCCTTTTTTCCTCTCCTTTAGTCCGACGAATAGGGTTGCCGTAAAGTAAAGGGCGGAAATGCAGGCTATGGCAAGCGAAACGAGTTCCTTGGGCGGTTTCAGCAAAAGGTCGCTAGCAAAGAGTAATGCAAGCAGGGCAAAGCCGATTGTGGTCAAGTATCTCGATTGATTTTGCGACTGCATGGCAACTGCCTTTCAGAACATGCAAGTGAAAAGTCGGTACGATGTCATTGCGGTTGCAAACAAGCCGCCGCCAGGACCGGTTGTCACGAGACCGGCGATAACTTCAGCGGTGTCAGCAAGGTAGGGATCGCGCAGGCAAGCCTCCTCCTTCGCGTTCAGCTTGACCTTGTGAGGGACGGTGCGGTTATTTGCAAATCCGTGAGAATCGCACCACGCCTTGGAATATGAATCCGTGCAGCGTCCGCGCTCAAAAAGGGATATATCGTAATTTTCGTCGTAGTTGTCTCCGACGTAGATCTCGCTGCTCTCGGCGGGAGATCCCTCGTCGGCATAGGCTGCCGCAACGGGCACAAATGGTGTCATGACAAGGGAGAGGCAAAGAGCTGCTGAGACGATGGAGGGCAGGCAGTTCTTCATGGCTGGCTCCTTAATCTGGCCTTTGATAGTTACTCGATGTCGCCTCCTTCCGCTTTATATCCGTTGTATTTGGCGTATTTCTTTAATAAGGCAAGAGGTTCTTCCAGTCAAAGGTGAAACCCGTCACAAAGACAACCGATAACGTTGGCGGTAACTGGGGCGGTGCCCCCTCAGCGACGACCGACAAGGTTTTTCTGCTCTCGGCAACCGAAGTATACGGGGATATGCAATCCGACGGCATCCAGTACGAGTGCTACAAATCCAAGGGCGTGACGGGGTCGAACTATTCCGGTGCATCAGGCTATAGCCACTGGACTCGCTCCGTGAGACCGCGCAGCTCCACGTCCTTTCGCTATGTTCAAAGCGGCGGTATTTGCTACAGCTACAGCGCGACGGACTCGTTTTATGTTCTCCCCGCTTTCTGCTTCTGATCTCTTTTAGCGCAAAGCCCTCGCAATCCTGCGAGGGCTTTTCTTTTGGCGATTACTCGAACAATTCGAGGTTCATAGCACAGGTAATCGGGTTGAGGAGAAATGGGGTCATACAGCGGCTCTCAGAGCGCCTGCCGCACTCCCCCGCCATTGCCTCTGCGGCGTCCTCGTATAGGGCCCATCCTGCTTGGCGTTTCGTTGCAACAGTCCACTTGTCCACAGATCAAGTGAACTGCTGGAATAAATACAGCGACACACTAGTTCGTTACAGTCGCCATATCTGCGTAAATCGCCGCGATAAATACAGCCTGTACTCGTCTGTATACCAGCTACGCGTATGTAGATTCATGTCGCGTTAATAAATCGGCTTAAGCGCGTGCAAAACGCGCAAGTAACCGCAAAAAGCGATTATCGCGCAGGTAGATTTTTGGCACCCTGTTGATTAATCAAATTTAAGCAATTACTTAAAACAAAAAAGGTCAGGCACTAGGTGCCTGACCTGCAAACTTCTGGTCGGGACGACTGGATTCGAACCAGCGACCCCTTGACCCCCAGTCAAGTGCGCTACCAAGCTGCGCCACGTCCCGAAGCTTTTGTCTGTTGCTCTGCTCTCGCTCGCAACAGGGAGTATATTAACCCGAAACTTTAGACTTGTGCAAGAACTTTTTTACAAATTTTGAAGCAAGTCCAAAATTGTATCTGCGAGCTGGGGCTTTGTTAGCACGGGAAGTTCTTGCGTGCCCGCTGTGCTCACGATCCAGGCCTTGTTAGTGTCGGTTCCAAAGCCCGAATCGGCGCGCGAGACATCGTTGGCGATAATGGCGTCACAACCCTTGCGGGCGAGCTTACGCTGCGCGTACTCCACGACGTTATCGGTCTCGGCCGCAAAGCCGATCACGCGCCGCTCTCCCTTTTGACGCGAAAGCTCGGCCAAGATGTCAACGGTCTCGACCAGTTCAACTCGATCCAAGGGCTCGTTGGACTTTTTGAGCTTATGGTCCGCTGGGGCCGCTGGAGTGTAGTCGGCGACGGCGGCGGCGCAAATGGCCACGTCGGCCGTCTGGAAGGCGCTCGTCGCCGCCTGCAGCATCTCTGCGGCGGTCTGCACGCGCACGCATTCCACGCCGCGGGGCGCATCGATCGATGTCGGTCCCAACACGAGCGTGACCGCAGCACCGCGGCGAGCAGCCTCCCCCGCCAGGGCGATGCCCATCTTGCCCGAAGAGCGGTTGCCAATGAAGCGCACCGGGTCGATCGGTTCGTGCGTGGGGCCGGCGGTAATCACGATGCGCTTACCTACCAGGTCCTGAGGCACGGGGTTGAGCATCTCGCAGACAGCCTCGACGATGTCCTCGGGCTCGCTCATGCGTCCTGTGTCCACGTCGCCGCAGGCAAGGTAGCCGCTGCCGGGTCCCACCACATGCACGCCGCGGTCGCGCAGCGTGGCCATGTTGGCCTGCGTTGCTGGTGCCTTCCACATGCCGTTGTTCATGGCCGGCGCGACCACGATTGGTCGTGGCGTGGCAAGCAGCGTAGTGGAGATGAGGTCATCGGCGATTCCGTTGGCCATCTTAGCGATGATATTGGCCGTGGCAGGCGCCACGACCACCAGATCGGGCTCCTGCGCCAGCGAAATGTGGTGGATGGGGTCGGAGGGGTCGTCGAACAGACCAACGGCAACAGGCTCGTTGGTGAGCGCACGGAAGGTGAGAGGGCCCACAAACTCGGTGGCATGCTCGCTCATAACGACCTTGACGCGCGCGCCGCGCTTTTGCAGCAGGCGCACGATATTGCACGACTTATAGGCGGCGATCCCGCCGGTAATGCCCAGCAGGATCGTTTTTCCCTCAAGTTGCATTGAATTGTTGGGTGCCGCCGTCATCGTTAGGCTTCCTTGCTGGGGAGCACGAGCAGGCGGTGGCAGTACGGGCAATGCGTAATCTCGCTACCGTCGTGGTTGAGGTCGCTCATGGACGATGCCTGCAGCGCGGTGTGGCAGACCGTGGGGATGTTGCCCTGGATGGTCTCGACGGCCAGGCCGCGGAACTGCTTGAGCAGACGCTTGTAGTCGGTGAGCACGTCGGCCGGCAGCGTGGCAGCAAGCGCGGTGCGCTCCTTGGTGGCGGCGTCAATCTGAGCCTGCAGGTCGGCAGCCTTGGCGCGGGCGGCCTTGGTATCGGCCTTCACGCCCTCCTCGAACTTGGCGATGATGGCCTGCGCGCGGGTCTCGCGGTCGAGCGCCTCTTTGTGGGCGACAACGACGTCCTTGCGGGTGTGCTCAATCTTGTCCAGACGCTTGGCCAGGGTGGCGAGCTCGTTTTCCAGGTCCTGAACCTCGCGGTAGTCGGAACCGTCGACGTGGCGCTTCTTGGCAGCCTCGATGGCGTTGTTGGTCTGAATCTCGGTGGTGTTGAGATCGTCGAGCTCAATGTCCAGATCCTTGCGCTGGGCGTAGAGCTTGGTCATCTCGGACTTGAGCTTCACATAGGTCTTGCGCTTGGAAGCGAGCTCCTTGAGCTCCGGCATATTGGCAAGTTCGCTCTTGTTGCGGGCGAGCTCCAAATCGATCTGTTGCAGCTTGAGTAGCGTAGCGCCGGCGCTCATAAGTTCTCTCCTTTTGTCACAGTCCACCATTGGCAAGGGTTCAGTATTTTAATCGCATGACGGGGGTCGACCCCGGCGTCAACTGCAGAGTTCATCAATATATCAACGAACGGCTCTTCAGAGCGGTCGTGGCCGAGCAAGATCACCGGCAGCCCGCGCAAGGCAAGGTCTTGCGCCACGTGGTAGCCCGCCTCGCCCGTCACGACAACATCTGCGCCCGCGGCGATGGCGAGCTCTCCAAAGTCGCCCAGTGAGCCGCCCAAAATGGCGATGGTGCGGCACGGGCGATCGGTTTCGCCCCATACACGCGGATCGCTGCCGAAGGCCGTGGCAGCACGGGTGGCAAGATCGCGCAGCGTGCACGGGTCGTTGAGCGTTGCAAGCGCGCCCAGGCCGGTGGCCTCGGGGTCGTCCACGAGCTCCAGCGAGCTCGCGGGTGTGGCACCCAGCAGCTCGCTCAGGCCGGCGCGGGCTTCGTGCGAGCGGTCCAGGTTGGTGTGAAGCGAGATAATGCTCACGCCGCAACGCGCTGCCTCGTAGAGCGCCGCGCTGCATTGGGGGCGTGCGGCATCTGCCGGACAAAAGGCCTCGGGTGCCTTGATGTATATGGGATGATGCGTCAGCAGCACGTTGGCACCGGCCTCGAGAGCGCGGTGCACATTGGCTTCGGTCGCATCGAGTGCGCAGGCAACACCGGTAATCTCCGCGGCAGGGTCGCCAACGGAGAGTCCTACATGGTCCCAACTCTCGGCATCGGTCTTTGGATAGCGTGCCAGCAGGGCACGCTCGAGCTCGGCGACGATCATGCGGCACCTACGATCGAGAGCAGCGTCTGGGCGAACTCATCCAGGTCGGCAGGGTTCACGCGGTCATCGAAGGAGATGCGCAGTGCGCCCAGCGCCTGCTCGCGACCAATGCCCATGGCGCTGAGCACGTGGCTCGGGTCCATGCTGCCGCTCGAGCAAGCCGATCCGGCCGAAACCTCAAAGCCGGCGGCGTCGAGCTTGACGATGAGCTCCTCGGAGTCCATGCCGTCGACGTAGATCGAAACCATACCCGGCAGACGGTCGACCTGCTCGTAGTCGCCCATGGTGGCATGAATGCGTGGATGGGCCGTAAGCGTGGCGTAGAGTTTGTCGGAAAGGGCTTGCAGCTTTTCGCGCTCCTGAGCCACTTGGGGTGCCAGCGTGCGGGCAGCAGCGGCAAAGGCCAGCTGCGTGCGCAGGTCCTGCGTGCCGGCGCGACGTCCGGCTTCCTGTCCGCCGCCAAAGATGCGGGGGCGCAGTGGCGTGCGGGTCTTAACGTAGAGCGCGCCGGATGCCACAGGACCGCCAATTTTGTGGGCCGCGACGGACATAGCATCGACGCCCAGCTCGGTGGCGTCGAGCGGAATATGCAGATAGCCCTGGATGGCATCGGTGTGGAACAGGGCGCCGGCGGCATGTGCAGCAGCGGCAAGCTCGCGGATGGGCTGCACCACGCCGGTCTCGTTGTTGGCGACCATAATGCTCACGAGCGCCACGTCGTCGCCTAGCAGCTCGACAAGCGTGGCAGGCTCAATGTAGCCCGCGCGGCAGGGCTGCACCAGGTCGACGGTAAAGCCGGCGGCACGCAGCAGCGGCAGGTTGTCCAGAATCGAATCGTGCTCGATGGCAGATACGATCACGCGGTTGCGCTTGCGGTCGCGCTGACGGGCGCCCTCGGCAAGACCGAGGAGCGCCAGCTGGTTGGCCTCGGTACCGCCGTTGGTCAGGACAATCTCGGATGGGCGGACCCGCGCGCCAAAGCTGCGGGCGATCTCGCGGCGAGCAACCTCTAGACGCGCGGCAGCTTTGCGACCAAGCGAGTGCAGCGAGTTGGGGTTGACGCCGGCAAGCTCGCTGTCGTCGTACTCACGCTGCGCAAGACGCGCCTCGGCGCGCATGGGCGTCGAGGCGGCGTAGTCAAGATTCACGGGTATGCGGTTTTGACCTGCGGTCATAAGGGTTTATGCCTCCTGTGCAGCCTCGTTGCCCAGCTTCTGCAGCAGCGCAACCTCGGCGGCGGGATCTTCGGACTTAAATACGGCGGAGCCGGCCACGAGGACGTTGGCGCCGGCCTTGACGACCTCGGCAATGTTCTTGGAAGAAATGCCGCCGTCGACCTCGATGAGGGGCGACACGCCGTGGCGCTCGCACATGGCCTTGAGCTCGTGGAGCTTTGCGATGGTGCCTGGGATAAAGCTCTGGCCGCCAAAGCCGGGGTTCACGCTCATGAGCAGCACCATGTCGACAACGTCGATGATGCTCTCGAGCACGCAGACGGGCGTGGCAGGGTTGAGGACCACACCGGCCTTGACGCCGCGCTGCTGCAGGTGCGTGAGCGTACGGTGAAGGTGCGTGGAAGCCTCGTAGTGCACGGTGATCATATCGGCGCCGGCGTCGGCATACCAATCGACCGTCTCATCGGGGTTCGACACCATGAGGTGCGCGTCGACCGGTACATCGGTGGAGCGCTTGACGGCCTTGAGGATATCGACGCCAAAGGTGAGGTTGCCGGTAAAGTGACCGTCCATGACGTCAAAGTGCACGTAGTCGGCGCCGGCGATCTTGTCGAGCTCGCCCTTGAGGTTGGCCATGTCGGCCGAAAGGATAGACGGAGCGATTTTGATGGAACCCATGGTAGTAGCCTTTCTGCGCTAGTCGGTGAGTCCGTAGAACTCTTGAGAAGGGACGCGGTCGGTAAGAATCTCGAGCGCCCTATCCAAAGTAACACCGTTGTAGAGCGTTTGCTCCACGGCAAAGGTGAGCGGAATGTCTACGCCCAGTGAACGGGCAAGCTCGCTCACGCTGCGGGCCGCGACGGCGCCCTCGACCACCATATGCGTGCGCGTCTGATACTCGTCGAGCGACACGCCGTGGGCAAACTCGTAGCCAAAGGTGCGGTTGCGCGAATGTTCCGAGGTGCAGGTGGCAATGAGGTCGCCCATGCCGGCAAGTCCCATGCAGGTCATAGCTTGACCGCCGCGGGCATGCACCAGACGGCTAATCTCGGCCAGGCCGCGCGTCATGATGAGGGCGAGCGTGTTGTCGCCGGCACCGGTGCCGGCGGAGATGCCGCACACGATGGCGATGACATTTTTCATGGCGCCGCAGACCTCGACACCGGTCATGTCTTGCGACAGATAGATGCGGAAGGCCGTGGACAGGAGCAGGTCCTTAAAGGTCTCCCCTATCTGCGGATGTTCGCTGGCGATGACGGCGGCAGAAAGCCCGCCGCGGCAGATCTCCTCGGCATGGTTGGGGCCCGAGAGCGCCGCCACGCGCGCCTCGTTGCCGATCTCGCTGGCGATGACCTCGCTCATGAGCAGGCCGGACTCGGGCTCAATACCCTTGGTGAGGCAGAGCACCGGGGTGTCGGCGGCGATGAAGGGTGCTGCCTGATGACATACGCTGCGCAGGTGCGTGGAGGGCACGGCAAAGATGATGGCCTCGGCGCCGTCGAGCGCCTGCACCAGGTCCGTGGTGGCGACGACGTTGCCGGGCAGCTCGTAGCCCACCAGATACCGGGGGTTACGGTGCTCGCCGTTAATGCCGGCGGCCGTCTGCTCGCTATGGGCCCACATGGTCACGCGCTCGGCCCGCGCGGCGGCAAGGCCGGCGACGGCGGTTCCCCAGGAGCCGGAGCCAATCAGCGCAACATTCATGACTCTCTCCTACTTATCGTCGGGCTCGGTGACGCGCTTGGTAAACGAGAGCTTGGACTCCTTACCGGTCATGAGCTTTTTGATGTTCGCGCGATGGGCCCACACTACGGTGATGCCGATCATCGCCATGCAAAACTTGAGGCCCAGGCTGCTGTACGGAAAGACCGCACAGGCAGCGATGGGAAGACCAATGGCGGCGGCAAGCGAGCCCACCGACACAAACTTGGTGATGGCGACGGCAACGATAAACATGCCCAGCAGCGACAGGCCAATGGGCCAGTACCAGGCAAGAATCACGCCCAGGCCCACGGCGATGCCCTTACCGCCGTGGAAGTTAAGGTAAGGCGAGAAGATGTGTCCCCACACGGCAGCCAGGCAAATGACGCCGATCATCCAGTCACCGGCGGCACCGGGAGCCATGATGCTCACGGGGAAGCCATAGCCCACGCTCGCGATGAGCGGACGCGCGATAAGGACGCAGATGGCGCCCTTAAGGCAGTCGAGCAGCAGCGTGAGCGCGGCCACCTTGGGGCCGGCCACGCGCAGCGCGTTGGTGGTGCCGATGTTGCCGGAGCCCGCCTTGCGAATGTCCGTGTGGTTGAACACGCGGCCCAGGATCAGGCCAAACGGAATCGCTCCGATAAAGAACGAGACCACGGCGCAGATGGCGGTCAGCAGGATCGGATTAAGCATCCTTTTGCTCCTTCTTCCTAAAGAAGAGTCGAATGGGCGTACCGGAAAAATCGAAGGTCGAGCGCATGCGGTTCTCCACGTAGCGCTGGTAGGTGTCGTTGACCAAGTCGCTGTGGTTGACAAAGAACGTAAACGTCGGCGGGTTGACGCCCGTCTGGGTCACGTAGTGCATGCGCAGGCGGCGCTTGCCGTCCACCACGGTGTGGCCGAACTCGCGCAGGTCGGTGAGGAACGTGTTGAGGCGCGAGGTGCTGATCTTTTGCGAGCGCGTCTTCTCGGCGGCGTCGACCATCGCCCAGATCTTCTCGACGCTGCGGCCGGTCAGGGCAGAGATGCGCAGGTACTGGGCCCAGGGAGCCATGACGCCCAGACGGCGGTCGATGGTCTCCATGCAGGCCTCGCGCTTACGGTCGTCGTCGAGCAGATCCCACTTGTTGAGCAGCACCACGATGGCGCAGCCGCGCTCAATGGCAAGACCCATGACCTTCTGGTCCTGCTCGGTAACGCCCACGGAGGCGTCGACGACGAGCAGCGCTACGTCGGCGCGGTCGATGGCGCGCAGGCCGCGAACCATGGAGTAGTACTCGATGTTCTCGTACACGGTGCTCTTCTTGCGAATGCCCGCGGTGTCGACCATGCGGTAGTGCTTGCCGTTGCGCTCGACGACCGTGTCGATGGCATCGCGCGTGGTGCCGGCAATGTTGGACACGATGGAGCGGTCGGCGCCCAGGATGCGGTTGAACAGCGAAGACTTACCGGCGTTGGGGCGGCCGATGATGGCGACGTTCAGCGCGTCGGGGAACTCATCGGCGACCTCGTCCTCTTCCTCGGGAAGCAGGGCCACGATGTCGTCGAGCAGGTCGCCCGTGCCGTGGCCGTGCAGGGCCGAGAGCGGCGTGGGCTCGCCGATACCGAGCGAATAGAACTCCCAGATGCTGTCGTTCTCGCGATCGGGGTTGTCGAGCTTGTTCACCAGCAGAAAGACCGGCTTGTCGCAGCGCTTGAGCATGCGAGCGACCGACTCGTCCTCCTCGGTGACGCCGGTGCGGCCGTCAACCACAAACAGGATGACGGCGGCTTCCTCGGCGGCGGCGAGGGCCTGGTCGCGAATGGACGTGGCGAAGACGTCATCGCTCTTGAGCGGTTCGATGCCGCCCGTGTCGACGATGGTGAACTCGCGGCCGTTCCAATCGGCCGTGTGGTATGAGCGGTCGCGCGTGACGCCGCGGGACTCGTGGACGATGGCGTCCGAGGTCTGGGCCAGGCGGTTAACGAGCGTGGACTTGCCCACGTTGGGGCGTCCGACGACGGCGACGATAGGTTTCATCTGCACTCCTTTAATGGGTAGGGTCAGTGGAAGTGTTAGAGTCGGCAGGCACAATGCCAAGGATGTGCTCCAGGGTATCGAGCAGCTCATGCGGCATGGTCGACACCACATGAACCTCGGCGCCGCGACTGGTAAGGCTTGCGAGTAAATCGTCACGATGATACTCGTCAAGCGTCATGCCGTCAGCGTTGAACATGAGCTTAGGCACAAAGAGCATAACCCCCGAGAGGTCCTGCGGCAGCTGTTCCAGAATGTCGCAGGCGACGATGAGGCCGGTCACGTCCACGTTGCCGCCAAAGTAGCGGTTCTTGATGGCCGTGACGGTGCCGGCGAGTCCCTTGGGCGATTCCACAAAGCGGGCTACCGTATCGCGTGCGCTGGCGCCCGAGAGGCACAGCAGGTGCTGGCCTCGGGCGGCGATGGCCTCGCGGACGCGACGCAGGCGCTCGGCGTCGGCGGCAAGCACATCGTCGGTCTCGTCCAGATACGAGCGGATCATGCCAATGCCGTCGTAGTATTGCGGGTAACCGTCGTAAAAGTCTGCCTCGGGAGGATCGATGTCGGCGTCCAGATAGAACTCGTCGCTCATCTGGAAGGTGTGGCGGCCAAAGCGCTC
Organism: Collinsella sp.; assembly: GCA_018373675.1. Taxonomy (GTDB): domain Bacteria; phylum Actinomycetota; class Coriobacteriia; order Coriobacteriales; family Coriobacteriaceae; genus Collinsella. The sequence goes on along the minus strand of JAHAGQ010000003.1, from coordinate 9,276 downwards.
ATAGGCGCGGTCCTGGAAGGGCCTGATCATGGCAATAGTCTCGCGCGCCAGCTCGGGCTTGTCGCTGTAGGACCAGCTAAAGCGATTCTGGTGCTTAGTAAAGCCCAGAGGCACAATGCCCAGGCTGGTGATTTGCTCGTGCTCCTCGCAAAAGCGCAGGGTCTTTTCCAGCTCCTCGCCGTCATTCATGCCGGGGCACAACACGATCTGCGCGTGAATCTCGATGCCGGCGGCCATGATGGCCTCGAGCACATCCATGCCGCGCTGGGCGTTGCGGCCCATCATGCGTCGGCGGACATCGGGGCTCACGGCGTGGACCGACACGTTCATGGGGCTCATGTTGCGTTGGATGACGTTTTGCACGTCCTCGTCGGTGAGGTTCGTGAGCGTGACAAAGTTGCCCTGCAAAAAGCTCAGACGATAGTCGTCGTCGCGGATGTAGAGCGTGGAGCGGCCGCCCTTGGGCAGCATGGTCATAAAGCAGAACACGCAGGCGTTCACACAGGTGCGCATACCATCGAAGATGGGGCCATCGAATTCAAGGCCCCAGTCCTCTCCCGGGAAGCGGTCGAGCTCGACGGGGGTGACGCTGTTGTCGCGCGGGTCGAAAACCTCGAGGTCGACGGTGTCGTCGTCGGCCTCCCAGAGCCACACGATCATGTCGGTGAGCGCCTCACCGTTGACCGTGAGCACGCGCATGCCCGGCTCGATACCCACATCCCACGCGGGCGATTCGGGACGCACGTTCTTTACGAGCGCGCCCTCACCCGGCTCGGGGTCGCGGCTGCGCCCGTAATCGGCCACCTCGGCGGCGTATGCGGGTACGGTCTGGTCCATGATTAGCGGCAAAACTCCTTGATGCGCTCGACGGCGCGCTCGATGTGTTCTTGCGGGGTGGAGGCTCCGGCGGTGATGCCGATGTGGTGAGCGTCGGTAAACCAAGCGGTCTCAAGCTCTGAAGCTTCCTCGATGTGATGCGTGCGCTCGCAGGCGTCTGCGCAAATCTGCGCCAGGCGGCGGGTGTTGCCCGAGTTCTTGCCGCCCACGACGACCATGCAGTCGCAGCGGTTGGCAAGTGTGGCTGCTGCCTGTTGACGTTCACTTGTGGCAGCGCAAATGGTGTTGATCACACGCAGCTCCTGCACGCGCGGGGTGATAGCTGCCACGACCTCGGCGAGGTTCTGCGCGGTCTGGGTGGTCTGCACGACGAGGCCTACCTTGCCCTTGAGCGACAAGGCATTGGCGTCGGCGGCACAGCTCACGACCTGTGCATCTTTGCCGGCGTGGCCAAGAATGCCCTCGACCTCGGGGTGACCCGGCTCGCCTACGACCACCACGCGGTAGCCCTCGCGCACCAGGCGCTCGGCTGCCATATGGACTTTCTTCACGTAGGGGCAGGTGGCGTCGACCACGTTTAGGCCGCGCTTGCGGGCAGCATCGATTACCTGCGGCACCACGCCGTGGGCGCGGATGATCACGGTGCCGGTTGCGGCGTCGTCCAGGGTTTCGGCCAAGCCAACGCCTGCCTCAGCGAGCTCGCGTACCACGATGGGGTTATGGATGAGCGGGCCCAGGGTGTGGACCTGAGCGGTCTCCCCCGCCTGCGGGGCGGCCGCCAATGCCATATCGAGCGCGCGTTGCACGCCGTAGCAGGTGCCGGCGTGGGCAGCGATTTCGATGGTGGGGGCGTCTGCCTTTCCGGCCACAGCCTCGGCAGTGTTCATGACTTCCTCGCCCATGGCTAGAACCTGCCCGGGTGTTCGGCGCACAGGTCGTCGCGCATGGCGTAGACGCGGTTCATGGCCTCGGACTCAAACCATTCCAGGCGCTCCGTGCGCTTAAGCCCGGCCGGTGCGTCGGAAAGCGAGACAGCCTTGCCGGCGCGGATCCAGCATTTCTTGGGACGCATGATCTTTTTGCCCGCGGGCGTGATGTCGGACCAGCCGCAAATGGCGAGCGGGTTCACAGGTGCCTTGCCCATCTGAGCGATGAGCGCAAAACCGCCGTGGACCTCGGGTTTGATCTCGCGCGAGCGGATGCGCGTGCCCTCGGGGAAGATCAGAACGTCCTCGCCGCGCTGCAGCGCATGCTGGGCGGCGCGCAGGCACTTCATATCGGCAGTGCCACGCTCCACGGGGATGCCGCCAACGCGGCTAAAGGCCCAGCGCACAATCTTGCTCTTGGCGAACTCGGACTTAAAGATGGGACGAATGCGGCGCCCCCCAAAGAACAGCGCCGTCTCCACGGCCAAGAGCTCGGCCATCGAGGTGTGGTTGCAGATGACCACGCTGCCGCGGCCTTCCTGGCGCTCAAACAGAAGATCGGCGTCCTCGACCTTCCAGCGCCACATGAGCTTGGAGAAGGCCCAAAGGATGGCCATGACTACGACGACGGTGCCGCGGATGAGCGCTGGAAACTCGGCGTAGGGGGCGTTGTAATAGTCCTCGGGCGTCTGCTGAAACAGGCGCATGGGCTACCTCCTTTGGTTGATAAGGTCCTCGATTATCGAGACGACCTCGTCGATGGTGTGGGCGGTGGAGTCGACGTGCACGGCGTCCTCGGCGGGCACGAGCGGGGCGACCTCGCGGCTGCTGTCAAGCTTGTCGCGCTGCCTAAGGGCGTCGAGGGTCTCGTCGACCTCGGCCTCGAGTTGCGCGGGCGTGAGCGGCTGGGCGTCGTTTTGGTGACGCTGCAGCACGCGGCGGCGGGCGCGCTCGCGCGGGTCGGCGGTCAGGAAGACCTTGACCTGCGCGTTAGGGAACACGACGGTTCCGATGTCGCGACCCTCGGCCACGATATCGCGGTCCTCGGCGGCGCGGCGCTGATGGATGAGCATGGCGGCGCGCACGCCCGGGTAGGCCGAGACCTTGGACACGTTGGCGTCGACCTGCGGGGTGCGGATGGCGGCCGAAGCGTCCTGGCCGTCGATGGTCAGGCGCGTGTCTTCGCCAGTGCCGTTGGTAAAGCGGATCTCGATCTGCTCGGCGAGGGCGTCGATGGCCGCCTCGTCGTCCAGGTCGATGCCGCGGTCGAGCGCGGCGAAGGTGACGGCGCGATACATGGCGCCCGTGTCGAGCTTGTTAAAGCCCAGCTGGCGGGCGATCTCCTTGGCGATGGTGGACTTGCCGGAACCGGCGGGGCCGTCGATGGCGACGATCATGCAATGCTTCCTTTCGATGGTTGACGTGCTGGTATGGTTCGCGGGCGTTGAGGCGCGGCGGGTTGCCTAGCCCGTGTAGCGCTCGCGGTAGGTGTTGCGCTTGGGTGCGGAGCCGTGGCTGCCGTGGTGACGCGTGCGGCTGGCGGGCGTGTCTTGGGGCTTGTCGCCGTTGCGCTTTGCGCTCGCCTGTTTGGGCGGGATGCCACCGCTTTTGAGGATCTGCACCTCGCGGTCGGTGAGCTCGCGCCACGAGCCCTTGGCCACGTCCTTGAGCTCCAGGCCGGCAAAGTTGCAGCGGTGCAGACGGATCACCGGATGATGAATCTTGCTCAGCATGCGCTTGACCTGATTCTTGCGTCCCTCGCGGATGATGACCTCGACGGCAGTGGTGCCGGGCTTGACGCCTTGCGGCGCCACTGCCTCGGCCTCGCGCGCGTTAATGACACGGCAGATTGCCGGCTGGCACAGGCCGTCGTCGAGCTCGATGCCACGGCGGAGCGGTTCTAGATCGCGGTCGGTCAGTCGCCCGTCCACGAGCGCCTGGTAGGTCTTGTAGACGTGTTTGCTGGGGTGCAGCAGGTCCTGCGATAGGTCGCCGTCGGTGGTAAAGAGCAAAAGGCCCGTGGTGTCGCGGTCCAGGCGACCCACCGGGAAAAGTCCCGGAAAGCGGTCGCGGGGGACCAGGTCGGCCACACAAGGGCGCTCCTGCGGGTCGCTCATGGTGGTGAGGTAGCCGGTCGGCTTGTAGAGCATCAAGTACACGGCGCCCTGGTTGAGCTTGACGACCATGCCGTCGACCTCGATGTGGTCGCGGTCGACGTCGACCTTGGTGCCCAGCTCGGTCGCGACCTGGCCGTTGACGGTCACGCGACCGGCGGTCATCAGGTCCTCCGAGCCGCGGCGGCTCGCCACGCCCGCGCGCGCCAAAAAGCGCTGCAGGCGCATGGTGTGCGGATAGACGGACTGGGCGTCGGTTGCGGGTACTGCGTTGCCCATGGCACGCGTCTCCCCTACTTCGTTAGTCCTCGTCATGTAAATCCTCCGAGGGGTCGTCGACGACCAGGGTCTCCAAGTCCTCGACTGCCTCAACATCTTCAACATCGGTATCGAGCAGTTCGCGCTCTTCGTCCAGGTCTTCGGCCTGCTCCTCGAGCGTGGACTGAATACTGCGGCCGCTCAGGCGCTCGCGGATAAACTGACGCGACTGCTCGTCGGGGGCAAACTGCTCCAGATCGGGCAGATCACGGGTGGAGCGCAGGCCGAATTTTTCCAAGAAGGCGTTGGTCGTGCCGTAGATGATGGCTTGACCGCGCTGGGGGTCGCGGCCGAGCTCACGCACCAGGCCCTTGTCGACGAGTGACGCAATGACGCCGTCGGAATTGACGCCACGGATGCCCTTGACCGCCTCGCGCGTCACAGGCTGGTGGTATGCGATGACGGCCAGGGTTTCGAGCGCCGCTTGCGACAGCTTTTGCGTGTCCCAGCTCAGCACGTAGGCCTCGACCACGTCGTGGTAGGCGGGGTGAGTAAACAGGCGCCAGCCGCCGGCAACCTCGCGCAGCTGAAAGCCGCGGTTGGCCTCCTCATACTCAACCTTGAGCTCGGCGAGCAGCGACGCGCATTCGCCCGGGGCGATATCCAACGCACCTGCCAGCGCGGGTGCGCTCACGGGGTCGCTCGACACCAGCAGCAGCGCCTCGAGGGCGCCTTTGAGGCTGTTTGCCTCCAGCGTGGAAAGGGTTGACATGGTTGCGGCTCCTATTCGGTGAGCTCGGGGCCCTCGCCGGGCACATAGGCCTCGGCGCCCTCGACGCGGTTGATGCGGATGGTTCCAAAGATCTCGTCCTGGCTCAGCGTGAGCGAGCCGCGCTTGGCGAGCTCAAGCATAGCTAGGAAGGTGACGACGAGCTGCTCGGTGGTGGCATCGCCGTCCAGTAGCTCGCGGAAGGTGCAGGTTTGGTGCGTCATGGTAAAGCGGTCGACTGAGGCCACGGTCAAGTCGAGCGGTACGCGATGCGGCGCCACGTGCTCGGCCTCGAGCAGGAAGGTCTGTCGCTTGCCATCCAGGTCGGCGCAGATGACGGCTAGACCGCGCAGAGTAATGCCGGCCAGGTAGTCGGGCATAAGGCCAAGGAACTCAGGATCGGGGCCGGCCACACGCGGGTGCATGCGGCTTTCGGCCTGCATGCGGGCACCGAGGGCCGCAGCCGCGCCTTTAAACTGCTTGTAGGCGATCAGGCGCTGGATTAGGACCTCACGCAGCGCGTCGCCGTCAAGCGTGCTGAGCTCCTCGAGGTCTTCGTCGAACTCGTCATCGTCGTCGGCTTTGCGCGGGGCCTCCTGCGGCACCAGCGAGGCGGCCTTAATGTCCAAAAGGGTTGCCGCGACCAGCAAAAAGTCGCTCGCCACGTCCAGGTCCAGTGCCTCGATGCGCTCGGCCTCGGCAAGGTACTGTTCGGCCACCTCGCTGATAGAGATGGCGCCGATATCTACTTTTTGGCGGGTTACCAGCTGCAGCAGCAGGTCGAACGGTCCGCTGTAGACCTGCGTCGACACGCGATACGACATCTTCGACCTCCTTTGACGGCGCCTTCGCGGCGCGGTTTGGGTGCATGTTGCGACCGTTTTGCACGGTCGACCTGTAAGTTTACCTTAGATGCCGGCGATTGCGAAGTTGAGCAGCTGTTCAGCAAGCGGATACACGGTAACGTCGAAATAGCGGCCGATCACATCGATGCCGGTCCACATGGGCAGCAGATACAGCACCAAGATGAGGATGGGCATGGCGTATTGCTGCAGACGGTAGTAGTTGGCGAGCGCCTTGCCCTTGAGGAAGGGCACGATGATCGATGAGCCATCGAGCGGCGGGATCGGGATGAGGTTAAAGAACGCGAGTGACAGGTTGACCACGATAAACGTGGCGCCGAAATTCATGATTTGTGATGTCACGGCAAAGGACATGCTGGCGTAGAGGTTGCCGTAGGTCAGGTGCATGAGGGCGGCCGTAAGACATGCCAACGCGATGTTCGATGCAGGGCCGGCTACGCTCACCAGGACCTCGTCGCGCTTGGGGTGCTTGAGGTTGTTGAGATAGACGGGCACGGGCTTGGCGAAGGCGAACACCGGGCCACCGGCGGCGAGCATCAGCAGCGGCAGGATGATGGTGCCAAACGGGTCGATATGGTTGAGCGGGTTGAGCGAGACACGACCGCGCGATCGGGCCGTCTTATCGCCGAGTGCCCAGGCCGCGGCGGCGTGCGCACTCTCGTGGATGACGATGCCCACAATGACGGCGACGGCGCTCGCGAGCAGGTTCATGATGTAGCTGCTGGACATGGCGCTCCCCTAGCGGACGCGGCGCGAGGCGCGCGTGAGCAGGTAGTCGGCCACAAACAGGATGACGGCCACGATAGCGTAATCCAGGCGGAACACGCCGCCAAAGGGCGACGTAATGACGCCGTAGCCGGCGATGGCGCTCGGCAGCGCGCGCGAAAGCTCAACGACAAAGCCCACGATCTGCAGCTTGGCGGTGAGGCCGCTAAAGCACAGCAGCACGGTCATCGCGCTCATAAAAATGCCGCAGATGCGACAAGCGATGGCGATGATGCTCATCGCCACGGCAGCGGCTTTACGAGAGTTCACGCGCGGTCTCCTCTTCGATCTGGGTGGAAAGCTCCAGCCATTCGTCCTCGAGCTTGGGCAGCTCTTGCTTAAGGCCGTTATATTCCCCCAGCGCGGCATTGAACTTGTCTTGATCGGCATAAAGCTCTTCGATGGCCATCAATTCCATAAGCTCGTCATAGCGGGCGCGCTTTTTGTCGAGCTCCGTCTCGATCTTCTTGAGCTGGTTGCGCACACCCTTGAGCTTTTTGTTGAGCGCGGCGCGGGCCTGGGCCTCGGCGCGCTTTTGCTCCTTGGTCTTTTTGCCCTCGGCAGGCTTAGGCGTCGCGGCGGGGGTGTCGACCTGGGCGGCGCTGGCCTTGGTGGACTTGACCGTGGCCGGCGCGCTCTCCCCTGCCGCCTCGGCGGCGACGCGGGCGGCGAGGTCCTCGCGCTTGTAGAGGTAGTAGTCGTAGTCGCCATCGTAGACCGTGACCTTGCCGTCGCGGATGTCGATGATGCGGTTGGCCACGGCGCGCACCAGGTGCTCGTCGTGGCTGATTAGCACGATGGTACCGGGGAAGTTTTGCAGGGCGTTCTCGAGCATGTCCACAGAGTCGATGTCCAGGTGGTTGGTGGGCTCGTCCAGGCACAGGAGCGCCTCGGGGGCCACGAGCATCTTGGCAAGGGCCAGACGTGCCTTTTCGCCGCCGGAGAGGACACGGACTTGCTTTTCGATTGCGTCGTTGTCGCTAAACAGGAAGGCGCCCAGCAGGCTGCGCTGCTGCGGCACGGTCCACTTGGGCGTGACGGTGTCGATCTCTTGCAGGACGGTATTGGACTCGGTCATGCCCTCGAGCGCGTGCTGGGCGTAGTAGGCTACGCCCACGTTAGTGCCCAGGTCGCGGGTGCCATTGGTGGGCGGCTCCAGGCCAGCGAGGATCTTCATGAGCGTGGACTTGCCGGCGCCGTTGGGGCCGACGAGCGCCACGTGCTCGCCGCGGTAGAGCTTGAGATCGATGTCACTGTAGATGTGCTTGTCGCCGTAGGACTTGGACACGCTCTCGAGCCCTACGACCATGTCGCCGGAGCGCGGCGGGTCGGGGAACTTAAAGTCGATGTGCTTGTGACCCTCGGGCAGGATGACAAGCTCCTTTTTGATTTGCTCGATCTTGCGGATGCGCTCCTGGGCCTGGGCAGCCTTGGTGGGCTTGTAGCGGAACTTGTCGACGAAGACCTGCATGTGGGCGATGTCGCGCTCCTGAGCGGCACGCTTGGCGCGCATCTGCTCTAGGTTGTCCTCGCGCTGTTTAAGGTAGCTGCTGTAGTTGCCGGTGTAGGTGGTCACGCGGCGGTTCTCGAGGGCGGCGACGTGGTCGACGCAGGCGTCCATGAAGGCGCGGTCGTGGCTGACGATGAGGACGGCGCCATCGTAGCTCGCGATAAAGCCGCGCAGCCACTGGACGCTCTCGAGGTCCAGGTGGTTGGTGGGCTCGTCCAGGAGCAGCAGGTCGGGGTGGCGCAGGAAGAGCTTGGCCAGCGCGATGCGCATCTGCCAGCCGCCCGAGAACTCGGAGCACGGGCGCTCAAAGTCGGTGACCTTAAAGCCCAAGCCGGACAGGATTTTACGGGCGTTGCTCTCGAGCTCGTAGCCGCCCAGATGCTCAAAGCGGTCCTGGACCTGGCCATACTCGTTAAGGAGTGCGTCGACGTCCTTCCCCTGTTCGGAGAGCTCGGTGATCTGGGCCTGCAGCTCGTTGGCGCGCTCGCCCATGCGGCGGATTTCCTTGGCAGCGGCCATGACCTCGGCGAGGATGGTGGTGTCCTTTTGCTCTAGGTTGGTTTCCTGCTCTAGGTAGCCCACCTGGCAGTCCTTGGCGTACTGGACCTGGCCGGCATCGGGGCTGTCGATGCCCATGATAATCTTGAGCATGGTGGTTTTGCCGGCGCCGTTGGGTCCCACGAGCGCGAAGCGCTCGCCGGGGTTGATCTGGAAGGACGCGCCGCTAAAGAGGACGCGTGCGCCGAAGCTTTTTTCGATCTTGTCGACCAGGAGGATCATGGTGCCGCCTTTGACCTTGTGTGCCTATATGAAAAAAGGCCCCAACTTGCGTTGGAGCCTCATTCAATGCTCGGGTGGAGACGAGGGGGATCGAACCCCTGACCTCTTGACTGCCAGTCAAGCGCTCTCCCAGCTGAGCTACGCCCCCGTGCGAAGAAGTACTATACGGGAACTCGGACCACGATGCAAGGACAATTTTGGAAAAACTTTCCTGGGGCGGCGGCGCGGATGCGGGACGGACTCGAGAGCGATGGGCCCGCGATGCCCGACTAAGCCCGCGGGGCGCGCCCCGCGGGAGGGCGGCGCTGTCGCCGCCCTCCCATCAGGCTCCACCCCGGCCGCCCCCGGGGCCTCCCGCCACGAAACCGGCCCATCTACTACGTTTGGCCGGCATCCCCCGACCATGGCGCCTCGGGCAAAAATAAAACCGACGCTCCTATAAGTTGTCAAGAGG
>JAHAGQ010000027.1 GCA_018373675.1 Collinsella sp. | reverse complement strand
CCGAACGAGTCCCCATACCCTCGTTCGGCCAGACGCGCCGCCGCGTTGCTGCTTTGTGCCGTATAATGACCGTTACCTATGACGCGATACAAAAGAAAGGTGTTTGCCCATGCAGGCACAGAAGGCGGAGGGAACCCGCGACCTTATCGGCGCCGAGATGCGCGCCTGGCAAAAGATGCAGCAGATTGCGGCCGGCGTGTTCGAGCCGTTTGGTTTTAAGCCCATCGAGACGCCCGCGATCGAGCAGGTGGACGTGTTTGTCCACGGTATCGGCCAGTCGACCGACGTCGTGCGCAAGGAAATGTTCCGTGTGTTCAGCGGTGCCAACCTGGAGCGCGTCTTTACCGAGGGCACCGACACCAAACTCAAGCCCAAGCAGCGCCTGGCACTTCGCCCCGAGGGCACGGCCGGCGTGGTGCGCGCCGTCGTCGAGAACAACCTGGTGCCCCAGGGCTCCACGCCGTTTAAGGCGTACTACGCCGAGGCCATGTTCCGCGGCGAGCGTCCCCAGAAGGGCCGCCTGCGCCAGTTCCACCAGGTGGGCATCGAGTGGCTCGGCGCTCCCGATCCGGCGGCAGACGCCGAGTGCATCATCATGCTCATGGAGTTTTACAAGCGCCTGGGCTTCGATCTTTCCAAGCTTCGTCTGCTCATTAACTCGATGGGCGACGCTCAGTGCCGTCCGGCTTACCGCGAGCAAGTCAAGCAGTTTATCCTCGATCACGCCGACGAGATGTGCGATGAGTGCCGCGAGCGCGCCGAGCTCAACCCGCTGCGCGCCTTCGACTGCAAGAACGACCATTGCCGCGAGATCATGGCCGACGCCCCGCTGATGGGCGACAACCTGTGCGACGAGTGCCGCGAGCACTACGAGCAGGTCAAGCGCTATTTGGATGCGGCGGGTATCGAGTATGTCGAGGATCCCACCTTGGTGCGTGGCCTGGACTACTACACCCGTACTGTCTTTGAGGTCGAGGCTCCCGGCGCCGGTGTCGGCTCCATCGGTGGCGGCGGTCGCTATGACGGCTTGGTCGAGCTCGAGGGTGGCAAGCCCACGGCAGGCGTCGGCTTCGCTGTCGGTTTTGAGCGCGCCCTGCTGGCCTTGCAGGCCTTTGGCAGCGACCTGGGTGCCGAGGAGGTCCCGTGCGTCTACGTCGCCAACGCCGGCAAGGAGCTGCGTCAGAACGTCTTTGCCATTACGCAGCAGCTTCGCGCCGCAGGTATCGTGACCGAGGCAGACTATCAGGGCCGTTCGCTCAAGGCCCAGTTTAAGCAGGCCGACAAGGTGGGCGCCAAGCTCATTTTGGTCTTGGGTGGCGACGAGCTTGCCGCCGGCAAGGTCAAGGTGCGCGACATGGAGAGCCATGACGAGGTCCTCGTCGATCTGGCCAACGTGGTCGAGGCGGTTCGCGAGCGCCTGTAGCGCATCTTTTTGAGCTTCGGGCCTGCTAACGTGCCCTGCTCATGGAGAGCGATTGTTACGGGGGTGTTTCGCTTTTATGCGGAATGCCCCCGTTTACGTATGCCGCCCACCGAGAAATACGACCATTTAGGGCAAAAACCTTTGCAATGCAGAAAATACTTTTGTGTGGTAAAGCGCAATCAGTGTCGAAAGTATTTCTCAAGCGCCTATAATGAATACCGCATGTTACGTGCATAGAAGGAGGAATGGGAGGAAACGTGGCTGAGAACCTAAGCAACCAGTCTGTACCCGAAGCCGCGGCGCGCGTCGCTGCCGTGGTCAACCGCCTCGTTAACCGAATCGGCTCGAATGCCGAGTCCAGGGAGCGTCTCGCCGAGATCGAGATCCCCGAGGAGCTGCGCGACAATCTGGCGCTGTTCTTGCGCCTGGAGCGCCGTGTGCTTAGCGAGTATGATCCCGAGATCGCGGACCTGTTCGACAAGATTTTGACAGCCGAGATTGTGGTCAATGCCGGCAACCCCGGTACCTGCGCTGCCGACGAAGCCGTCGACGAGCAGGGCGTGCCCACCGCCGACGAGCCCACTGCCGTGGCATTTCGTGAGGTCGTCGATTTGATCGACAGCCTGCCGCTCGATAAGCAGCAGGTCATTGTCCGCGCCTTTACGAGCTTTTTCCATCTGGCAAACCTGTCGGAGGAGAACTACCGTGTGGCGCAGCTGCGCGAGCGCGAGGCCGGTGCGTCGACCGATACCGAGGTCGATCCTGCCAACGAGCTTACCGTTGCCTATCACCAGCTGGTGAATGAGCTGGGTGTCGAGGGTGCCAACGAGCTGCTCGACAAGCTCGAGTTCCACCCTGTCTTTACCGCACATCCCACCGAGGCCCGTCGTAAGGCCGTCGAGGGCAAGATCCGCCGTATCTCCAACCTGCTGGAGGAGCGTCCGCGTCTGGGCGGCTCCGACCTGGTGGAGAACGAGCGCCATATGCTGCAGGAGATCGACGCCCTGGTGCGTACGAGCCCCATCGCGCTCAAGAAGCCCACGCCGGTCGAGGAAGCCGATACCATCATCGACATCTTCGATAACACGCTGTTCGACGTTATCCCCGTTATCTATCGTCGTTTTGACGATTGGGTGCTGGGCGACAAGGCCGGTACTGTGCCGCCGCTGTGCCCGGCGTTCTTCCATCCCGGCAGCTGGATCGGTTCCGACCGCGACGGTAACCCCAACGTCACCGCCAAGGTGAGCCGTGAGGTCGCCGCCAAGTACTTTACGCACATGGTGCTCAAGCTCGAGGACAAGTGCCGCCACATCGGCCGCAACCTCACGCTCGAGGCCACCTACAGCAAGCCGTCGGCCGAGCTCATTAACCTGTGGAACCATCAGGTCGAGATGAGCCCTCGTTACACGGCCCGCGCCGAGCTGATCTCCGAGCACGAGCCGCATCGCGCCGTCATGCTCGTCATGGCCGACCGCCTGAACGCCACCGTGCGCCGCATCACCGACACCATGTACCACAGCGCCGACGAGTTCCTGGATGACCTGCGCGTCGTCCAGCGTTCGCTTGCTGCCTGCGGTGCCGTCCGTGCCGCCTACGGTCCGGTCCAAACCATCATCTGGCAGGTCGAGTCCTTCGGCTTCCATATGGTCGAGATGGAGTTCCGTCAGCACTCCGTGGTGCACGCCCGCGCCCTCAAGGATATCCACGAGAACGGTATCCATGGTGACCTGCAGCCCATGACGCGCGAGGTCATCGACACCTTCCGTGCCATCGGTTCCATCCAAAAGCGCTACGGCAAGAAGATGGCACACCGCTACATCATCTCGTTTACCAAGAGTGCCCAGCATGTGGCCGACGTCTTTGAGCTGGCCCACCTGTCCTTCGCACACGAGGAAGACGTTCCCGAGCTCGACGTGATCCCGCTGTTCGAGCAGCTCGAGGACCTCGAGGGCTGCGTTGACGTGCTCGACCAGATGCTTACGCTGCCCGTGGTGCAAAAGCGCCTTGCCCAGACCAACCGCCGCATGGAGGTCATGCTGGGCTATTCCGACTCTTCCAAGGATGCCGGTCCTACCACGGCCATGCTCGCGCTGCACTCCGCGCAGGAGCGCATCGCCAAGTGGGCAGAGAAGAACGATATCGACCTGGTGCTCATGCACGGTCGCGGCGGTGCCGTGGGCCGTGGCGGCGGCCCGGCCAACAAGGCCGTGCTGGCGCAGCCCAAGGGTTCGGTCAACTGCTTCTTTAAGCTCACCGAGCAGGGCGAAGTCATCTTTGCCCGTTACGGCAACCGCACGCTGGCTCAGCGCCATGTTGAGTCCGTTGCCGCCGCAACGCTTTTGCAGTCGGCCCCGAGTGTCGAGAAGACCAACACCGAGACCACGCAGAAGTTCTGGGATATGGCCGAGAAGCTCAACACTGCAAGCCACGAACGCTATCTGGACCTGCTGAACACCGAGGACTTTACACCGTGGTTCTCGACCGTGACGCCGCTGACCGAGGTCGGTCTGCTGCCGATCGGCTCGCGTCCCGCCAAGCGCGGTCTGGGCGCCAAGTCGCTCGATGACCTGCGTACCATCCCGTGGATCTTCAGCTGGAGCCAGGCGCGCATTAACCTGGCCGCTTGGTACGGTCTGGGCACCGCCTGCGAGCAGCTTGGCGATCTTGACCAGCTCAAGGCTGCCTACCAGGAGTGGCCGTTCTTCCGCACCTTTATCGACAACATCGAGATGTCGATCGCCAAGACCGACCAGCGCATCGCCAAGATGTATCTGCACCTGGGCGACCGCCAGGATCTGTCCGAGAAGGTCTTTACCGAGATGCAGCTCACGCGTAAGTGGGTCCTTGCCATCGTCGGTGACGAGTGGCCGCTGCAGCGCCGTCGCGTGCTCGGTTGCGCCGTCCGCGTGCGCAACCCCTACGTCGACGCCCTGTCCATCGCCCAGGTCCGCGCCCTTCGCGAGGTGCGTATGAACCAGGACGAGATGGCCGAGGAGAAGAAGGCCGAGTACATGAGCCTGATTCTTTCGACTGTGACCGGCGTCTCGGCAGGATTGCAGAACACGGGGTAATCGATAGCCCTGTAGTCGTTGTCCGGGGCCGCCGTTTGTTTTCTTTCCGGCGCGTCCTCGGACACGCAAGAAGCCCTCGCTGCGCACTTCGTGCGGCGAGGGCTTCTTGCGTCCTGCGGAATGCGCCGGAAAGAAAACAAACGGCGGCCCCTACGATGTCCGGTCTTCGGTGGATTACTTGCTGGGGAAATAAAGGCGCGCTTCGCGCGTTTGGAAAGGGCTTCGTGCTGCGGAATGCATTCAGAGGGAAACCCATCGGGTCCCTTCGTCCTCGGTCTTCAGGGATTAAAGCTGATGAAAATAAAGTGCGCTTCGCGCCTAATGTGGAGTGCGGAGAGGGCTTCTTGCGTCCTGCGGAGTTTGCCTAAAAGTAAACCTATGGCGGGCCCTGCGATGTCTGGTCTTCGGCGGATTAGCCGTTGGCTGAGGGTGGTGCTTGGGGCGACGTGCAAAAAACGGAGTTTTCAGCAGCCAAAGATTGATGTATAAGGCGATAGCCGATTTTCGCTGCCTTTGTTGATGCCTCTGCGCGCCAATTGGAGGCTAACGATGTTCAAATATGGATGGCTTATCGCAGTACGTCGTCCTGACGGGATGAGTCGTGAGGGCTTTCTGCCTTTTAAAAGACTCTTGGCCCCATAATCTGATTTCGTGATGCTGAATACTCGCAAAAATGCACGCTCCGGAGGGCACTACCCTGTTGCAGCTAGAAATCCATGCGCCATTTTATGCAATTAATTAACGCATATATGCAAAATGGCTTACGCGCGTACGTCTCGGGGTAGATGTTTGCCTCGGCGCTGCGTAAGTCATCCTGTCTATTGTGTCTTTTACAGGCGGCTGCGGTTCCGTTTGGGGTCGCGGCCGTTTTGTTGTGGGTCAAATATGAACGTTGTGTTAATGAGTCGGTGGACGGGGGTGTTTTTCGGTGAGCGGCGTATCCTTCCAACGGTTTATCTAGTGTGTCAGTTGAAAGGAAGAGGGCGCTCGTCATTGTTTGAATGTGAACTGCCGTTTGACCACAAGACGTTGCATCTGGAGCTCGAGGATAAGAACTTCGCGGGTGTGATGGAAGGTCATCAAAACGAGTTTAAGACTACAAAATCGCAGGAAGAGCTTGTGGAGGAGTCACTTGCCAACCCTTATGGCTCGCCTTCGCTCGAGGAGCTTTGTGCTGGCAAGAAGGATATTGTCATCATTAGCTCCGACCATACGCGCCCCGTTCCCTCGCGTGTGACAATGCCTATTCTGCTGCATCACATCCATTCCGCTGCGCCTGAGGCGCGCGTTCGCATTCTGGTTGCTACGGGTATGCATCGTCCGTCGACGCACGAGGAGCTCGTCAACAAGTACGGCGAGGAGATCGTTGCCAACGAGGAAATCGTTATGCACGTCGCGACCGATGACAGCATGACGAAAAAGATCGGCACCCTGCCTTCTGGCGGCGAGTGCATCATCAACAAGATTGCTGCCGATTGCGATCTGCTGCTTGCCGAGGGCTTTATTGAGCCGCACTTCTTTGCCGGTTTCTCTGGTAGCCGCAAGTCCGTCCTGCCTGGTATCGCCAGCTACAAGACCATCATGTACAACCACAACGGTCAGTTTGTGAACGATTCCCATTCGCGTGCCGGCAACCTGTGCCACAACCACGTGAGCGAGGACATGTTTGCCGCTGCCGAGATGGCTCACCTTGCCTTTGTGCTCAACGTGGTGCTCAACGGCAAGCACGAGGTCATCGGCTCCTTTGCCGGCGACATCCACAAGGCGCACGAGGCTGGCTGCGAGTTCGTGAAGAGCCTTGCCGGCGTTGAGCCCGTCGAGTGCGAGATTGCCATTACCACCAACGGCGGCTACCCGCTCGACCAGAACATCTATCAGGCCGTGAAGGGCATGTGCTCTGCCGAGGCTACGCTTCCCGAGGGCGGCGTGATCATCGATGTCGCCGGTTGTGCCGACGGTCACGGTGGCGAGGGCTTCTATCACAACATCGCCGACAATGATCCGGCAGAGTTTGAGCGCGCCTGCATCGACCGTCCTAAGGACGAGACCCTGCCCGACCAGTGGACGAGCCAGATCTTTGCCCGCATCCTGGCGCATCACCCTGTGATCATGGTTACCGACCTGTGCGATCACCAGATGATCAAGGATATGCACATGACGCCGGTTAACACCCTCGATGAGGCGCTCAAGCTCGCCTTTGAGATGAAGGGTGCCGATGCCAAGGTGGCCGTCATTCCCGATGGCCTGGGCGTTGTCGTCGCACAGCACTAGTACGCGGCCTAAACGAATCGTTTATAACCGACAAGAAAGATAAGGTTTTATGCTTACCAAACTCCTCTGCGAATTCGGCGCAACGGCCCTCATGATCATCTTTGGCGTGGGCGTGCACTGCGATACCGTGCTTAAGGGCACCAAGTATCAGGGCTCCGGCCACATGTTTGCCATCACCACCTGGTCTTTTGGCATCTCGGTTGCTCTGTTTATCTTTGGCGGCGCCGTGTGCATGAACCCCGCCATGGTGCTTGCCCAGTGCATCGTGGGCCTGGTGCCGTGGAGCAGCTGCATCCCCTTCATGATTGCCGATATGCTCGGCGGCTTTGCGGGTGCCGTGATCGCGTGGTTGATGTATGCCGATGAGTTCAAGGCTTCCGACGGCGTCGTCGACCCTATTGCCCAGCGCAACATCTTCTCGACCAACCCCACCACCGAGGGCACCAACTATGCCCGCAACTTCTTCTGCGAGGCTATCTGCACCTTTGTGTTCATCAGCGCCATCCTGGCTACCGCTAGCCGTGCCGGCGAGAACGTTTTGATGCTCGCTATCTGCGTCGGTCTGATCGTTTGGGCTGTTGGCATGGGCATGGGCGGCATCACCGGCTTCGCCATGAACCAGGCTCGTGACCTTGGTCCTCGCATGGCCTATCAGGTGCTGCCGATTAAGAACAAGGCTGACAACAACTGGAAGTACGGCCTGCTCGTTCCTGGCATCGCTCCGTTTGTCGGTGCCGCTCTGGCCGCGCTGTTTGTGCACGGTTTCTTGGGCATGTTCTAGTCTGAGGCTACATAGTTGTCCGCTGGCCGCATGGGGTAACTTCTCAGCGCGTCCTCGGACATGCAAAAAGGCTCGCTGCGCACTTCGTGCGGCGAGCCTTTTTGCGTCCTGCGGAATGCGCTGGGAAGTTACCCCATGCGGCCAGCTGCGGGGTCTTTGTTGCGTTCGTACAAGCAACCCAACATATATATCTGAATTTGGATGGGAGGGGCTTGTTGCTGGTAGGGGCGTTGGGCTGCTGTCGACACTTTGGGATGGATTGTGCTTTGGGTTCGGGTCTTTGAGATGAGGGCGGAACTTTGGGATAAGGGGTTTACTTAGTTGAAGAGGGGCTTTATGGCTGATAAGTAGTCTTTGGCTACGTCGGCTTTGTCTGCTTGGAAGTTGTGCCAGGCCCACCATTGGACGGTGGCTACGAAGCTTGAGGCTATGTGGTGTAGTAAGAAACTGCGGTCCATGGTGCCAGCGGGGCCTGTGGAGTCGGCGGGGACGGTTTCGGCTGCTCGTGACATGATGGTCTTGCGTAAGCAGTCGGCGAAGACGCGGGAGCCGGCGCCGGCTACGAGGGCTCGAACGCCCTGGCGGCGCTCCCAGAGGTTGTTGAGGATATGCTCGACCTGCACGAGTGGGTCGTCGAGCGGTGTGCCATCGTCGTCGAGGGCGTGGGTACAGATGTCGCTCACGAGCTCGGACAGTAGGTCGTCTTTGCTCTTAAAGAGGCCGTAGAATGTCGCGCGGCCTACGTGAGCGCGCGCGATGATGTCGCCGACGGTAATCTTGCCGTAGTCCACTTCGCGTAGCAGCTCGGAGAACGCCGCAACGATGGCAGCGCGGCTTTTTTCTTTGCGGGCATCCATGGCTATGCATCCACGTGAACGAGCAGACAACGGAGCGTGCCGGAGCAACCCTCGTAGGGGCGCTTACCGGCGCCGTAGCCGACGGCCTCGATGCGGTAGCGGGCAGGTAGGTGCTCGGACGTGCGCAGTGCGGCGACGATGGCGGCGCCCGTGGGCGTCACGAGCTCGCCGGCGACCGGTGCGGGCGTGAGGGCGATATTGCCTGCTTGGCATAGGTTGACGACGGCGGGCACCGGGATGGGCATAAGGCCGTGGACACAGTGGATGGTGCCGTGACCCTCGGAGAGCGACTCGACGACAATGTCCTCGATACCCAGGTCATCGAGACAGATGGCGACCGAGCAGATGTCGACGATGGAGTCGATGGCGCCTACCTCGTGGAACATGACGGTCTCGGGCGTTTTGCCGTGGGCCTTGGCCTCGGCGGCGGCGAGCGCGGTAAAGATGGCGAGCGCGCGGCGCTTGGCGCCATCGCTTAACTGCGAGCCATCGATGATGGCGGCGACATCCGCCAAAGAACGGTGGTGATGGTGGTGGGTGTGGTGATGATCTTCGTGCTCATGGGCGTGGCCCTCATGGTCGTGCTCATGGCAGTGCTCGTGTTCGTGCCCGCCATGATCATGATGGTGATGCTCATGCCCGTGCTCGTGCTCGTGCTCGTGCGTGTGCTCGACAGCTGTTTCGTTGCCGTAGAGCCAGGCCATATCGTGGTCGTGGTTCTCGAGTCCCTCTGCAAGCTGGACGTCGAAATCGCAGGCGTCGATGCCATGCTTGTTTGCACGCGTGACGGCGATCGTAAAGCCGTCGACCGGCAGTGTGGCGAGCTGTTCGCGCAGGTGCTCCTCGCTGGCGCCCAGATCGAGCAGGGCCGCGACGGTCATATCGCCGCTGATGCCTGAGGTGCCGTCGATGATAAGCGTGTGCTGATGATTGGACATGGAATGCTCCTTAGCGGGCGCGGGGTGTGCCGGCGCTCAGATGATTGATAAGACTTGCCTGGTAGGCGGCGCCAAAGCCGTTGTCGATATTGACGACCGAAACGCCGCTGGCACAGGAGTTGAGCATGGCGAGCAGTGCAGCTACGCCACCAAAACTTGCGCCGTAGCCAACGCTGGTGGGAACGGCGATGACCGGACAGCTCACCAGACCGCCGATAACGCTCGCCAGCGCGCCCTCCATGCCGGCGATGGCGATGACCACCTGCGCCTGGGCAAGTTCCTCGGCATGCGCGAGCAGGCGGTGCAGGCCGGCGACACCTACGTCGTAGAGGCGGTCGACCTCGTTGCCATAGAACTCGGCCGTCAACGCGGCTTCTTCGGCGACGGGTAAGTCGCTCGTGCCGGCGCAGGCGACGACGATGCGTCCGTTGCCGGTAGGGGAGGGCTTGCCGCCCACGAGGGCGAGCTGTGCGTCCGGGACATATCCCAGGTCGATGCCGTTGTCGAGGAGCTCCGAGGTACGGGCTGCTTTTTCGGCATCCAGGCGCGTGACCAGGATGCGCTCCTGGCCGGCATCGCGCAGCGCTTCGATAATGGCGGCAATTTGCTCGGCGGTTTTACCGGCACCGTAGACAACCTCGCCGGCTCCCTGGCGCACTCCGCGCGAAAGATCGAGCTGTGCAAAACCCAGATCGGCGGTTGGCGCCGTTTGGATGCGCGTGAGGGCGACTGCCGGGGTGACTGTTCCGCCGGCAACATCGCTCAGCAATTGCTCAAGATCTTGCTTATCCATATATGTTCCCTTCGACGGCGCAAAGTCTAGCACTCAAAGGGTATGTTTCCGAACACTAAGACAAAATTGTTCGGAAACTATAGGACAGACTGATTCAATTGTTAGACGGATCGGCTAGTCACGCAGGATGATGTCCATGGCGAGCATCAGGTTGCGCTCGTCGATGGCAAACGGGGCGGCTTCGCGCGTCTTGGGCTTGGCGCAAAACGCGATGCCCGTGCCCGCAGCCTGAATCATGGGGATGTCGTTGGCGCCGTCGCCGATTGCCACTGTATGGGCCATGTCGACACCGCACTCAACTGCCCAATCCAGCAGCTGGATGAGCTTGGACTCCTTGGTCACAATGTCGGCAGCCAACTTACCGGTGAGCTTGCCGTCCACGACCTCCAGGCGGTTAGCGAGGCAAAAGTCGATACCCGCGGCAGCCACGATCTTGTCAGCGACCTCGTGGAAGCCGCCGCTTACCACGCCGACCCTCCAGCCCTTGCTGTGCGCCGAGCGCACAAGCTCCAGCGCGCCGGGGGTAAACGTCACGCGCTCAAACGTGCGCTCGAACACGCTCTCGTCCAGGCCGGCGAGCAGCCCCACGCGCTTCTCGAGCGCTTGCTTAAAGTCCAGCTCGCCGCGCATAGCGCGCTCGGTGATTTGCGCAACTTGCTCGCCTACGCCGGCCTCCTCGCCCAACAGGTCGATGACCTCCTGGTTGATGAGTGTGGAGTCGATATCCATAACGATGAGGCGTGCAGTCATGGCGGGCCTTTCCGAGTGCAGTTGTATTGGGGCACATTGTCGCACGTGGCACGCCTTGGCGACGGCCGCGGTGCGTCAATTGTTTCGTCTCCGTCAAGTCTTTGGGCAAGAGCTACTTTTTCGCGGCACATCGACGCGGGTGCGATAAGATAGAACGCCATGTCCGGCTGCGCGGTTTACGCAGGCTGGGCAAATCTGTACGACGCCGCCCGGAACGACACGGGGCGGCACAGATCCATAAAGGAGGATCACTGGTATGAGCCAGACCCGTCCCATCGATGAGCATTCCATGCACACCCGTACCTGCGGCGAGCTTCGCTTCGAGAGCGTGGGCGAAGAGGTCACCCTCACCGGTTGGGTGAGCCGTCGCCGCGACCACGGCGGCCTTATTTTCTGCGACCTTCGTGACCGCGAGGGCATCACGCAGCTCACCTTCGACCCCGAGCACTCCGACGGCGACGCCTTTAAGATCGCCGAGACCATGCGTCCCGAGTGGCCCATCAAGATCCACGGCGTCGTGCGCGCTCGTGGCGAGGAGACCACCAACACCAAGCTCGCGACCGGCGAGATCGAGGTCCTGACCGACCACGCCGAGGTGCTCAACACGTCCGTCACCCCGCCGTTCCAGATCGAGGACGGCATTGAGACCAGCGAGGACACCCGCCTGCGCTATCGCTATTTGGACCTCCGCCGTCCCGAGATGATGGCCAACCTCAAGCTGCGCTCCGACTTCACCTTTGCCATTCGCGAGGCGCTGCACAACCGTGAGTTCATGGAGGTCGAGACGCCCTCCCTGTTTAAGTCCACGCCCGAGGGCGCCCGCGACTTCATCGTTCCCAGCCGTATTCAGCCGGGCAACTTCTACGCGCTGCCGCAGTCCCCGCAGCTCCTGAAGCAGCTGCTCATGGTCGGTGGCGTCGAGCGCTACTACCAGGTTGCCAAGTGCTTCCGCGACGAGGACCTGCGTGCCGACCGTCAGCCCGAGTTCACCCAGGTCGATATCGAGATGTCCTTCGTGGACCAGAACGATGTCATGAGCGCGCTCGAAGAAGTTCTGTCCGATGCCTTCGGCCGCATGGGTGTCGAGATGCCCACGCCGCTGCGTCGCATGAACTACTGGGAGGCCATGGACACCTATGGCTCCGACAAGCCCGATACCCGCTATGGCATGCACCTGGTCGACCTGACCGACATCTTTGCCAACTCCAAGTTCAAGGTCTTTGCGACTGCCGCAAACGAGGAGGGCTCTGTCGTCAAGGCCATCAACGCCAAGGGCGCCGGTGCCTGGGCACGTGCCAAGATCGATAAGCTTGCCGGCGTGGCCTCCACGTTTGGCGCCAAGGGTCTGGCGTGGATCGCTTTCCGCGAGGACGGCTCCATCAACAGCCCCATCGTCAAGTTCTTCTCGGACGAGGAGATGGCGGCTCTGCGCGAGCGCATGGATGTCGAGCCCGGCGACCTTGTGATGTTCGCCGCCGGCCCGCGCCTGCTTTCCGACGAGATCCTGGGCGGCATGCGTTCCCACATGGCCAACGCGCTTGAGATCAAGCGCGAGGGCCACGACTTCCTGTGGGTCGTCAACTTCCCGCTGTTCCACTGGGATGAGGACCGCAAGGCCTATGCCGCCGAGCATCAGCCCTTCACCCTGCCGACCGAGACCGACATCGCTAAGATCGAGGCCGACCCGTTGGCAGCCGGTTCTTGCACCTACGACTTTGTCATGGACGGCTTTGAGGCCGGCGGCGGCGGTATGCGTATCCACAACGCCGAGATGCAGATGTCCATGCTCAAGCTCCTGGGCTTTACCGAGGAGCGTGCCGAGTCTCAGTTCGGCTTCCTCATGGAGGCCCTCAAGTTTGGTGCGCCCCCGATGGGCGGTTTCGCTCTGGGCCTGGACCGCGTGTGCATGCTGCTCACCGGCTCCGATTCCATCCGCGACGTCATGGCATTCCCCAAGACGGCCAGCGGCTCCGACCTCATGTCGGGCGCTCCGAGTGCCGTTTCCGGCGCCCAGCTCAAGGACGTCAGCCTGCGCCTGATGTAGGGAAGCGGCTACATATTGCCTGTAACGAGGGAAGGACGTGTGCCTTCCCTCGTTTTTTATGGAACGGGGGTGCGCCGGTAACGTACAATAACTACCACGTGGCTGGGTTTGCCGGCCGAATGTGCGATGCCGCGGGAGGGGACATGGTCGAGTTTACAAAGACGATTAAAGATCCGTTGGGATTGCATGCCCGCCCGGTTGCGCTGCTCTATGACATCATTGCCAAGCACCGTAGTGACGTGTCGGTTTCGATTGGTGACCGCTACACCGATGGCCGCGACGTTATAGGGCTCATGGCACTCTGCGGCGAATGTGGCGAAGACGTCGTGTTCCGCGTTTCGGGCGTAGATGAGGCCTCCTGTGTCACATCGATCAGAAATCTCTCGCTTTAAGCATGACAGGGCGTGGCAAAGGATGGTCCTTTGCCGCGCCTTTTTGTTTCGTATAGGAAACTTTTTCGAAATCTGGATGGGGACCCTTTCCAAAAAGTTAACCACGTGTTAGTTTACTAAAGCGAACATAGGCGTGGTTAACTTTTACCGCGTCGATGTTGAGGACGAACTGACGTTAGGAGCCACTCATGTCTTGCGGACCGCAGATGCCGGCAATGCCGCTTTCGATGGTAAAAGCGGGCGAAACCGTGCGCGTGTCTCGTGTAAAGGGCAATGAGGATATGAAGCACCACCTCAAGGACCTCGGCTTTGTCGAGGGCAGCGAAATCCACGTGGTGAGCTCGAGTGGCGCCAATATCATCGTCACGGTGCTGGGCGCACGCTTTGGCATCGATTCTAAGGTCGCCATGCACATCATGACCGTCGGTTAGTTCGCAGCATTTGATAAAAACCGAAAGGGGGACAAGAGGATGAAGACGTTGGGTGACGTTAAGGTGGGCGAGAGCTCCACCATCGTCAAGCTTCACGGTGAGGGTGCGCTTCGCCGCCACCTTATGGACCTGGGGCTCATCAAGGGCACTTCGTTCAAGGTCGTGAAGGTTGCACCGCTCGGTGATCCGGTCGAGATCAACGTGCGCGGCTACGAGCTTTCCATCCGCAAGGAGGAGGCCGCCGTCGTCGAGGTCCAGTAAGGACTCGCGGCGCATATTTCTGCAGATAAAGTTAGGTTTTTCTAACTTAATGCAGCATCTTTGAAGCACATTATCCAGCCCGTGCGGAGAAAGCAGCGCGGGCACACAAGGAAGAAGGATTGAATGGCGGATTCTCAGATCCATGTCGCACTGGCGGGTAACCCCAACTGCGGCAAGACCACGCTTTTCAACCTGATTACCGGCGCCAACGGCTACGTTGGCAACTGGCCCGGCGTCACGGTTGAGAAAAAGGAGGCCAAGCTCCTAAGCGACAAGAACGTTACCATCACGGACCTCCCTGGTATCTACTCGCTTTCCCCCTACAGCCCCGAGGAGCAATGCTCGCGCGATTATCTCATGAGCGGCGAGCCCGATGTTGTCGTCCAAGTTGTCGATGCCACCAACCTCGAGCGCAACCTGTACCTGGCGCTTCAGGTTATCGAGACCGGCCTGCCCGTGGTCGTTGCCCTCAACATGGCCGACTTGGTCGAGAAGAACGGCGACAAGATCGACGCGGACAAGCTCTCCAAGAAGCTCGGCTGCCCGGTTATGATGATCTCCGCTCTTAAGAACAAGGGCATCAAGGAGCTCTTCGAGCAGGTCAAGAAGTCTGCAGCTTCCAAGGGCCAGGTGCCGGAGCACAAGTTCGACTCCTCCATCGAGGACGTTCTTGACCACATCGAAAACAATCTGCCTGCGAGCGTTCCCGCTAACAAGCGCCGCTATTACGCCGTCAAGCTGTTCGAGCGTGATGCGGACGCCTGCAAGCTCATCAACCTCACCAAGGAGAAGGCCGCTCGCGTGGAGGAGCTGGTCGCTCAGTGCGAGCAGGACTGCGACGACGATGCCGAGTCCATCATCACCGGTGAGCGCTACGGCGTGATCGCACACATCATCGACGAGTGCCTCACCAAGGCCCCGGCCAAGATGAGCACCTCCGAGAAGATCGACCGCGTGGTTACCAACCGTATCCTGGGCCTGCCGATTTTTGTCGTCATCATGTTCTGCGTGTACTACATCGCCGTTTCCACCTTGGGTGGCACGGTGACGGACTTCACCAACGACCAGCTCTTCGGCACCGACGGCTGGTACGTGCTCGGTCAGGGCCGCGACGCTTACGACGCGGCTGTCGAGGCCGCGGGTGACGACGCCGACTCGGTCGACCCGACACAGTACGGCCCCTATGTCCCGGGTATCACCACCATGGTGCACGATGCCCTCGTGGCGGGTGGCACCGAGGACGGTGGCCTGGTCGATTCGCTGGTCTGCGACGGCATCGTTGGCGGCCTGGGCGCCATCTTCGGCTTTGTGCCGCAGATGTTCCTGCTGTTCGTGATGCTGTCCTTCCTGGAGGACTGCGGCTACATGGCCCGCGTCGCCTTTATCATGGACCGCGTGTTCCGCCGCTTTGGCCTGTCCGGTAAGTCGTTCATCCCCATGCTCGTGTCCTCGGGCTGCGGCGTCCCCGGCGTCATGGCCACCAAGACCATCGAGAACGAGAAGGACCGCCGCATGACGGTCATGACCACCACGTTCATCCCCTGCGGCGCCAAGCTGCCGATCATCGCCCTGCTCATGGGCTCCATCATTGGCGATTCTTCCACCACGGCCGCATGGATCAGCCCGCTCTTCTACTTCCTGGGCGTCTTTGCCGTCATCGCCTCGGGCCTCATGCTCAAGAAGACCAAGCTCTTCGCCGGCCGTCCGACCCCGTTTGTCATGGAGCTTCCTGCCTACCACTTCCCGGCGATCCGTTCCTGGGCGCTGCACGTGTGGGAGCGCTGCTGGGCCTTTATCAAGAAGGCCGGCACGGTCATCTTTGCGTCCACCGTCGTCGTTTGGTTCCTCTCCAACTTTGGTAGCTATAACGGTTCCTTTGGCTTCTTGCCTGCGATGGACGGCATCCCCGAGGAGTTTATGGACTACTCCGTGCTCGCCATGCTCGGCAACCTGGTCGCTTGGATCTTCGCCCCGCTCGGCTTTAGCACCTGGCAGGCCACCGCGCTGACCGTCTCTGGCCTCGTCGCCAAGGAGAACGTCGTCGCCACCGCCGGCTCGCTGCTGTCCGTCGCCGACGCGGGCGAGACCGACCCGAGCCTGTGGACCGCGTTTGCCGGCATGTTCCCCACCATGGGCGCTTGCGTTGCCTTCGGCGCCTTCAACCTGCTGTGCGCTCCGTGCTTTGCCGCCATTGGCACCATCCGCAACCAGATGGACTCTGGCAAGTGGACCGCGATTGCCATCGGCTACGAGTGCGCCTTCGCTTGGGTGATCGGCCTGTTCATCAACCAGTTCTACAACTTGCTTGTTCTGGGTCAGTTTGGCATCTGGACGGTTGTGGCCATTGTGCTGCTGGTTGCGATGCTCTTCCAGATCTTCCGTCCCATGCCCAAGCATGTATGGACCGACGAGGACGAGACCAACACTGCTTCCGCCGCAGTTTCCGCTTAAGTCCGAATAAGGATTAACCCCTTTCCACGAGCCCGGGTGTCCCAGCGACACTCGGGCTTTTTGGTGGGGGAGATGTGGCGTTTCCGCAGATAAAACCAACCAAAATAAACCTGTCCTGTTTTGGTAGGTGGAGAATAGGGTAAAGTAAGTGATGGTTAACTAGAGGAGGCTTGCTATGGCACCTATCGATATTGTTGTACTGGCCGTTATCGGTATTGCGTTTGTCGCGGTATGCGTGCGCATCTACCGCAAGGGCACCTGCGCCGACTGCGCCCAGGGTGGCGTTTGCACGGGGCATTGCTCCAACAAAAAGACGTGTGCCGCGCTTAAGGGCGTAGACAAAATCGCCGAAGACTTGGGCCGCGGTATTCATTAGCCGACCGGCGTTTGGGTATGTTTGACTGCGGATGCGGCAGTTGCTGATACGATAAGTACGTTAGCAACTGCCGCCGAGCGGCTTAAACGAAAGGAAGCCTGTATGGAGTCATCCGCCTACCCGATGCTCTTTAGCCCGATCAAGGTCGGTACGACCGAGGTCAAGAACCGCGTCTTTATGCCGTCAGTGTCCACCAACCTGGCCGATCATGGCTATGTGACCGACGACTTGGTCGATCATTACCGTGCCCGCGCCAAGGGCGGCGTGGGCCTCATCATCACCGAGGTCGTGACGGTCGAGCCTACCTATACCTATCTGCCGGGTGACATGTGCTGCTACGACGACACGTTTATCCCCGGCTGGGAAAAGCTCGCCGCGGCCGTCCACGAGTACGGCTGCAAGATTATGCCGCAGCTCTTCCACCCCGCCTACATGGCCTTTAACATTCCGGGCACGCCTCGCCTGATCGCTCCGTCCTTTGTGGGCCCGTCTTACGCCCGCGAGGCACCGCGCCCCATCACGGTCGACGAGATTCACGAGCTCACGCATCAGTTTGGCGACGCTGCCGTGCGTATGCAGAAGGCCGGTGTCGATGGCGTCGAGGTCCATGCGGCGCACGCCCACGGCATGCTCGGCGGTTTCTTGACCCCGCTCTATAACAAGCGTACCGATGAGTACGGCGGCTCGCTCGACGCCCGCATGCGCTTTTTGCTCGAGGTCATCGCCGAGATTCGCGAGCGCTGCGGCAAGGACTTTATCATCGACGTCCGCATCTCGGGCGATGAGTACACCGATGGCGGTCTGACCCTCAACGACATGATCTACGTCTCGCGTCGCCTGGAGAAGGCCGGCGTCGACATGATTCATGTGTCGGGCGGCACCACCATCAAGCGCGGTTCCGCGATTCCTGCCGCCGGCACGCAGCAGGCCTCGCACGCTGCCTGCTCGCGCGAGATCAAAAAGCACGTCAACATTCCTGTCGCCACCGTCGGCCGCATCAACGAGGCCTGGATCGCCGAGGAGCTGATCGAGGACGGCGCTGCTGACATCTGCATGATGGGCCGCGCCAATCTGTGCGATGCCGAGTTCTGCAATAAGGCCGCTGCCGGCAACGCCGACGACATCCGCCCCTGCATCGGCTGCCTGCGCTGCCTGAACGGCATTATGTTTGGCAAGCGCATCTCCTGCACCGTCAATCCCGATGTTGAGCGCGACGAGGCCGGCTACGAGCCTGCCGCCGAGGCTAAGAACGTGCTGGTTGTGGGCGCTGGTCCTGCGGGCATGGAGGCAGCCTACATTGCTGCCAAGCGCGGCCACAACGTAGTGCTCGTGGATAAGCAGGACGAGCCGGGTGGCGAGATGCGCATCGCGGCCGTTCCGCCGGCAAAGCAGGAACTCACCCGCGTGATCAAGTATCAGTACCGTCGCCTGGCCGAGGTCGGCGTGAAGTGCGTATTTGGCACCGAGCTTACTGCCGAGGACATTCAGCGTGACTACGCCGGCTACGAGGTCGTCCTGGCCTATGGCGCCGAGCCCATCGCCCCGGCCTTCATGCAGGGATTTAAGCAGGTCATGACGGCTGACGACCTGTTGGGCGGCAAGGCTTTCCCGGGCAAGAAGATTGTCATCGTGGGCGGCGGCACCGTTGGCTGCGAGACGGCAGATTACCTGGCCCCGTTGGTTAACGACCTGTCGCCGGCCAATCGCGATGTCACCGTTATCGAGATGACCAAGACGCTCGCCGCCAACGAGGGCGGTGCCGGCCGCGCGGTGCTCATCACGCGCATGCTCTCCAAGGGCGTTCACGTGCTGACCGAGGCCAAGGTGACCGAGATTACCGAGGATGCCATCAGCTACGAAAAGGACGGCGAGATCCACACCATCGCCGATGCCGATACGCTGGTACTTGCCATGGGCTATCGTCCCAATACCAAGTTGGCCGACGACCTTGCTGCAGCCGGCGTTACCACCCACGTGTTGGGCGATGCCAACAAGTGCGGCAACATCCGCGACGCCATCGGCGATGGCTACAAGGTTGCCTGCGAGCTCTAGTCAACCCCTTTGCACCAATCGATTGCAAAAAGCGGCGGCTGCCCTGTGTGTTGGGCAGCCGCCGCCTGCGTTTTGCCAAAGAAAGATTATTGTCGGGCCCTAAATGCCTTTTGCTTCTGCTCCCTCCGCAATCATGTTGCGGTTATACACCAGGTGCAGATACATCGCGTCGTGCGCGGCGGTGGGATTGCGCGCGGCGATGGCGTCGGCCACATCGCGGTGCATGCGGATAGTTTCCTCGACGAGCTTTTTGCCGGTCACGTCGATAAAGAGGGGGACGGATGCCTTGAACACGCCCATCAGGCGGGGAACGACGAGGTTTCCGGAGCTCTCGGCAATGGCATTGTGGAACGCGGTGTCGGCGGCGGCGGAGTAATCCTCACCGGCCTCGGCCAGGCGCTCGGATTCGTCGCAGAGCTCTTTGATACAGACGACCTGGTCGTTGGTTGCGTGCTCGGCCGCCATGCGTGCTATCTGCGGCGGTGCCACGGCCCTCTCGCACGTCAACGATGCCGGTTTTTGGATGTGCTCCTCGTTCCTGGAGATTGACGAGAAGACCACCCTCAAGTCCTGGACCGTTATGGAGACGCTCATCGGCCTTTCGGGTCTTGCCTGCGCCCTGGTGATTTCGTTCTTCGCCTAGTTCGCGTGGCTAAGCATCTTTTGCCGAGCGCATCGCTCGGTACCCATTTACACCTGATTCATTAACCAACGATTGGTACAACCGTTCAAATCAAAAGAGGAGAGCATCATGGACGAGAAGACCAAGGCACAGATTCAGCAGGAGGCAGCCGACCTGGTTGCCAAGCTGCAGCCGCGTTCCGGCAAGTTCCGCACCATCAGCCCCGAGATGGACCCGCTGCGTCTGGGCTCTGGCTGGTCCATCGAGGATCTGGACAAGCCGCAGGTCATTATCGAGTCGACGTTCGGCGACTCGCATCCGGGTTCTGCCGGCCTGTTTGAGTTGGTCGAGGAGGTCCGTGCTGGCGTTGCCGAGGCTGGCGGTCACGGTGCCCGTTACTTCTGCACCGATATCTGCGACGGCGAGGCCCAGGGCCACGACGGCATTAACTACTCGCTGCCCAGCCGCGACATGATCGCCAACATGATCGAGATCCATGCCAAGGCCACCCCGTTCGACGCCGGCGTCTTTGTCGCCAGCTGCGATAAGGGCCTGCCTGCGAACCTCATGGCCATGGGCCGCATCAACATCCCCTCCATCGTCGTTACCGGCGGTGTCATGGATGCAGGCCCCGACCTGCTGACCCTGGAGCAGCTCGGCGCCATCTCTGCCCGCTACGAGCGCGGCGAGATCTCCCGCGAGGAGCTTGAGTTTGCCAAGCACAACGCATGCCCCAGCTGCGGCGCCTGCTCGTTTATGGGCACCGCGTCGACCATGCAGGTTACCGCCGAGGCCCTGGGCCTTATGCTCCCCGGCACGGCCCTGCTGCCCGCTACCAGCTCCGACCTGCGTGAGTTTGCGCGCGAGGCCGGCCGCCAGTCCGTGTGGCTCTCCGAGCACAACCTGTGCCCCCGCGACATCGTGACCAAGGAGTCTTTCGAGAACCTCATCATGGTCCACGGCGCCATTTCGGGTTCCACCAACTCGCTGCTGCATATTCCTGCTATCGCCCGCGAGTTTGGCATCGAGATGTCCGCCGACGACTTCGACCGCCTGCACCGTGGCGCCCACTACCTGCTCAACGTTCGCCCCGCAGGCGAGTGGCCGGCGCAGTTCTTCTACTATGCAGGTGGCGTGCCGCGCATCATGGAGGAGATCAAGTCGATGCTCCATCTCGACGTCATGACCGTCACCGGCAAGACTCTCGGCGAGAACCTCGAGGACCTTAAGAACAACGGCTACTACGAGAAGTGCGGCCGCTACCTGGAGAAGTGGAACCTCAAGCGCGAGGACATCATCCGTCCGTTCGACCAGGCTTTTGGTACCGATGGCTCCATCGCTATCCTTCACGGCAACCTTGCCCCCGAGGGTGCCGTCGTCAAGCACACCGTCGTTCCGCGTGAGATGTTCCAGGCTACGCTCAAGGCCCGTCCGTTCGACTGCGAGGAGGACGCCATTCACGCCGTCCTGACGCACGAGGTCAAGCCCGGCGATGCCGTTATCATTCGCTATGAGGGCCCCAAGGGTTCCGGCATGCCCGAGATGTTCTACACCACCGAGGCTATCGCCAGTGACCCCGAGCTGGGTGCGAGCATCGCCCTGATCACCGACGGCCGCTTCTCTGGCGCCTCCAAGGGCCCGGCTATCGGTCACGTTTCGCCCGAGGCCGCTGTGGGCGGCCCGATTGCCCTGATCGAGGAGGGCGACCTTATCCAGATCAACATCCCCGAGCGCTCGCTGTCTATCGTGGGCATCGCCGGCAAGGAGATGGAGCCGGCCGAGGTCGACGCCGTCCTGGCCGAGCGCCGAGCCGCTTGGAAGCCCAAGGCTAATCGTTACACCTCCGGCACGCTCAAGTTCTTTACCGAGCATGCAGTTTCCGCCATTCAGGGTGGCTACATGGAGTAGCGCACGTACGCATCGAATTTCTCCTCTCATAGATGTGCGGCACAAAGAGCCCCGAGTTCATATGCCACGTCACCGGGGCGCGTTGTTCAGCGCCGCCGGGGCGCTCCACTCAAACGACAAGAGACGTCTTACGCAAGCGCCCGCGTCCGTGGATAAAACCACGGGCGTGGGCGCTTCACTTTATTCCCAGCCGCTTTATTCCCAGCCCTTCCACACGTCAGGCTCGTAGCCAACGGTTGCCTGGCGGCCGTTGCGAACGATGGGCTCACGAAGAATCTGCTGGTTATCGAGCACCTTTTCGAACTTCTGGTCGGCAGCAAGATACTGTACGAGCGCAACCGTGTCGGCATCTTTCGCCTTTGGATCGATCACAGCGTCGATCCCGCCGACGGCGCGCGCCACGCTTTCGAGCTCGCCTTCGCTCAATTCTCGTCCGTCCATGATACGACAAGGGAGCCGAGCAAAAACAGAGCAGGCGGAGATGGAGGAGGACGGCGACCGACCGTCGGCAAGAGTCGGCCGGATCGGACTGGCGCCCAGCGCGCGCCGGCGACACGCTCGCAGCTGCACACATAGCCGATGTACAAGCTCGCCGCGGCGTTCCCTCGCCCCGCGGTGTGGCGATAGAGAAGCACGCCACCCGTCAACGATGGCGCCTCGGTGAAGAAAATCAACGTCTGGGTTACATCCCTTGAAAGGGGCGAAGACGGCTGCTAGAATACCTCCCCGCTATGAAGGATTTGACCAAAGCATACATCGCAATTCGGCGGCCCCTGGTATACGGGGCCTCTCCTGTTGTTCCCCAAGTGCGCTCTGAGCAGCCGCTTTCTTCCTGTCGTATCTGATGCACGCATAGCACGTGCATGTTATTTCGCCCGTGGGCCGGCGCGCCTTCGGCGAAGAATCGAATAGATACGAAGGAAGCTTATGTCTGATAATTGTACGGTCGCGCCCGCCAATGGGCGCATTACCGGTACCCAGATCCGCATCGTCGCGGTCGTCGTCCTGGGTGCCTTCTTGGCGCTACTGAACCAAACGGTGATGTCGCCTGCGCTGCCGGTCATCATGTCCGATTTCGCCATCGATGCCTCGACTGCCCAGTGGATCATGTCCATATACCCGCTGGTGAGCGGCATCATGGTCCCCGTTTCGGCGTTCCTTATCGACAAGTTCAGCACCCGCGCGCTATTCTTCGGGGCGACGCTGGTGTTCGCGCTGGGCACGCTGCTGTGCGCCGCAGCCCCTGATTTCCTGTTCCTCATCATCGGTCGCGTGTTGCAAGCGGCGGGCTCAGGCGTGCTCATGCCGCTTGTCTCGGTGGTTCCCATGCTGGTGTTCCCCGTCGAGAAACGAGGAACGGCTATGGGCATGGCGGGCATCGTCATGTCGGCGGGTCCCGCGGTCGGCCCCGTCGTAGGCGGCGCGGTGATCGACACGTACGGCTGGCGCACCATGATCGGCGCCATCGTCCCCCTCGCAATTCTCGTGCTGGTGCTGGGCGTGTTCATGCTGAAAAACGTGGGCGAGCTGAAGAACCCCAAGCTCGACCTGCCCTCGGTCGTCCTCTCCACCATCGCCTTCGGCGGACTTCTCTACGGGTTCTCGAGCGCCTCGTCGATGGGTTGGGGCAACCCCGTGGTGCTCGGCTCGATCGTCGCGGGTGTCGTGTGCTTGGTGCTGTTCGTCGTACGCCAGGGCAAAATCGAGGACCCGCTGCTTCAACTGGGCACGCTCAAGACGCGCGAGTTCCGCGTGGCCGCCATCATCGTCACGCTCATCAACGCCGCATGCCTGGTCACCAACACGCTGTTGCCGTTGCTGCTGCAAACCTCGCTTGGCGCTTCGGCCTTCGAAACCGGCATGGCCATGCTTCCCGCCGCGGCGGTGGGCATCATCATCAGCCCTATCTCCGGCGTGGTGTTCGACAAGTTCGGTCCGCGTGCCATCTCGATCGTCGGCCTGGCCCTCATGACCGGCGCCCTGTTCCTGCTCTCGCTTTCGACGGTAAACACGCCCATCTTGGTGGTTGCGCTGTTCTGCATGCTGCAGTCCGCCGGCCAGTCGCTCGCGAACATGCCGGTGAACACATGGGGTGTCAATGCCTTGAAAAATGACATGATCGCCCACGGCAACGCCATCGCGAACACCGGCCGCCAGGTCGCCGGCGGTTTGTGCACGGCGCTCATCATCACGGTCATGACAAGCGTCACCGCGTCGGCCGGCGTCGATGCGAGCATCCAAGTAGCCACCGCCGTGGGCGCGGGCGTCGCTTACAAGGTGTGCGCGGCAATCGGCCTCGTTTCCCTTATCTGCGCCATATTCAGCGTGCGCACCAAGAAAACCGCACCGAAAACGAAGGAGGCATAAGCGATGTCCGAGATTCTGTCCGAGCGCATCCCGCTCGAGCTCGAGGGGACGCCCGTTTCGAGCATCATGATTGAAGAGCCGTTCACCTGCACGCAGGATTGCACGATTTCCGACGTGGTGCGCATGCTCGCCGAAAACGAGGTGAGCAGCATGCCCGTAATCGATGAGCGCAACCAGGTGGTCGGGTTCATCTCCGACGGCGATGTCATGGGAGCCATCGCGCAGCATCGCGCTCACACCATCTTCACGGGCGGCGACGCGTCCATGCTGTACTTCGACGATCAGAGCCTTGAGCAGCGCATCGAAGACCTGAAGGATCGCTGCGTCATGGATTTCGCGACGCGCCAGGTAGTGTGTGCCCGTCCCGAGCAGAGCATCGCCCGCGTCGCCGCGCTGCTGGCGAAGAAGAAGTTCAAGAAGCTTCCTGTGGTTGATGACGAGGGCAAACTCGTGGGGGTCATCCGCCGCTCCGCCATCACCAAATACATCTTCGGCATCCTTTTCCAATAGGGGCAGGTCGCACTTGAGGCGAACATCTCGAGGCATCGAGCCAGCAACTGGACCAGACAACCTTGACACGCACGCGCTTTCCCTCGATGCTTCGGTAAGGGGAGCTGCGAAAATCGCAGCACGGGTGATCGGCGCCGCGCCCCCGAAGGCAAAAGCGAACACGGGAGCGATACGATGGGAAAAGTCCTGGACGAAGATTTGGTTTATGAGATTCTCTCCGTCGTGGCAGAGATTCCGGCGGGATGCGTCGCCTCGTACGGTCAGATAGCGCGCCTCATCGGCAGGGAGAAAAACTCTCGCCTGGTCGGAGCGGTGCTGAGCGAGGCGGATCGCTACGGCGATTATCCCTGCCACCGCGTCGTCAACCACGCGGGACGCCTCGCGCCAAACTTCCCCGACCAGCGAGCACTACTGACGGAGGAAGGAGTCGCCTTCCGAGACAACGGCTGCGTCGACATGAAAAAGCACCAGTGGAACGAGTAGTCAGGCAGCGTAGCGTCGAAAGGAGCGACGCCACGGGGAACGACCTGCGCCCCGCCGCCGGACAACCTATGGCAAAGTGACACGTCCCACAAAGAGCGGCGCACCAGTACGAGACACGACCGCGACGTAAAAAGACCCTATGATACTCGTAAGCATCTATCTGATTGCCCGCCTCGAGGTACCCAAAGAACGAGAGATGCCGAAACCCCTAGACAAAGAAAAAGGTCGGGAGCTTTTATGCTTCCGACCTGAAGTTTCATGGTCGCAGGGGGCGGATTTGAACCACCGACCTTCGGGTTATGAGGTCGCTACGACGTTGTTTCATTCAGACATTTCGACCAAAATTCGACCCACAACGAGCTTGAAAGCGGTCAGGCGGAGCATTACCCTTGGGGTGTGACCCCACGCAGGGCCCACCACCAAGGGTAATGCCCACCCGCCCCAGCCCTTTGCGCCATTCCGCGCAACCGAGCGCGATTCTCAGGCACTTCAGGCAAGGAACACGATGAACGACCGACCTCTCGTCATAGGCAAAGGAACGAAGCAACGCCGCGACAAATACACGTGGCGCTACCGTCACAGCCTCGGCAAGGATCCGGTCACGGGCAAATACCGCTATTCGCCGTGGCAGACCATACATACCACCAAAAGCCGAGAGGTCGACGCCGCACTCGAAGCCTACAAGGCAGAACTCAACAGCGGCACCTACGTCCAAAAATCGAGGGACACCGTCGGCTCGTACGCAAAAAAGTTCCACGACAACCGCGAAGGAACCATCACGCCGCTCGCCTACTCGACATCCTACTCAATCGAGAACCGGACGCGCACATCACATGCGTGATGCTCATGCTCGACACCGACATGAGAAGGGCAGAAGCCCTCGGGATGACGTGGTCCGATGTCTCCGTCGAGAACAGAAGCATCCTCATTGAGCAGCAGTTCGCGGCCGATCGAAGCGTTCGCTCGCCCAAAAGCAAGAAAAGCGTGCGGAGGATCTCGATAAGCGAGACGCTGACGTCGTATCTCGAATTCTGGAAAAAGGAGCAGGCCCGCGAAATGGAAGCCTTCGGCCTGGAACAAGTCAAAGGCACTCCGCTCGCCCACTCATTCGAACGAACGAAAGACAGGCATCCCCAAGTCAACTTCATGGACCTGAATGGGTTTTCGCGCTGGTTCAGAAACTTCAGCGTCGAGAACGGGTTCGGCAAGTTCGAAGGCGTTCGAACATACCATTATGTGAAGGAAACTGTCGACGGGGAAACGATTTCGAAGCGTTATGAGCATAAAGAGTGGCTCGAATTGAGGGATTACCTCAGGAAGCATCCCAAGGTTCGCGAGGCGAGGCATATCAGCACATATGAGAGCGAGCACCTTCCTTACGGATATTCGGGCCTATCGAGCCACACCGCTACTGCCGCTACTGCCCGCCAGCTTCCGAACCAGCGGGCGGTAGCAGCACCCCGAACATCTCGCCGACAGCGCAGAGAGTTGTCGACCTGGCGGCCAAGGCCGACATTGAGGACGTGATGCTGTGCGACCTGCCCGGCGTCCTGTCCTTCCTAGGGCTGCCACCTGAGACGGAGATGCCGCCGGGCAACAAGGGGAAGACGAAGCTCAAGAAGCTCTACAGGAAGGTGGCGCCGAACAAGGCATACCACTCCGGCGAGCGCGCCAAGGATTTGATCTCGCACCTCGACATGGCAGAGATCAGGGCATCGGCGCCCGTCCAAGAATTGGGATGCAGTTCAATACGAGCTCGGGGCTCTTTTCGTCTAGATTGGGGACGCATGGCCGGACGAAAACAATTTGCGTCTGGTAATAAGCGTACGAAAGCGCAATTTACGTCTTAATTCCGTACGCAAATCAAGACGAAAATCGTTTACGTCTGCTTTAATCCGTACGAAAACGGTTTTCGTCTTGCAGGGCAGTTGCCGTTTCTACAGTTCAACTTCCAGTTCGGCTTTGTGCTCGTAGAGGTAGTCGCGCATGTAGGGGATGGCAAATGAGACCTTGCCGTACGAGGGAGCCTCGATAATCGATTCTCTTAACAGGCGGCTGCGGACGGAACTCACCTGTTGAGGCGTTTTGTTTAGGGCATCGGCAACCATGCTGGTCGAGCTCGTCTGCCCCAAAGATGCCATGCTCAGCAGATAAGCGATGCACGTGGGCGGAATGCGCTGTAGCGCGGGCTCAATCACCATGGCACAGAAGCGTTCGCGTGCCGTTGCAATGCCGCGCTCGGCTTCTTCTTCTCCAATAATCGGTGTATGTGCGCGTCTTGCCAACTGCCATGCGTAGTATCCAACGAGTTGGATCATGAAAGGATAACCTTGCGTTGCCTCGGCAAGTTGGCCGGCAATACCTGGCTGCAACTCCATGCCAGACGCTTCAATGGTTTCCTCGAGGGAGTACGACACTTCGGTTACTGCCACAGCCTTCAGGTCAAAGGGGAGGGCACGGCGCAAAAACGTAAGTGTCTTTCCGTTGATGATGCTTTCAATCATCGAAGGCAGCCCCGCAAAAACAAAGGCTATATCAAGGTCTTCGCCGATAACCTGCTGAATCGCAATGGAGAGCGTTCGGACCTCATCGAGCTCTGCGTCTTGAACCTCGTCGAGAGTGATGAGCAGGCCATTTTCATTCTTGGATATTGTCTGTCTCATGGCGTCGCGTAGCGATGGACCGATTCGCTCAATGTCTATGCTGCCGATGGATATGCCAGCTACGGTGGGCTCAAATCTGGCGTGTTTGGCCTGGAATTTGGGCTGCAGCTGTTCGAGAATGCGTTGGCAAAGTCCCTCGGTTGCGACCTCTTTTATGACCGTCCAGCCACGGCTTTGCGCCAAACGTGAGCACTCGTCAAGGAGGACTGTCTTGCCCGTTCCACGGACGCCGGCTATGCGCATTAGGCGCCCCGGGGCACCAGGCCCGTTGACGAGGCCCTCATTGAATTCTTCGAGCACATCTTCGCGGCCGATAATCGTGGGAGGTGTTTTACCTGCTGTGGGCTTAAAAGGGTTTGTTTGCATGTGAGCCACCTTTGCTCAAGATATAGCAAGATATAGCAAAGTATAGCAAGATATAGCAAAGTATAGTGAGATATAGCAAAGTAAGCGCTACTCGCGGGTTTTGCGGTGGTGCTATTTTCCAAATGCCGCGCGGATAAAGCGCTGGGCGAACAGCTTGTTGGCAACTCACGAGGGCTCGGGGTGCCAATTTGGGGTGCAGTAGTGCTGCGTCACGAAAAGGGCCTATCTACTACGTTTAAGCCGCAGGGGTCAACCATAGTCGGCTTTTTCGAAAATCGACAAGCTGTCTACCTGCACTGATAATTGTCCTTGGGGGAAGCGGGCACTGCGGGGCGCGGCAACGGCGCGCGATTTCCGCGTCGCAGCGCTACCCTGATGCTGAAC
>JAHAGQ010000026.1 GCA_018373675.1 Collinsella sp. | reverse complement strand
GGGATGCCGTTCGAGATGAGGGTCAAGACGCCGGCGCCCGACGGGGAGACGGCGAGTTAGCCGGCAGGTCGGCATGTCAATCCTGGTCTAACAGAGCCTAATCTTTTGCGGCGCGTAGCACAGCGTGTAGGTCATGAGCGCCTGCGCCAGATAGCCGGCGAGCAGGTCCATGGCCTCCGGGTCATCGGCCATGTCTCCGGCGCTTTTGCCGTCCCAGCGCTTTTTAACGCCGGGGCCGGCGATGAGGCCCTCTAGGCAGTTGTCGTGGAAGGGGCAGGCGCTATGCTCGCCGATGGTGTCGCGCGGGTCGCGCGTGACCAGGATGTGGCCGGCCTCGGGATGCATCATGCCGTGCACGAGCTTACCGCCCGAGAGCACGCCGGCGCCCACGCCGGTGCCGATGGTCAGGTAGACCACGTCGGTGAGGCCCTGGGCGCAACCAAAGGTGACCTCGCCCAAGCAGGCAACGTTGACGTCGGTGTCGTAGCCACAGGGAATATTGAGCTCGTTTTGGATGGTGCCCAGCAGATCAAAGTAGCGCCATGCCGTTTTGGGCGTCTCCAGGATCTTGCCGTATTGGGGCGACGCGGGGTTGACTGCGGTGGGGCCAAAGGCGCCGATGCCCAGCGCGGTGATGCCCTTGTCGGCAAACCATGCATTGACGGCCTCAACGGTCTCCTGCGGGGTCGTGGTCGCGATCTGCTCACGCTCCAGCACCGTACCGTCTGCATAGCCCGTGGCGCAGACCATCTTGGTGCCGCCGGCCTCGAGCGCTCCGATAAGCTGCTGTTCTGCCATAGTATTCCTCTCTCTGGGACGAGTTGCTCCGTGACTAGAGTATAGGGCTCTAAACTATTTAAGAAAGCGTTATAAAAAGAAGCCTCGCAACGCGGCGGGCGGTGCGGGGCTTCTTTGGTTGCTTTAGTTGCCGGGCCGTCCTTACCCGCGCGGCTTGATTTTATCACGTAGCGACTTGAGGTTCTCCAGCGCCGCGTTAAGCGTCTCGTCTCGCTTGGCAAAGTGGAAACGAATCAGATGGTTGACGGGCTCGCGGAAGAAGCTCGAGCCGGGCACGGCGCCCACGCCCACCTTTGAGGCCAGGTCCTTGCAGAACTCGAGGTCGCTGTCGTAGCCAAACTCAGAGATATCCATCATCACGTAGTAGGCGCCCTGCGGTACGTTGTGCTTAAGTCCGATACTATCGAGCCCTTGGCAGAACAGGTCGCGTTTGGCGGTATAGAGGTCAAGGACCTCATCGTAATAGCTGCCGTCGAAATT
This sequence comes from Collinsella sp., assembly GCA_018373675.1. Classification (GTDB taxonomy): domain Bacteria; phylum Actinomycetota; class Coriobacteriia; order Coriobacteriales; family Coriobacteriaceae; genus Collinsella. Next base: position 29,328 of record JAHAGQ010000026.1, on the reverse strand, counting down.
GAGGGCGGTGACGACGGCTTCCTGCAGGGGAGCGGCGGCACCCACGGTGAGGAAGTCGTGGACCTTCTTGATGCGCTCGGTGATCTTGGCCGGGGCAATGGTGTAGCCAAGACGCCAGCCGGTGATGGAGTACGTCTTAGACAGCGAACTGCAGCTGATGGTGCGCTCGAACATGCCGGGCAGCGTGGCCATACAGACGTGCTCGTGGGGCGCGTAGACGATGTGCTCGTATACCTCGTCGGTAATGCAGTAGGCGTCGTACTTTTTGCAGAGGTCGGCGATAAAGGTGAGCTCCTCGCGCGTAAAGACCTTGCCGCAGGGGTTGGAAGGGTTGCACAGGACGATGGCCTTGGGGTCGTTGTCGCGGAAGGCCGCCTCGAGTGTCTCGCGGTCAAAGTCGAATGTGGGCGGGTTGAGCGGCACGTAGATGGGCTCGGCACCCGAAAGGATCGTGTCGGCGCCGTAGTTCTCGTAGAACGGCGAGAAGATGACGACCTTATCGCCGGGGTTCGTGACCGTCATCATGGCGGCCATCATGGCCTCGGTGGAGCCGCAGGTGACTACGATATTCTCGTTGGGGTTCACCGGCATGCCCATAAAGTGCTCCTGTTTGGCGGCAAGCGCCTCGCGCATGGCCTGGGAGCCCCAGGTGATGGAGTACTGGTGATAGAGCGGCTTGGGATCGGCGGCGATGGTGCTGAGGCTATCGAGTAGCTGCGCCGGGGGATCGAAGTCAGGGAAGCCCTGTGAGAGATTGACAGCGCCGTACTTATTGGAGATGCGTGTCATGCGGCGGATGACGGAATCGGTAAACGTTGCCGTGCGGTTGGAGAGTTCTTTCATGACGGTCCTTTCGAGGATTTGCAGTGGGGCAAGTTTACTCCTATGAAACCGGTGGGATTTGCTCGAAATGGTCTCGAAAAACTCTTTTCAAAATTCTTGAAAATTGGGGCTTGCATCGCGTGGCGTTCCTTGCAATAATAGTCGAGCGCGAAGCGCACAGGACACGGTGGGTGTAGCTCAGTTGGCTAGAGCGACGGGTTGTGGTCCCGTAGGTCGAGGGTTCGAGTCCCTTTACCCACCCCAGTTCTTGCTTCGTGTTGATATCGGGTCGTTAGCTCAGTTGGTAGAGCAGGGGACTCTTAATCCCAAGGTCCAGGGTTCGACCCCCTGACGGCCCACCACACGATATCTCCTCTAAAGTCCTCCACAACGGACTTTAGCTTTGGGTCGTTAGCTCAGTTGGTAGAGCAGGGGACTCTTAATCCCAAGGTCCAGGGTTCGACCCCCTGACGGCCCACCCAAAGATAGTTAAAGCGACTGGCTCAGGCTGGTCGCTTTTTTGTTAACCTCGCATGGGGTCGAACCCGTCGGGGCGCGGAGCTGAAGAAATGCGTAAGCATTTGCCAGCGCAGCGCGCAAGGCGCGAAGCGCCGCAGCGACCGCCTGCGCAGCAGGCTGACCCCCTGACGGCCCACCCAAAGATTGTTAAAGCGACTGGCTCAGGCTGGTCGTTTTTTGTTGACCACGCATGGGGTCGAACCCGAAAGGGCGCGGAGCTGAGTAATCTGCACCGTGATTCCCTTAGGGAAACACGGCTAAAGCCCCGTAGGCGTGTTCTCCTTAGGGGAATCATGCTTACGGGACTCGATGCATGTTGAGAAGTTGTGATCAAACTCAAAGTGAGAATCGATTTAGTCTGCTCGATAGTGCGAACCTAAGCTTTCAGTTCGCTTGCGCATGGCTTTGACCATTTCCTGTGCTAGTCGAATCTGCGACTGTAGGCGGGCGAGGGCTGCGATCTCGCTGTCATCGGCATGCGGCTTGCTCAGCGCCATGGCCTTGTCTTGCAGGCTTTCAAGCTGTTGCAGGGCCTCGGATAGGCCTGTTTCGGTCCTGTTGATCATGCAATAGGTGCTCATCGCGTGCCTAAGGCTGTGTGTCAGGCGTTCGGCATCTGTTGTGGCAATGCCGTGCTGGGGGAGGGCGATATCCGCCTTCAGGGCTGTCTCAGGCTCTTTCTGCGCTGCAAGGGCTGCCGATGCGCCTGCGATGCGCCCGAACACGATGCCGTTGGCGCTTGACAAGCCACCAATGCGGTCGGCGCCGTGCATGCCGCCTGTCGCCTCGCCGCAAGCGTAGAGGCCCTCAACGCCCGTGTGCGCGGTCTTATCGATCTTGATGCCGCCGTTAGCGGCGTGGGCATACATCGCAACGCGCATCTCGTCAGTCGGGGCGATGCCGTGCTCGTCTTGCAGCCAGGTGGCAAAGGTCTGCACAAACTCTGGGACATCCTCGCGGGGGAAGTCGTAGTGGAGTGCCAGGCCTTCGACACCTGCCTGATCGATGACGAGATCGATAGCGCGGGAGGCCAAGCGTGACGTGAAGGGACCATATCCAGAGCGCTGCTCGAGCAGGTCGTCCAGCTTGTCGTCGGCAATATCTGCCGGCTGGTCTACATGTACGTAGCGCCAGGTCTTCTCGTTAAAGACAAGGTTGCGCTTGGGCTCGATGAAGCCGGGCATCATCTGCATGAACTCCATATTAGTAAGCGATGCGCCGTGCGCCAGTGCGATGGCCTGTGATGAGCTGAGCACGTCGGCGGAAGTGAGGCTTCGCTCGAACAGGCCACCCGTGCCACCGGCTGCGATGATCGTGGCTTTGGTAGCAAAGGGCACGATTCGATCTTCGGTGAGGTTGTAGAGCGCGGTTCCGGTGATTCTGCCGTTCGTGTCCTCAACAAGGTCGATAAGCTCATGGCGGGGGAGCAGGCGAATGCCGAGCGACTCGATCCGGGCTGTCAGAGCGTCCTCAAGGGGCTTGCGGGTGAGGCCGCGCCACATGCGCGTTTTGTGGTCAAAGCAGGGGATAAACTGCTTTTGCTGAGAGCTCTCAGCGTTTTGCGGACGCTTGAGCTCAACGCCCAGGTCTTGCTCGAGCCATTCAATTGCCTGGGGAATGCCGTGGACAAACGTCTGGACAAGCTCGGGGTCGGCGACACCGCCGCCGACGGTCTGGATGTTGTCGATGAGGTCTTGTTCGTCGTCTTCGTTAACGGGTCCGATAAGCCCTAGGCCCCAGGTTCCAGGGAAGAAGCTCGATCCACTCATGGTCTTGCCGGCGCTTGCCACAGCGACGGTTGCGCCCGTGCGTGCCGCTTCGATGGCGGCACAAAGGCCCGCAATGCCAGATCCAATTACCAGTACATCAGTCGATTCCATTGGATTCCTTTCTCGTCCGGCGCATTGTCGCACGGGTGATCGGCAATGGGGCCGCAAAGACTCGGCAAATCGGTAAAGGGCAAATATGGCAGGTGGGCGTCAGGTGGACTCGGCCACTTCGGTCGGCCCATTTGATAAGTTGCGGTGGAATACGGACTGTTTTGGCCTGTATGGATGCAATTCAGTCCGTATTTCACCACAACTGATACATCGGACCCTTTAATAAGAGTAACCAATTTGAGACGGGGCAAACAAAAAGAGTCGCTACCTCGAAAGGTAGCGACTCCAAAGCTCAACTATATGAGCATCGCGCGGGCGCGATTAGGCCTTGAGGGCCTCCTCGACGGCGACAGCGCAGGCGACGGTGGCACCGACCATGGGGTTGTTGCCCATGCCGATGAGACCCATCATGTCGACGTGCGCAGGCACGGAGGAAGAACCGGCGAACTGGGCGTCGGAGTGCATGCGGCCCATGGTGTCGGTCATGCCGTAAGAGGCAGGGCCGGCGCCCATGTTGTCCGGGTGCAGGGTACGGCCAGTGCCGCCACCAGAAGCGACGGAGAAGTACTTCTTGCCAGCCTCGATGCGCTCCTTCTTGTAGGTGCCAGCGACGGGGTGCTGGAAGCGCGTGGGGTTGGTGGAGTTACCGGTGATCGAGATGTCGACGTTCTCGTGCCACATGATGGCAACGCCCTCGCGGACGTCGTCGGAGCCGTAGCAGTTAACGGCAGCGCGGGGACCATCGGAGTAGGGGATGGTCTCGACGACCTTGAGCTCGCCCGTGTAGTAGTCGAACTGGGTCTTCACATAGGTGAAGCCGTTGATGCGGGCGATGATCTGGGCGGCGTCCTTGCCCAGACCGTTGAGGATGACGCGCAGCGGCTTCTTACGAGCCTTGTTGGCGTTCAGAGCCAGGCCGATGGCGCCCTCAGCAGCAGCGAAGGACTCGTGGCCGGCCAGGAAGGCGAAGCACTCGGTGTCGTCGGAGAGCAGCATTGCGCCCAGGTTGCCGTGACCCAGACCGACCTTGCGGTCCTCGGCGACGGAGCCGGGAACGGTGAAGGCCTGGATGCCCTCGCCGATGATGGCGGCAGCCTCAGAAGCGGACTTGGCGCCACGCTTGACAGCGAGAGCGCAACCGAGGGTGTAGGCCCACTCGGCGTTCTGGAAGGCGATGGACTGGGTGTTGTTGACGATCTCACGCGGGTTGAAGCCCTTGTCGGTGCAGATCTGCAGAGCTTCCTCGAGGGAGGCGATGCCGTTGTCGGCGAGGCACTTGTTGATCTTGTCAGCGCGGCGCTCGTAACCTTCGAACGTAACAGTCATAGTTATTTCCCTCCCTTTCTACTCGTGAACCGGGAACACGCTGGCGACGGAGTGAGTCTCCTCGTCGGTGCGCGGGTCGATGTACTTGGCAGCGTTCTCCCACTGACCATAGTGGCCCATAGCGCCAGCGATGGCCTCCTCGGGGGTCTTGCCGGCCTTGACGGCGTCGGTGAACTTGCCGAGGTTCAGGAACTCGAATGCGATGATCTCGTTCTTGTCATTGAGAGCCATGCGGGTGACGTAGCCCTGAGCGAGCTCGAGGTAACGAGCGCCCTTGGCCTTGGTGCCGAACATGGTGCCGACCTGAGAGCGAAGGCCCTTGCCGAGGTCGTCGAGGGAGGCGCCCACGGGCAGGCCGCCCTCGGAGAACGCGGTCTGGCTGCGGCCGTAAACGATCTGCAGGAAGATCTCGCGCATAGCAACGTTGATGGCGTCGCAGACGAGGTCGGTGTTGAGGGCCTCGAGGATGGTCTTACCGGGAAGGATCTCGGAAGCCATGGCGGCAGAGTGGGTCATGCCCGAGCAGCCGATGGTCTCAACGAGGGCCTCCTCGATGATGCCGTCCTTGACGTTCAGCGTGAGCTTGCAGGCGCCCTGCTGAGGTGCGCACCAACCCACACCGTGCGTAAGACCGGAGATGTCGGAAATCTCCTTAGCCTGGACCCACTTGCCCTCCTCGGGGATGGGTGCGGGGCCGTGGTATGCACCCTTGGCAACGGGGCACATGTTCTCCACTTCCTGTGAGTACTGCATGCCTCTCCTCTCTATCGTGTTGGCGTCCCGTCTGGGGGCCGTGGCTGGCGATTGCCGGGCGACCCTTCGAAAGGGACATGACATGCAGCCCCTATAATACCGCGAAATGCACGGAATATTCGGCGAACGGCTCAGTTTTCGTAGCGAGAAGTCCGGAAGTTTTAATTGAAACGGTTTAACCCTATGTTCTGTGGTCGTGAACTTCCGTAGAGGGGGTCCGTCTTGGGCAAGCTATTGGTCAGCTCTTGTAAGCATTGCGGGGGTTGACCTGTTGCAACGATGCCGTTCGCCGCCTGATTACTGCCTTTGGCCGCGCGAGTGTATTGTTTTGCGTGAATGTTTTGATGGCACGCTTCAATCGTGCTGTATTGGATGGCAAGCAGATCCCGGCGAAGGGAGCGCCATGCAGCGCGTTTGGAGAACGGTTACCGGCTTTTACTATGTCTGTGCCCGCGGTACGGACAAGCAGTTCATCTTTGAGGGCGATGAAGACCGGTGGGAGTTTTTGGAGCTGATGCGCGAGTGCTGCCGCGAGGAGGGCGTGACGGTCGTTGCGTGGTGCCTTATGAACGACCACGTGGATCTGGTACTCTCGGATTATGAGGACACGATGAGCGCGGCGATGCACCGACTGCTTTTGACGTACGCTCGTCGGTTCAACAAGCGTACCGGACGCTCCGGGCATCTGTTCCAGAACCGTTTTGACCGGCGCTCGCTCGATACCGACTGGCAGGTGATGGAGGCTATTCGCTCTGTACACGCCGATCCGCAGGAGGTGGGCGTTAGCCTAATCGAGCGTTATCCCTGGAGCAGCTTTCCGGAACATCTACGCGCTTACGACGGTGATGTGGCCGATGCCGCGAGGGGATTTTCTGATCCTTCTTGCGTGCTTGAGCTTTTTGGCTCTGCCGAGGGCTTTATTGCCTATTCGCTTTCGACGCCCGCCGGCAGTGAGTCAGCGCTGTGCGATATGAAAGAGACGGAGTGGGAACGCCACGCCTTTGCCGACAAGATGGCGAAGCGCCTGGGCGTGCCGCTCAACGAACTCAAGACCGTTGCGCCCTCGCGGCGAGACAGAATCGTTTTCGCTCTGCACGATGGCGGCTACACGGTGCGCGAGGTCGAACGGTATACGGGAATCAGCAAGAGTACCGTATCTCGTATCGTGCGCGCTTATGCGCGGGTGAAGGCACAGGCTGAGCTCTCGGAATAGAAAATGGCCGAACCACTCTTAGTCAAGCGATTCGGCCAACAAATTTCTTGTGATTTGGGACAAATGCTACTGATTATTTTGTCCCGTGAGCATGCCGTCGAGGGTGCGCCAGGCGAGCTCGGCGCATTTGACGCGGGCGGGCATGTGCGAGATGTCCTGGAGCTGGGCGGCTTCGTCCAGGTCTTCCAAGTCCTCCTCGGAGAGCTGCTCGCCGCGGATCATGGCGAGGAAGAGCTCTGCCAAGCGGTGAGCTTCCTCGACGGTCTCGCCGGTGATGAGGTCGGCCATGATGTCGGCACTGGCCTGACTGATGGCGCAGCCGTGGCCGGTAAAGGAGGCCTCCTCGATCACGCCGTTCTCGACGCGCAGCTGCAAGGTGAGCTCGTCGCCGCAGCTGGGGTTGATGCCGTCGTGCTCGTGCGTGGGGGCATCCATCTCGTACTTGTAGTCGGGGTGCGAGTTGTGCTCCATAAACGTGGTGGAGGTGTACAGATTACCCATTGAACGTGCTCCAAACGTGATGCAGGCCGGCGATGAACTTGTCGATGTCGGCCTTGTCGTTGTAGAAGGCCACGCTGGCGCGGCAACAAGCAAGGTTTTCGACACCCAGCCAGGTAAGCAGCGGCTGCGCGCAGTGGTGACCGGCGCGGATGCAGACGCCGTCCATGTCCATGATGCTCGCGACGTCGTGCGGGTGGATGCCCTTGACGTTAAAGCTCACAACGCCGTGGTGGTTGTCCCAATAGATGGAGCCGATGATTTGGACAAAGTCGAGCTGCATGAGTTCGCCCATCAGATAGTGGACGAGTGCCTGCTCGCGGGCTTGGATGTTCTCGTAACCCACCGTGTTGACCAGGTAGTCGAGTGCCGCGCCCGTGGCGAAGATGCCGGCGGCGTCCTGTGTGCCGGCCTCGAATTTCTCGGGAACGGGCGCCCAGACGGCGTCCTGCTCGGTAACAGAGCCGATCATCTCGCCGCCGGTGAGCATGGGCGGCATGGCGTTGAGCAGGTCCATCTTGCCCCACAGCACGCCGATGCCCATGGGGCCCATAGCCTTGTGCGCGCTAAAGGCAAAGAAGTCGGCGCCCAGGTCGGCCACATCGACCGGCATGTGCGGCAGCGACTGCGCACCGTCGACGACCAGGTAGCCGCCGTACTTGTGCACGAGCTTGCCGAGGTTCTTGACTGGGTTCTCGACGCCTAACACGTTGGAGACCTGTCCCACGGCCAGGATCTTGGTCTTGGGACCCACCTTGGCAAGAACCTCCTCGGTGGTGAGCTGGCCGGTCTTGGTGGGGTAGAGGTAGACGAGCTTGGCGCCGGTCTCGCGGCAGACCTGCTGCCACGGAATCAGGTTGGAGTGGTGCTCCATGATGGTGATGACGACCTCGTCGCCCGGTTCGAGCACTGTGGGCGCAAAGCTCTTGGCGACCAGGTTGAGCGACTCGCTCGTGTTGCGGGTGAAGACGACCTCGTTGGCCTGTGAGGCGCCGATGAGGTCGGCGATCTGCTGGCGGACCTTCGCGATGGCGTCGGTGGCCTCGACGGACAGTGAGTACAGGCCGCGCAGGGGGTTGGCGTTCATGCGCTGATAGAAGTCACGCTCGGCGTCGAGCACGCAGGCGGGGCGCTGCGCGGTGGCGGCACTATCGAGGAAGGCGATCTCGGGGTGCTGCTGGAAAAGCGGGAACTGTGCCTTGTAGGGATTGGTCTCGATGTCGACGGTAGGCCAGCCGCGCGAGGCCTCGTCACTGGCGTCGAGCTCCATAGGCTCCGGTGCGGTACAGGTATCGCATTTAACGTGCTCGGTGTCGATCATGCGAGCTCCTCTTCAAAGTTGTTGATCAGGTTGTTGCCCAAGCGGACGACGGCTGCGCGGGTGCGCTCGTCGGTGGCGGAAAGCGCGGCGTCCTCCAGCTTGGCGCGAATGAACAGGTCCTCGGCGGCGTTTTGGTCAAGGCCACGGCAGGCGAGATAGAACAGTTGCTCGTCGCGGACGTGGCCGATTGTGGCGCCGTGGTTGCCGGCGACGTCGTCCTCGTCGCAGAGAATGACGGGAACGGTCTTGTTGTCGACGCCCTTGTTGGCCAAAAGCACCGTCTCGCGCTCGGTGCCGGTTGCGCCCTTGCAGCCGTGCACGAGGTCGATGGTGCCACGGTAGACCTTCTTGGACGTGCCAGTCAGCACGCCGTTGGCGTCGATCTCGCACTCGGTCTTGCGGCCGCGGTGGCGCAGCTCGTAGTTAAAGTCGCGCACCTGCTCGCGGGCGCCCAGGTAATCGGTATCGATCGTCACCTTGGCGGTATCGCCCAGCAGGTCGCCGGCAAGGCCGGTGGCGCTGGCGCCAGCACCCAGGACGGTGTGCTGCACGTTGACGCGCGCGCCCTCGTCCAGGAACAGGCCGGTGTCGTCGAGCGCGATCCAGCTATCGTCGAGCGTCTGCGTGCAGGTCACGTTGACGGTGGCGTACTCGTGGGCGCACACGCGTAGCGCGGAGCCCACGACGCCTTGGCCGGCAACGGGGGAGTCCAGGGCTATGCGCAGGTCGAGCGTTGCCTGCGGACGGGCGATGACGTCGATGGCGGCGATGGCCGCGGCGGCATCGACACCGCTCACGCGCACGGTAACCGTGGCGTGCTGGTATGTGGGCACATCGATGACGATGCGCTTGGTAGCGTGCTCGGCCAAGTAGGCGTAGGCAGCCTCGCCCATGCCGGTTTCGAAGGCTTCAGCGGGGGAGAGTTCCTCCTCCAGCTTAATGGCACCGGCCTGGTAGACGGAGGTTGCGGGCACGTCGAGCTCGGTCTCGGGCGTGATGCGGGCGCGGTCGGCGGCATCGCCGGGCGCGGAGGCGCGGCGCTCGGGGAAGCGCCCGGCCATGGCGTCCATGGCGGTGTCGAAGGCGTCTGCCACGGCAGTAAACTGCACGTCCAAGCCCTCAACCTCAATGGTCTCGGCGGGAGCGGCAGCAAGCTCGTCAGAGAGCTCGAGCTTGGTCTGATTCATCTTCAGCCAGCCCCAAGTGGCGGCCGGCATCGCGTTGACCTGCTCAAGGGCGGTAGCAGCGGTGTTCGTGGTCTGTTTCATTATCCGATCGCTCCTTCCATCTCGAGCTTGATCAGGTTGTTCATCTCGACGGCGTACTCCAGCGGCAGCTCCTTGGAGACCGGGTTGGCAAAGCCGTTGACGATCATGGTACGGGCCTCTTCCTCCGAGATACCGCGGCTCATCAGGTAGAACACCTTGTCGTCGCCGATGCGGCCGATGGTGGCCTCGTGGCCGATGTCGACGTTCTTGGCGCGGATGTCCATGGCCGGAATAGTGTCGGAGCGGCTTTGGTCGTCGAGCATCAGCGACTGGCAGCTCACGGTTGCCTTGGAGCCCTCGGCCTTGGGTGTCGCCACGATAGAGCTGCGGAAGGTCTGGATGCCGCCGCTCTTGGAGATGCCCTTGGTCTCGACCGTAGCCGAGGTCTCGGGCGCGTTGAGCACGACCTTGCAGCCGGTGTCGAGGTTCTGACCGGCGCCGGCAAAGGTGATGCCGGTAAAGCTCGAGCGGGCGCGGCGGCCATTGAGCACGCTCATGGGGTAGAGGTAGCCCACGTGGCTGCCGAAGGAGCCGCTGATCCACTCGATGTCGCCGTCCTCGTCCACGCGCGCACGCTTGGTGTTGAGGTTGTACATGTTCTTGGACCAGTTCTCGATGGTCGAGTAGCGCAGGTGCGCACGCTTGCCCACAAAGAGCTCGACGGCGCCGGCGTGGAGGTTTGCCACGTTGTACTTGGGCGCGGAGCAGCCCTCGATAAAGTGCAGGTCGGCATCGTCCTCGACGATGATGAGCGTGTGCTCAAACTGGCCGGCGCCCTTGGCGTTAAGGCGGAAGTAGCTCTGCAGCGGGAAATCGAGCTTGGTGCCCTTGGGCACGTAGACAAACGAGCCGCCCGACCATACGGCGCCGTGCAGGGCCGCAAATTTGTGGTCGGTGGGCGGGATGAGCGTCATAAACTTCTCGTGGATGAGCGGCTCCCACTGCGGGTCGTGCAGGGCCTCCTCGATGCCGGAGTAGACGATGCCCATCTTGGACGCCGTGTCCTGCATGTTGTGGTAAACCAGCTCGGAGTCGTACTGCGCGCCGACGCCCGCCAGGTAGCTGCGCTCGGCCTCGGGGATGCCCAGGCGCTCAAAGGTGTTCTTGATGTCGTCGGGCACCGACTCCCAGTCGTGCTTTTGATCGGTGTTGGGCTTGACGTAGGTGACGATGTTGTCCATGTCCAGGCCCTCGATGGAGGGGCCCCACGTCGGATCTGGGAAACGGTTGAAGATCTCGAGGGACTTGAGGCGCAGGTCGAGCATCCACTGCGGCTCGTCCTTCTTGGCGCTGATCTCGCGCACGATGTCGGGCGTGATGCCGGCGTCGAGGCGCTCGAATCCCTCCTCGCCATAGGTGAAGTCGTAGAGGCTGCGGTCGATGTCCGCGACCTCGGTGCGGTTCTTGGTCATTGCGTCGCCCCTTTACGCCTGCTGCTCGGCAGCGGCAGACTCGGCCTGGGCGCGCTGCTCGGCGGCCTCGCGCTCGAAGGTCTCAAAGCCGTTCTTGTCGATCCAGGGGATGAGCGAGGCGTCGTCCTCGCGCACGATGTGGCCCTTGACCATAACGTGGACGCGGTCGACATCCAGGTGCTCCAAAATGCGCGTGTTGTGCGTGATGATGAGCATGGAGCCGTCGCAGCTCTTGCGATACGCGTCCATGCCGTGGCTGACGGTGGACAGGGCGTCGACGTCCAGGCCGGAGTCGGTTTCGTCCAGGATGGCGAGCTTGGGCTGCAGCAGCAGGAGCTGGAGCATCTCGACCTTCTTCTTCTCGCCGCCCGAGAAACCTACGCCCAGCTCGCGGTTGAGGTAGGCGGTATCCATGTTGAGCTCGGCCGCGAGCTCCTTGACGCGACGGCGGAATTCCTTGCCCTTCATCTCCAGGCCAGGGCGGCCGGCGATGCTGGCGCGCAAAAAGCTTGACAGTGGCACGCCGGGGATCTCGACCGGGGCCTGGAAGCTCAGGAACAGGCCGGCGCGCGAGCGCTTGTCGGTGGTGAGCTCGGTGATGTCCTGGCCGTCAAAGACGATGCGGCCGTCGTTGACCGTGTAAACGGGGTCGCCCATGACCAGGTGGCCGAGGGTGGACTTGCCGGCGCCGTTGGGTCCCATCAGCACGTGGGTCTCGCCGGCGGCGACGTTAAGGCTGACGTTGTGGAGGATGGTCTTCTCGTCCACGGAGGCGGTCAGACCTTCGATGGAAAGCAGCGGATTTGCGCTCATGCTGTCCCTCTCTGTATATGGTGTACTCATAGGTGTACTAAACCCTAGGAATCTTCTCGGAATAAAGTTACTATGGGTTCGGCGTTAGTCAAGGGAAAACCCGACTAATCCACTCGACTTTTCAAATTCTGGGACAAAATAACCTGTTGTGTTTGTCCCACTTACTTAAGATTTGGGACAAACAAAGCTGGTGATGTTGTCCCAGATGCGATGGGAGGGTAGGTATGCTCATTTCTTCCAAGGGCCGCTATGCCCTCCGGCTGATGATCTATATCGCGGCGCTCGGTGACGCCGAGGGCAAGATTGCTCTGCGCGAGGTTGCCGACCGCGAGCGTATCTCGCAAAAGTATTTGGAGCAGCTGGTGCGTCCGCTTATGAAGGCTGGCTTGCTTAAGAGCGTGCGCGGCAAGGGCGGCGGCTACATGATGGCCAAGGACCCGGCCGAGGTGCGTGCTGGCGACATCCTGCGCGCTGTCGAGGGCAGCACGGCGCCCGTGGCGTGCGACGGCATCGACAACAGCTGCACCCGCAGCGATTTGTGCTCGACCGTCAAGTTCTGGCGCGGCCTGGACGACGTGATCGAAAAGTACGTCGACGGCGTGACGTTGGCCGACCTTGCCGCCGTCCCCGAGATTAACTTCGACATCAAACTGTAGGTTGAGCGCAATTCTTTAAGATTTCGCGGAGGGTTGTTGCCGTTTACCGAGGGGTTGTTGTGCAACAACGGCCGAGCTGCAATACTAATTCTATCTTTGCAAACTGCACTTTAACTACACCAATGCAGGGAGGATCTTATGCAGCCCAAGCATTCTGCTATTGTCGCGGGCCTGACGCTGGCGCTTTCGTTTGGCGCCGTTTCCGCGCCGGCACCCGCCGCTGCCGAGGAGCCCACGCCGGGCGTTGCCTCGGATGCCACCGATATCGATAAGGGTCTCTACACCCAGCAGTCCTTCTCGGGCGTGCTGAGGTCGGTCCAGGGCGTTTCGTTTGTCAACGTGACTCCCGAGATGAAGTACTTCACCAAATATGAGAGCCATGGCAACTATAACCAGGGCTTTTCGTATGGTGACGGCTACAACGCGCTGGGTTATTACCAGTTCGACCGTCGTTGGTCGCTCATTCCGTTTATGAAGCAGGTCTACAACTACAGCCCCGAAAAATACAGCATGCTCAAGGATGCGATTGATCGCGGCAGCGAGATTTCCAACACGAGCAATGCCATGTACGAGAACGGCCAGCTCACCGAGTTGGGCCATATTGCACAGGAGGCCTTCCAGGGTGCTTATAACACCGATCCTGCTGAGTTTTCGGCTCTGCAGGATGCGTATGCGTACAACTCGTACTATGCGGTGACCGAGGCGTGGCTCAAGAGCGGCCTGGGTATTGATATTTCGGGCCGCGCCGATTGCGTCAAGGGCATGGTGTGGAGCATTACCAACATGTGCGGCACTGGTGGCTGCAGGGACTTTTTCCGCTGGGCGTATCTTTCCAACGATATGTCCGACCGCGAGTTTGTGACGGCGCTTTCCAATAGCGTGGTCAACAATGTCGCCACCAAGTTTTCAAGTCAGCCCCAGTATCATGAGGGCTGGAAGAATCGTTATAAGAATGAGCTGAAGGACTGTTTGGCTTATATCGCCGAGGACGAGGCGGCCGCTGCTACGCCCGTGCAGCCCGAGCCTGCGCCGGCGCCCTCGCCGACACCTGATTCGAATGACGACTCGAGTGACGATGCCAACGATGACAGGATGGATGCGCCCTCGACCGATGCTGACGGTAATGGCTCTGCTGGTGGCACTACCAACGACGGCTCTACCTCGAACGGCTCCAATTCGAACGGCTCTGCTGCGGGCGATTCGTCTTCAAGCTCTGCCGGCAATACGGACAGCGACGCTTCTGGTTCGACCGACGCTGACACCTCTAACTCATCCACCGGCTCGAGCGATTCGTCCGTTGACACCGGCTCTAACAACGGCTCTGGCTCTGACGCAACCCCTGATTCCGATGCTTCCAAGGACGACTCGAATAAGGTGCCGGACGCTCCCGTTGCTTCGCCGGACAAGAAGCCTTCTTTCTCCGAGCAGCTTGGTTCTACGCTGGGTTCTTCGCTGATGGCTGGCGTCAATAACGGCTCGGCCCAGAACAAGGACAACTCTGATCAGGCTTCCACGGAAAAGACCGAAGCCGCAAAGGGCGACTCCAAGGATAAGGCTTCCGAGAAGGTTGAATCCGATAAGGGTTCTAGCTCTGATGAGAAGGACGACAAGTCCGCTCAGAAGAAGGACGAGGACAAGAAGTCTGAATCTGAGGAGAAGGACAAGAACAAGGACAAGACCGAGGACGGAAAGCAGCAGGGCGAGGACAGCAGTAAGGGCAACACCGACAACCAGAACCAAGAGCAAAATGACTCCAAGACGGTGACCACTACAACCACGATGACTACAACGACCAAGTCATCTGGCGGCAATATGCCCAAGACGGGCGACTTGATCGTGATGGCGAGCCTTGCCAGTGCGAGCTTGGCTACGCTGGGCGCTACGTCCATCGTGAGCGGTAAGCATAAGCTCGATCAGCAGAAGAAGGCTGCTGGGGAGGACGGCTCGGAGGAGTAGCCTCTCGGTTGCCAGATAACTAAAGAGTCGGGACGGGGTCCGGTGCGAATGCGTCGGGCCCCGTTTTGTTGTGCAACGATTAGTTGTGCCCCCTCACGCCTCTTGTTGCTACCGTTGCCCGATATGTTTGCGCGGTGACATCGGTACATGCGATGCGGTCATTACAATTGGCGTCGTGTTGCGATTTAGGGGGAACGTTTTGGTGTCTGAACAGGCGAATAATGGTTGTGATGCCGGCTTTGGCGTGCGTTTGATCGGCTGTGCCAACGATGCGGTTTTGCCCATTGGCATGCACGACTATGCGGAGGCCCTTGGTTGCTGCATGCTGGTTGACAAGACCATGTTTATTGCCGATGTGTTGGACTGCGACGCGTCCGTTGTGGTGTGCTGTCGACCCGAGGGTTTTGGCAAGAGCATGAACTTGTCGATGCTCAGGGCTTTTCTGGAGCGTCCAGCGGTCGGTCGCTCTGGCCAGCGTTTGTTTGCCGATGCTCAGATTTGGGATGCAGACGGCGGGCGCTATCGGGATGAGTACGCTTGCTATCCGGTGATATCGCTGGACTTTTCTGGCGCTGCGAGGCGTGGCCCCGCTGTTGCCGGCGTCGTGCGCGATGCCCTTTCGGGCGAGTGCGCTCGCTTGTTGGCGCTCTTGGAGGCTCCGGATTTAGCTCGAGATAAGGTGCGTCACATCGAACGTGTTGCGCGTGGCGCGGCGAGCGAGGACGAGGTCGCCTCGGTGCTTGGCGTGCTCATTGAGCTGCTGGAGATGGCCTGCGATGAGCAGGTTGTATTGCTCGTTGATGGGTACGACGCGGCGTGGTTGGGCCGTGCGAGCGCGAGGGTCGCATCCGGCGCCGATCCGGCAGGGCTATTTGATCGCGTGCTTTTCGAGTCCATTGCCACTGCGCGCGATTCGTTGCGGCTGACGTGTCTGATGGGGAAGTGTCCCGGCCCTGCTGAAGCGGCGCTTTCTTTGCATGGCTGCTCGTATTGTCTGACGACGCCGCTTTCGACCTGGTGTGACCGTTGGTTCGGCTTTTCGGATGCCGAGGTCCAGGCTCTGTTGAATCATGCTGGGCGCGAGGAATACCTGGATGATGCGCGTGAATGGCTCGAGGGGTATCGGTTTGGCAGGGTCTATTGCTCGAGTCCAGCGCGTGTGATCGGTTTTCTGGGCCGAGGCTGCACGGCGCCTGTGCGTGCCGATCTGTATGGATATGCCGATTGCCTGAGTAGGGTAGTTGCCGGATGGAATCTCGACCGCCTTTCGGTCTTGTTTGATTTGCTCGAGGCCCATGGGTGCGCTGAGGTCCCGCTTTGTTTGGGCACCGCAGAGTTAGATGTCTCGCCTGACGATGGCATGTGGACAGCGCTGTATCTGTCCGGTTTTCTCACGACGGATATGACTGAGGAGCCAGAGCATGGCGATCGCCTCCGTGCTTTGCGATTGCCCAATAAAGAGCTTCGCCAGGCCTTGCGTCTAGTGATTGTTGAGTGGTTTGAGTGCGCTGCCGAAGACATTCGAGACGTCGATGCGTTTCGCGACGGGCTGTGCCGTGGGAACGAGGATACCGTGAGGCGGGCGCTAAGCCGCATCCTGGGGGATGCGGGGATCGGTGAGACCGACCCAGATAAACCGCCGCCATATCATCTGCTCTTGCAGGGGCTCTGCTTTGGCTTGCCGGGCTATGCCAATCCTGCCTCGAGGCGAAAGTGTGGCGCAGGTCGCTGGGACATCCAGGTTTTCCCTACGGGTGCTGTGTTCGACGTAGCAGATACGATTGGCATGCTGGACGAGCGCCCGCTGATAACGATCAACATGATGTATGACCCCGGTGTGGATGCGCTGGGCCTGGAATTGCTGGCCGTGCAGGCGCTGCTCGACATAGAGCGTGACGGCATCGACGAAATCCGTGTGCCGCGCCCCGGCGTGGGTCGCATGCGCTGGGGGTTCGGTTTTGATGGGCAGCATGTGGCTACGGTGTGCCAGCTGCTTTAAGCGCCGAGGTGTTTCCGGCTTCCGTTACTCGGTGTCCTTCATGGGCGGCATGGGCTTCCAGTCGGGGTCCTTGATGATCTTGCGGGCGTCCTTCATGCCGCGGCGCAGCGCCGGAATGCCGGTCTTAAAGCACTTATCGACCGCAGCCAGGCGAATGAATTCCTTGCAGAAGGTCGCGGCATTGCCCAGGCGGAACAGCATGGGGTGGTAGTCACCGTAGATCTGCATATAGCGGGCGAGGAAGCCTCGGTTGCGCATGATGTAGTAGCGGTTGGTGTCGCTCGTGGAGTTGAGTTGGCGCTTACCGGCGATGTCCCAGTTAGAGACAGCGCGGGCACGCTTGAGCACCACGTCGGCAACAACGGCGGCGGGGAAGTGTTGGCTGGCTACGTAGCCGTAGCAGGCATCGTCGCCGTAGATGAAGAAGCGCGCGTCAGGCAGGCCAATCTTGTCGACCACGCGGCGCGAGAACATGCCGCCCTCAAAGCACAGCTGGTTCATGGCGCGATAGCCCTCGGGGCCTAAATCCCACTTGGCGACGGGGTTGGGAATGCCGAGCGAAAGGATGAGTTGGTATTGCCAAAAGAAGGCGCCGCCGTCAAAGTCCAGGCGCGAACCCTGGATGACATCATAGCGGTCGGTCCACTTGGCAAGGCGCTTGATGCCTTCGGGGATGA
Organism: Collinsella sp.; assembly: GCA_018373675.1. Classification (GTDB taxonomy): domain Bacteria; phylum Actinomycetota; class Coriobacteriia; order Coriobacteriales; family Coriobacteriaceae; genus Collinsella. The sequence continues at coordinate 12,215 of JAHAGQ010000026.1, read as the reverse complement.
CGAGCACGTCGTCGTCCATCACCCAGAACCACTGGGCGCCCAGGTCGTAGGCGCATTTAGTGCCAGCGGAGAAGCCGCCCGCACCGCCGCCGTTTTCGAGCTGCGGGGCGTAGATGACGCGGTCGGTGGCGCCCTGCGCGTCAGGCTGATCGGTGTCGATGCCCCACAGGTTAGCCAGGCGCTCGTTGAATGCGGTGCACATGGCCTCGGTCTCGCGCGAATTCTCGTTATCGACAATCACGATGCGCCAGGGCGTTGCCGTGAGCTCGGTCATGGAGTCGAACAAGTTGGCCAAGAGCTCCTGGCGCTTGTACGTAACGACGACGATGGCGAGCTTATCGATGGGGGCGGGAAGGGTTGAAGGCATGGGGCAATATATCCTTTCACGCGCGGTGGGCGAGTGCTGCGCGGAAGCTATCGAATACGTCCTTGGGACTGTCCTATTGTAAAGGCTTGGCGCACCTTGGCGGCAAGCTTTGAATAAAACGCAGGAACCTGCCACGGCTGTAGCGGCTTTGGCGTCTGACGGCAGCGTGTCTATTGCCGCTTGAGCTTGCGAGCGATAAGGCTTCTGGCTGCATCGATGATGAGGAGCGCTAAGGCAAAGACGATGCTAATGACGGTACCCGTGACGATACATATAGCTGCCGGGCTGTTTTGGCTGACCAGTATGTTTGCGAGCAACGTATTGAAGACGGGACGCCACAGGCTACTGGTGAGCGACTGCATCACATAGAAACCGAGCGTGGCGGTCGATAAGGTGACGATGACACCCGCAGTCCGCGGATTGCCTGGGGCACTGCGTCGGGTTGCCGCAAAGAGCAGGGAGGCGGCAGCGAGGGCAAACGAGATCAGCGAGGTCGATTTGTAGGAGAGGACTGCCATCGCCGTGAGGTTGCCGGTGTAGGAGAGTGCTCCTTCCAGGATGGTGGCGAGCACCAAAACCGCTGCGAGCGACCGCATGCCCAAGGCGCCCGCCCTGTCCGAATCCATGACATCGGTTACGTCGCGGAGCAGCCCGCCGATCAAAAACGCGATTACGTACGTGGCAGCGCTCATGAGCTTCTGCAGCCAAGAAAACTCACCGCCGCTTGTCGCACTCATGGCGGCTAAATACCCGTTAACAACAAATGCGAGGATGCCAACGGCGATGACCGTCGTCGTGTAGGTTTTCTGGGGGAGTCGACTCTTAGCCAGTCCAAACCATGGCGCCATGAAGACCGTGGCGGCATAGACCCAGATAAACTCAAGGCCTAGCGTGTACCAGTACTGCGTGTTGAGGGTAACGTCGGGAATGGGGGAGACGACCGTGGACCACGCGAGCGCCACGAGGCAATAAAACGCAGTGGGCATAACGACCTTGCCCAGGCGCTGCGCCGTCCGTTGCATTTGCGACTTCCACGTTGCCCCACCGTCCCAAGCACTCGCGGCCGAGGCGATGAGAAAATAGCCCGAGATCATAAAGAAGACCTCGTTGGCCCAGCAGCCAAGCAGGTTAATAAAACCGAGCACGCCGGAATAGGGGGACATCGCAAGTGGGGCATATTCCACGGCGCCGACGCAGACGGCTTGGAAGGTCCACTGAAAGGTGTGGAACACCGCGATGCCGGCGACCGCGACCAAACGCAGTGCTTCGATGGGTATGTTGCGTGCGGCTTTGGGCTGCATGACGTCCTTTCTTATCGGTTTGCCTCTGCGAGCTCCATAGATTATATAAACGCCCGCTAGCGCGCTGACCCTTTGATACCATGAAACGACAGGTATTTCCTAAGGAGCACATTTGTCTACTAACGCCTCTGGCAGCCCTGTTCTGTCGCTGCTTATTCCCATTTACAATGTTCAGCGCTACCTGCGCGAGTGCCTCGATTCCGCCCTGGCGCAGACGCTCAAGGATATTGAGATCATCTGCATTAACGACGGGTCGACCGACAACTCGCCAGATATTATCCGCGAGTACATGGAGCGCGACCCCCGTGTAAAGATGATTGACAAGGCCAACAGCGGCTACGGCGACTCGATGAACCACGGCCTGGAGATGGCGCGTGGCAAGTACGTTGGCATCTTGGAGTCCGATGACTTTATGGCGCCCGACGCACTCGAAATGCTTGTCTCGGCCGCCGATAGCAATAATGCCGACTTTGCGAAGGCGAACTTTGATTTCTACTGGTCTAAGCCCGAGGAGCGCCGTTCGCTGCACGAGATGTTTAAAGCCAAGGACTGTGGCAAGCCGGTGCACCCGAGCGATACGACGCAGTTCTTTAAGCAAAAGCCGTCGATTTGGTCGGCCGTGTACCGTCGCGATTTTCTTGAGCGCAACGGCATTAAGTTCCTGCCGACTCCGGGGGCATCCTTTCAGGACACGTCATTCGCCTTTAAGGTGATCGCGTGCGCTGATAAGGCTGTTTACCTGCATGATGCCGTGTTGTCGTATCGCCAGGACAACGAGAATTCCTCGGTCAATTCTTCGGCTAAGGTCTTTTGCGTCAATACCGAGTATGCCGAGATTGAGCGTTGGATTCGAGAGGATTATGCCCGCGACCACGCAAGCGGCGATGTCGCGCGCATGCTCAAGTTCAATCAGCTCATTAAGTACGATTCGTACATGTGGAACTACGTGCGCCTGACGCCTAAGTTCTATAAGGAGTTCCTGGTTCAGATGGCCAAGGAGTTCCAAGCGGCCTTGGACGCCGGGGACTTTTCGCTTGACGACCTCAAGCCGTGGAAGCGCGCAAATCTCGCTGCCATCCTCAAAGATCCTGAGGGCTGGGTTGACGAGCATCCGAGTTTCGCGACGGATGGTGCCTTGGGGCGTGCTAAGTATTACGCCTCGGTTGGAGGCCCAGGCGTGGTCGCTGCCTTCCTCATCGAATCGCTGAGGGGGTAGGTCGACATGGGAGAGACTTTGACCCCCAAAGCGACCATTGTCGTTCCCGTCTACAATTCGTCGCGCTCCATTCAGCGATGCCTCGATTCGCTGTTGGCCCAGTCTGAGCGTTCGATTCAGGTTGTCTGCGTCAACGACGGTTCGACTGATGATTCGTTGAACGTTTTGCGCCAGATTGCGCAGGCCGACGATCGCGTACTGGTGATTGACCAGGAAAACGCGGGCGTCTCGTGTGCTCGAAATGCCGGCATCGATGCCGCCGTGGGCGGGACCGTCTTTTTTGTGGACGCCGACGATTACATCGATGCGCAGACGGTCGGGCGCGTGCTGCATGCCATGGAGTCTGCAGATGCCGAGGCCGCCGTTTTTGGCGGCGTCTGTGAACCTGCCGATGCTGCCCCCAAACGCGTCCAGCAACTCATGAGTCCCAAAGCTGGTATCTTTGGCGCCCGTGATCCCCAACTGCTGTTCCATTCGAATGCGCAGCCCTATGCCTGCCGTGCGGCTTTTTCGCGCGAGCTGCTCAATCGCGAAGGCATTCGCTTCGCCCCCGGTTTGGCTTTGGGCGAGGACGTCGTCTTCCAATTTGCGGCTTATGCGCTTGCCCACAGGACCGTCGTCATGCCGGACAAGTTCTACCACTACGTGATGGAGAGCGAATCGGCGACGCACGAGTTCAACAGTGTCGAGGCTCGCGCCAAAAAGCTCGATGCCCATATGAGGATGCTCGAGGAGGTCTTGGAGGACTGGGCGGGCTACGGTCTTATGGACCTGTGTCCCGGCGAGCTGATCACCTGGTTCCTGGACCTTATCGTGTTTGATTTGGCGCGCTTGGATTCCGATGACTTCCATCGCGTGGCGGCTCGCGTCAACATGGACCTCACGACGTTTTTGGGAACGGAGTGGGCGGATATGCCTGCTAAGGGCGCCGTTCGCCGTGTTGCCCACAAGCTCGTTGCGGCGACCCCGGGCGTTTCGATGGCAGATGCCACGCTGTTCTATCTTTCGACTCGCGGTCTCAAAGCCTGCCTGGAGCGCTTTATATAATTCCAAGCGCTGCCGCCCGCCGCAACCCGGCTGCTAAAATAACCCTGTTACACGCTATTCAACAGGAGGTTCTCTTGCAGAACTCTGATACCCCTAAAGTTTCGCTGCTTGTTCCCATTTGCAATGTCGAACGCTACCTGCGCGAGTGCCTCGATTCTGCCGTGACTCAGACGCTCAAGGACATCGAGATCATCTGCATTAACGACGGGTCGACCGACAGCTCGCCGGCGATTATCCGCGAGTACATGGAGCGCGACTCCCGTGTCAAGATGATCGACAAAGCCAACAGCGGCTACGGCGACTCGATGAACCGCGGCCTGGAGATGGCGCGCGGTGAGTACGTGGGCATCCTTGAGTCCGACGACTTTATGTTTGAGGATTCGCTCCAAAAGCTGGTCGCCAAGGCCGATGCTGAGCATGCCGATGTGGTGAAGGGCGACTTTTACCTGTATTGGTCCACGCCCAGCGAGCGCCGTGAGCTGTTTGGGATCATCGACGAGCATATGACGGGCGCCGCGTATCGCCCTGTCGATCGCCCGGGCATCTTCTACCGCAAACCTTCCATTTGGTCGGCTATCTATCGGCGCGAGTTCCTCAACGACAATCAGATTCGGTTCCTTCCCACGCCGGGTGCCTCGTATCAGGACGCAGGCTTTAACTTTAAGGTTTGGGCTTGCGCCGAGCGTGCCGCGTTTATTGCGGACCCCATTTTGTGCTATCGCCAGGATAACGAGAAGAGCTCCGTTAATTCGCCCAACAAGGTATTTTGCGTGTGCGACGAATACGCCGAGATGCAGCGCTTTTTGGATGAACGCCCCGAGCTTAAGGCTCAGCTTCAGGGTATTTTAATGCGCATGAAGGTCGATACGTACCGTTGGAATGATGAGCGCCTGGTCGATGAACTGCGCGAGCAGTTTTGGAAGAAAGCCTCGTCCGAGCTCAAGGCCGACTGGGATGCCGGTCGCTTTGATCTGTCGCTGTTTGATCCGCGTGGCGAGACCGACTTGCGCCTGATGGTCAAGTCGCCCCGCGCCTATATCGATTCGCGCTTTGATTTTAAGAAGCCGGGCAAGCTCAATACGTTTAAGCACTACTTTAAGATCGGCGGCCTGCCGCTGGTCTGGCGCGTGCTGACGTATCAGCGCACTTACGGTGACAACCCGCACCCTGATGACGTTCCGGCCGCACAGTAGGAGCGCGTGATTATGGTTACCCCCAAGATTTCCGTTGTCGTTCCCATCTACAAGGTGGAGGATTGCCTGGCATGGTGCCTGGACTCCCTACTCGCGCAGGATATGCCCGGTTGGGAAGGTGTGCTGGTTAACGATGGCTCGCCGGATGGGTCGCGCGACATCGCCGCTGCCTATTGCGAAAAGGACGCGCGCTTTACGCTGATTGATAAACCCAACGGTGGTTTGTCGAGCGCCCGTAACGCGGGTATCGCTGCGTCCTCGGCTCCTATCGTCGCGTTTTTGGATTCCGACGACCGCTTTACGCCCGATGCATGCCGCGTGATCGTCGATGCCTTTGAGCGCGAGGACTGCGACGTTTTGACCTTTGGCGCGAACCCGTATCCGCTGGAGGCAGGGTATCCGTGGCTTAACTATGTGCTGAGCCCGCGCGATGTGTCATTTGAGGGCTATAGCACCGACCTGCTGTTTAAGGAAGCGTCTCGCCCCTTTGCATGGCGCACCGCCTGCAAGCGTGAGTTTTTGCTGGGCAACGGGATCGTGTTCGACGAAACCGTTAAGTATGGCGAGGACCAGGTCTTCGATTTTGCCGTGTACGGTCGTTCGTGCAAGACTTCGCTTATCTCGAACAAGCTGTATGACTACCGTGTGGCGCGCAAGGGCTCGCTCATGGACATCATGCGCTATGACGACGAGACGCGCCTGCTAGAGCACGTGAAGATTTACTCCGCGGTGCTGGCTGACTGGCAGCGCGATGGTCTCGATGCCCAGCATGCCGATGACCTGGCATATTTCCTGTGCGATCTGGTGCTGTACGATGCGCTCAGGCTGTTGGGTACGGACTGCGGCAAGGTGTTTGCTGCCGTTGCCACGGCGCTTGCCGGCTCTGCCGTGGGCAGCGATACTGCGCTCGCGCAATGCGCTCCTTCTGTTGCTGCTATGGTGCGTGCAGCGCTTACCAGCAATGCCCCCAATGCCCGTGCGTGCAAAAAGCTCATGTTCGATTACGACGTCTTGAGGTTTGGGCGCCTGGGTGCCTGCAAACGCATGGCAGCGAACGCCCTTGGAAAGCGAGAAGTGTAGATGAGTATCAAGCGTTTGGCACTTTGCCGCAGCCAGGGCCGTCTGTTTGTGCTGCTTCGTTTTGCCGGTCAGGATGTCGCCGCGCTTATTGAGCGGGAGGGTTCTCAAGCGTTTGTCCATGCGACGACGAGCGGTTCTCGTGTGCCGTCGCTGGTGCTCCCGGTCGATCATGGCCGTGTGCTGGCGCTTTGCCCTTCCGTTTCCGATTACGAGCGCGAGCTCGCCGTCATGGTACTTCCGTTTTTGGATGGCTCGTCGATGGATGTCGTTTTTGCATCCGGTGGTCAAAGGTTGGGCTCTATTCGCCTCGATAGCCGCGTGGCCAAGCTGGAATCCAAGATTAACTACAAAGCAAAGCCTGCGCTGTGCGCGCTTATCCGCGATGCGCAGCGTGGCGAATGCTGCGGTCGCTACGAGATCGATGCCATTCGCTATTTGCCGGCAGACTCCGGCGCGGTGTGGCGCTATGAGGTTACCTGGGCGGGAGACCCCCAGTGCGCGCCTGAGCTCCAGATCTTCGATACGCATATGAATGCCATCGATGCTACCGTGCATGTGTTTGAATCGCAGGTCGATGTGCCGCAGCGCAACGGTTGCCGCGTCAATAAAACGTATTTAAGCGTTGAGATGCCCCAGGATATACGTGATTTTGTCGCGATTGCAATCGACCCCGCGGGGCAGATCCAGAGCGGTTTTTGCGCCATGGATGGTCGCCTGTACAACGGCATGGTCGACGACAGTTGGAATCGCATGAAGGATGCACGCGCTGACGACGCAGCTTATCGACGTTGGTTTGAGCAGCATCGCGCAAAGCCGGGCGATTTGGCGTGCCAGCGTGTCGCTTCGGCGGCCTTTGCCTATAGACCGCTCGTGAGCATTGTGGTGCCGTGCTACAAGACTGATCGGGAATACCTGCGCGAGCTGCTGAACTCGGTGCTAGCCCAGAGCTATGACAACTGGGAACTGCTCCTTATGGATGCCTCGCCTGAATGGGATGCGGTGGCCGCCCTTGCGGCAGGTGCCAACGACGAGCGCATCCGTCGCATCGAGCTTCCCGGCAACGGCGGCATTGTGGTCAACACCAACGCAGGTATCGAGCAAGCGACGGGCGACTACATCGCGTTCTTGGACCATGACGACATCCTGGAACCGGACGCGTTGTTCCACTATGTTGCCGCGCTGAACAAGGCTGCCGAGGACGAGCGTCCCCAGGTCCTGTTCTGCGACGAGGACATGTTCCAGAAAACGGGGGAGTGGGGCCAGCCGGTCTTTAAGACCGTACTCAACGTCGACCTGCTCTATAGCCATAACTGCGTGACGCATTTCCTGATGGTGGAGAAGGCGCTCATCGATCACATTGGTATGTCCCCAGAAGACGTTGCGGGCGCCCAGGACTACGACTTGACGCTTCGCTGCCTTGCAGCCGGCGCGCGCTTTGAGCACGTTGCGCATGTGCTGTATCACTGGCGCGTGCATCCGGGATCGACCGCCGATGGCTCTGCCGATAGCAAGCCGTATGCCATTGAAGCGGGTCGTCTTGCGCTGCAGCGCCACTTTAACGCGCTGGGCGTTCACGGAACGGTCGAGGAGGCCGAGACGCCGTTTGTCTACCGCATGCGCCATGCGCTGCCGGAGCCTGCGCCGCTGGTGAGCATTGTGATTCCCACCAAGGATCACATTGAGACGCTTGACGCCTGTGTGATGTCGATCGCCCAGAAGGCAACGTATGCCAACTACGAGATTGTCTTGGTGGAGAACAACAGCGAAGCCCCGGAGACGTTTGCGTATTACGAAACCCTGCCAGAGCGCGTGGCTGCGGCATCCGAAGGCAAGGGTATCGCGCGCGTTGTGTACTGGTCGGGTGAGTTCAATTACTCCCAGATCATTAACTTTGGCGTGGAGTATGCCAAGGGCGACTATCTGCTGCTGCTCAACAACGATACCGAGGTCATAAGCCCAGACTTTATCGAAGAGATGATGAGCTATCTGCAGCGTCCCGATGCGGGCGTGGTGGGCGCCAAACTCTACTTTGTCGATCATCTGGTGCAACATGCCGGCATTTTGGTTGGCGTGCGTGGCGCACTTGCCCATGCCAACCAGGACTTCTCGGCAAAGCGCGAGGGCTATCTTGCCCGCGCTGTGCGCCCCGGTAATTTCAGCGCCGTAACGGGTGCCTGCCAGATGGTCCGACGCGACGTATTTGAGCGGGTCGGCGGCTACAACGAGGAATTCGCCGTCGGTTTTAACGACGCTGACTTTTGCCTGCGCGTGTGGGAGGCCGGCTACCGCACCATCTTTACGCCCTATGCAGAGCTGTACCACTACGAGTTCACCTCGCGCGGCAGGGAAGAGGCCAACGAGGAAAAGCTGCGCCGCTGGAAGCGCGAGCAAGCACTGTTCATGCAGCGCTGGCCTGAGTTCTTCTTGACGGGCGATCCGTGGTTGGGGCCGAACTTATCCGCTGAAAGCGAGTATTTCTCGCTTTAGAAAATGGATTTTAGGAAGTCCTCAACTTACTTACGATATGAGCTTGGAATAAAGCAACGTTGGACTACTTGCTAAGATAAATTACGAAAGCTCGATACTTTCGCGATAAGTTTATACAGGCTTATATAACTCGATATTATCCGATATAAGTAGATATCGCACTTGCCTTTGCCGGCTTACCCGCCGGCGTTATGGATCTTATTAACGGCAAGGCGCTTACGTTCTTGCGTCGTGCCCTCCCCGAAGATCTGGCGCCTATCAACCAGGTGGAGGTAGCGCTCTCTATGGGCGATAGCTTTGTCGCGACTGGTTTGACCATAGAGGACAATTTTCTGTCGAGAGCCGCTAAGGCCACTAAGGGCTATGCCTATCTGGTGCAACTGGTCGGTTATTCCATTTGGCAGCGCGCCAACTTGCATCGCGCCAAAAGTGCCATTGTGAGCGAGCGCGACGTCACCGAAGGCATTGCGCTGGCAGAGGCTCGTTTTCACGATGTTGTTCACGAGCCCGCGATTTCTGGACTGGGGCCTAACGATATCAAATACCTTTTGGCGATGTGCGAGGACAAACAACAGTCCAAATCATCCGAGGTTGCTAGGCGCATGGGTAAAAAGACTAATGAGGTCAGCTCCATTAGGGCAAAATTGCTACAAAGAGAGGTTATTCAGGCGCCACAGAGGGGCTACGTGCAGTTTGCCGTGCCGGACCTAGATATCTATCTGCGAGAGAATGCCGAGGAGATTCTCGAACGGTTCTAGGTCGAGAGAGGGCGACGTCACCATCTTTAAGACTGCCGCCAGCGTCGATTGTCATATCGGGTTTTTCCGGGATGACAATCCCCGTGATAATAAGATGCGGCATTCATCGTCGCCCGCCAATCAGATTTCGTCTATCTATAGCATTGCGTGTTTTAATTTGCCGCAACAAAGATACCATTCGCAGAGAGTGAGGGCTTTCTTGCCCGTGCTGCGCGCCCGTCAACTTTAGCGCTGTACCGGGCGCCTGCCAGATGGTCCGCCGCGAAGTGTTTAAACAGGTTGGCGTCCATAACGAGGAATTCGCCGTCGGTTTTAACGACGCAGACTTTTGCCTGCGCGTGTGGGAGGCGGGCTACCGTACCATCTTTACGCCCTATGCCGAGCTGTACCACTATGAGTTCACCTCGCGCGGCAGGGAAGAGGCCAGCGAGGAAAAGCTGCGCCGCTGGAAGCGCGAGCAAGCACTGTTCATGCAACGCTGACCGGAGTTTATTCTTGACGGTGACGCGTGGCTCGGGCCAAACCTATCAGCCGAAAGCGAGTACTTTCGCTTTAGAGCTAAGAGATGCCTAGGTTCGGCATAGGGTGCTCAAGAGCTATAAAGCCGTTGGGTTTTGGCTGCATTGCTGTTGTTTGATTCGTGGAGACCGTGTCTTGCTTTGTGCAAATATACTTACGAGATTTTTTATCGACGAAGCCCTAGACGCCCCTGATGTAAGCGAAACGTTGGGGCATTTTGCTGTATTTCGCGGCTGTGTACACGCTTTCGTCGTCCGCCGCGTGCTTAAACGAATTGCGTGTTTCAGTTGATTTTGTTTCACTGGCGCTTGCGCTGTTTGGGGTGCCGCTAATTGCTTCAAAAACTAGAGCTAACACTATGTCCATGGAAGGACGAAAAACAAAAGTTTGCTGAGAACGTAACCTGCTATTTATAAGAGCAGGTTTCTGTCTGCCTTTATAACAATTCCCGCGCTTCGAATAACTGGACTTCCGATGCAGAGGAGATTGTAAGATAATCTTCTCTTAGTAACATTATTTGTGACGGGGGATTCAATATGAAAAAGGCATTGCGTGCCTCAACAGCTTTTTCTCTTGCTGGTCTTTTGACCATTTCATCCTTGATGGGTCCTGTGGCTGCTGCCTACGCTGCGGGCAACGTCCCGTCTGCGGACGCTGCCGTGGACGCTGCTACTGCAGACGATGATGGCGAGGCCTCGCGTGATGCGGGTTCTGTTGATGTCGACGCTGCTGATGATTCATCGCCGGCAACGAACGTTGACGAATCGGCTGATGAGGATTTTGGCGTTGATGTATCTGAGAACCATCAGCAGGCTGAACCGGTCGATTCTTCTTTCCAGTATGTATATCTTGCCTACCCGAGCCTTTCCAGCGGGACTGATCAGGTCGTTGCCTTTGCTACTCCCGATGACGGCGATAGCCTTGCCTCCGCAACTCTCAACTATGTAAGTGCCAATGGGGTTCAGGGGACTATTGAAGCATCTGCAACGGCTGATAATTCTGCTGCTTTTTTTTTTGGCTCGCAGTTGGAATCTAATACATATTTCCTCACATCGATAACCTATGCTTTGCAGGGCGATGGCTCTGAGCATGAGGTGGATCTTTCTGACAGGGATTATTCGTTTACGGTCGTTGATGGCTCCGTGAGCTCCGGGGGCACTTCTGTTTACTATGCGGACGGCGATGGCAATGCCGTTGAAGCCCAGTCGATTCAGCAGGCATTGGAATGCGCCGATTCGCCCGATGGCATTTCCACCTATGCTGAGCGCTCCGCGCGTAATGTGGGGGTTATTGCACTTGACGCCGGACATGGCGGGGTGGATTCTGGCGCTCAGGGTAATGGCAAGAGCGAAGCCAACCTTACCTGGAAGATCATGACAGCCTGCAAAAATAAACTTGAAGCTTACGGCTTTAAGATCGTTCTTGCGCGCGAGCAGTCTGGCTACTATCCCAGCAATGATTATCTTTATCGCGTACAGCGCTGCATTGATCAGGGCGCGCAGGCCTTTGTTAGCTTTCACATCAACTCTGGGTCTTCTGGAGCTCACGGCGCAGAAGTTTATGCTCCTACCGCAAATGGCACCGACTACACGCAGGTCTCTGTTGAGCTTGCCAACAAGGTCATGAACAACCTTGCTGCTATGGGACTAACGTACCGCGGCGTATTTCAAATGGAGGTAGGTGACGAGTTCGCCGTTATCCGCTGCGCTCGCGAGCAGGGAATTCCAGGTATTCTTATCGAACATGGCTTTATCTCGAATTACGGTGATGTGGTCAACTATTTCTCGGACGATGGTTGCCGCCGTCTTGGCGAGGCTGACGCTGCCGCAATCATCGCGCAGTTCCCGCATCCCTACTCCGTCAATGGAATTTCCTTCTCGGAAGAACTGGGACATGCGGGGTCAACGGTAAAAATCGGTGTAAATGTTAGCGGCAAGACTGATGGCCTTAGATATAAGTTTGTTTGGCATAGGGCTGGGTCTGATTGGAGTGATTCCAATTGGGGTGTAATCGGTCAAGACTTAACTTCGCCGTCGATTTCTTGGACCCTGCCCCAGGCTGGTGAATATGAGATCTATGCTGATGTCATTGACTCCAATGGGTATGTGACTAGCACTTCTAAATACAAAGTTGTTAATTGGTCTCTTAAGTCGCTCGAAGTCTCGGGCTCCGCCCTCTGCGGCAAGCCGGTCAAGCTGCAGGCCAAGGTGTCCGGCGACGCCTCCGGCCTCAAGTACAAGTTCGTCT
>JAHAGQ010000025.1 GCA_018373675.1 Collinsella sp. | reverse complement strand
GACGAAACTGGAGAGGAGGTATTACGAGCTCCTGTGCGAATTGGAGAGAGCGCTCCCGCAAACTGCCTCTTGACAACTTATAGGAGCGTCGGTTTTATTGAGGCAAATATGTTGGGTGCTCGGCATTTCCAAAAAAGTCTACTCACTTAGCCGGCGGGCAGCCAAATGATTATTTAATCCCGTCCCAGAGAAATCAATTCGCGGGCAGAAGGGCAAAAGTAGTCAAAAAACCCTTCCCATATTAGCTACCCCTTGCACCGATTATTCGCCCGGGTTGATGTTCGCGTAGAACTCCGCCCCATCATCGAGCCGCAGGATGCCCACGCGACCGAACTCGGAGCCGGTGGCGGCAGCGCAGTCGATGTCGATGCGATCGGGCACACCGGCGGCATCCTCGCCGCCCAGGCGCACGATCTGCCCGCGGCCCGACTCCTCGTCGAGCCCCGCAAGACCACCGACCTCGCAATAACGCCCGAGCGACACCGTTGGCGTGTGACCGCTCACAACGACCGGGCCCTTACCCTCGGTAGAAAGCAGCCCGGTCGGCACATCCCAATAGCCGTGACGAATCCACAGCAGGTCATCGGACGACTGTACCGCGAGCATCTGCTGCAGCAGCTCGCGATCGGCACCCACCGCTCCAACGCCATCGGCACAATCGACGCCATGCTCAAGCAAAAACGCGCGCGCCGCCTTCATCTCGATTCCAGCATGTACCAGCAGATACGGGCGCTCCTCGGTCTCGACCACCGCGTAGAGCGGCAGCGCGGCCATCCATCGCACGAGCTCCTCGTATGCCTCAAATTCCATGTCGTTGAGCTGCTCGCGCGTCGTCCAGCCACCGTTGATATCCCAGGTCTCGGCATCGAGCGGATCCTGACCAATGATGGCATCGAGCATGATCTGCTCGTGATTACCCTTGAGCACGTGGGCGTTGGGCAGCGAGCGCACGAGCTTAATAACGCCGACCGGATCGGGCCCGCGATCGATCATGTCGCCCAGCACGTACAGCGTGTCGTCGGACGTCAACGAGATCTTAGACAGGGCCTCGTCAAGCGCACGCACGTGCCCGTGAGCATCAGATGTCACATAGATCGCCATGGTACGCCTCTCCTTGCATTGCGGCCGAAGCCCGGTGCCGCAACTAAAACTTCAAGTTGAACTTAAACGTTACCCATTGTACTCCGTTGCAATAAAGCTGGAAAGGGTTTCCGAGCAGAGGCAAAGACGGCAGCCGTCTATGACGATATCGCGCACGCCCGCAATCCAACCCCATAAACCCACCATCTTTGGGTACAAATAACCACAGACAACTGACCGTGCCACGCCAACCACCCAGGAGCGGACACTATCCATGAACCAGATCCTTCTTTTTATCGGCCTCGTCATCATTTTGTGCCTGACCATCAAACCCGTCGGCAAAAAGCTCCCCTTCCCCACCCTGCTCATCTTTATCGCGCTCGGCATGCTGTTGGGCGTCAACGGCCCGGCGCACATCGACTTTAGCGACTACGCACTCACCGAAACCGTCTGCAGCACGGCGCTGCTGTTCATCATGTTCTACGGCGGCTTTAACACCAATATCGACCGCGCCAAGCCCGTCGCTGCGCCGGCGGTGCTGCTGAGCACGCTCGGCGTCGTCATCACCGCAGGCATCACCGGCGTGTTCGCCCACTTTGTGCTGGGCTTCGACTGGATCGGCGGCCTGCTGCTGGGCTCGGTCGTGGCATCCACCGACGCGGCCAGCGTCTTTAGTGTTCTGCGCGAGCACAGTCTGTCGCTGAGGGGCGGCACCGACTCGCTGCTCGAGGTCGAATCGGGCTCCAACGATCCCGTCGCCTACATGCTCACCGCCGTGCTCGCCACACTCGCGGCCGGCGGCGACATTAACATCCCCGTGCTGCTGGCCAAGCAGATTATCCTGGGCGTGGGCCTGGGCCTCGCCATCGGCTGGGCGGCGGGCCGCCTGATTGAACGCGCGCACGCAACGGCCGAGGGCGCGCAGACCATCTATTTGTTCGCCGTGGCCATCGTCGCCTACGCGCTGCCGAGTTACCTGGGCGGCAACGGCTTTTTAGCCGTGTACCTGGCAGGCATTGTGCTGGGTGCGAGCGACATCACCGGCAAGGTCGAGATGGCGCACTTCTTTGACACCCTCACCGAGATGGCAGAGATGACCATCTTCTTCTTGCTCGGCCTGCTCGTAACGCCCGCGCGCCTGCCGCAGATGCTGCTGCCGGGCCTGGCGCTCATGGCGTTTATGCTCTTTGCGAGCCGCCCCATCGCTGTCGGTCTGCTGTTGGCGCCCTTTAAGACAAACCCCCGCCAGGTCGCGCTCGTAACCTGGGCGGGCCTGCGCGGAGCAGCTTCGGTCGTCTTTAGTCTCTTTGCCGTGGTGGCCGGCGTTCCCGGCGGACACGACCTATTTGACCTGGTGTTTGTGATTGCCGTGTCGAGCATTGTGGTGCAGGGCTCGCTGCTGCCGGCGGTGGCGAAGAAGCTCGATATGATCGATGCGACCGGTGACGTGCGCCGCACCTTTAACGACTACCGCGACGAGGACGGCATGTCGTTTGTAAAGCTCAAGGTGGGCGCTGGACATCCGTTTGCCGGACGCTCGCTCGCGGACATTGGCAGCGCCACAGACATGCTCGTGGTCCTGGTGCTGCGCGACGGGGCGCACCCGGTGCTGCCCAACGGCGATACCGTCATCGAGGAAGGTGACCTGCTGGTGATGGCCGCGCCGACGTTTGAAGAGCGTGCCGAGGTTACGCTGCGCGAGGTCACCGTAACCCCCCACGGTCGCCTGGCCGGCCAGCGCCTGCGCGATGTGCCGCAGGGCAAGCATCCGTTTATTGTGGTGATGCTCAAGCGCGACGGCCAGACGATCATCCCCGACGGAAACACCCTCATATACGCCGGCGACGAAGCCGTCATCGCCACGCTGGCGTCGTAGTGACTAGGAGGTAGCTACTTTAGGACGAAGAGATCAAGCGCCTAGAGAACCTCATGTCTTCGCTCGCAGATTTGGATTTGCCTGAGGAGTAAGGTCACCCCTCCCCCATGTAACCATCCTGTAAATCATAGCGGCGCAGTAGAGTTTTACCGTGATGTGGTCGCGCCTGGCGCTCCACTGTGCTAAAGTATCCCGAACGTTCAAACGACTACGAGGGAGACTAGAAGATGGCACGTGTGCACAACTTCTCAGCTGGCCCGGCCGCACTGCCTACCAGCGTGCTCGCCGAGATCGCCGACGAGATGATGGGCTACCGCGGTTGCGGCATGTCCGTGCTCGAGATGAGCCATCGATCTAGCATGTACCAGCAGATTATCGACGACGCCGAAGCAACCCTGCGCCGTCTACTGAGCATCCCGGACAACTACCGCGTCCTGTTTTTGCAGGGCGGTGCCACGCTGCAGTTTGCGGGCATCCCCATGAACCTCATGCGCCGCGGCCGCGCCGGCTACATCGTGACCGGCAACTTTGCCAACAAGGCATACAAAGAAGCCGCCAAGTACGGCGAGGCCGTGCAGCTCGCGAGCTCCGAGGAATCCAACTTCGACCGCATTCCCAACATGGCCGACATCAACGCGCGCATTGCCGACGAGGCCGCGGGCGACGGGCTCGACTACGTCTACATCTGCCAGAACAACACTATCTTTGGCACCATGTACCACGAGCTGCCCAACTGCGGCAACGTACCGCTAGTCGCCGATGTCTCGAGCTGCTTTCTGTCGCAGCCGCTCGACGTTGAGCGCTACGGCCTCATCTACGCCGGCGCTCAGAAAAACGCCGGCGCCGCGGGTGTGACCGTGGTCATCGTGCGCAACGACCTCATCGCAGATGGCCCCGCCTTTGCGCAGACGCCGCAGTACATGGACCTCAAGGCCCAGGCCGCCAAGGGCTCCATGCTCAACACGCCCAACACCTTTGGTATCTACGTATGCGGCAAGGTGTTCCGTTGGGTTGAGAAAACCGGCGGACTTGCCGCCATGGCCGAGCGCAACTGGGCCAAGGCCAATCTGCTCTATGACCTGCTCGAGCACAGCGAGCTGTTCCATAGCACTACGCAGGCCGACAGCCGCTCCATCGCCAACGTCACCTTCCGCACCGGCGACGCCGAACTCGACGCGGCCTTTGTCGCAGGCGCGGCCGGGCACCAGATTCAAAACGTCAAGGGCCATCGCCTGGTGGGCGGTATGCGCGCCAGCGTCTACAACGCCGTAACCATGGAAGACGTGCAGGCACTGGCCTCGTACATGAAGGACTTCGAAGCGCAGCATAGTTTGAGCCCGCGATCTAACTAGCCCGCAACGCGCGGGCCGACCAGCCATCTCAAACCACCCTGTTTAGATCAAAACCTGCTAAGGAGTTTTCCATGCGCAAGATCAAAACCATCGACGACATTACCAAAGACGGCAAAGTCGAGTTTGGCGAGGGCTACGAGTTTGTGGGCACCGCCGAGGAGGCCGACGCCATCCTGATGCGCTCCACCGACCTGCACGGCTACGAGCTGCCCGAGGGCATTCGCGCTATCGCCCGCTGCGGCGCCGGCGTCAACAACATCCCCGTCGAGGAGTACGCCAAGAAGGGCGTCGTCGTCTTTAACTCCCCCGGCGCCAACAGCAACGCCGTCAAGGAGCTCGTCCTGGGCATGCTGGTGCTCTCGAGCCGCGGCGTGGTGCAGTCGATGAACTGGGTGCGCGACAACGCCGACGATCCCGAAATTCAGGTCGACGCCGAGAAGGCCAAGAAGGCCTTTGTGGGCCGCGAGCTCAAGGGCAAGCGCATCGGCGTCATCGGCCTGGGCAACGTAGGCTCCAAGGTCGCCAACGCCTGCGTTGACCTGGGCATGGATGTCTACGGCTACGACCCGTTCATTTCCGTTGAGCACGCGTGGGTGCTGAGCCGCGAGGTGCAGCGCGTGGGCACGCTCGAAGATCTCTGCCGCGGCTGTGATTACCTCACGGTGCACGTGCCCAGCAAGGCCGACACCGTCGGCATGATCAGCACCGAGCAGATCAACCTGCTGGCACCCGACGCCGTGCTCATCAACTACGCACGTGAGACCATCATTGACGAGGACGCCGTTGACGCCGCCCTGCGCGAGGGCAAGCTCAGCTGGTTTAGCTGCGACTTCGCCACGCCCAAGACCGTCAAGATGCCCAATACGTTTATCACCACGCACTCGGGCGCCGGCACTGGCGAGGCCGAGGCCAACTGCGCCGACATGGCCATCAGCGAGCTTAAGGATTACCTGGAGAACGGCAACATCGCGCACAGCGTCAACTACCCCGCCTGCAGCATGGGCAAGGCGCGCGCCGCGAGCCGCATCGCCTGCCTGCACGCCAACGTGCCCAACATGATCGGCCAGATCACAGCAATCCTGGCCAAGGACAACGCCAACGTGCAGCGTATGACCAACGAGTCCGCCGGCGAGAACGCCTACACCATGTTCGACACCGACGAGCACCTGGATAGCAGCACCATCGAGGCACTCAAGCAGATTCCGTCGATGTATCGCGTGCGCGTGATCAAATAGCGCCGGCTGATCTGACGGGCAGTTCCCCATGTGGCCTGCCCGTCACTGACATTGAATGCCCACGGGGGCGCCTTTCGCACGAGAGGCGCCCCCGTTTTTGTGAGCGCTCCATTAAATGCACCGAGCCGCTTCTTGGCATACAATCTGTATGTTGACCTAACTATCTGTGAGGTGCCTATGGTTGATACAGATTTTGCTTGGCGGCTTACGCAAGGGCTCGTGCGGATCGACAGCTCAGACCCGGGCGCGTATGAGGATGAGATTGAACGCTATATCAAAGCGTTGGTTGAGGAACGGTTGGCGCAGCTGAGCCATCCGGTACTCGATGCCGTGCAGATTGCAGAGCTCGAAGTACTCCCCGGGCGCCGCAACCTCATGGTCACCGTGCCGGGCGTGAGCGACGAGGCGCGACTCGTCTACATCTGCCACATGGATACCGTCACCCTGGGAGATGACTGGGGCGCGGACACGCCGCCGCTCGGGGCGACCATGCGGGACGATAAGCTCTATGGTCGCGGTGCCTGCGACATGAAGGGCGGTCTGGCCTGCGCCATTGCCGCACTGGTCCATACGCTCGAGCGCGTGGCGGCGGATGGCGCGCTGCCCCGCCGCGGCTTTTCGCTCATCTGCTCGGTCGACGAGGAAGACTTTATGCGAGGCTCCGAGGCAGCCATCGATGCCGGCTGGGTCGGTTCGCGCGAATGGGTGCTGGACACCGAGCCCACCGACGGACAGATCCAGGTGGCGCACAAGGGGCGTACGTGGTTCGAGATTGAAATGGCCGGCGTGACGGCGCATGCGAGCCAGCCGTGGAAGGGCGCGGATGCCGTCGCCGCCATGGCCGAGGTCGTGTGTTCGCTCCGTCGCGCGTTTATGGCGCTGCCCGCGCACGATGAGCTGGGGCCTTCAACCATCACGTTTGGCCAAATCGAGGGCGGATATCGCCCCTATGTCGTGCCCGACCGCGCCAAAGTCTGGGTCGACATGCGTCTGACGCCTCCGACCGATACGGCCGCCGCGAAGCGCATGGTAGAGCTGGCCATCGCCGGCGCCGAAGCCGCGGTCCCCGGTTGCCATGGCAGCTACACCGTGACGGGCGACCGCCCCGCCATCGAGCGCGACCCGAACTCTCCCCTTCTAGCAGCGCTCAAGCGTGCCGCCGATGACGTGACGGACGCGGACACGACCGTCGGTTTCTTTACCGGCTACACCGACACCGCCGTCATTGCCGGCAAGACAGGTAACCGCAATTGTATGAGCTACGGTCCCGGGTCGCTCGCGCTCGCGCACAAGCCCAACGAATATGTACCCCACGCCGATATCGTTCGTTGTCAGCAGGTGCTAATCGCGCTCGCCGATAACGTGCTCTGGGACGCGAGCGGCCAAGTTGGGGCATAATAAGCCGCGAACAAACCGACTCGTGCGTTAGGACCGCCCATGAAAGCACTTCCGTTTCCCTGCATCCGCCCGGCTCAGGACCGCGTGCTCGAGGCGCTGCCCGCAATGGGCAGCATCCTGAGCGGCAACGATGCTCTGAAAGGAGCCCTTGCCGATGGCCTGATGCTCAAGGACCCGGGTGCAGCGTATTACGTCTACGAATGCTCGGGGGAGCCGGGGCGCGTGACGGGCGTTGTGGCGATCTGCCCGGTTGGTGCGCTGGCGGGCGGCGACGCGGTTGCCGCCGATACGACCGCCGCTGCGCGCGCAATCGCCGACCTCAAGGTACAGCCTCGTCCCGTGTCGCTCGCCTACGAGGCCCCGCCCGTCATGGATATCATCCTGGGCGCCGCCAAAGAGGGCGCGTCGCTCTACGCCGTCACCGACCCCGCGGGCATTACGCATCGCGCGTGGGAGGTCAAGCGTGAGGACGCCGTCGGGGCCATCCGCGCTATGCTCGACCAAGCACCGGAGCCGGCACTGGCCGACGACCCCACCTACGCCGCCGCTCTGACCGGGGCGTCGCAGCTGCTGGCCGATGAGGCCCGTGCCGCCGGCACCTACACGGGCAAAGAGCCGTTCAACTTTGCCGTAGCTGCGCTCTTCCCCGCCGCGCAGGTCAGCGGCGCCGCGCCGCAGGTTCCGACGGGTCTGCTCACGCACCAGGTCGCACGGTTCTAGCAAGACCAAAGCGCCCGGCACAAAAATCGACAGCTCAACAAACAGGGGGCGGAGATGCAGCAGGTACATGCATCTCCGCCCCTTTTGCGTCGAGAAGTTATGCCAGCGACCCGTGCCGCCACGCTCGCGTTATCCCCGTTGCGGGCCTGCTGCCGCCACAAGTGGTTCAAGCCCCAGCTCGCGCGCGTAATCCTCCTGCGTAAAGACTTCGACCAACTCAAACGTGTCGGATTCGTCGTCAAACGCAAAGTGCAGCACCGAGCAGTTGCCCGGCACGCGATCGCGCTCGTCGGCCGCCGCACCCTTCACGTGATCCATAAACTCCTTGATAGCCGAGCCATGGCTTACCGCGAGCACACACGTATGGTCCGGACGCTGCATGAGTTCGGTCAGCGTCGCCGCCATGCGCTCGCGCACCTGCATCTGGCCCTCGCCGCCAAACTGACGATAGAAATCTCGCCACGGGCGCTCGGGCATAAGCATCACGCGCTCGGCCTCAAAGTCGCCAAAGAACCACTCACGCAGACCGTCCAGGCGCTCGTACGCCAAGCCCGGCCACAGGTTGGCGATAGTCTGCTCGGTGCGATGAAGTGTGGAGGTGCAGGCATGATCGGGTTCAATGCCACGCGCACGTAAGAACATGCCGGCACGCGCCGCCTGGTCGCATCCCAGCTGCGTGAGCGGCGAGTCACTCCAACCCTGAATAATGCGCTTAAGGTTGAATATTGTCTGCCCATGACGAACCAGATACAGGTCTTTATTCATAGGGGTCCTTTCGTTCGTTACCAATCAAGGAGCGAAAACGCACCGTCGCAATAGCCAAAATGAAGCACGGCACCGTTGTCGGGCAGCTCTCCCCTGCCAGTCACATACTCAAGAAACTCCTGGCAGGAAGAGCCGTGGGAGACTGCCAGCACACAGTCGTGCTGCGGCCTGGCCATGATGTGGGACAGCGCCGCGACCATGCGCGACTGGAGCTCGCCTTCAGACTCGCCACCAAAGGCCACCGGATAATCACCCCAGGGCTGCGGCGGCATCTCGCGATTTGATGTACCCTCCAGCGAGCCCAAATGCCACTCGCGCAGGTCATCGACCAGCTCTATCGAGCGGCCCTCACCAGCAATTAGCTCAGCCGTACGCCGCGCCCGGCCCAACGGGGAGGAATACACACGGTCAAAGGTCACGCCACGCGCCTCAAACGCCGCGCGCGTCGCCAGCGCCTGCTCGCGCCCGCGCGCCGTAAGCGGCGAATCGTGCCCACCCTGCAAAATGTTCTGCACATTGAGCTCAGTCTGCCCATGCCGCACCAAATACAAATCTGCCACACGTCCTCCCCTCGCACCACCGCAAAGGGGACAGGTACCTTTGTGGTGGTTTACCGCCGGATCACACCGCGGTGACGCTCAACTACACCAGTACGTCGACAAGCGAGCGCTTGGGTACGTGGTGCACCTGCGCCTCGTCGCGCCAATAATTGATGGAGCCGTCGGGGTTGGAATCGATCGCATCGATCACCTGTGTCTCGGCCGGAACGCCAAACGCCATGATCAGCTTGAGCTCATACTTGTCGTTATCGAGCCCCATGGCATCGATCGCGTGGGGCGTAAAGGCCTTGAACATGCAGGCTGCCACCTCGGGCGTGGCGCTGCGGGCGGCGAGCATCATCGTCTGCGCGGCAATGCCCGTGTCGACCTCGGTAATGGGAGCGGCTGGCTTGCCCGGAACGGCGCGCTCAGCAAGAATCGCGATGTAGCCGGTCGGGCGCTCGCCCTCGGCAGGACCCGACCAGTCCTTAAGCGCGCCGGCCCATGCAAGCTCGTCAAACACGCGAGCGCAGTCCTCGGAACCGCTTACCACATGAAAACGCAGACGCTGAGCATTGGCGCCGCAGGGAGCCAGGTGCGCCAGTTCCGCCAGCTCGAGCAAAAACTCGCGCGGCACGCGCATGGACTCGTCAAAGCGACGGCACGTACGGGCGCGGCGGACCAGCGCGTCAAACGTGTCCAGGCCGAGCTTTTCGCAACCTTGCTTTGCCATCGACTCCGCGCTAGACGGCGCCGCGGGAACTGTTTCGTTCATAGGGACCCCCAATTTCGGGCAATTGTTCTTAGGAAAATCTAACCTAAAACGTAGGCAATAACGAACAGGGCCGCAATGTTCTACACCTGTTGAATAGAAAATCGCGACGTGGGGAACAACGGAAACAATTCGGGGCCTTTGGGTTACGTTTCACCCTCCCCGACCCATACGTCAGCGCCTTTAGGCGATACTGGTCGTAACGATCAAGGCTTACGCCGCACGGAAAGGAGACATTATGGGCATCTTTAAGAATGATGACCAAAAATCGAGCCAGTTTGGATTTGACGAGAAAAGCATGGCAGGCAAGGCCGTCAAGGCCGTGCGCTGGATTTACGCCATCACGGGCGTCTTGGCGCTCGTCGCCGGCATCGCACTGCTGTTTGCGCCCGCCAAGTCCCTCGTCTTCCTAACGACCGTCTTGGGCTTCTACTTTGTGATCACGGCCGCGATCAGGCTGTTTACCGCTGTTTTCGAGCCACTGCTGCCCACCGGCTGGCGCGTGACGAGCATCATCTCCAACCTACTCATTATCTTGGGCGGCGTCATAATCCTGCGCAACCAGGCCTTCTCGACCGCGACGCTCACTACGATGGTGGTTATCGTGGCCGGCTTTGGCTGGATCGTCGAAGGTGTCATGTCCATTCTGGAGTCCGAGCTTTCGTCCAACCGTGCCCTCGCCATCCTGAGCGGCGCGCTCTCCATCATCGCCGGCATGTTCGTGTTTATCTATCCGCTGTGGTCGGCCAAGATGCTCGTCATCTTTAGCGGCGCCGCACTGCTGGTGTTTGGCGTAACGCTGATTGTTCGCGCTATTCAATTTGGCAAACTGGTGCACTAGATGCCGCGAACGCTCTTTATTGATGCAGACGCCTGCCCGGTCACGCGCGAGTCGATTGACTGCGCGCGGCGGGCGGGCGTCGCCGTCGTTATCGCCGGCAACAGCACACAGAACCTGGAACGCCACATTCGCCGCGACGATCCGCGCGACGTCGAGCATGCGCGACGCGGATTTTGGGTCACGACGCTCGATGTGAGCGTGGGCGCCGACAGCGCCGACTTTGCCATTGTCGAACGCCTGCAGGCGGGCGACGTAGTCGTGACGCAGGACATTGGCTTGGCGAGCATGGTGCTCGGGCGCGATGCCGCCGCCATCGGCGTGCGCGGGCGCGTCTACGATAAGGCGACCATCGACATGCAACTGTTTATTCGCCACGAGGAAAAGAAGGTGCGCCGCGCCGGCGGTCGCACTCGCGGTCCGGCGGCATTTACCAGCGAAGACCGGGCCCGCTTTAAGCGCAACCTCACCGAGCTGCTGCGCTAACCAAGGTAGATTTTCGGGACATGCCCGGAAATCTACCTTTTTGTTTTGAGCGGTGTGAGCGCTCGGAATCCATGGCTCAACAAAAAACGGGCTTCAAAATGCCATGCGTCGCCGCATTGCGCAGGCGCCGAGCATGGCTATTTGAAGCCCATTTTTTAGGCCTACTTAGAGGCCGAAGGCGGATAGGATAAGGCCCCAGCCGGCGCCGATGACGTACATCATGACCAGGAACACGGCGTTTTCACGAGCGCTGCGGTTGGTGCGGAACAGGACAAGATAGCCCACGCCGGCGGAAATGAGCGTGCCGGCGAGCATCGGCGCCAGCTGTAGCGCGCCCTCCAGGTACAGCTGCGTAATGACCACGCTGGCCGAGCAGTTGGGGATCAGGCCGACGAGTGCCGAGCCCAAGACGGCGAGTGTCTCGTTGCCACGCAGGAACTGCTCGATCGCGGACTCTCCGAAGGTCTCGAGCACGGCAACTAGAATCAGCGTCACCAGGAAAATAAAAACCGAAACCTGCACGGTGTGCGAGATCGCGCTGCGGATAATCGACAGGACGGGCGCACCTTCGTGGGAGTGACCGTGGTCGTGGCTGTGTCCGTGGTCGCGCTCGTGTTCATCTTCATCATCATCGCAACCGCAATGGTCGCGCTCGCACAACTCGTGGATGTGGTCGGCGCTCACGCCCGCCTCGGCCACTTCATCAATGATGTCGCCCCCGGTATGGTCGTCGTGCGCGCAGTTCACATGAGCCGGATTGGCAGCGGTCCCCAGCACGGTACGGCGAATCGCCGCATGCGCGCGGGCATTACGACGAAGGCCGCGGATAGCCGCGTCCACGATAAAGCCCGTGACCAGCGCGATCAGTGCCTTCGAAGCCAAAAGCATCGCCATGGTCTGCACGGGCACCTGCTCGGCGAGCAACAGCGGCAGCATCTCATCGGAGGTCGAGAGGAACACGGCGACCAGCGTGCCCAGCGTCACGACACGGCCGGCGTACAGCGTTGCTGCCATGGCCGAAAATCCGCACTGCGGCACAATGCCCAGCAGCGAGCCAGCCACAGGACCCGCAGCGCCGGCGCGCTTGATAGCGCCGTTGACGCGGTCGCCCGCAACGTGCTCAAGTGTCTCGAGAGCAAGATACGTCACCAACAAAAACGGCGCCAGCGAGAGCGTGTCCTTGCCGGCGTCGAGCAGAATATCAATCAGCAAATCCATGACGGATGGAACCTTTCATGTCTTTCGGCAGCATTGTAAAAGTCCTAGCGGTCAACTAGGGTATTGTAGTTGTCCTAGGCGCGATGCCAATAGTTGCCCATGGTAAACTATCATCTCGCCACATCTCAATGAACCCGAGCCGCGCGGTGCGGCCCGTCCAAGGAGCAGTTATATGAACGTTTCACAAGCACTCGAATACGAGCGTCAGCCGTTTATCCCCATGTTTATCTATGGCGATCACGGCGCCATGGAGTCCGAGCGCCAGAAGGGCGAGGAGGCCCTTAAGGTGCTCGAAACCGAGTACTTTACCGCCGAGGGCGACCCCAGCTTCGACTTTGCCACCGTGCGCGACCTGGCTGACCGCAACCGCGACCTGTGCGACCAGATTGGCGAGGCGCGCCTGCGCAACGTGACGCCCGCGACGCTTTCGCGCGGCCTGTCCGATGCCGACACCTGCGCCGCCATCGGTAAGATGCAAAAGCGCACCGCCGCGTCGGTCATGCGCGAGATCCGCGGCGACCGCGACGCGCTCGGCGTGGCCTACGCCCGCAAGCCCATCCAGGGCACCGTGCTCGGTATCGACATCGAGACCACCGGCCGTGCACCCGAGCGCGGTTATATCATCAATGTGGGTTGGGAAATCATGGAGCTCACCAGCGACGCCGTCCCGCACGACGCCGAGGCACACTACTGCGGCCTGCCCGATATCTACCGCGGCGAGGATGTGCCGTTGTCGAATATCCACCACATCACCTGGGACGACATCGACGGCAAAAAGCCGTTCCGCGAGAACAAGGAACTGCAGAAGCAGCTGCTCAAGCTTATGAAGAAGTACCCGTACATGGCGCACAACGCCGCCTTTGAGGACAGTTGGTTCAAGATCCACCTGGACGGTTACGCCGAGGCACGCCGCGCCGGCAAGGTCATCGTCATCGACTCGCGCCAGATCTGCCGCAGCCTGGATGCCGACGTCCGCTCGCTCCCCCGCGAATCCGCGCCCGCCGCGCTCGAGAACTGGGCGCGCCGCCGTGGAACCCTCGCCGCCGACGCCAACGAGCAGCATCTGGGCCTCGACGACACCGACCTCATGCTCCGCACCGTCCAAGCCGAGTTCAACCTCAAGAACCTATTCGCCAAGTAGAAACGCCTGCGACAAACCCCGGCGTAGATCACGAGCGGTCTCGCAGCGGGAAACCCCGCAGTGGGGCCGCCCTACGTTCCACAGATAGATTTGCCATCACAAATTCTGAACACTCATTGCGAACGATTTCGGCCAATTCCCGACACGTAATTCGTTGTCGGATGGTGATGCGTCGATATCAAATGTGCGGCAATTGAGTATTTATATGCTATAGCTAAGCTGCGAAAACTTTTATTTAGGGCATACCAACTCATAATTGCGTCAAGCTTTTGGACAGCATTTGGTTAGACCTCTAAAACGGCTTTTCCACTCAGCGCCGTCAACACGGCATTAGCTGACACGATATATATCATGAGTATCGTATTGTCACATACCACTGCAAAAGCGGTCTACCAGGCCGCGCATTCGGTGTCTGCGAAAGGCATCGAGTCCTGTAGCCCTGCCGCGATTTACGGATCATGTCCCACCGGAACGTTCCTTGACGCAGCCGCAGAATGGCTCACCAAACATGATGTTTCCCTCGACACAAATGATTCCCTCGAGGTGATGGTGTTTGATCGCAGGAATGCGCGCTATGCAATGAACTGTCAATGCCACGTTTCTTCAAAACGATTCTCGAACTCACGCTTTATAGAGCTCAAAGATGGCATCTTCATTGTTGGCGTTGAGCTTTGCGCACTTCAGGCCGCCACCTATCTTTCTTTTCGCGAACTAGTGGAGTACTACTTTGAACTGTGCGGCGCTTATTCCCTTGGAACCGACTCTTCCACCTCCTATACCGAGCGTTTCGCGCTCACCTCGACCGAGAGGTTAAAGCAGTTCTTTAATTCCATTACCAGATGCGACGGTCTGGCCCTTGCCCGAAAGGCGATCCAATGTGTGCGCGACGGATGCCGGTCTCCTATGGAAACAGCCTTTGTCATGATGTTAACGCTGCCCAAAAGCGAAGGAGGGCTTGGCTTAACAGTGATAAGGAACTAATTTACTTATCAACTGTTAGCTGACGGTTTCCGGGGTGCATACGGACAAATCCCGTCTGATTTCTAACAGAAAGTCAGACGGGATTTTCGCTTTATATTACGAATTATGGAGGACATACCATGAAAACCTTAATATCTTGTGCCTACAATATGGATAATTGCTGTGTGGAAGTGAAATTCAGCGACGGCAGTATGATTGCGATTGACACTATCGTCGTTGAGAACGAGATTGCTGACAATATGTATCAGCGGTCAGAGCTGGATTATTTGATCTACAACGCTCCTTTGGAGTATGCAGACCTTATCTTGAACGGCGATCCCGAAACCTATTTGAAAACTGTAACAGAATACAAGCCTTGGGATAGCTGACAACACGCTGCCCGCAGGAGAAAATCCTGCGGGCGTTTTTCTGTTTATATTATTTCCCTCCGTTGGATCTCAATTTAGGAAAGAAGATGACAATCTTGAAGCTCTTTCCCCACTGGGAAGCTGCTTCCAGATGAAGATTTAGATCGTCGGCCATCTTCTTAACCAGGTAAAGTCCCATACCGGTAGCCTTCTTTCTGCTGTCAGTAGAATCCCCGGTAAAGCCCTTTTGAAAAATGTACGGCAGATTATATTTTTTTACGCCAATGCCGTTATCTTCAACAGAAAGGATATCTGCAGTCTCCGAATGTATCACGGAAATTGTAAGCATGGGACTATCGCTGCTATATTTGATGGCATTGCTAACGATTTGTCCCAACATAAACTGAAGTCCTCTACGGTCTGTATAGACTGTTTCAGATTGCAGTTTGTTGAGAATGACAAAATGCTTCTCTTCAAGAAGTGGGGCATAGTCCTCCAGAACTTCACCCAAGCAGTCATTCAAATTGACATCCTCAAATCGGTAATCCTTTGTACTGCTCTTCAACCGGGCATAGTACAGCATCTGCGTGACATCCTCCTGAAGCTGACTGCGGACATAATCCAGCTTTGCTTGCAGGGAAGGAGAGATTTCATCGTTCCGGTTATCCAAGAGCATGGTCAGCAACGATAGGGGCGTTTTCGCTTCATGTGCCCAGCCCTCCACGTATTCTTCATAGTCCCGTAGGGCATCCGCCATATTGTTACTCTCGTTTTTGTATTCCCGTAAAACCGAAGCCAAAAATCGGACAGATTCTCCTTCTTTCTGACTAATGGCACTGAGCAGCCGTTCTTCATTGCAGATGGTAGGATCACTGAGGAAATCTCGGAACAGTTCCATGTGGGTGTTCTCCCTCTTGTTTAGTACAAACAGAATCGCTGAAAACAAAAGGATGCTCGTCAGAACTACTAACCCGATCAAGGTTTGAAATACCTGAATGTCAGAAATCCAAAGAATGACAGCGCAAAAGCAATCCACGCCCAGCAGCAACAGAAGCCAGGGGTAGTACCGTTCTATCATGTGTCAAAGCTGCTTCATAGAGACACCTCCGCTTCCAAACGGTAGCCCATTCCTCGAACTGCAACGATTCGCTGCTTCATTTCAAGGGCGGACATCGTTTTTTTCAGCCGGGTTAGGTTAACCTGCAAGGCATTTTCATCTATGTATTCCGTGGTTCCCCATAGTGCCATGCAAAGCTGCTCCGTCGTGACCAGAGCATCGCCGCCGGACAAAAGAGCGACCAACAGTTTTCCCTGATTTTTTGGAAGCACCACAGAGGTATTATGAATATAAAGCGTGTAGGTCTGCTGGTCTAACAGGAAATCTGGTCCCTCTATGAGATTGGTACGGCCTTCATACCTTTTGAGAATATTGGATACCCTGGCAAGAAGTCGATCTTTTCTGCACGGCTTCGTCAAATATTCATCGGCACCCAACTGGAACGCTTGCAGTTCATCCTTTACCTGATCTCTGGAAGTCAGCACCAGGACGGGGATAGCAGTTTTATTCTTTAGCTCCTGGCAGATTTGAAAGCCACTGATCTCCGGCAAGTTCAGGTCTAAGATCACAAGGTCAGGGCGGAGGGCTGCCAAGAGCCGAGCGGCATCTTCAAACTCGGTAATTGCCTCCACAAGATAGCCGTCCTTTTGGAGCATATCGCAGAGTTCTTCCCGCATATAGACTTCATCTTCCACAACAGCAATTCTTTTCATGACAGCACCTCCTTCCAAATTATTCTTCTCTCTGCGGCTGCATCAGTGTCAGCAAATACCGATCACTGGAGCGCTTGACCACTCTCATATAAATATATTCTATCACGCAAAGTAGTAAAATCATAGCAGCAGATACAAGCAGCATTTCAGACACTGTCCCACGGGTTCGGGACGAGAGTATCCCTGTAAATAACGCCCTGACTCCAAACAGACTGCTGACAGCCGCAACCAATACAGGAAGTCCCATAAACCAGGTAATTTGCTTTCCAGCAGACTGGCAAAGGGTTTCGTAAGTAGCTCCCAGGCGGATCAGGGTCTGGTATCTGCGCCCGGTTTTCTGCTGACTCATCAGGAACTGAACACCCACGATGGTGTTGGCAACTACCAGGAAAACAATCGCAAGATAGAGGGTAATATAACTGGATGCTATGGTGTAGAAAAGCTGACGACCTATATTCTGAAGATAGCTTTCATATTCAATGCCAGTTTCGTCCAGCTTCTCGTTCAAATCCAAATATGCAGTCATAAGGCTATTTCCATCCAGAGCCTGCTCACTGAGCACCGCATTGACATAGGTATCATACATTCCCTGGCTATAATATAGGAATGCTTCATCCGGAAGAATCAATGCAAAGGACAAGGTTATAGAACGGTCCGTGCCCAAATTCACAGACTGAACCTCTCCTGTAAGATGAATCGGACTACCATCCAGTTCCACCTTGGGCTGTCCGGCCAATACTTGGTTCAGCATTGCGGTACGACTTACCGTAGTAAACTCTGTATCAATATAGACAGCGGCCTCCTTTTCGCCTAATTGGAGAGCCGGTTTGCCGGACAATTCCAACAAACGATTATAGTCCGATAAACAAATCAAATATGGGTATGTGGCATAACCAAGATTGTTCAGAAGGACATCCCGGTCTTCCGACTGGGGCAGGCTCCGAAGAGAGTCCATAACAGCGTCCATGCTGTAGGCATTATCATAATCTTCTGTGGTGCGAATACGCCCAACCCTCATTTCAAAAAGCTCTGAAAATTGATTTTCCAAACCGTTTTCTTTCAGGGCTGCCTTTATATTCGGAAGAACCTGCGATGAATCTTCTGCAGTATGATCTTCAAAAGTATAGTCGATTACATGGCCAGAAGACAGGCTATTCGTTCCTGCAATTCCTACGCCCGCACCAAAACAACACAGCGCCGCCAGAATCAGCAGGGAGCTGATGGCCATGGAGGTTGACTGATGAATAACATTCTCCTGAATCTGCCGGAAGGTAAATACATGAAGCTGCTTATTTCCTTTTCCTTTCTTAACAATCAAAGCAATCAGCGCACGCATCCCATAGAAAAGCAGCATCGTACCAACTATGCCCAACAGCAAAGTCAGTCCCATCATACTTACCTTTGTCCATGCAATTCCCTGAATCGCCATGTAGTAAGCCACTGCCAACATCACACTTCCGCATATAGCAGCCAGTCCATAGATAACAGATGGCATTTGCTTTTTGGGGCGGTTCGTTGGCTGGGATAGCAAAGTACCGATCTCCTGGCGGCTGATTCGTCCACTCAAAATCAGAAGTGCCGTCAGCTTAATTGCCAGAAATCCTGCCAGCGTCCATTCAATTGCAGACCAGGATAAAGAAAACTGATGACCGATGATCCCCATGCCTACCAGCTTGGCGGTGACAAGACTGACAATTTCTGAAAGCACCACAGCCACAGGTAAGCCTATGAGCATGGCAAGAATACTGGTCAGGAAATCTTCCGCCAGAAGCATACCAAACAGTTTACTTCTACGCATCCCCAACATTAGATAAACACCAAACTCATGCCGTCTGCGCTCGAACTGATACTTGCAGGCAAAATAGATCAAAAAGAACAGAATACCGAGGGTCATCCCATAAAACGCAGGAATCAGAAGCAGGAGTTTGTCAACTGCGTCACTCTCCATTTTCTGCAAAAAGAGCATCACATCTTGAGTGGAGATGGAAAGAATCATGTAAAAGGCAACAATAGAAATCACCAGGGAGCTGAAAAACAGACCGTTTTCCTTTCGGCTGCGGTGGCTGTTCCGAAGAATGAGATTAGAGAACATTTGCGCTGCCCCCTCCCAGTTGCGCCATCACCTTCAGGATGCGCCCGTAGAACTCCTGCTGGCTTTCGTCTCCACGCCGAAGCTCATGAAAGATCACGCCGTCCTGGATGAACAGAATGCGCTTGCAAAAGCTGGCGGCATTGGAATCATGGGTTACCATCAGGATCGTAGCTTGTTCGTCACGATTCAGGCCGGACAGCTTCTCCATAAGACTTCTTGCGTTCTTAGAATCCAGCGCACCCGTCGGTTCATCGGCAAGGATCATTTGGGGATGTAAGATCAGAGCCCTTGCTGCCGCAACACGCTGACGCTGGCCGCCGGACATCTTGGACGGAAACTTATCCAGAACATCAGTGATTTCCAGATAGTCAGCCAACTGCTTCAGCCGCTGGCTGCTTTCTGCTTCGGATACCCCATGCAAGGAAGTCGGGAGCAGGATGTTTTCCCTGCCAGTCAGGTTGTCCAGCAATTCAAAGTTCTGGAATAGATAACCAACTTTTTTGCCACGGTACTCTGCAAGAGCCTTTCCCTTGAGGGATTGCAGAGTATCGCCTTCCACCTGAATGCTTCCACCTGTGGGTTGAATCACAGTCGCAATACAATTGAGCAGTGTGGATTTACCGGAACCGCTGCTTCCCATAATGCCGAGAAACTCTCCCGGCATCACCTGGAAGGTGATCCCATTCAGTGCCTTTGTTTGACTTGGCACATTGCCATAGATTTTTGTTAAATTTTCAATATTCAAAATGGGTTTCATGTGAATACCTCCTATCATTTGTAATAAAATGATAGCATGGGAACACAGCAAATACCACTTACAGTGGTTGTAAGGATTCAAGATATAAGTGGCGGCTCAAGGGGGACGAGCATATATTTTGTAAGAGCATCAGGCGACAATGATAAAATATACCGGATCGCCTCCTTGGCAAACCAGTTCGTTTTAATTGTATCCCAATCAGCAAGTCGGATAATCTCTGCTGTGCCGTTCTCAAAATCAACTGAAATTTCGCCCCATTCGCCGTCGCAGTCTGCTTGATATTCGTAGATTGCGGCGGCGATTTTCTTTTTGCGTTTGGTTTTGGTTTTCTGTTTCAGCCGGACAGCATGGAGCGCACCTTCGGCAACCAGCAGTTCTGTCAGTTTGTCCACCGCTTTCCGGTAGGCTCGCTCTGCACCGCTGGCTGTGCTGCCCTCAAACATAATCGCCAATTCTTCAAAAGTGGGGCGGTTCTTCCATGAGCCAACTCGCCCGCAGGTCATACAGATTGCTAACCGTTTTTCGAGCAAGGTCTGTTCCCGGTAATTCAGCTTCTCAAATGCCCGCTGTACCTTTTCTGCTTGTATGCCGTTCCAGAGGATGTCGGTATAGTTCCAGCTATCGTCAAGGGCTATATCCTCGCCTGTTTCCTCGCCGTCCTCGTCCGTTATATAGAACGGCTGCTGGTTGCGGATTCCACGGACAACTTTCAGATATTCTTCCGCAAGAGCAAGGTCGCAGTTATACTTCTTGGAAAACTGGTTGACCGCATCTTTGGTATTAAGGGAATTGAGACCGATTACGAGGTGCAGGTCACCACTGCCGCAAAGAATCTCACGAGACGCAAAAAGTTCTTTATGGATGCGTATTTAAAGAAATCTCGCACAGACATTGAATACAACGGTTTTTATCATGACGCGGAAGAAGACCGCGCCATCGATGAGGAGCGCAAGAATGCACTTGCGTCCATGGGGTACGGAATCATCACCGTCAGCCGTTATTCCTTTATGCATGCCAGCTCTTTTGTTAGGGTCATGGAAGCAATCCAGCGGAAAGAGGGCGTACGCCCCTCGCGTCTGCCAAAAGACTTTCAAATCATGCAAGAGGACCTGAGACAGTTTGTGCTCAGAAGGTTTATAGAAGAGAAAAAGCGAATTCAGAAGCAGCTTCGCCAGGATTCCGAAGAGTGTCAACGAATCGACCTCGAAAAAGCAACGCTCGAAGGCATCACGCTGGATGACCCGACAATTAATGAAGTTCCGGCAATCGATGACATGCAGACTGTCGAATCCGACAGCCCATCATTTGCCCAAACAAGCAGCCTCGCGCCCGAGGGCAGGGTCTTCGGGGCCGGAGACTAGGCCGGCTAACAAGGTGGGTACCCTAGCGACGTGCAAAATTGCGAGTATTCAGCAGGGTCGGGTGTCTATCACCCTCGAGTGGATCCAAATGTGAAGCGAAATCACTCTTGCGTGAGAGCGTTAGGCAACATTTGAGGAAGAACTCATCGGATTAACACCCTAAGATAACTCTTGAACTGCATTATATGACCTGCAATAAATTAGCGGACCCCTATAGTTGCAGAATACTCCATTTTTTGCACGGCACGAGGGTACCCACCTTGGCATCGACTATCAAAAAACGCTCAGTCCGGGATCTCGTCCACTATTCCCCATCATTTTGTACAACGAATTACCTGAACGTCATTGACATATGAACATGCACTCATATAATCGAAAGTAAATTATATGAGCGCATGTTCATATGAAAGGATATTGCAATGAGCATCCGCGTTGATGAAACGAAACCCGACATCGAGGCCACCGAACCCGCGATCCCCACCACCTGCTCGCCCGAGGACCTTCCCGACGAGGAACTTCTCTACGACCTCGCCGACCTGTTCAAGGTCTTCAGCGACACCACGCGTATCAAGATCCTTTACGCCCTCATGGGCCGCGAGCTCTGCGTGGCAGACATCGCCGAAGCGACCGAAACCTCGCAGTCGGCAGTATCGCACCAGCTGCGCACACTCAAGCAGTCGCACCTGGTTAAATTCCGGCGCGACGGGCGCAATATCCTCTACTCGCTCGCCGACGACCACGTCTACACCATGCTCAACCAGGGCATGAGCCACATCTGCGAATAGCAGCCAACCACGGTACCAGCGCGGCCTGCACCCAAGCCGCAAATACAGGGAAAGGAACCCACCATGAAAAAGCAGTTTAAGCTCGATGAGATCGACTGCGCCAACTGTGCGCGCGAGCTTCAGGACGAGCTGGCCAAGCTCGAGGGCGTCAAATCCGTGTCCGTCAACTTTATGACCCAGAAGTTGACGCTCGAGGCCGATGACGCCGAGTTCGACGAGGTCCTCGACCGCGTTGTGGAGTTCACCGCCGACGCCGAGCCGGACTGCGAGATTATTCTCTAGCCCAGGTTTACGCCAACCTGCAAGGCCGCGCTTGCTGCGGCCTTTGCTCGCGAAATTATATGAGCGAATGTTCATACATTCAAATGGGAGGATACGAGTCATGGCCACCGCCGACCCCAAAAAGAAAAAGAAGAAGCGCAAGAAAAAAGAATCACTCGAGCATAAGCGCAACCGCATCCTGGTAGCGCTGGGCATTTTTGCCGTGGTGTACGCCCTCGATGAGTTCGGCACCCTTACCGCCGCATTCGGCACCCCGGGCGACATCTACGCCAGCTTTGTGCTGTTCCTCGTGCCGTTTTTGATTGCCGGCTACGACGTACTGCAAAAGGCATTCAATAACATCCGCCGCGGCAAGGCCTTCGACGAGAGCTTCCTCATGGCCGTCGCGACCATCGGCGCGTTTGCCATGGTGCTCTTCCCCGATACCGACCCGCACATGGCCGAAGGCGCCGCCGTCATGCTGTTCTACCAGGTCGGCGAGCTGTTTCAGGCGTACGCCGTGGGCAAGAGCCGCAAGTCGATCAGTGCCATGATGGACATCGCGCCCGACTACGCTAACGTCGAGCAGCCCGACGGCACACTCGAGCAGGTCTTCCCCGATGACATCGCCGTCGGCACCGTGATCGTGGTCAAGCCCGGTGAGCGCGTGCCTATCGACGGCGTCATCGTCGAGGGCGAGACACAGCTCGATACCGCCGCCCTTACCGGAGAGTCGGTCCCCCGCCCGGCCAAAACTGGAGACGATATCATCAGCGGCTGCATCAACATGACGGGTCTCCTCCACGTGCGCACCACCAAGCCCTTTGGCGAGTCCACCGTCGCGCGCGTCCTGGAGCTCGTAGAAAACGCTAGTGAGAAGAAGGCACGCACCGAGAACTTCATCACGCGCTTCGCCCGCGTCTACACGCCCGCTGTCACCGGCGCGGCCGCGGTACTCGCGCTCGGCGGTGGCTTGGTCACCGGCGCCTGGTCCGACTGGATCCTGCGCGGCCTGACCTTCCTCGTCGTCAGTTGCCCATGCGCGCTCGTGATCAGCGTGCCGCTCAGCTTTTTTGGCGGCATCGGTGGCGCATCCAAGCTGGGCGTCCTCATCAAGGGCTCTAACTACCTCGAGACGCTCGCGGATGTGGACACCGTCGTCTTTGACAAGACCGGCACGCTCACCAACGGCACGTTTTCGGTCGTGGCGGTACACCCCGAGGCAGACTATACCGAGCAGTCGCTGCTCGAAGTCGCGGCCCTTGCCGAGTCATTCTCCGACCATCCCATCGCGCAGTCGGTACGCACCGCCTTCCAGGGCGAGCTCGATCCCAAACGCGTAAGCGACTCCACCAATGACGCGGGCCATGGCGTGACGGCGATTATCGACGGCAAGCGCGTCATCGTCGGCAATGCCAAGATGCTTGCTGTGGCCGGTATCGAAGCGCCCAATTGCGAGATCGTCGGCACCATCCTCCACGTGCTGGTCGATGATACGCACGCCGGCCACATCGTAATTGCCGACACCATAAAGACCGATGCCGAGCAAACGATTCGCGACCTGCACGCCGCCGGCGTCAAGCGCACCGTCATGCTCACGGGCGACCGTGAGGAGGTTGCGGCGTCTGTAGCCAAGCAACTCGGTCTCGACGAGTTCCACGCGCAGCTGTTACCGGGTGATAAGGTCGAGCGTGTCGAGGCGCTGCTTGCAGCAGAATCGGGCAAGGGCAAGCTCGCCTTTGTAGGCGACGGTATCAACGACGCACCCGTGCTTACCCGCGCAGACGTTGGCATCGCCATGGGCGCTATGGGCTCGGACGCCGCAATTGAGGCGGCGGACGTCGTGCTCATGGATGACAAGCCGTCCAACATCTCCCGCGCGATCCGCGTGGCGCGCAAGACCATGTCGATTGTTTGGCAGAACATCATCTTTGCGCTGGGCATTAAGTTGCTGATTCTGGTGCTTGCGGCACTGGGCATCGCCAACATGTGGCTTGCTGTGTTCGGCGACGTGGGCGTGGCGATTATCGCCATCCTGAATGCCATGCGCGCGATGGGTGTCAAGAACCTGTAGCGTTCGTGGGCTGTCCGGCCGGGACCGGGCTTGGTTTTGAAAACGTCCTCGCGCATGAGGCCCGTCTTTCCTGCTCCTGCGGAGCAACGGAAAGGCGGGCCTCGCGCTGTGGAGTGTTTTCAAAACCAAACCCGGCCCCGGCCTGCGGTGACGTAGGTGGCAGTTCTTGGGCATCGCTTGCTGGCGGGGTTCCTTTGCTGAAATGGACTTGGCCGAAAGGACCGCTGGTCCCGGTCGCTGGTTCGCGCTTTGCGCGAACTCCGCGCTACTGGGGGTTCGTTAGGATTCCGCCGCTTGGCCCGTCGCCTCGCCCCGGTTCAGCATCGCCCTCAGTTTCTCGAAGCTTTCCTCGCTCAGGCAGTGCTCCATGTGGCAGCCCTCTTGCGACGCGACCTCAGCCGAAACACCCGCATCCTCCAGCAGCCCCACGAAAAAGCAGTGACGCTCCCACATTTGGCGAGCGACCTCCAGACCACGCTCCGTCAGATGAACGTCGCGCTTGCCCATTTCGACATAGCCGTTGCTTTCCAGCGTCGCCATGGCCTTGGAAACGCTCGCCTTGGTTACGCCGAGGTACTCCGCAACGTCGATCGAGCGCACGATGCCCTGGCGTTCCGACAGAACGTAGATCGATTCGAGATAGTCTTCTCCGGATTCACGTAGGGCCATGGGCCGCCTTTCGCGATGATTGCTAGTTAGCCTTTGGATACTTTCCACGGCTTACTTTACCGCAAAAGTTGCCCATGTCTTACTACTTTGCCTAAAAGTTAGCCGTGTTTCACAAAACGAGCGGGACGAAAACAAAATGGGAACACGCCCCGCAAGGAGTGTCCCCAAGTGCCGAGCCGCAGCTATAGCAGTCCAAAGTACTTCGCGGCGTTGTAGATGCCGTCGTCGTCCACGGCGGTCGTCACATAGGTCGCCGCAGCCTTCACCGTGTCCTGCGCGTTGCCCATGGCCACGCTCGTGCCCACGGCGGCAAACATCGACAGGTCGTTCTCGCCGTCGCCAAAGGCAATCGCCTCGCTCGCGTCGATACCAAGCCGCTCGAGCGTCGCCGCCACGCCCAGGTCCTTGCCGCCGTTAGCGGGAATAATGTCGCAGAATAGGTCGCACCAGCGCGTGGTGAGCGAATGCGACACGGCGTCGGTCACGATATGCTCGTCGACCGGGTCCACAAAGGCGCAAAACTGGTAGACCGGTGCGTCAAAGGCGTGCTCAAACGGCTCCTCGTGGTAGACGATTCCCGCGTTGCTGCCAGCCGTCACCACGCGCTCGGACAGGCGGTTCACAAACGAGTTCTCGCCCTGCATGCACAGCGAGTCGTAGCGCCCCTGCGCCACCTGGTCCACAATCACCGCGACGTCGTCCGAATCGATCGGGCAGCTGCGGTAAACCCCCTCGGCATCAAAGCAGTGCTGGCCCGAAAGCGTAATGTACGCATCCCAGCCCAGGTCGAACAGCCAGTCCGGCATCTGGTAGGTCGGACGGCCCGTGGCGATCACGCACGCAATCCCCTGCTCGTGAAAGCTGTCGAGCACCTGCTGCGCCGACGCCGGAATCCGGTGGGTCTTAAAGCTCAGCAGCGTGCCGTCGATATCGAAAAATGCGGCTTTGATCATTCTCGCCTACTCCTCGCCCTCGAGCTTTTCGCTCGCCTCGAGCCACGCCATCTCCAGCTCGTCCATGGCAGCGTGAGCCTCGTCGATCTTTGCCTGCTGCTCGCCGAGCGCCGTGTAGTTGGTGGGATCGACTTGGGCCATTGCTGCCTCGGCCTCCTCAACGCGGGTGCGCTGCGTCTCCATCTTGCGCTCGAGCGAACTCACCTCGCGGCGGAGCTTCTGGCGCTCGGCGTTGGACAGGCCGTTGGGCTGACCGCTCGACTTGGGCTTTTCGGCCGCAGCTGCCGCGGCACCGGTGTCGAACGTGCCGGTCTTGGCGCTCGGCGCGCCCACGGGCTCGCCCTCGGCGGTAGCGTTGCACAGGCGCAGGTACTGGTCCACGCCACCGGGCATATGCGTCAGGTGGCCGTCGAGCAGCGCCCACTGCTGGTCGGTCACGCGCTCCATCAAAAAGCGGTCGTGCGTCACCAGGATCAGCGTGCCGGGCCAGCCGTCCAGCAGGTCCTCGACAATCGCGAGCATGTCGGTATCCAGGTCGTTGCCCGGCTCGTCCAGGATGAGCACGTTGGGCTCGTCCAGAATCGTCAGCAACAGCGACAGGCGACGGCGCTGGCCGCCCGAAAGATCGCCGATGCGGCTCCAGAGCTGCTGCGTCGTAAAGCCCAGACGTTCGCAGAGCTTCTCGGGCGAAGTCTCCTTGCCGTCGATGACGTAGTACTTCTTATAGTTGCCGAGCACCTCGCGGATCGTGTCGCCCATGTAGGGCTTGAGCTCCTCGAGCTGCTGCGACAGCACGCCAAAGCGCACTGTCTGGCCAATCTTCACGCGGCCGCGCGTGGGTTCAATCTTGCCCTGGATCACGTCGAGCAGCGTCGACTTACCGGCGCCGTTCTCGCCCAAAAGGCCATAGCGGTCGCCCGCACCAATGAACCAGGTCACATCGGTGAGCACCTGCTTGGGCGCGCCGTCGGTATCGGCATAGCCGGCATCCACGTCGACCACATCGATAACCTGCTTGCCCAAGCGGCTCACGGCCAGGCGCTTGAGCTCCAGCTCGTCACGCACGGGCGGCACGTCGGCGATCATCTCACGAGCGGCATCCACGCGAAACTTGGGCTTGGTGGAACGAGCCTGGGCACCGCGGCTCAGCCACGCGAGCTCCTTGCGCGCCATGTTGCGACGGCGCTCCTCGGTAACGGCGGCCATGCGGTCGCGCTCCACGCGCTGCAGGATGTATGCCGAATAGCCGCCCTCGAAGGGATCGACCTGGCCGTCGTGGACCTCCCACATGCTGGTGCAGACCTCGTCCAAGAACCAGCGGTCGTGCGTGACCACGAGCATGGCACCCTGGCCGCGCTGCCAGCGAGCCTTAAGATGGCGTGCAAGCCAGTTGATGGTGCGCATGTCCAGATGGTTAGTGGGCTCGTCGAGCATGAGCACGTCGTAGTCGCCGATCAACAGGCGCGCGAGGTCCACGCGGCGGCGCTGGCCACCCGAAAGCTCGCCCACCGTGCCCTCCCAGGGCACATCGCTAATGAGACCGGCGAGGATCTGGCGCGTGCGGGGGCTCGACGCCCACTCATACTCGGGCGTGTCGCCCACGACGGCATGGTGCACGGTGTCGGTGTCGACAAGCTGGTCCTTTTGGCCGAGCAGGCCGATCGTGGTGCCGCGACGATGCGTCACGCGGCCGTCGTCGGGCTCCAGCGTGCCGGCGAGCACGCTCAGCAGCGTCGACTTGCCGTCGCCGTTTTTACCGACAATACCAATACGGTCGCCCTCGCCCACGCCGAGCGTCACGCTATCGAAAATATGCTTGGTGGGAAACTCTAGGCTGACGGAATCGCATCCCAAAAGAATCGCCATATGCCCTGCTCCTTCGTAGAAATTCAACGTTGTCCATAATAGCAGCGAAAAGGCGGGCCGCACACGACACAAAAAGGCGGGCCATCTCCCAAAAGAGATGACCCGCCTCTCCAATCAGTCCCGTGGCAACCGTGGCCGCCGCGGGCCTCAAGCATGTCCCGGACTAGGAGAACATGCCGGTGAGGTAATCATTCAGCCGCTTATCCTTGGGCCGTTGGAAAATCTCGTCAGTCTCGTCGTACTCGACCATATCGCCCATGTAGAAGAACGCCGTGCGGTTGGACACACGCGACGCCTGCTCCATGTTGTGCGTCACGATGACGATGGCGCGGTCGGCAACGATCGATGACATCAGGTCCTCGATCGCCAGCGTCGAGATGGGGTCGAGCGCCGAGCAGGGCTCGTCGAACAAGATCACGTCGGGGTTGAGCGCCAGCGTGCGCGCGATGCACAGGCGCTGCTGCTGACCGCCCGAAAGCGCATAGGCGCTCTTGTCGAGCTTGTCCTTGACCTCGTCCCACAGCGCCGCGCCGCGCAGGCTCTCCTCGACCATGTGGTCGAGTTCGTCGCGGTCGGTGATGCCGTGGCGCCTAGGCGCAAACGTGATGTTGTCGCGAATGGACTTGCGAAACGGGTTGGGCTGCTGGAACACCATGCCAATGGAGCGACGCAACTCGTAGGTGTTCTCGGTCTTGGTGTTCACGTTGCGCCCGCGATAGTTGATCTCGCCCTCCACGCGGCAGCCGCGAATCTCGCGATTCATAAGGTTGAGGCTACGCAAGAAGGTCGACTTACCGCAGCCCGAAGGCCCGATGAGCGCCGTGATCTCGCCCTTGTGAAAGTCGAGCGACGTGTCGTGCAGGGCATGGTGGTCGCCATAGTACACGTTGACGTCCTTGGTGGAGAGCACGACCTCGTCGCTCACGGCCTTGCCACTCACGCGAACACGCTTCTCGCTCTCCCCCACGCTCGACAGGAAGTCCTGGGTGTCGGACGATGCCGCTTCGGTTGCGGGCGTTACATTCATCTCGCTCATTCGGCCGTCATCTTCCTTGCCAGTTGCTTGCCCACGATACGGGCGATTACGTTAAACAGCAGCACGCAAATCATCAGCAGTGCAGCGGTGCCCCAGACGATCTGCTGGGCCTCGGGGCTGCCCTCGCCATAGATCTTGTAGATATGCACGGCGAGCGACTCGCCGGGGCGGAACACGTTCCAGGCGCAGGTGGGGCTCGACAGGTTAAAGCTCAAGAAGTTCAGACGCACCGGCGAGCTCATGCCCGAGGTAAAGAGCAGCGCCGCGGCCTCGCCAAAGACGCGGCCGGCCGAAAGCACGATGCCGGTCACGATGGCGGGCATGGCCTCGGGAATCAGAATGTGCAGCGTGGCTTCCCAGCGAGTGAGGCCCATGGCCAGGCACGCATCGCGCTGGGCCTGTGGCACGTCCTCGAGCGCTTGCTGAATCACGCGCACTAGGATGGGGATGTTGAACATGGTGAGTGCGACGGCGCCGGAGATGATGGAATACTTCCAGCCCAGCTGCACCGAGAACACCAGGAAACCGAACATGCCGACAACGATGGAGGGCAGCGAGGACAGCGTCTCGATGGCGGTGGAGGCGATGTCGCGGATGGGCCCATTCGGCGCGTACTCAACCAGAAAGACCGCGCCGCCCAGACTGATGGGCACCGAGATGACCAGAGTGATCAGCAGCAGGTAGAACGAGTCGAACAGCTGGTAGAGCACGCCGCCCTGCGTTCCGTTGGCGCGCGACGGCTCCGTGAGAAAGCCCGGCTGGAACAGCGTCGAGATGCCCTCGAACAGGATATAGGCCACCATGGAGACGACGATGAGCATGACGATGGCGACGATCGCCGTCAACACGCCCGTGGCGAAGCGGTCCTGCTTTTGGACACGCCCGAGCCTCGCCTCGTCGATGTGGATACGCGTGCTAGCCACGAGCCTTCGCCCCCTTGCGGCCGATAAGGTGGATGATCAGGATGAAGATGAGACTCATGCCCATCAGCAGCAGGCCGAGCGCCCACAGAACATCGTCTTGGGCCGAGCCCTCGGCATAGACTGCCATGGACGTGGTGAGCGTGGTGGTGATGGTCGAAGCCGGCGACAGCAGCGACGTCGGCATGGCCTCGATGCCGCCGATGACCATGCGCACGGCGAGCGTCTCGCCAAAGGCGCGGGTCATGCCCAAGATAACCGCGGTCATGAGCGACGGCATGGCGGACTTGAGCACCACGTGCCAGATGGTCTGCCAGCGGGTGTAGCCCAGCGCGAGCGAGCCCTGGCGGTAGCCGTCGGGCACGGCGCGCAGGCCATCGACCGAAAGCGTGGTCATGGTCGGCAGGATCATGACGGCCAGCACGATGGCGCCGGGCAAGATGCCCAGGCCCGTGCTCACGTGGAAAACGCTCTTCATAAGACCGACGACCACGTGAAAACCGATCAGGCCAAAGACGACCGAGGGGATGCCGGTCAAAAGCTCAATGAGCGGCTGAAAGATCTTAGAGCCAAACTTAGGGCTAATCTCGACCGCAAAGATGGCAGAGCCGATGGCGATGGGCAGCGCGATAAGCGTGGAGAGCACCATGACCGCAAACGAGGTGACGATCAGGGGCAGGGCGCCGGTATAGGGCAGGCCGTTTTCGGCTGTGTTGGCCAGGTCCCACTTGGTGCCGGTGAAAAACTCGACGACCGAGACGCCGTCCTTGACAAAAGCCGAGAGGCCCTTTTGGGCGACCATAAAGATGAGCGCGGCAACGACAAGCGTCACGAGCGCTACGCACGCGCCCGTGACGCCCAGGCCCACGTTCTCAAGGTCGCGCTTTGGCAGCTGTTTTGCCATTGCAAACCTTTCCGGGGCGATTACTTATTTAGCAGAGACCTTGCCGCTGTCGTCCTTGACGACCTTCATGGCAGAGACGGGGATGAAGCCCTGCTCCTCGACGAGCTTGCCCTGGACGTCGTCGGAAAGCATGAACTCCAGGAAGGCCTTGGTGGCCTCGTCGGCGTCCTTGGAGCAGTACATGTGCTCGGTAGCCCAGATCTTGAAGGAGTCATCAGTGACATTCTTGCTCTTGGGCTCGACGCCCTCGACCTTGATGGCGTTGAACTTGGAGTCATCGAAGTGCGAGAAGTCGAGGTAGGAGATGGCGTTATCGGTGCTGCCCATCTGAGTCTGGACGTCGCCGGACTTGTCGAGCTCGGCGTCGCCCTTAAAGTCGACGGTCTCGTCGCCAAAGACGGCGGCCTCGAAGGTGGCGCGGGTACCGGAGCCGGCCTTGCGGTTGAGGACGACGATGGTGGCGTCGTCGCCGCCGACCTCCTTCCAGTTGGTAATCTGACCGGAGAAGATACCCTTGAGCTGCTCGAGGGACAGGTCGTCGACCTTGACGTTCTTGGAGACGACGGGGCCCATGCCCACGACGGCGACCTCGTGGTCGACGAGGTTCTTGACTTGATCGGCCTCAAGCTTGGTCTCGGCGAAGACGTCGGAGTTGCCGATGGTGACGGTGCCGGCGGCGACAGCGGTCAGGCCCTTGCCCGAACCGTTACCCGAGCCGGAGACGGAGACATCGGGGTTGGCGTCCATGAACTTCTCGGCAGCGGCC
The DNA here is from genome assembly GCA_018373675.1 of Collinsella sp. Taxonomy (GTDB): domain Bacteria; phylum Actinomycetota; class Coriobacteriia; order Coriobacteriales; family Coriobacteriaceae; genus Collinsella. The sequence continues at coordinate 592 of JAHAGQ010000025.1, read as the reverse complement.
TCGACGAGAGCCTGGAACGAAGAGGCACCGTCGTAGGTCACCTCGCCGGAGACGGACTCGGCAGCAGCGGCGCTACCCTTGTCGGCGGCATCGGATGCGCCGGAGCCGCCGCACCCAACGAGACCGAGACCGACGATGCTGGCAAGACCACCAGCGAGGCCGAGGAACTGACGACGAGAATAAGCCTGATCGAGCATGATCTTCCTTTCATACATGCGATTCGCGGGCACCCTGCCCGCTTTGCTGTTTGGAAAGATACGGCCTCGATCGGGCAGTGCCCGCGCCAACTGCGGTTTTTTACGGGCATCTGATAGACCCTTACCGCAAGCGCAGCACGGCCTTTACAAACGAATAACAATCCAGCGCCGAACATGGCGCACCTTTTACACCAGAGGAAGGTAGTTGTTGGGGACGTTCTTAAACGACTAGTCGTTGGGGACGTTCTTGTTTGACTAGTCATTTAAGAACGTCCCCAAGGACTACCTTGGAAACCCCGCAGGTTGAGCATAAGTCAGACACTATGACCCAATCCAGGGGCACGGAAACGACAGGAGCCCCCGCTCGTGACCGCGGGTCGGGGCTGCGACAATGT
>JAHAGQ010000024.1 GCA_018373675.1 Collinsella sp. | reverse complement strand
ATTCAGCATCAGGGTAGCGCTGCGACGCGGAAATCGCGCGCCGTTGCCGCGCCCCGCAGTGCCCGCTTCCCCCGAGAACAATTATCAGTGCAGGTAGAAAGCTTGCCGATTTTCGAAAAAGCCGGCTATGGTTGACCCCTGCGGCCTAAACGTAGTAGATGGGCCCTTTCTGTGGTGCGGCACCAAGCCGGTCATTTTGGGATGGGACTATTTTGACTACTCATTGGCTGCTCTGGCAATCGGGCTGCAAAAGTAGTCAAAAAAGCTCCGTCCCAAATTAGCTACCTTGCTCTGGCGGGCGGGAGCAGGTAAGATATACCGAGCGCCTAGCGCGTTCGATGGGTTCGGATGACGACATGTTCCGAATCTGGTCAGGTCCGGAAGGAAGCAGCCATAAGGAGCCTCTGTCGGGCATCCGAATCCATCGAGCGCACGGGCGCTTTTTGGTGCCGCGACATGGCCCGGCCGGCGGCGAGGTATTTGGTGTCTCGCTGGTCCTCGGCTTCGCCTGCGGGATCGCTCGACTACCAAACACCTCGCCGCCGGCCGGGCCCCGTCGTCCAAAAATCACCCGTAAAGGCGCGTTTATCTAATTTAATCTATCCCTTAAGGAATGCTGCTCGTTGGCGTTGTCTGGGCATTGATGGCTGCGTGGTTCAAGAGACGGCGGCATTACCATCTGTTTTTACAAGTAAAGAGGCTCGTTTCCCTAGGTTGGGGAAACGGGCCTCTTTTTGTCTCTGGGCTTGTGGATTGGTGAAGGCAGAATGCTCTGGCAGCTATTTTGAGTTCTTGATGCGGCGTGTGGCTGTGGCGGTTATTCCGAGGCCTGCGGCGGCGACTGCTGCGAGTGCGATTGCGCTCGGTGCTGTGTCGCCCGTGTTTGCGAGCTTGCCGGCGGTCATATTTGCTTGCTTGCCGCTGCTCGAGTTCGCCTGCTTGGTGGAGCTTGGCGGGGTATTTTTGCCGGTCGCGGGCGAGCTGGCGGGCTGTGTTGCCTCGGCCGGTTGCGCCGAGTTGGAGGGAGGCGTCGTCTCGGTCGGTTTCGTTATCTCGGGCGAGGCGGCCTTGTCTGCCGCGGCTTTCGCCTCTTCGTATGCCTTGCAGGCGTCGTCATAGGCCGTTTGCGCTTTTTTCAAATTGTCGAGGAGCGCATCTCGCCAGGCTGTGAACCGGTCGATATCGGCTTTATATTTCTCTACAGCACGTTCACAGTCATTAACTCGTCTTTCCTCTCTTCTGAGGCGGTACTGGAACTCGCGGAGCTCCGCTTCGCAAGAGTTTACTTGCGTTTTTGCCGATATCATCTCACTGTGCAACTGCTTTATTTGCTGTTTAACAGTTTCGACAAACTCCTCGTAGCCGAGTGCTTCGAGTGTCTTAAGCATCTCAAGTTTCTTGTCTAATTCTGCCTGGAGCTCGCTTACCCGGTTGATGGCCCCGTCGTATTTGGCTTGGGCTGCATCGATGTCCGCTTGCATGGTGGGAAGGAGTTCCCTCTCTTCGGCGGCTTGCGCCGCCATCTTGTCGCGGAGCTCTTGAAAACGGGCAATGTCATCATTGAATCTCGCAATTTTCTCGGGACTTGCGGCGTTTTTTGCGGCCTCGAGTTTTTTGAGCGCTTCCTGCATGGCTGCATACGCTTTTTCTTTTGCGGCGGCCGCATCTTCTGTCTGCGGGGCGCCCGAATTGCCGCTGGTGGCGCTCGTCTGCGAAACGGCCGCACCGGTGGGGGAACTGGTTTCTGCCGCGATCGCCGCTACGGGGGCGATTCCCGCGACAAGTGCTGCGGAAAGGGCGATGCCCACAGTTGCTCGTCTTGCTCTTCTTGCTCTTCTTGCGAGAATGTCGTTCATCTCGGCACCTCATTTCAAGGGTCGGCGACTAACTTGGTAGCACTAATGTAAATATACCATGCTAGTTGACCCGACACTGGCTGGGTGTGCGCGTATACCCCTCCCCTGAAAACTGAATCCCGTTAGAAATGACGAGTTGTTTACGCTTCTTTTGGGGTGGCGGTACTATCATGGTTCGAATTGAATGTGGATGATGATAGGGAGCGCCTATACATGATTGAGCTGCTCAGGCGTTTTGGTGGTAAGTTTCGCCGATATATGGTGATCGGCCCTGCGTGCAAGCTAATCGAAGTGATCTTTGACCTGCTGACGCCGCTGGTGATTGCCCAGATGATCGATAAGGGCATTGGGGCGCACGACGTGAACGCCGTTATCCACTACGGTATGCTGCTTGCCGCCATGGCTGTGATCGGCATCTCGTTTACGCTCGTCTGCCAAAAGATGGCGGCGCTCACCTCGCAGGGCATGGGCACCGACATTCGTGGCGCGCTCTACCAGCATATCAACAAGCTGAGCTATGCCGAACTCGACCGTTTTGGCACGCCGTCGCTCATCACGCGTATCACCAACGACGTCAACCAGGTGCAGCTCGCTGTGGCGCTGGGCGTGCGCATGCTCATCCGCTGGCCCTTCCTAGCGGTGGGCTCCATGGTCGCGGCCCTTGCCATCGACCTTAAGCTCGGCATCATCTTTTTGATTTGCACGCCCGCTATCGGCCTGGTGTTTTGGTTTGTCATGGCGCGCTGCATTCCGTATTACAAGCAGCTGCAGGCAAAGCTCGACCGCATCGCGCTCATTTGCCGCGAGGGGCTTTCGGGCGCCCGCGTGGTCCGTGCGTTTGTGCGCGAGGACCACGAGCGCGAGCGCTTTGCCCAAGCCGCCGACGACCAGGCTCATACCGCCATCGCGGTGGGCAAGCTCTCGTCGATCCTTAACCCCGTAACGTTTTTGGTGATGAACCTTGGTGTGTGCGCCATCCTGTGGGTGGGCGGCATCCAGGTCAACGTGGGCGAGCTTACGCAGGGCCAGGTCATGGCGTTTGTGAACTACATGACGCAGACCCTTACCTCCATCGTCTACGTCGCCAACCTGGTCGTGGTCTTTACCAAGGCGAGCGCCAGTGCGTCGCGTATCAACGAGGTGCTCAATTGCGTGCCGAGCATCACCGACGAGGGCAACCAGCCGGTCGAGCTGCCCCAGGGGCCTGCGGCGGACGTTGACGCCCCGGTCCCCGCGCTGAGCTTTGACCATGCGAGCTTTTCGTTTGGCGCGGGCGCGGCAAATGCCGTGAGCGATGTGACCCTGGAGTTGCCGGTGGGCAAAACGCTCGGTATTATCGGCGGCACGGGCAGCGGCAAGTCCACGCTCGTCTCGCTTATCTCGCGCCTGTACGACGCGAGCATCGGCAGCGTGAGCGTAATGGGTGCCGACGTGCGCGCCTGGCCGCTCGACCAGCTGCGTCATGTGGTCGCGACCGTTCCGCAGCGCGCGTCGCTGGTGAGCGGCACCATCCGCAGCAACCTGACCTGGCGCGATGAAGCCGCGACCGATGAGGAGCTTTGGGCGGCGCTCGATATGGCGCAGGCCAGCGAGTTCGTGCGCAACAAGCCGCAGGGGCTCGACGCCCCGGTCGAAGCGGGCGGCAAGAACTTTAGCGGTGGCCAGCGTCAGCGCCTGACCATCGCACGTGCCCTGGTGGGCTCTCCGCAGGTCCTGATCATGGACGACTCTGCCTCGGCGCTCGACTTTAAGACCGACGCGGCGCTTCGCCATGCCATTCGCGAGTGCAGCGTGCGCGGAGCCGCCGAGGGCGGGCTACCGCTGACGACCGTCATTGTGGGCCAGCGCGTCTCGACCGTGCGCGACGCCGACATGATCTGCGTACTCGATCACGGCTCGGTTGCGGGCCTGGGCACGCATGACGAGCTGTATGCAAGCTGCCAGCTCTACCGAGAGATCTGCCAGTCGCAGCTGCGCCGCGAGGAGCTCGAGGGTCAGCAGGGGAGCACGGCGCCCGCGTCCGCTCCAAGCCCTGCGCCTGCCCCAGGCGCCGCGTGCGCCTCCGCATTCGTCTGCGCAAAGGAGGGCTGCTAAATGAATCCGTATACTTCTTCCGGTTCGGTCGCCACGATGACGGCCAACGTGTCCGGCAACGATAGCCTCAACGACCTGGGCGACGGTTCGCGCCATCCCGGCAATCCCGAGCGCTATCCCGTGGGTGCGGTGACCCGCCGCCTGCTGGATTATGTTCGCCCGCACCGTGTTTCGTTTGTAGCGTCGTTTGTGAGTGCCGCTATCTCCGTGATTTTGCAGCTCTACACACCTATTCTCATCGGCGAGGGCATCGACCTGATCGTTGCCGCCGGGCAGGTGGACTTTGACGTGCTGTTGCCGCTCGTTACCAAGCTCGCGATTGTCGTCGTAGGTGCTGCGGCCTTCCAGTGGCTGCAGGGCTACTGCGTCAACCGCCTGTCCTACGAGACGGTGCGCGACATGCGCGTGGAGGCGAGCGACAAGCTCAGCCGCATGCCGCTCAGCTTTATCGACAGCCATGCCCACGGCGACCTCATGAGCCGCGTGGTCAACGATGTCGACCAAGTGGGCGACGGTCTGCTGCAGGGCTTTACCCAGCTCTTTACCGGCGTTATCACCATTGTTGGCACGCTCGCGTTTATGCTCTCCATCAACCTGACCATGACGCTCGTGGTGGTGCTCGTCACGCCGCTTTCCATTTTTGCAGCCGGCGCCATCGCCAAGCTCTCCAACAAGAGCTTTACGGCCCAGCAGCGTATTCAGGGTCAGCTGGGCGGTCATATCGAGGAGTATGTGGGCGAGCAAAAGCTGGTGGATGCGTTTGCCTACGGCCCGAACGCCCAAGCGTGCTTCGACGCCCTCAACGCCGAGCTCTATACGGCAGGTGAACGCGCGCAGTTTATGGGCTCGCTCTCTAACCCCGGTACGCGCTTTATCAACAACATCATCTACGCCGTGGTCGCTGTGATTGGCTGCGTGGGCGTGATCACGGGCGTGCCGGCGGCGCTTACGGTGGGCGGCGTGCAGATTTTCCTGTCCTACGCCAACCAGTACACCAAGCCGTTCAACGAGGTTACCAACGTCATTACGCAGATCCAGACGGCGTATGCCTCGGCGCGCCGTATGTTTGCGCTGCTCGATGCGCGCGAGCAGGAGCCCGATGCGGCGGATGCCGTGGAACTTGTCGCCCCGCGGGGCGAGGTGACCTTTGAGCATGTGGACTTTAGCTACGTGCCCGACCGCAAGCTGCTGCAGGATATCTGCATCGAGGCTAAGCCCGGCATGCGCTTCGCCCTCGTTGGTCCCACGGGCTGCGGAAAGACAACGCTTATCAACCTTCTGCTGCGGTTTTACGATATCGATGCCGGACGCATCATGGTCGATGGCCGGTCTTCGCGTGACTACACGCGCGCAAGCCTGCGCCGCGCCTTTGGCATGGTGCTGCAAGATACCTGGCTGTTCGAGGGCACGGTGGCCGAAAACATCGCCTACGGTTGTCCCGATGCCACGCGCGAGCAGATTGTCGAGGCCGCCAAGCGCGCCCATGCGCATAAGTTTATCGTGCAGCTGCCAGGCGGCTACGATACGGTCATCGGCGAGGGTGGCGGCACGTTTAGCCAGGGCCAAAAGCAGCTGCTGTGCATCGCGCGCGTCATGCTCACCGACCCGGCTATCTTGCTGCTGGACGAGGCGACCTCGAGCATCGATACGCGCACCGAGCTGCAGGTGCAGGCGGCATTCGACGAGCTCATGGCCGGCCGAACAAGCTTTGTGGTGGCGCATCGCCTGAGCACGATCCGCAACGCCGACTGCATTCTGGTGATGCGCGACGGCCAGATTATCGAGCGGGGCACGCACGACGAGCTGCTGGCGGCAGGCGGCTTCTACGCCGAACTCTACCGCAGCCAGTTCGCCCAGTGAGCAAGCCCTTGGGGCATGTAATGCAGCGCTAGGGCGCGAGTGTGTCAACGGGGGCAACGATAATGCCCTCGGGCGTTGTATGGGCTGGCATGCCGAACCCGATGACGATGAGCTTGGCCGCGGGTGGTCTCTCGCCACGCTCGACAAGTTTGCGCTCGAGTCGAAGCAGGTTTGCAGATGCCTCGGGGATCTGCGGACTTCCGAGCTTTACTTCCACGGCAATCCAAGTTCCATCGCGCCTGCATATAACGGCATCGACCTCGAGATCGTCGGCGTCATGGTAGTGGGACACCGATGAGTCATTTGCGGCTGCATAGACCTTAAGGTCGTGCAGGACGAGGGATTCGAAGAGCAGTCCCAGCGTCTTCGGGTCGGATGCCAATGACTCCGGATTTGCTCCGAGCAGTGCGACGGCAAGCGAAGGGTCGGCGAGGTGTCTTTTCGCACTTTGCCGCAGCTTTACCGGAGACCTGAGCGCCGGATGCCAAGCCGGGATATCATCGATGATGTGTATTCTGCGCAAGGCATCCGTATAGCGCCGCAGCGTACTTCTCGATACATCACCGCCTAGGTCTTTCTCAAGAGACTTTTCGCCGGCAAGAGTGGATTCGTTGCGTGCAAGCGAAGACAGAAGAGCCCTGACTTTCTCCGGGTCACGCTTCACGCCGTCAACCCTCGAAACATCCGATTCGCAAACGCCGTCGATGTAGGCAGCGGATATGCGCATTGCATCGGCAGTCGTCTTGCCAACCGCCTGAGGCCAACCACCACGACATAGCAAATCGGCGATATCGGCGATGCCGTTGATGGATCCAAGTGCCGCTTTGATGGGGCATCCGTTAAGCAGCGATTCGAGCGAGACCGCCCCTGAGGAAACCCCGAGTTCGGCCAGAGTCATTGTTTCCATGCGCAAGCGTGATATGCGCCCGATGCCGCTGTGCATCGGTTGGTCGGCGTCGTTTGGTGTTGCTGACCCCGTAAGCAAAAACTGCCCTGGCTCACCGGTCCGACGATCGCATTCGAAACGTATTGCGTCCCACAGTTTTGGCTCTTCCTGCCACTCATCGATGAGTCTCGGCGTTGCGCCGACTATTGCTTGAGCTGGGTCGATCCTGGCAAGCTGCAGTGCGGCAAAGTCTCCGGCAGGGTCGGAGAGAGACAGCGATGATTCAGCGAATCGCTGGGCCGTAGTCGTCTTTCCGCACCACTTCGGTCCCTGAATGAGCACGGCACCAAAAATGCCAAGATCGCGTTCGATTGAGCGATCGATACATCTACTCATATACCTAGTCATCGTACTTCCCGCCATCCAAAGAAACATTTTGTTTTATAGCATCTTACCAGCGCGTAAAACATTTTGACGAAAAACCATGACACAATTTGACGGTATTTCGTGAAACAAATTAACGATAATATATGAAACAATTTGACGGCGTTTTGTGAAACAGTTTTTCGGCCATTCGTGAAACGTTCTGCGGCGGTTTCAATCCGAAGCACATACTGTTCGAAATCTGTCCAAAGATGTCGTCTGCGTCGCCAATCGACAGACGGTGGTTTACATCTGTCACGTTAGTACTAAGATATTCATCTAATAAATTGCATTAGTGGCTTTAGTTTTGGGGGAAACGAGGCAACGTGACTATGACGTGCTCTTTGGTGGTTAACAGCAAGAGCGGTAATACCAGGATGGTTTCGGGCGCGATCAAGCGCGCTCTGCAGGCTGCGGGCGTTGAGTTTGTCCATGCCGCGGCGTTGAGCGACGATGCGGACGCAGATCAGGTTGCGCTCGAGGCGCAGGGCGCCTGCGCGGCCGACACGGTGCTCGTTGGCTTTTGGTGCGACAAGGGCACCTGCTCGTCTTCGGTTGCCGCGCTGCTTTCCGCCCTGCATGGCAAGCGCGTCTTTTTGTTTGGCACCTGCGGTTTTGGCGCGAGCGAGGAGTACTTCAGACAGATTATCGACCGCGTATCGTCTAACTTGGCCGAGGATGCCGAGCTTGCGGGCTGGGCGATGTGCCAGGGCAAGATGGGCCCCGCGGTCAAGCAGCGCTATGAGGCGATGCTTGAGCAAGAACCCGAAAACGCGCGCTATAAGATGCTGCTCGACAACTGGTTTGCCGCAAAGGACCATCCCACCAAGGAAGATTTGGATAACATGGCCACAGCCGCAAAGAAGGCCGTGCTGGGCGAGTAGCTTCGCCGTCCGCGGTCCTTCGTGCAAAACAATACAAACGTGAAAGCCTCGAAATCCCCGAGGCTTTTTTCTTGACACACGTGGGCGCAACCGTGGCAAGCATTTGGGGTGACATTTTCCATAACCCCGATGACGAGACCGTTCTGGACAACACACTCGCACGCGTTCGCTGGATGCATTCAGAGTGGGACGCGGTTTCCGCGATACGCATGACAGGCCACGCATCTGCAATGGGGCGAGCGCAGTCTCTCATCAGCCCACTCAACCCGCAACGGGTGAGGGGCGGCGGCAGGCGGAGGTACGGGAAAGGTCTGTCGCGAGTTCCGCACGCAAAGGGGGCCACTTAATGTGGCCCCCGTCTTGCGCAGGACTGTTTGAGCAGCAGACCTTTCCCGTACCTCCGCCTGCCGCCGATTCGGGCCCCCGACCCCGTTACTTGATCTTGGTCGTACCCGGCGCCAGGTTGGGGTCGGTCTCGTTGGCCTCGGTCTGGAAGTGCTCGGTGTACACGTTCTTGCCGTCGCGGAACATCTCGTAGTACTGCATCTTGGCGTAATCCTCGCGCGCCTTGGTGGCGGCTGCGGCAGCGGCGTCGTCGCCGGTGACGTTGGAGGAGAGCGCCCAGCGCAGGCTAGCGTCCTCGTAGCCCACGGAGTTGATAGCGGGCAGCGACTCACGCAGCGTCATGTGCGCCTTCTGATAGTCGGAGAGAGGCGCGCCAATCAGCTGCATAAGCTGGGTGGACAGGTAGTTGGTGGACAGGTCGTCGACCTCGCTCGTCTGGTTGCAGCCGGCAACGTCGTAGTTAGCCCAAATGATGTAGTCGGTCTGCCACAAGCGCTCCTGGTGGGTGGCGTCGTCCTCGCCGGTAAACCACTTGTCGTTGAACTTGGACGGGAAGAACGGCTGATGGTCGCCCCAGAACACCACGACCACCTTGCGGTCGAGTTTGTTCAGGGCGTTGAGGAAGTAACGCAGCGCCTGGTCGGACTGCTCAATGCACGAGACGTACTCGTCGACATCGGACAGCGTGCCGTCCTCGATGGTCTTGGCATCCAGATCGGTCGTGTCGATGTTCAGGTGCATCTGCTTGTCGACCGGCAGCAGACCCGTATCGTAGCCCGAGTGGTTCTGCATGGTCACGTCGAAGATAAACTGCGGATCGGCGTTCTGGTCGAGCAGCTCAAGAATCTTGTCGTAGGTAGCCTGGTCGGTCACCATGCCGCGCAGGGTGTCGGCTCCCTGGAAATCGTTGATGGACAGGAACTGGTCAAAGCCAAAGTCCTTGTAGACGTTCTCGCGGTTCCAGTTGGTCGCGTGGTTGGGGTGCATGGCCGTGTTGGAATAGCCGAGCGATTTGAACTGCTCTGCCAGGTTCCCGGTCGTCTCCATGTTGTAGATGGTGTAGGGGTACACGCCCGAGCCCAGGTTGGCCATGGAGTTGCCGGTCATAAACTCAAACTCGGTATTGGCGGTACCGCCGCCGTAGGCGCTCACGTAGAGCTTGCCGCGGCTGAGGCAGTTGGACAGGTTCTTAAAGTACTGCGGGCCCTCGTAGCCGGCGCGCATGTTCTGGTAGATGGACAGGTCCGAGAAGGTCTCGTTCATGATGGCGATGACCGTGGGCTTCTCGCTGTCGAATTGGTCCTTTGCGGCGGTGCGCTCGTCGCTCTTGGCGGCGTCGGACTTGTCGTAGGCCTTGGCGTACTTTTTGAGCGTGGCCTTGGCATCGTCGACGGAGTAGTCGGCGGGTTTGGGCGGCTTGATGGACTGCGCCGCACTAATAAAGGCAGGCAGGTAGCCCTCGCGCCAGTAGCTCTCGAGCGGGCGCCAGGTGTAGACGGTGATGCCGAGGGTGTTGTAGTAGTCGATGAGCGTGACGTGCGCGGTCACACCGCCCAGGCACAGCACGGCGACGAGCAGGTTGGTGAGCAGCATGCGCTTGGCGTTGGCGGCGCCCTTCTGACGGTGCGGTGCCACCAGGCCGGCGTACTCGCATAGCAGCATGGCGATGGCGGTAAAGCCCATGGACAGCACGCAGAACAGCGAGATCGAGAAGGTGTAGCCGGTGCCGGCGACCGCAGCGGCGGTGGAGATGGCCGAAAGGTCGCCCGGCTGGATGGGCATGGATTTAAACGTGATGACGAAGAACTCGGCAATGCCCAGGACAAAGAGGGCGAAGGCCAAGACCGCGGGGGCTGCGCCGTGGCGCTGGAACAGGAAGAACAGGCCGACCATGAGCGTGGTGATGATGGCCCACTCGAGCAGGATGCACAGGGGGTAGACCCAGGTAAAGTCGTGGTTGGACGAGACCTCCATGCCCAGCAGCGCAAAGACGCCGGCGAGCAGCAGGCACAGGACGGCGGCGACGAGTGGTTTGCCCACAAAGGCGCCGCGCAGGCGGGCGAGCTTGCCGGTGGGGGCGGGGGCGTCGGGCTTGGCGAACGCAAAGACGCGCGGGGCGATGCGGTCGCGTGCGATGCTGGCCCAAGCGCAGCCGGTGAGGATGGCGTTGGTCAGGATGAGCATCACAAAGGCGAGCGGCTCGTTTTGGGCGACGAGGCCAATGGCGCCCCAAATGGTCAAAAAGAGCTGGAACAGGCCGAAGGCGACGCTCCACCCAAGAGCGCTTTTGGCAACGGTGCCCGACTGAGCGCAAATGGCCTTGGCCTCGCGCAAGACAAGGTAGACGGTCGCCGCAAGACCGACGAGCGAGATGGCGGCAGCGAACATGCTGAGACTCCTCACAAACTAAAACGTACGAAAGCGGGGGTTTACCCGATTGTTACCAAGATATGCGCTGCAATTGGTGGCTGCGCACAACAACCAGCCATATTAACGCGCACGTGCGGCGGTGTGGCGCAATGTAGTGGCGACCTGCGCGATAATGGACGGGAATTACACGGAAACGTAAAGGCTTCTTAAAGAAATGGCGAGGGTAGGGCGATGAGCGAGCAGGTTTGTATGACGGGCGCCGAGTACTGCGGCGGAGCTGTGGGCGTGGACGCGGGCGGCTATCCGGTCGAGACTACGGGCAACGCGGCGCTGGACATCTTGGAACACCGCTCGTCCACGCGTGCCTTCGCGCGTGATGACGACGACCGTCCCGTGGCGGTGACCGACGAGCAGCGGGCGGCGATCTTGCATGCGGCGAGCCGCGCGCCGTCGGCGGGCGCCATGATGATGTATTCCATCGTGAGCGTCCGCGAGCAGGCAACGCTCGACCGCCTGGCCGACCTGTGCGACCACCAGCCCATGATCGCCAAGGCGCCCTGGGCACTAATATTTGTGGTCGATTATGCCAAGTGGATCGATCTGTTTGAGCACGTGGGCTGCTTTGAGCCCGAGTTTGTCGAGCGTACGGGCAAGGCGCCCCGCCGCGCGCCGGGTTTGGGCGACTTTGCCATCGCGGCTCAGGATGCCGTGATCGCCGCGCAAAACGCCGTGGTTGCCGCCGAGGCCCTGGGCCTGGGGAGCTGCTATATCGGTGATATCGTCGAGAATGCCGAGGAAGTTGCCGAGCTGCTCGATCTGCCGCCCTATACCATGCCGCTATCGATGCTCATCATCGGCACGCCCCGTAAGGAGCGTCCGGCGATCGCACACCCCGTGGTGAACCTGGTGCACGAGGAGCGCTACTGCCGTGCGGATGCCGCGACCATGGACGCGCAGGTGGACGAGATGGACGCGATGTTCCGTCCGCACGCCCGCGAGGTGGGGGAGCGCGTCGTGGACATCTATACCCGCAAGCACACGAGTCCCTTTATGGCCGAGATGAGCCGCTCCATGGAGTGGTGGTTCAAAAACTGGCTCGGAAAATGACGAATGTGACAAAGGGACAGTCCCTTTGTCACATTCCATATCGCCGCGGTAGCCTAAAGACTGTATAAATCTTTATCTAGCTGGGAAAACAGTGCATTTAAACATGGGCCGATTACCTATAATTCCTTCGAACATTAAAGTTGGGAGGAAACCGGCTTATGGAACAAAAGGCCAAGGAGGCAGCCTCGCACGCTGCGATTCCTGTGAGCATCTCGGCGATGCTCGTCACGCTGGGCGTGGTGTATGGCGATATCGGCACCAGCCCTATGTATGTAACCAAGGCGCTCGTTGCCGGCAACGGCGGCATCGGAAGCGTGACGGAGGAGTTCGTGCTCGGCGCGCTCTCCCTTGTCGTGTGGACGGTCACGCTGCTGACCACCATCAAGTACGTGCTGATCTCGCTGCGTGCCGATAACCATGGTGAGGGCGGCATCTTTGCCCTGTACAGCCTGGTCAAGCGCTGCGGCAAGTGGCTTATCATCCCCGCCATGCTGGGTGGCGCCGCGCTGCTCGCCGACGGCATCCTGACGCCGGCCGTTACCGTTACCACGGCCATCGAGGGCCTGCGCACCATCCCGGCGGTCCATGCCGTGCTGGGCGATGACCAGGGCCGCGTCGTCGCCATTACGCTCGCCATCATCATCGCGCTCTTTTTGGTGCAACGCATCGGTACGGCCAAGATCGGTCACGCCTTTGGCCCCATCATGACGCTGTGGTTCCTATTCCTGGGCGGCACGGGTCTGTTCTTTGTCTTACAGCACCCCGCCGTGCTGCTGTGCCTCAACCCGCTCCGCGGCATCGCCTTTTTGTTGAGCCCCAACAACCACGCGGGCATCATGATTCTGGGCAGCTGCTTCCTCGCCACCACCGGTGCCGAGGCGCTCTACTCCGACATGGGCCACGTCGGCCGCGGCAATATCTACGCTACCTGGCCGTTCGTTAAGTGCTGCCTGCTGCTGTCCTATATGGGCCAGGGCGCTTGGCTTATGAACAACGCTGCCAGCCCCGAGCTCATGGGCATTGCCGACCTCAACCCCTTCTACCAGATGCTCGCCCCGGGCCTGCGTCCCTTTGCCGTCGGCCTTTCCACCGTCGCGGCCATCATTGCCTCGCAGGCGCTCATCACCGGCGCATTCTCGCTGGTGTCCGAGGCCAGCCGTCTGGACCTCATGCCGCACATGCAGGTCTTCTACCCTGCCGAGACCAAAGGCCAGCTCTACATCCCCATGGTCAACAACGTCATGCTTGTCGGCTGCGTCATCGTGGTGCTGCTGTTCCAGAACTCGGCGCATATGGAAGCCGCCTACGGCCTTGCCATTACGCTGACTATGATGTGCACCACGCTGCTGCTCTTCTTCTACCTGCACGAGGAGCGCAAGCTCAAGGTTGCTCCGTGGATCTTCGCGGCCTTCTTCCTTTTGCTCGAAGGCTTCTTCTTCGTGAGCTCGCTCACCAAGTTCTTCCACGGCGGCTATTTCACCATCCTCATGGCTGCACTCATCATGGGTGTTATGGTGTGCTGGTACAACGGTACGGCTGTTGAGCAGCGCCAGTTTACGCTGCTGCCGCTGCGCAGCTACCTGCCGCAGCTCAAGCGCCTGCGCGACGACGACCGTTACGAGCGCATGAGCGACAACGTCGTGTACCTGACCAAGGACACCCATACCGATTACATCGACCGCGACATCGTCTACTCGATTCTGGACAAGCATCCCAAGCGTGCCCGCGCCTGGTGGTTTGTGAATGTCGAGACCATGGACGAACCGCACACCTTTGCCTATTCGGTCGAGACGTTCGGCACCGACTACGTGTTCCGCGTGCATCTGTACCTGGGCTACAAGATCAACCAGCGCGTCAATGCCTACCTGCGTCAGGTTGTTCAGGACCTGGCTGCCACCGGCGAGTTGCCGCCGCAGACGCATGACTACTCGGTCTACAAGGATCCGGGTAACATCGGCACGTTCAAGTTCGTCCTGATCCGTAAGCTTCTGGCGCCCGAAAGCGATGTGGAGCCCAGCGAGCGTACGGCCATCACGCTCAAGTACATCATCCGTCGCGCCGCCGGCACGCCTGCGCGTTGGTACGGCCTGGAGAACTCCAACGTGAGCTTTGAGTACGTGCCGCTGTTCACCAAGTTCAAAGCCGTGAACAAGATGCAGCGCCTGGCCCCCAACGAGCGCCCGTAGTCGACGCTCGAGGTTTGTCTGCGAACGGGCGGGCTTGTATTGATGGGGATTGAGTCCTGGGAGGAAACCATGGATGCAAAGGTGCTTGACGGTTGCGATCTTGCTGCCGAGATGGTGCGTGAGGCACGCGCCGATGCCGCCGAAGATCGGTTCTTTACGAATCGTGCCAACATGGACATGGCCGATCGCGTGATTTCGATCGTGGTGACGGTGCTTGTCGCGGCGTGCGTGTGCGCACTGCTCGCGCACGTGCTGTTTGTCTAACGACCGCAGGTTGCAAAGGCTTTACACTTGGAACCACCACAAGGGGAAACCACCACAAGGGTGCCTGTCCCCTTTGTGGTGGTTTTTGTTTTTGAGAGAGGGGCGGGACGCTGATGGACGTTCGTACGGACGGCGATATTGCCGATAGTTTTTGGTGGCGGCGCACAACGCTGACGCGCCGCACTCCTCTGTATGACGCCTGCGTATCGGTGGGGCTGCTGGTCGCGGCGACGATTGTGGGCGCGCTGCTCGACCATCCGGGTCTCGCGCCGAGCATCATGATCGTCTATGTGTTCGCCGTTCAGCTGTGCGCATTCTTTACCTGGAGTCGCCTGTATTGCTTGCTGAGCTCGGCTGCCGCCGTGGCGCTCTACAACTTTTTGTTTGTCGACCCGCGCTACTCGCTGTCGCTTATCGACCGCGGCTATCCCGGCATGTTCTTCATCATGTTCGTGGTTTCGCTTGTGTCGAGCTCGATTGCGTTGGCCCTGCGCCGCGCCTTGGCACAGGCTGCCGCCAGCGACCGCCGCACGCATATGGTGCTCGAGACCAACCGCATGCTGCAGCGGTGCGCCGATCAGCATCAGATCGTTCACGCCATGGCCACGCAGCTGGCGCGTCTTTCGGGCTGTCCGGTTGTGTGGTACAGCGCCGACGCCGAGGGCGATGACCTGCTGCCGCGTGCGACGTACACGGCCGTGGGCGATGCCGCCCCGGTGCACGAGCTGGCGCCGCAGATGCCGCCGCGGCTCTCGGCGTCCGCCTATGTGGGTACGCCGCTCGATGCCACCTATGGCGGATCGGCGTTTTATGGCATCTACCTGACGGTTCGCACAGGCGACGGCTTCGTGCGCTCGGGCGACCCCGCCTCGGTGGTGGGCGTGCTGGCTATCGTTGCCGAGCCCGACGTGCTGACACATGAGGAACGGACACTTGCCGATGCCATCGTGAGCGAAGGCGAGCTGGCACTCGATCGCGCCCGCGCCATGGAGGCCCGTGAGGAGGCGGCGGTGCTCGCCAAAAACGAGCAGCTGCGCGCCAACCTGCTGCGCTCCATCTCGCACGACCTGCGCACGCCGCTCACCAGTATTTCGGGTAATGCCGACGTGCTGCTCGACCAGGGCTCGACCGGCACCGCCGTGCTCGACGCCCAGACGCGCCGCGGCCTGCTCCTGTCCATTCGCTCGGATGCGCAATGGCTCAACGCCACTGTCGAGAATCTGCTCGCTATCACCAAGCTCGAGGGTGGCGGCATGCATCTGTCGACCACGCTCGAGCTCATGGACGATATCGTCGAGGAGGCACTGCGCCACGTGAACCCTGCCGTGCGCGAGCACGACCTTAAGGTGGTGCCGTGCGACGAGCCGGCGCTCGTCAACGTCGATGCGCGTCTGATGGTGCAGCTGGTGGTCAATCTGGTGAACAACGCCATCACCTATACGCCCGCAGGCTCGCATATCGTGATTTCGATTGGCGTCGACGATGGACGCGTGGCGTGCTCGGTGGCCGATGATGGTCCGGGCATCGCACCCGAGGATCGCGAGCGGATCTTCGAGTCGTTCTATACCGCCAACCACGGTCTGGCTGACAGTCACCGCAGCGTGGGCCTGGGTCTTTCGCTCTGCCGCTCCATTGCGCTGGCGCATGGCGGTAGCATAGAGGTTGCCGCGGCGGACCCGCACGGCTCGGTCTTTACGATTGAGCTTCCTGCCGCCGACGTTTCGTTTGATAAGGAGTAGCGCTGTGCCGAACTCTGCCGTAAAACCGCTCATCTTGGTCGTTGAGGACGACCCCGCCGTCCGCAATCTTATTGTTGCCGCGCTCGAGGCGCACGGCTTGCGCCATATGGCTGTGGAGACCGCCCATGCCGCTATCGCCGCCGCCTCGTCGCAGACGCCGAGCATTGTGCTGCTCGATCTGGGCCTGCCCGATATGGACGGCGTCAAGGTGGTGGAGTCGGTGCGCGCATGGTCGGGCATGCCGATTATCGTGGTCTCGGCGCGCAGCGAGGATGCGGACAAGATCCGCGCGCTCGATGCTGGTGCCGACGACTACCTGACCAAGCCGTTTTCGGTCGAGGAGCTGCTCGCGCGCATTCGCACGACGCTCAGGCGTCTCTCGTATGCGCAAACGGGCGGCGTTGCCTCCGAAGGTTCGTTCAATACCGGTGAGCTGCATATTGATTTTGATGCCGGCATCGCCACGATGGATGGCGAGGAACTGCATCTGACGCCGATCGAGTACAAGCTCTTGTGCCTGCTGGCGCACAACGCCGACAAGGTGCTGACGCACCAGTTTATTTTGCACGAGATTTGGGGTACGGCAACTAAGAGCGACCTGGCGAGCCTGCGTGTCTTTATGGGCACGCTGCGCAAGAAGATCGAGTCCGACCCCGCGCATCCGCGCTATATCCAAACGCACGTGGGCATCGGTTACCGACTGGTCACCCAAGGCTAGATCGCCAACCACCATCTCAATATGAGTCGCGGTGAAATACGGTCTAAACTTGCCTAATTCCAGGCAAAACAGTCCGTATTCCACCGCAACTTTGTTATTTGCCCTTGGGCTTGCTGGCGTAGAATTTCTTCTTTTTGAGCTTGCCGGCAGGGGAGGGTTTGCCGGCAAAGTTGGACTTGCCGTTGCTGGCCTGCGCGTGCGCGGGTGCTGCCGCGCGAGGCTTGCGGGCTTCGGGGTTACGCAGCTCCTCGGTTCGCTCGGCAATTTCCTCGGCGCTAAAGCCGACCTCTGCCATGGCGTCCTCGATGGGCAGGCGGCGCATGATATAGCAGTGGTGCACCTTCTGGTTGCGTGCGAAGTCCTCGGGGATGGTCTGCGCCGTAATGTCCTGTAGCACCACGCCTGCGCGTGCGAGCTTGCGCGCCTCGGGGCGGAAGCCGCGCAGGTTGCAGCTAAAGATGGCATGTCCGCCCTGTGTGAGCAGGCGCGACACGCCGGCCAAAAGCTCAACATGGTCACGCTGGACATCCCAGGTGCGACGGCCCATCTTGGACGAGTTCGAGAACGTGGGCGGGTCGACAAAGATCAGGTCCCAGCGGTTGCGCGTCTGACGCTGGTCACGAATCCAGGCGAGCACGTCATCGCGCACAAAGTGATGCTGCGGCCCCACAAAGCCGTTCTGACGCATATTGCGCTCGGCCCAGTCCAGATAGGTGTTGGAGAGGTCGACCGTCACGGTCTCCTCTACGCCGCCGTCTGCCGCGTAGCAGGTGGCAGTGCCGGTGTAGGCGAACAGGTTGAGGAAGCGGCGCGCCTGCTTGGCGTGCTCGCGCACTAGGTTGCGGGTGACGCGGTGATCCAGGAAGATACCGACGTCCAGGTAGTCGTCAAAGTTGACGGCGAAGGTGAGCCCGCCCTCTTCGATGAGCGGCAGGCGACGGCGCGCGATGTTGGCGCGCTCGCCCGATGCGCCCTTGCCGGCGCCCTGCTTGCCGTACTGCGAGCCGCCGCGCGAACGCATGCGGGCCTTGGCGTGCACGTGCTCGGCCGGAACATCCAGGATACGCGGCGCGATGGCAAGAATGTCGAGCATACGGGCCTGGGCAAGCGCGGGGTCGATGGTCTTGGGCGCGGCGTATTCGGCGATGACGAGCCAACGGCCCGGCGTCTGCGGGCAGCCCTCGTACAGATCGATGGCGGCGGAGTAATCGGGCAGGTCGGCATCGTAGACGCGGTAGCAGCTCACGCCCTCGCGCTTGGCCCACTTGCGGCGCAGACGGGCATTCTTGCGCAGGCGGTTGGCGAACTGCTCCGACTCGGGGATGAGCACGGGCAGCGGCTTGCCGTCGCCCAGGTCGAGTGTGGCGGCAGGTTCGGGCATGGGGGTGTTGGCGGCTTCGTCTTGAGCGTCTGCGGTCTGCTCCTCGGCATCCGCACTGGTCGCAGCTTCGAATGCCGCGGCAGCGTGGTCGAGCGAGGGCCAAACCTCAATAGCCGCCTCCTCGTTATTGGGCATGACGGCGATCGAGCGTTCGGGCTCGGCGTGGAGCGCGCGGGCCATGAGGCCATCGCGGGTGAGAGCGGCGACCGGCGCCGAAGCGAGCTCGGGGGCGCGGCGCAGCTCGCCGATGAGCGTCATGGCATCGTGCATGAGCGAAAGCGGGGTCTCGGTCGTGTCCGCGACCAGGGCGGCACCGGCGACGGCGCCCGCATGGTCCAGCACGGTGGCGGGCTTGGCGGCACAAAAGTCGACAAAACGCTTGTAGCCGGCGCACTTGACCATGCGCTCGGCAGTCTTGCGGGCGGCGGGGTCGATGTCTACGGCCACGATGCGCGCCTGACGCTCGCGCGCTGCCGCCTCGCGCTCGCGCGCCTCGGCAAGCAGCTGCTCCCACAGAGCGGCGTCGTGCAGCTGCCAGCCCTCAAAGCCCCAGCGCTCACGTGCGGCGCCTGGGGCGCGGTCGGTCAGAATGTTCACGGCTTCCAGTAACAGGCCGCCGCCGGCGCACGAGGCATCGATCAGCGTGGGAAGGGCTTCATTCTCGTAATCGTCGGCCGTCAACTCGCGCTCGCACAGTGCGGTCCAGCCGACCTGCGCCAGCACCAGGGCGGCGTAGTCGGGGCGCAGCACGTGCGCGCCCTCGCCGGCACGAGTCGCTGCGGGCGGCAGACGTTTGAACAGCGGGTCGCCCGAAAGGTCCAGGCTGATGCTCGCGCGGCGCTGGCGCAGCGAAAGCAGTAGGTGAACATCGGGGTCGGCGGCATCGACGTCGGCGCGACGGCCCGTGGCCTCGGCCAGACGGTCGCACAGCGCGTCCTTGGCGCGCAGGGCCGAGAAGCGCGTGTTGCGCAGCTGCTCGGTCACGCCGCGGGCGGTGATGGCAATGGTGGCGCCGGGGCGGACGATGTTCTCCCAGGCGATATCGTAAACGCTATCGTACAGCTCATCGGCATCCTGCGCCTCAAAGCGCCCGAGCACCGCAAACACGCGGCTCGCCAGGCGCGACCACAGACAGGCGCGGTAGCCTTCTTCGAGCTCGCCCTCAAATGTGGCGCGGCCCTTCAGCCGGCGAACATGCGAAAGCCCGAGGCGTTTAAGCTCATCGGCGAGTGCGGACTCAAAGCCCTCGGGGCAGCTTGCGTAAAATTCCATGGGTGACCTCTCTGGTTGCGTCGCTCCATTATATGATGGATGCTTCGTTTACCCTTATCCTCGAAAGGAACCCATATGATTGATGCGTGCTCCTTGATTTCCATTTTCATTGCAACAGCCTCAGGACTCGGGGCCTCGCACGGGCTCCCGCCGCCTTACAGAACTGAAAGCTGGGCGTAGGGCAAATCCATGGCACGTGACCTGCGATTGCTCGACCATAGATGGCGTAATCGAGGCTAAGGGAGGGCATCATGCGCAAGGCAAACGAGAGCTGGTTCTGGCACGCGAACGACATGGCGGTGGCGGGCGACATGAACCTCGTGGTCCGCGTCCTGTGGGTCGCGCTCATCGTAGGCATCGGCGTCGCGACGATGACCACGCTCTGGATCGTCACGAGGTAGCGCGCCACGAACGGATGACGAGGCGCGCGGCGAATGCCACGCTGGCGGAACCCTAGCCTCGCTGCTGGACAATCTGTTCGATGAGCTTCGCGACGGAGTCCTCGGCTGCGTCCCCGATCAGGTGATGGGCCGCGGCCTTCGCCTCTGGCATCGCGCCCGCGACTGCGTAGGAGTTCGGCACCTTTTCGAGGAGCGTCACGTCGTTTTCCGAGTCTCCGATAAAAGCGACCTCGTCCAGCGTGACCCCAAGGCTGCCGAGAAGCGCGTCGAGTCCGTTTACCTTGCTCCAGCCAGCTGGAACAACATCGAGGAAGAATGGGACGGGCGAGGGGAAATCAAGCTCTGGGCAGGCTTCCTTGCATCGACTCCGAACGACTTCCGTCGGGGCGGAGCTGACGTTGACGAAGATGCCGGCGGTGATGACGTCACGGTTCGTGGGCACGTCTCCGAGCGCCATGTCTCTTCCGGAGTCCTTAACGATTTCTAGGGCGAATTCGTCGCCAGGCTCGACGGCGCAGAGGAACTGCTCGCAGCGCATGCCTGTCTCATCGACATCGGCGACTAGCCAGAGTGACGTCCCCGCGTAGGGGCGTACGGCGCTATCGAGCTTGACGAGGGCCTCCGTCGAGAGCGTCTTTTTGAATACGAGTTCGCCGCTGGAGAAGACCTTCTTTCCGTTGGCCATGATGCCGGTCGAGAAACAGCGCGCGTCGCCGTCAAAGGCATCGGCCAGGTCGGCGTAGTCGCGGCCGCTTGCGGGGCCGAACGCGATGCCCGCATCAAGCGCCGAAAGAATTGCGCTGTGCGTGCGCTCCGATACGACCCTTGAGCCAAACGGCAGCAGGGTCCCGTCCATGTCTGCGAGGATGAGCTTTATCAAGGGGTCCTCCCGTTTCGGTCTGGGCGTCGGTGAGCCGGTGTGCGTCGTCCTAGCTGTATTGCCTGTCTCCCAAGAGATTCTTCGAGATGATCCTGTTAAACTCTACCGGGTCATCCCAGCAAGAGGTCAGGAAGAGGAACAGCAGCTCGATGACGAAGTTGATCGAGCTGTGCGAGAAGGCGACCTCGGTTCCGGTGATGGCCTGATCTCGCGAGATGGCTCGGATGATATACGTGGCACGCTTCGCGAGCGGCGTATCCGGGTTGTCTGTGATCATGATGATGGGGGTGTTCGAATCCTCGGCAGAGTCGAATATGTTGACGAGGCGCTTCGAGTATCCGGACGTCGAAATGACGAGCAGGATGTCATTCTCCTTGAGGCTGGTTGCGGCGGAGACCATGGCATCGGTGGTGCTGGGGCAAAACGCCCTGACTCCAACCTGTGAGAGCTTGAACGCCGCGTTTACGCCCATGCTAATCGAGTTGCCGACGCCCGCAATCAGGACGAGGTTGGCGTTGTGGAGCAGATTGACGACTGCCGAAAAGTCATCGGAGTCAATGAGCGAGGCGGTTTGGGAGAGCTCCTTGACCTTGTGAGACAGGACGTACTTAATGGAGCCCTCGACGTCGTCCAGAGTAACCTTGCCGCCCGTGGCCTTTTCCTCGCCGGAGGCCCTGCTGATGGATATGCCGAGCGCCAGACGCATGTCCGAATAGGTTCGGTAGTCAAGCGTCCTTGCGAACCTCGAAACAGACGCCGGTGACGTACCGGTTTCTGCGGCGAGTTCGCGGACGGTCATCGTTGCGACGTCCGGCGGGTGGTCGAGCACATACGTTGCGATTGCCTTCTCCGAGGGGGATAGGCTGCTCATGACCGCGCAGATGTGGCTGAGCACATCTCCTGTCTTATCCATGGTTACTCCTTGGCCCTAGTTTGCTTTGTATCTTAGGTCAAGAGAGGTGAAAATAAAGCAAAATGTTTCATAAGCGGTGAAATAGCGTTTCACCGCTGATTTCCTACCGTTCACGGTAAATCGGTGCTTCCCCGGCGCAATCTCATCTTGAGCTGCTATCTTATGAGCCGTGAAACAACGGCACGAAAACGATGAAACAAAAGAACATTGTTCCAACGCCTCACAACTTCGTTTCACGCTAGATGGCGAATCACTTCGAAGCCCAGACAGGCACCCGGCGAGCAAGAAGGGAGAAGCACGATGCACAACGCCAGGACAAACGCAAGCATGACTTCGCTGTTCTTCGCGAACGTCCTCTACTGGGTCTGCGCGGGCGTGTACTCGCCGTTCCTCTCCGCTCACTACACGAGCCTCGGCCTCAGCGCAGCCCAGACCGGCATCCTCCTCGCGGCGACCCCGGTGTGTGCGCTCGCCATCCAGCCGCTCTGGTCGACGATCGCCGACAAGCTCGGGCGCCGCCGCGCGGTCATCGTGATCCTCTGCCTTGCGGCGGCGGTACTCGCTCCGCTGTATTACCTGGCGTCGACGTTCGTCCCGGTCCTTCTCGTAACCTTTGCGTTCTCGGCGTTTTTCTCGGGGCTCCTGCCCCTGAGCGACTCCCTCGTCATCGAGCTCGCGGATCGCTCTGGCCTGGACTTTTCTCGCATTCGCATGGGTGGCACTATCGGCTATGCCATCGTCGTCCTGATCGTCGGTCGGCTGCTCGACATGGCTCCTCAAATCCAGTTCGCGGTGGTCTCTGCCGCGCTGGTGGTCTTCGCGGCTCACATGTGGCGCCTCCCCGAGGCGGGAATTCGCGCCAATGCCGCGGACGATCCCAAGGTCTCCCACGGAAAGGGCCTCCTCTCGCTGTTTACCAGCAATGAGATCGCCTTCGTCTTGGTCTTCGCCTTCATCAGTTCGGCCGCGATTGGCTTCATCGGGGCGTTCTTGGGCCGCTACGCGGTCGAGCTTGGCGAGGGTCAGAACCTCGTGGGCGTCCTGAGTGCGGTCTCCGCTGCGAGCGAGATCCCCATCCTGCTCGTTTCCTCCAAGCTGGTCAGGCGCTTCGGCGAGATGAACCTCCTGATCTTTTCCTGCTTCATGGCGGCGCTCAGGCTCGTGCTCGTGGGCACCGGCATCGTCCCGGTCATGATCTGCGGCCAGCTGCTGCAGAGCGTGAGTTACATGACCGTCTACTACTCCTGCGTTACCTACATTGCCAACCACACTTACGAGGATTGTCGCGCTCGAGGTCAGAGCGCCTTCGCGATGGTTCAGAGCGGTCTGTCCGTCGTGGTTGCGAACCTGTTTGGCGGTTGGGCGTGCGACGCGCTCGGCACGCACGCGGGTTTTCTTGCCTTCGCCCTCGCTTCAACGATTGCTGCGGTCGTTGCTTTTGTGGCGTACGTACTGTGGCGTCGAAGCGCAGCGCCACAGCCTGAGGGCCAGTCGGCCGCATAGGCTCCACCGCGTTTTGCAAGCGCCTGCCTGCTTCGCGCTTCTCTTCGTGTTCAACCAGCTGACGAGCTGAGAACTGTCCAATCCAATGGTTATCCAAGTGAAAGGAAGACAAAGATGTCTCTCATCAAGGTCAACGAGCTTCTTCAACATGCGACCGAGCACCACTATGGCGTGCCCGCGATCAACGTCATCAACACGGAGACCATCCGTTATGCGATCCAGGCCGCCGAGGATGAGCACATGCCTATCATCATCCAGTACTGGCCCGGCTTCGAGGACCACTGTGCCCTCGACATCATCGCCTTCGCCGCCCGCTATTACGCCGAGCGCGCGAGCGTGCCCGTCGCCGTCCACCAGGATCACTCCGCTGGTTACGAGATCGCCGTCAAGGGCGTCAAGGCCGGTTTCCCCTCCGTCATGGTCGACGGCTCCTCGCTTCCCTATGAGGAGAACTTCCAGCTCACGAAGGACGTCGTCCAGGTCGCCAAGATCTTCGACGTTGACATCGAGGCCGAGCTCGGCCACGTCGGCAACGGCTCCGACGCCAACGACTTCGTGAACAGCGACCACTATACCGACCCGAACCTCGCCGAGGAGTTCGTCGAGGGCACCGGCTGTGGTTCGCTCGCCATCGCCGTCGGCAACGCCCACGGCCCCTACGTCAAGGTCCCGAACCTCGACATGGAGCGCATCAAGGCCTGCAGGGAGGCCGTCAGCGTCCCCTCGTCATGCACGGATGCTCCGACATCCCCGACGAGCAGCTCCAGGAGGCCGTGAACCTCGGCATGAGCAAGTTCAACATCGCCACGGAGTACTTCCGCTCCATGTACCGCGCCTTCGAGAAGGACATCAGCTCCGGCAAGAACGACGGCAACGGCGTTGGCCTCCTGATGGACGCCGCCCCCGACATGCGCGCGTTCGTCGCAAGCAAGATCCAGCTTCTGAACCCCAACCACTATTCGCTCTAGGAGAGACTCGATGAAGAAAGTTCTTGTCGCGTCGCACGGTCACCTCGCAAGCGGAATCAGGAGCTCGATCGAGATCCTGACCGGTATGGAGGACATGGTGGAAGCAGTTGACTGCTACGTGGACGACTCCGATTTCACCCCTCGCATCCAGGCGTTTATTGACTCGGTGGGCCCTGAGGACGAGGCCATCATCTTCACCGACATCTACGGTGGCTCCGTCTTCCAGAAGGTCGTCCTCATGGAGCCGGAGAAGCGCGGGATCGTCCATGTTACCGGTATGAACCTCGGCCTCGTGATCGAGGCGCTCCTCGGCGCTGAGCCGGTCACGGCAGATTCGATCAAGCAGAGCGTCGAGCTGGCGAGGGCGACGATGCAGGTCGTCGAGCCTCCGAGCAAGGCCGCGGACAACGAGGGGTCCGACGGAGACTTCTTCGATTAGAGAGCACTAATAAGTAAGGAGAGGAAACAATGATTGTTCAGGTTCGAGTCGATGACCGTCTGATTCACGGGCAGGTCGCCCTGGTGTGGACCAAGGAGCTCAACACCACCAGGATCATCGTCGCCAACAGGCACGCCGTGGAGAGCGATGCCCTTCGCATGACGCTTTCCATGGGTACGCCGGCGGGCCAGAAGCTCCTCGTCAAGGATGTTCCGGATGCTTGCCGCATCGCGAACGATCCGCGTGCGGACTCCATGCGCATCTTCGCGCTCACCAACTGCGTGCGTGACGTGCTTGAGCTCGTTAAAGGCGCACCGGGCAAGATCGAGGGCGTGAACGTTGCCAATGTCGGCCGCTTCGACAAGTCCGATCCGGATAGCAAGGTCGCCCTCAACTCCACGATCATGCTCAACCCGGATGAGCTCGAGGCCGCGAAGGAGCTTTGCGAGCAGGGTATTCCGGTTTTCCATCAGCTTATCCCGTCCAATCCCAAGACTCCTCTCAAGAGTCTGATCGAGGCGGCGGAGAAATAAGGGGATTTGGCCAGGCGGTCAAATGAAATGAGAGAAAGGAAGTCAAATGATTGGGTTAGCAGTAATGGCCTGGTTGACCGTGCTGATTTGCTACGGCGGCAACTGGGTTCTCGGTCAGTGTATGATCGAGCGTCCTCTCGTGGTCGGCCTCGTTGCGGGGCTTCTGATGGGCGACGTCAAGACCGGTGTCATCATCGGTGCCTCTCTCGAGGCAATCTTCATGGGCGCGGTTAACATCGGTGGCGCCATCTCCGCCGAGCCCGTTACCGCGACCGCCCTCGCCGTCGCCTTCACCGTTGGCGCCGGCATCGACCAAGGCGCCGCCATCACGCTGGCCGTTCCCGTTGGCGTCGTCACCGCGTTCCTCTCGATCTTCATGAACAACGTGTTCCTCGCTTTCTTCGCCGCCACCTTTGACAAGATGGCCGCCGAGGGCAACGAGAAGGGCCTCGCGCTTCAGCACTTCGTTCTCCGGTTCGTTAAGTACGCCGCCTTTGGCCTCATCGCCTTCCTCGGCGTTTACCTTGGCGCTGAGCCCGTTGCCGCTATCGTCAACCAGATTCCGGCCAATGTCATGAGCGGCCTCAACGCCGTGGGCGCCCTCCTGCCCGCCGTTGGTATGGCGCTCCTGCTCCAGATGCTGTGGAGCACCGAGCTCAGCATCTACTTCTTCCTGGGCTTCACGCTCTACCAGTACCTCGGCCTCCCGATGATCGCCATCGCGGTTCTCGGCGTCATCATCGCGGTTGCCTCCGCCCTCCGCGACAAGGAGATTTTCGATCTCACCAAGAAGGGCTTGGCCACCCAGACCGTTTCCAACGACTCTGTAACCAGCGACGAGGAGGATTTCTTCGCATGAGCAACCTGACCAAGAATGTGAGCCCTGAAGACAAGAAGATGCTCAACAGCATTTTCCTGCGCTCTTTCTCCGTGTTCGCCTCCTGCGCCGGCGGTTCCGTCAAGGCTGGCGCCGACGGCTGGCTGTACTCCGTCCAGCCCGCGCTTAACCGCTACTACGCCGATGACCCCGAGGCCCGTGCCGAAGCCATGAAGCGTCACACGACTTGGTACAACATTACCCAGAACGTCGGCACGTTCGCCATGGGCCTCGTCGCCTCCATGGAGAGGGAGAACTCGCAGCACGAAGACTTCGACACCGAGTCCATCGACGGCATCAAGGTTTCCCTGATGGGCCCGATGTCCGGCATCGGTGACGCAATCTTCTGGGGCGTCCTGCGTGTCATCGCTGCCGGCATTGGCATCAACCTCGCCATGAGCGGCTCGCCCCTCGGCGCGATCATGTTCCTGCTGATCTACAACATCCCGTCGATCCTCTGCCGATACTTCATGACCTACCTCGGCTTCAGCATGGGCACCAACTTCATCTCCGAGATGTACGAGGGTGGTCTCATGAAGCTCATCACCAAGGCGACCTCCACGGTTGGCCTCGTGATGATCGGTGCCATGACTGCGGCGAACGTCCAATTCAACACGATCCTGTCCATTCCGGTTCAGGACTCTGACCCCGTCATGATCCAGACCTACCTCGACTCGATCTTCAAGGGCATCGTGCCCCTGGGGCTTACGCTCGTCGTCCTCTGGCTCCTGCGCAAGAAGAACGTGAACGTCAACATCATCCTGGTTGGCATCATGATTCTGGCGCTCGTCCTCGGCCTCGTGGGCATCGTGTAGGGCGGCTTCCGGATCATTCGAAGCTTGTTTAAGGCAATTCCCGGCGGCACGCGATCGAGGACATTCGACGCGTGCCGCCCCATTAGAAGGAGAGAACATGCGCTACACGCACCTCAAGAATTCCGATGTCGACGTCTCCCAGCTCGCTGTGGGCACCTGGGCGATCGGCGGCGACTCCTTTGGTGAGAACGATGACGCCGCCAGCATGTCCGCCATCCGCACCATGCTCGATCACGGCGTCAACCTCATCGACACCGCGCCGTGCTATGGCAACGGCACGTCCGAGAAGGTCGTCGGCAACGCGCTCAGGGGCGTCGACAGAGAGAGCTACCTGCTCTCGACCAAGGTTGGCCTGATCACCAGCGCCGCCGGCTATGACCGCGACTCCTCGTTCAAGAACATCATGAGGGAGGTCGAGAGCTCGCTGCGCAACCTCCGCACCGACTACATCGACTTCTACTTCGTGCACTGGCCCGACGCTAAGACTCCGTTCTCCGAGACGATGTGCGCCCTCCAGCTCCTCAAGGAGCAGGGCAAGATTCGCCACATCGGCGTCTCCAACTTCACGACCGAGATGATCGAGGAGTGCGAGAAGGTCGCTCAGATTGACGTCCAGCAGCCGCCCTACTCTATGGTTGACCGCTCCTCCGAGGACCTCATCAAGTGGGGCTACGAGCGTGGCATCGACTCCTTCACCTATGGCTCCCTTGGCGCGGGCATCCTGTCGGGCAAGTTCCGCGAGCTGACGAAGTTCGAGGAAGGCGACGTCCGCGGTGGCTTCTACGACTACTTTCGGGAGCCCAAGTTCTCGCGCGTCCAGGAGCTGCTCAAGGTCATGGACGAGATCGCCGAGGCCCACGACAAACCCGTGGCGCAGGTTGCCGTGAACTGGAGCACCCAGAAGGAGTACGTGGGCACCGCTCTCGTGGGCGTGCGCACGGACGCCCACGCGATTCAGAACTGCGAGACGTTCGAGTGGGAGCTTTCCGCCGACGAGATGGCCAAGCTCGACGCCAGGCTCGACGAGCTGAAGATCGGCTAGCCATGAGCGCCGAGGATAGGAAGTACCCCACTTCCGAGCTTGAGGTGCTTGAGAGTGGCGCGAGGGAGGTTGTCGAGCCTAACGGCCTGAGGCTGATGCTGAAGCCCGTGCCGGGTGACGACCGCGAGCACGTGCTCGATCCGCGCGTCTATGCTCGTGCGCACGCGAAGCTCGCTGCGGCTCCTGCGGCGGGGTCGGCGCCGGCCGGACCGGTGGACGTGATCGCGTGGCGCTCCGCGCCCAACAAGGAGACCCACGTCGTGAGGGGCGCGAACGTTGCCAAGAAGACCGTCGTCATGAACTTCGGCGACAAGGGCATTCCGCTGCACATCTTCACGCCGGAGGGGCACGAGGATGGGTCTGCCGCGCTCGTGTTCATCCATGGCGGCGGGTTCATGGTGGGCAACATCGGCCAGTACGAGAACTGCCTGCGCGACATTGTGGAGCGCACGGGTTGCGTCGCGATCTATCCGGAGTACCGCCTGTCTCCCGAGACGATGTTCCCGGGTGGCGTTGAGGACTGCGTGAAGACGCTCGACTGGCTTGTCGATCACGCTGACGAGCTGGGCGTTGATGCGACTCGCATTGCCGTGGCTGGTGACTCTGCGGGTGGCAGCCTGTCGAATGCCGTCGTGCTCGAGGGCTCTCACGCGGATAGGATCAAGGCGGTTGTCGAGCTTTATCCGCTCGTTGATGGCGGTCCCGTTCCGGATGAGTGGTCCTATGACCTGTACGAGGTCGTGGATGAGCAGAGGCCCGAGGCGCTGAGCAGGGTTGATCGCATTCGCCTCGCCAACAACGACCTTCCGCCCATGTACGTCAACGGCGATGCGGACAAGATGCTCGACCCGCTGATTTCCGCGCTGTTCGCGGAGGACGTGAGCGCGTTCCCCCGCACGGTCATCATCTCTTCCGAGTATGACTATCTGCGCTATCAGGACGAGCTGTTCGCGAAGAGGCTGCAGGATGCGGGCGTTGACGTCACTGCGATTCGTTATCGCGGCTGCGACCACGGCTTCTTCGAGATGTACGGCGTGATGCCTCAGGCTGAGGATGTCTGTCGCGTCATCTCCGAGGAGCTTGCGAAGATCTAGGGGCTCGTCGCGGCGACCTCCTGGACGAGTGACGGTCCGGCGGGATGCTAGGTGCGTCCCGCCGGACCTTTGCGTTGGCGGGCGCGTGCCGCTTGCCGGCGGGCGCGTGTGGGGTTTGCCTCGGCGGTGCCGGATTGACTGGGAGACGCGTTTACCGCCGATCTTCCAAGCGAGCCCAGCAAGCAAACCGCGAGCTGAGCCCCAAGGGCATTGACAAGGGCGTGGGCGTGGCGCGAGCACTGGAGTATCTGGGATGCAGCCGTAACGCGCGCACCTTTGGCTTCGGCGATTCGGGCAACGACCTGGGCATACTCTCCGCTGTCGAGATGGCTGTCGCCATGGGCAACGCCATGCCCGAGGTCAAGGCGGTCGCCGACTATGTGACCGACGACGTCGAGCACGACGGCACCGTCACGGCGATGCGCCACTTTGGGTTGATCTAGCGGGAACCGCCCAATTACCGTTCACCCGCGGCGGGCGGCTCAAATGGGCCCGCCCTGCAAAATCGTTTTGCTGCTGGAAGGTGTGCTCAAAAACGCTAAAGCGTTTATACCGTTCGCCGAGAAGACAAAAAACCGCAGCTCACGCCTTGATAAACGTAGGTAAAGTGTTTAGCAGTCCAACGCCCATATGCAGACGAAAGGAATCAGGCAGATGGCAATCAAGGTGTTCGCTGACGGTGCAAACCTCGAGGGCATGCTCGACATGTACGAGAACGGCAACGTTCAGGGTTTCACGACCAACCCGTCCCTTATGAAGAAGGGCGGCGTGACGGATTACCGCGCGTTTGCCAAAGAGGTCTTGACCCACATCACCGATGTGTCCGTCTCATTTGAGGTCTTTGCCGACGACGTCGAGACCATGGAGGTCGAGGCGCGCGAGATCGCTACCTGGGCCGAGAACGTCTACGTCAAGATTCCGTGCGTGACCACCAAGGGCGGGTCCACCGCCGAGCTGGTGCGCAAGCTTTCGGCCGACGGCATCAAGGTCAACGTCACCACCATCTTTACGCCTACGCAGGTCGATGAGATGGTCGAGGCCGTTGACGCCGAGACGCCGTCCATCATCTCGCTCTTTGCCGGCCGCATCGCCGATACCGGCGTCGACCCCATTCCGTTTATGACGGAGTCGGTTAAGAAGGCCGCCGCAAAGCCCAACTGTGAGGTCCTGTGGGCGTCCACGCGCGAGCTCATCAACATTTACCAGGCAGAAGCCTGCGGTTGCCAGATCATTACGGTGCCCAACAGCATCCTGGCCAAGCGCAAGAACATCGGTCGCGACCCGTACGAGGTCTCGCTCGACACCGTGCGCGGCTTTGCCAAGGATATCGCCGCTTTGGGCTTCCATATCCTGCCGTAGCGCGAACACTGACTACGCCGCGGGCTGCTCGCCCCGGCTCTCCTTTCCCTATCGCTCACGCGCTCCGCGAGGGTCGCGCTAGGCAAAGGAAAGGCCGGGGCTGCCGACACGAGCTTGCCAGCAAGTTGGCGCTTGGCTTCCATATCCTGCCGTGGGCAAAGGTACCCCCGCCTGCGCCGTGCAAAATTGAGAGTATTCAGCAAGGTAAAGGTCTTTATCAGTTAACCGAAGCATGGAACGGCCCCCGTTTTGGCTCTGATGACGCTAAAACGGGGGCTGTTCCATGCTTTTTCGTCTCTGAGGGGCATCCGGAACGGTGGAATTTGCAGAATACTCGCGATTTTGCACATCGCTACAGGGGGTACCTTTGCTTTGGCGGTTTACTTGCCCTGTACCATGGTGAGCGAGATCTTCTTGCGGTCGCGATCGACCTTTTCGACCCACACCTTGACCGTGTCACCGATGCGCACCACGTCGCTCGGGTGCTTGACAAAGCGGTTGGCCAGCTTGGAGATGTGCACAAGGCCGTCCTGGTGCACTCCCACGTCGACGAAGGCGCCAAAGTCGACGACGTTGCGCACCGTGCCCTTGAGCTCCATGCCGGGTTCCAGGTCGTCGATGGAAAGTGCCGAGCGGCTAAAGACCACCTCGGGCGCGTCGTCGCGCGGGTCGCGGCCGGGCTTCTTGAGCTCGTTGACAATGTCGATGAGCGTCAGGGTACCGCAGTTCAGGTCGCTTGCTAGCGCCGAGATGCTGCCCAGGCGGCGCTCGATGTCGGGCACGCCGCCGCGGCTGAGCTCGCTTGCCGCAACGCCGGCACGCTCCAGGACGGCCGTGGCCACCTCGTAGCTTTCGGGGTGGACGCTCGTTGCGTCGAGCGGGTTCTTACCGCCGCTAATTCGCAAAAAGCCTGCAGCGTTGAGATATGCCTTGGGTCCCAGCTTGGGGACCTTCTTGAGCTGGCGGCGATCGGTGAAGGCGCCGTTTTCCTCGCGGAAAGCCACGATGTTCTTGGCCACGCTCGGCGTGATGCCCGAAACGTATCCCAGCAGGCTCGCGCTCGCGGTGTTGACGTCGACGCCCACGCGGTTGACGACGTCCTCCACCACGTGGCCCAGGGTGCGCGAGAGCTCGGCCTGGTCAAGGTCGTGCTGGTACTGGCCCACGCCGATGGACTGGGGCGGAATCTTGACGAGCTCTGCCAGTGGGTCCTGCAGGCGGCGGCCCAGGCTCATGGCGCCGCGCACGGTGACGTCCAGGTCGGGATACTCCTGGCTCGCGAGCTCGGAGGCGGAGTACACCGACGCGCCGGCCTCGTTAACAATGGTGTATCGCAGCCCAGGCGCCTGCTCGGCAATGAACTCCGAGACGACTTCCTCGGTCTCGCGGCTGGCGGTGCCGTTGCCGATGACGATGGTGTTGACGCCGTCCTTTTTGACGAGGCGGGCGAGCTCGCGCTTGGTGCCGGCGACGTCGTGGCGCGGCTTGGTGGGGTAGACCACGCCGTGGTCGAGTAGCTTGCCGGTCTCGTCCATGACGGCGACCTTGCAGCCGGTGCGGTAGCCCGGATCGAGCGCGAGCACGCGGGCGCCGCGCACAGGGCGCGCCGAGAGCAGGCCCTCGAGATTCTTGGCAAAGACGTTGATGGCCTCGGTCTGAGCGCGAACGGTGAGTTTGGCGCGGGCCTCGCGCTCCAGCGAGGGGGCCATGAGGCGCTTGTAACCGTCAGCGATGGCGGCATCGAAGATGGGCGCGAAGACGCCCTGGCGTCGGGGCCAACGGCTGCTGAGGCGCGCTGTGGCGGCA
Organism: Collinsella sp.; assembly: GCA_018373675.1. Taxonomy (GTDB): domain Bacteria; phylum Actinomycetota; class Coriobacteriia; order Coriobacteriales; family Coriobacteriaceae; genus Collinsella. The sequence continues at coordinate 978 of JAHAGQ010000024.1, read as the reverse complement.
GCGCCGTCGACGTTCACGCGCACGCGGAGCTTGCCCTCGCGCTCGCCGCGGTCGATAGCCAGCACGCGGTGGTTGGGTATACGGCGCAGCGGCTCATCATAGTTGTAGTAGGGCTCGTAGGGAGTCTTTTCGGCGGGGTCGGTGGCCTCGACGACGATGTCGGCGGTGTTTTGCGTAAAGGCGCGCAGGTCGGCGACGTTCTCGGGGTCTTCGGCCACCGTCTCAGCCACGATGTCCGCCGCGCCGGCGAGCGCCTTCTCGGGCGTGTCGAAGCCGGCTTCCTCGTTGACGTAGGCCGCGGCGGTGTCGAGCGCGCTGCCCTTGGCCGAGGCCTGCATGATGATCATGTTGGCAAGCGGCTCCAGGCCTGCCTCGCGGGCCTTCTGTGCGCGGGTCATGCGCTTTTTGCGGTAGGGCTTGTAGAGGTCCTCGACACGCTGGAGCTGCGTGGCCTCTCGAATCTGCTGCTCGAGTTCGGGCGTGAGTTTGCCCTGGGCGTCGATGAGCAGAACGACGTCCTCTTTACGCTGCTCAAGATTGCGCAGGTAGGACAGGCGCTCGTCGAGTGCGCGCAGGGCGACGTCGTCCATGCCGCCCGTGGCTTCCTTGCGGTAGCGCGAGATAAAGGGGATGGTGTTGCCCTCGTCGATGAGCTTGACGGCCGCCTCGACGTTGGCGGCCTTAAGGTTGAGCTCGCGGGCGAGCTGGGCGATAAGATCCATGAAACTCCTTGCGGTAAAGGTGCGTTTGCAGCACAGAGCTACCAAGGATACCACCCGTCCCAAAAGACTGTTTTGGGCCGTGCCACGAAAATGACCTATCTACTACGTTTAACCCGTATGGGTCGACCATCCCCCGGTTTTCCGAAAATACGCAAGCCGTCTACCTGCACTGATAATTGTTCTCGGGGGAAGCGGGCACTGCGGGGCGCGGCAACGGCGCGCGATTTCCGCGTCGCAGCGCTACCCTGATGCTGAA
>JAHAGQ010000023.1 GCA_018373675.1 Collinsella sp. | reverse complement strand
GACAAGGTGACGTGAAACGAAAGGGCGCTGACCTTCTGGTCGCGCCCTTGAAGTTGAACGTCAGATTGTCCAAATGCGGCCCGCGCAGCGTCGGCCGGTCCGCCGTTCGGTAGAACGGCGGAACTAAATCAACTTGAAGCCCTTGCGCTTACCCACAGAAAGGGTGTCGCCCAGCTTGAGGGCGCTGGGATCGATGTTGTAGCTCTTGGGAGCCACGGCCTTGCCGTTGATCTTGACGCCACCGCCGTCGATATCGCGACGAGCCTGGCCGGCGCTCGCCGAAAGGCCCAAGTTCTTGAGCAGGCCGGCGAGGTAGATCTGGCCCTCGTCGTTGACGGTCAGCTCGACATGCTTCTCGGGGAAGTCGGCAAGCTGGCCCTCCTTGAACACGCGGTCGAACTCGGCCTGAGCCTCGTCTCCGGCGCCGGCGCCGTGGTAGGTGTCGCACAGGTCGCGGCCCAGAGCGCGCTTGAGCTCGTAGGGGTCGGCAGAACCATCGGCCAGGGCGGCGTCGATCTTGTCGACCTCGGCCGGGGTGAGCGAGCTGGCCAGACGATAGTACTTGCCGATCATCTCGTCGGGGATGGACATGGTCTTGCCGAACATATCCTTGGGAGCGTCGGTCAGGCCGATGTAGTTGCCATAGGACTTGGACATCTTGCGCACGCCATCGGTGCCCTCGAGCAGCGGCATGGTGAGCGCGATCTGCGGCTCCATGCCCATCTTCTCCATGAGCTCACGGCCAGCGAGCAGGTTGAAGAGCTGATCGGTGCCGCCCATCTCGACGTCGGCCTTGATCTGCACGGAGTCGAAAGCCTGCATCACGGGATACAGGAACTCATGCAGGGCGATCGGCGTCTGAGACTGGTAGCGCTTGGTAAAGTCGTCGCGCTCGAGGATGCGGGCGACGGTGAACTTGGAGCACACCTGCAGCAGACCGGCCAGATCCATCGAAAGGATCCAGTCACCGTTGTGCACGATGGTGGTCTTCTCGGGATCCAGGATCTTCATGGCCTGGCTCACGTAGGTCTCGGCATTGGCCTCGATCTGCTCCTGCGAAAGCTGCGGACGGGTGGAATTCTTGCCCGAAGGGTCGCCAATCAACGCGGTACCGTTGCCGATGATGAGGGTGACGTTGTGGCCCAGGTCCTGGAACTGACGCATCTTGCGCAGCGGCACGGCGTGGCCCAGGTGCAGGTCGGGGCTGGTGGGGTCGACGCCGAGCTTGATGTTGAGGGGCTCGCCCTTCTCAAGCTTCTTGCGAAGGTCGGCCTCGGGAACGATCTGCGCGGCGCCCGAGGTGATGATACGCATTTGCTCGTCAACAGACAGCATTGGGTATCCTCCTTTTGCTATAGCACCCTCGCCGAAAACGGCGGTGCTGGAAGTCCATAAACTCTCTTATGATAACAAACTGACGCGACGCAGCACCTACGACAGGAAAATCCTCGTCCTGCCGCATGCGTCAATGGCAACTGGCAGACGTGTACCGTCACGCTCGACCAGATAGCGTACCTGCCGACGACGCAAGCAGTCGCGGCAACGAACCTGTCCAGTCGCATCGGTGGCGCAGACGCCCTCGGCGGTCAGCAGGCAGTGCTCGCACACCATAAGCTCGGGACGGTCGGCGTCGACCGGACCCAAGACGCCGGGTTCAGCGGCCAGTTCGGCAATACGCTCCGCATCATTGCCGAGCAACTCCGCCGGCAAGCACACCCGCCCCGCACCGAGTCCGCGCAGCCAGGTAAGCGTGGCCCGATTCGCGCAGAACACCGGCGCCGCCACGTCAAACGTCACGCCCAGCTCGCGAGCGATCACCACCTGTCCCAGGTTGCGGCAGACGACGCGCCCGGCACGCTGTATCAGTGAGCGGGTCCAGTCAGCGTCACCCGTGCGGCACACCTCGTCAAGCACCACAACGGCGTCGGACAAATCAAGTTCTCCGCGCGGGTCGGCATCCATCAGCTGCCAAGCAAAAACCATGCGAGTGGGAACCGCGCACTCCACCAACTCCGTGGACGCACCGCCATCCACCGCAACGTCCTCAAAGGGCAGCACCTCAACGGCACGCGCAACGGGCGCAATCGCATCCGCCTCAGCCCGCATGCGCTCCAACACCGCCGCCGTCTGATCCAACACGCCGGCGCTGCGAATCAGGTACACCTCGCAGCCCGTGTCAACCTTACGCTTGCAATGCACGACGACGCGCTCCCCCGCTGCGGCATCCACCGGACAGGGCACCTGCGGCCAGCGCTTGGGCACATCGGGACGCGCGTCGGCACCCGGATAAAACCGGATCTCGAGCGTGTCACCCGCCGCCACGGCGGCGTCGAGCTCAACGGTCACCTCTTCGTGGCCCACAGCGACCAAGCGCCCCACGCGCACGCCCTGGTTAATCGCACGCTCAAAGCTCATCAGCTCGGCACCCGAACGCCCTCGCAGGTACGCATCGGTAAACCCACGGTTAAACGACCTTCCCAGCTCGCGCTCAAGCTCTTCCACGGCACCGGGGTCCCACGCGCCGTCGTACAGCATATCGAGTGCCCGGCGCCACACCCGCACCACGTTGAATACGTAATCGGGGTTCTTCATGCGCCCCTCGATCTTGAGCGACGCCACGCCGGCATCTACAAGCTCGGGCAGATGTGCAATACCCAGATAGTCGCGCGGGCACAGCAGGCGATCTCCCTCGACGGCGACAACGCTCTGCCCCGCCTCGTCCACCAGGTCGTACGCCAGACGGCACGGCTGCGTGCAGTCGCCGCGCATCGCCGAGCGCCCACGCCGCAGGGCCGAGAACTCGCACGCCCCCGAATAGCCGATGCAAATCGCACCGTGACAGAATACCTCGATGGGCACGCCCGTGGCACATAGCGCCGCAATCTCGTCGACCGTCAGCTCGCGTGCCGTCGTCACGCGCTCGACCCCCAGCTCATCGGCGGCAAGTCGCACGGCGCCTTCGCTATGAACGCCCGCCTGCGTGGACAGGTGAATCTCGACCCCGGGAATCGCCGCGCGCAGCGCGCAGGCCAGCCCGGCATCGGCGACAATCAGAGCATCGGCGCCCAGCTCCAGTGCATGAGCTCCCAACGCCACCGCGTCGGACAACTCATCGTCAAACACGAACACGTTGAGCGTCACGTACACACGCACGCCATGGGCATGCGCCACGGCGCAGCCGCGCGCAAACTCGTCGTCGGTAAAACCGTGCGCACTCACACGGGCGTTAAAGCCGCCCAACCCCGCATAGATGGCATCGGCGCCCGCGGCGATGGCCGCAAACATCTGGTCGAGCCCGCCCGCCGGCGCCAGCAGCTCGGGCAGCGCCGCACCGGCAGCATCCAATCCAGTCTTGTGTTGTCCGCTCGGCCCCATCGCCCGAATCGCCATCGGCAAACTCCTTACCAAGGTATGCATTCACTCTGAAAAATGCCGTCTTCCAGCATACACGAGGCCTCGCGCGCCCCGTTTGGTTTATCGTGTAATAACTTATGTCCATCCTGCCCCGACGGCACATCCGCCGTCCGGCACGACATACCTGGAGGTCAATATATGGGTCCTCGCCAACGACAGGGACGCAGCCGTTCAAAGACGCATGCCCTGCCCATAATCCTGCTCTCGTTTTTGGGCTTTTTGCTGATTGCGGGCGTGGCATTTGGCATCGGCATGGTCGGCAACGTCAACCGCTGGCTGTCCGATCTGCCCGACTACACCGACGCCAACGCGTATCTGGTGAGCGAGCCCACCGAGATCGTCGACTGCAACGGCAACAAGATCGCGAGCTTCTACACGCAAAACCGCAAGTCCATCACCAAGGACAAGGTCTCCCCCTACGTGCTACAGGGCACCGTTGACGTCGAGGACGAGCGCTTCTACGAGCACGGCGGTATCGACCTGTGGGGTATCGCGCGTGCTGCGGTGGCAACCCTCGGCGGCGGGCACGAAGGCGCCTCGACTATCACCCAGCAGCTGGTGCGCAACACCATCCTGCAGGAGGAGCAGTTCGACTCGACCATCGAGCGTAAGGTGCGCGAGGCCTACATCGCCGTAAAGATGGAGGACATGTACTCCAAAGACGAGATCCTCATGATGTACCTCAACACCATCTATTACGGTCACGGCGCCTACGGTATTGAGGCCGCCGCCGAGACCTACCTGTCCAAGAGCGCCGCAGACCTCACCCTGAGCGAGGCCGCGCTGTTGATCGGCCTTCCCAACTCGCCCTCGCAGTACGACCCCACGGTCAACCCCGACCTGGCGCTGTCCCGTCGCAACAAGGTCCTCGACAACATGCTGCGCCTGGGCCACATTACGCAGGAGGAGCACGATGCCGCACAGGCCGAGCCCATCACCCTCAACGTGACCGAAATCTCGGGCAGCGGCGTTGACGTATACTCGCAGCCCTACTTTGTCGCCTATGTTAAGCAGCTGCTGGAACAGGAGTTCTCGACCGACGTGCTCTTTAAGGGCGGCCTGACCGTCAAGACCACCATCGACCCCACGATGCAGCAGGTGGCAGAGAATGCCGTTCGCGAGCAGCTCGACACGCTCTCGCTCGACGGCCTGGACATGGGCATGGTCGTCGTCGACCCCAAGACCGGCTACATCAAGTGCATGGTGGGCGGCTACGATTACAACGCCGACGAGAACCACGTAAACCATGCCACGGCCAAGCGTCCCGTCGGCTCCACCTTTAAGGCCTTTACGCTGGCAACTGCCATCCAAAACGGCATGAACCCCAACGTCACCCTCAACTGCAACTCGCCGCTCAAGGCCAAGGGCACCACGACCGAGGTCCAAAACTACGCCAACCATAGCTATGGCAACATCACGCTTAAGCAGGCGACGGCATACTCCTCCAACACCGGCTACATCCAGGTGGCGGAAGCCGTCGGCAACAGCAAGATCATCTCGCTCGTCAAAAAGCTCGGCATCGATCCCGCCAAGGACAACATCGAGGACGTTCCCGTCATGACCCTCGGCACCGGCTCGATCTCGCCGCTCGAGATGGCCGCCGCCTACGCGACGTTTGCCAACGGCGGCTACTATCGCCAGCCGATCGCCATCACCGAGATTGACTCTCGTACCGGTTCGGTGCTGTACCAGCACACCGACAATCCCTCACAGGTACTTACCGAGGGCGAGGCCGCCGCGGTCACCGATGTTCTGTCCGGCGTCATGAAGGGCGGCGGTACGGGTGCTGCCGGCGCCCTGAGCGTCAACCAGCCCTATGCCGGCAAGACGGGCACCACCGACAACACCACCAACCTGTGGTTCTGCGGCTATACCCCGCAGCTGGCGTGCGCCCTGTGGACCGGCTATTCCGCGGGCGAGATTCCCATCCAAAAATACGGCACAGACCTGCTGGGCGACAGCACCAACCTGCCTGTCTTTAAGCGGTTTATGAACACCGTTCTGACCGGTACCGAGCGCGAGGAGTTTGCGACCGGAACGGCGCCCACCTACAAGAACAACAGCGTCTGGAAGTTCTACGGCACCAACAACACCAAGAAGACGGAGAACGACGACAAGGACGAGAACGAGGACGAAGAGGAAACCACCACAACGACTACCACGACGACCACGACCACCGAGACCACGGGCGGCGACACCACCGGCGGCACCGGTACGACCGGTGGCTCGACGGGCGGCTCCACTGGTGGTTCGACCGGCGGCGATGGCGGCACGCCTACGCCTACGCCTACGCCTACGCCTACGCCTACGCCTACGCCTACACCCACTCCCGACCCCTCGCCCACGCCTGACGATACGGTTGGCTAGAAATTCATCCGGCCATTAGCAACAAGGCCCCCGAGCAGCTTATTAAAGTGCTCGGGGGCCTTTTAGTTTAAAGCGACCTGGTGGACGGCCTTTATACCGGCAAACAATATAGGGGGTACCGACCAACGTCGATACCCCCTTACAAGCCACCATGTCACGCACACAGTGCCGAGCGCACGACCCGCACGCCTACTTGCGAGAATTGCTCAGCTTATTGATCAGCGCCTCGAGACGCTCGCCGTCCTCGGCCGTCTGGGCAATAACCAAAATCGTATCGTTGCCGGCAAGCGAGCCAAGCACATCGGGCAACTCTGCCGCATCAACGGCGGCGGCGATGCCGGAAGCCGTACCAGGCTGAGCCTTGATCATAACCAGATTATCGGTGCGCAGAACGCCCGTTACGAGCTCGGAAACCATACGCTGCAGGTGCAGGTCCTCTGCCAGAACATAGATACCCTCGGGGAGCTTACGCAGCCCCATATCGGCAATATCGCGAGAGACAGTCGCCTGCGTGCAATCAAAGCCCATAGCGCGGAGCTCATCGACCAGCACGCGCTGCGTGCGGACGTCCTTATTGCGCACAATATCTCTAATGGCATCCTGGCGCCCATTGCGTTTTTTAGCCATACAAACCCTCTCTCCAAAAGATGGCGGAGACAATCAATCAGTGACTGAATAGTTTAACGCTATTTGAAGGCTTTTGTGTATAAGAACGCATTTCGAAACAATTCTATGCAAATTTGTTTCGAAATGAGCCGTTTAGGCGGTTTTTGCGCCCGTCCGGTTAAGAAAAGCTGCCAGATGCGTACACATCACGCAGCGCGCGGGCTTGGCGCTGGCGATCGGCCCAAACAACAAACCGAGTCCCCGATGGTTATCCTTGAGCGCGGCGACCATCTGACGGGTTCGAGGCGCCTCGAGCATATCACGCATGCGGGCGGAACGCTCGATTGACGACACTCCATGCGGGCTAAGACACAAATTCTCGATGCAGGCGACCAGTCCGGCAAAGTAGAACTTTTGGCTTGCCAGCTTGAGCCGACCACCGCTATCTGCTTCCGAGAGTGAGTCCGCAAGCTCGTCGAGCGCTCGAGTGTCATCGGATATCCTGGCATACATGGTGGGATCAAAGGCATCTGTAAGCTTAGGTGCCACCGCGTGGAAACAAGCGTCGCCGCAGCCGGACACGAATCGTGCCTGCGAGAGCGCATAAGCCATAAACTCAACCGTACGGTACGCCTTGCCGCGCGACAGGCATGCCTCAAACAGCGGACGGCTATACATCACGCCAGAGGTCTGAGCGACTAGGCCGCCCAAAATCAACTGGGGCAGCCCAGTCACCATAGAAGACTCGTCTTCTATGGCAATAGAGGCAGCATCCAAGACGCGCGAATGGCGTTCTCGATGTGCATCATAGCGGTCGAGCGACACCGTGGGGAACACTATGTCTGCCGCAGTATCGCACGCGATATCGACCATCTTGGAAAGGGACTGCGGAGCAAACCACTCATCGGCGTTCATAGCGATGATTTGAGAGCCGCGCGAGATAGCAAAACCGGCACGAAGGCAAGCGCCGCGCTTCGCGTCCTCGACGTCAATCAAATCAATATGGATGTCCCTGTCGGCAGCAACTTGAAGCGAATGGCGCACACCGGGCGCAGCATCGCGGCAGACAACAACAATCTGCAAATCGTAGAGGTCTTGGTTCTGGATACTCTCGAGCGCACGCATCGCATAGCTGGGCGAACCTTCTACCACAAGGATCACCGAAAGTCGCGGATGCGAGCCACGTCGAACCAAGTTATCCGTCCTCTCGACAGCAATGAATCAAACCGTGGTTCATGGTACACCCCGGCAATAAAAGCAATGAGACACCGGTTGTATTGCACGCCAAGAACAGATGTTGAACACGCGCAGCCCACAGATGACGGGTGTCGACGCACGACGCGTCGAGCCCTCCCCTAGTCGAGCACGACGAGCTCGGCGGGATCGTAATCCACGCCCATAAACGTAAGGCCGCAGGCAGGAGCCGTGGGGCCCGCAGCGGTACGGTCGCAAGCATCGATGACCTCACGCATCCACTCGGGTTCACGGCGATGCATGCCAATCTCGACAAGCGTGCCCACGATCGTACGGACCATCGAATGCAGGAACGCATTGCCCTCGATGGTAAACGTCAGGATGTCCTCGCCAAACGCAATCTCATGGCCAAACTCGGCACGCATCACGCAGCGATGCGTGGGCTTGCCAACGGCCGAGGCAACCTTGCAAAAGCTTTTAAAGTCCTGTTCGCCCAGCAGCGCGGGGCAGGCAGCAGACATAGCCTCAACATCCAAGGGATAGCGATGCCACCACACCGCACCGCGGGACAGCACGGGGCGCGCATCTCGATCGGCAATACGGTACGTATACGTACGGGAACGCGCGTCAAAACGTGCAGAAAAGCCTTTACGGGCCCTGTAGACCTCGTTTATGGCGATATCTTTGGGCAGCAGGGCATCCATGGCCCTCAGCCACCTACGGCGCGTACACGCGAGCTCAGCGTCCGTTACGGGCACACTAATGTACTGCGCCACCGCATGCACGCCGGCATCGGTGCGCCCTGCGCACGTCAGGTCGATCGGACGGCGCAGGAGCGTCTCGATAGCGCGGCGCAGCTCGCCCGCAACCGTCGTCTGGCCAGGCTGCTCGGCAAAGCCGCTATAGGACGAGCCATCGTAGGCCAGGCGGAAAACGAGCGTGGCGTCGAGCTCGGGAATCGAATTGAAATCAGACGGCGCGGTCATGGGCGCTCCCAACAAACAGGCAATGGCATTTCGACAAAAAAGAGGGGTACGCGAACGTACCCCTCGAATATAGCCTATGCAGACGGATTGTCTACTCAGCGGTCTCCTCAGCAGGAGCCTCCTCGGCAGCCTCGACCTTCTTGGGAGCAGCGGCCTTCTTGGGGGCCGGAGCAGCCTTCTTGGCCTTAGGCGTGCAAGGCTCGGTGACGAGCTCCATGATAACGATGGGAGCATTGTCGCCCTTACGGTTACCGAGCTTCATGATGCGGGTGTAACCGCCGTTGCGGTCCTGCCACATACCCTGGGCAGCCTTGTCGAAGATCTCGGCAACGAGCTGCTTATCGCCGAGCTTGGCGATAGCCAGACGACGAGAGTGCAGGTCGCCCTTCTTGGCCCAAGTGATGATCGGATCGACGACCGAACGCAGCGCCTTAGCGCGGGTCTCGGTGGTCTTGATGCGGTCGTTCTCGAAGAGGGCCTTAGCAAGGCTCTTCTTCATGGCCTTGGTGTGGCTCGCATCGGTGCCGAGCTTCAGGCCCTTCTTAACGTTGTGACGCATGGTCTAGTTTCTCCTCAAATATGCGAAGCATTAAGCCTTCAGGCTCAGGCCCATGGACTCAAGCTTGTCCTTCACTTCCTCGATCGACTTAACACCGAAGTTACGGATGTTGAGCAGATCGTTCTCCGAGAACTCAACGAGCTGACGGACCGAGTGAATGCTGGCGCGCTTAAGGCAGTTGTAGGAACGGACGGAAAGGTCCAGATCCTCGATCTGCTTGTCCAGCTCGGCGTTGTCGTTGGTGACCTCGGGAGCGAAGATCGAAGCCTCCTCCTCGACCTCGGGGGTCTCGGCAAGGTTCATAAAGGCGGCCATATGCTGGTTGATGATATTGGCAGCCTGGACCACGGCGTCGCGCGGGGCGATGGAGCCGTTGGTCTCGATCTCGAGGACAAGGCGGTCGTAGTCGGTGTGCTGACCGACACGGCAAGCCTCAACGAGCTTGGCGCAACGGGAAACCGGCGAGTACAGCGAGTCGACGTGGATCACACCGATGGGATCGTTGTCGCGCTTGTTGGCCTCGCCAGAAACATAGCCGCGGCCATAGCCGATGCGCATGCTCATGGTGAGATGGCCACCCTCGGTGAGCGTAGCGATGTGCTGCTCGGGGTTGACCAGCTCAAACTCGGACGGAATAAAGAAGTCCGCACCGGTGACCTCGCAGGGGCCGTCAACCGAAATGGTGGCGGTCGCCTCGTCGGTCGTGCCGAGAGCCCTGAAGACAAGACCCTTGACATTCAGGACGATGTCGGTGACATCCTCGACCATGTTAGGGATGGTCATGAACTCGTGCTGCGCACCATCGATCTGAATAGCCTCGACGGCGGCACCCTCGAGCGAGGACAGAAGAACGCGACGAAGGGAGTTACCCAGAGTATCGCCGTAGCCACGCTCGAGCGGCTCGACGGAGACACGAGCAGACGTCTCGTTGATCTCTTCGACCTGAACCTGAGGCCTAATGAATTCTGACATGTATTACCTCCAGCCTCAGCAGCCCGGATGGACTACTTAGAGTAGAGCTCGACGATGAGCTGCTCGTTGATATCACCGCTGATCTGCTCACGCGTCGGCAGAGCGAGCACGTTACCAGACAGCTTCTCGATATCGACCTCGAGCCAGCCAGGGACCTCAAAGCGCTCGGAGGAAATCAGGGCCTCCTTGATGGGGAGGAGGTCACGGAACTTCTCGCCGACAGCGACGACGTCGCCGGCCTTGACGCGGTAGGACGGGATGTCCACGCGCTTGCCGTTCACGGTGAAGTGACCGTGACGGACGGACTGACGAGCCTCTTTGCGGGTGCGGGCGAAGCCAAGACGGAAGACGACGTTGTCGAGGCGAGACTCAAGGATGATCATGAGGTTCTCACCGGTGACGCCGTTCATCTTGCGGGCCTTGTTGAAGTAGCCGTGGAACTGCTTCTCCAGAACGCCATAGATGAACTTGACCTTCTGCTTCTCGCGCAGCTGCATGCCGTACTCAGATTCCTTGCGACGGCGCTTGGGCTGACGGATAGATTCCTTCTTGCTGCTGTAACCGAGCTCAGCGGGATCGATCCCGAGCTGACGGCAGCGCTTAAGAACAGGAGTCCTGTCGATTGCCATATTGATACGATCCTTTCAGTTACACGCGGCGACGCTTCTTGGGGCGGCAGCCGTTGTGCGGAATGGGGGTCTTGTCCTGGATGCTCGAGACCTCGAGGCCAGCAGCCTGGAGGGAGCGGATGGCGGTCTCACGACCGGAGCCGGGGCCCTTGACGAAGACGGAAACCTTCTTCATACCGTGCTCCATGGCCTGCTTGGCAGCAGCCTCGGCAGCCATCTGGGCAGCGAACGGCGTGGACTTACGGGAGCCCTTGAAGCCCACCTGGCCAGCCGACTTCCAGGAAATGACGTTGCCCTGGGGATCGGTGATCGAAACGATCGTGTTGTTGAACGTAGAACGAATGTGAGCCTGGCCCACGGAAATGTTCTTACGGTCCGCGCGCTTCAGACGGGCAGCGCGAACGTTCTTCTTAGCAGTAGCCATCTATCTAGCGCTCCTTATTTCTTCTTCTTAGCACCGATCTGACGCTTCGGGCCCTTGCGGGTACGAGCGTTAGTGTGGGTGCGCTGGCCGCGGACCGGGAGGCCCTTGCGGTGACGAAGGCCGCGGTTGCAGCCGATGTCCATAAGGCGCTTGACGTTCTGGTTGCGCTCACGGCGGAGGTCGCCCTCAACCATGATCTGGTTCTTATCGATATAATCGCGGATGGCGTTAACCTCATCCTCGGTGAGGTCCTTAACGCGCGTATCCACGTTAACGTTGCACTCGACGCAAATCTTCGTCGCAGTGGTGCGGCCGATGCCGTAAATGTAGGTCAGACCGATCTCAACGCGCTTCTCACGCGGGAGGTCGACACCATTAATACGGGCCAACGTAGTCTCCTCTCTTAACCCTGACGCTGCTTATGACGGGGGTTCTCGCAAATGACGAGGACCTTGCCATGGCGCCTAATGATTTTGCACTTATCGCACATCTTCTTGACCGAAGGACGTACCTTCATCGTTCTTCCTTTCGGTAGCGCTCAAACTACTTCCCTACTATCTACTCGCCCAGCCGCAGGCGTTTAAAACTATGGCTGGTCTTCACACACAATCCGACCGTAGGTTGAGCTAAGCCTGCAGTCGGAAATGGAGTGCGTGTATGCGTGCCGCTATTTGTAGCGATAGGTGATGCGGCCGCGGGTCAGGTCGTACGGGGAAAGCTCCACGACAACCCTGTCACCGGGGAGAATACGGATGTAATTCATTCGGATCTTGCCAGAAATGTTGCACAGAACCGAATGACCGTTCTCGAGCTCGACCTTAAACATGGCGTTGGGCAACGGTTCCTTTACCGTACCCTCGAGCTCAATTGCGTCTTCCTTCTTCACAAGCAATCATCTTTCTCTAGAAAACGACAGCGATTGAGTATTCTACAACACGTATGCACGCATCGTAATAACTTCGTAATGGCTCCACAACTAAATGGAACTTGTTACATTTCTCCGCCTTGGAGGGAGCACCAAGCACCTTGGGCATCCGTGGTGAGAATCACCGGACCGTCATTGGTAATGGCGACGGTGTTCTCGTAGTGCGCGGCGGGCAGGTGATCGTTGGTCGTAACAATCCAACCGTCGGAGCCCGTGCTCACATGGTTGGAACCCATCGTAACCATCGGCTCGATGGCAATGACCATGCCGGCCTGGAGGCGAACGCCCCTCCCCTTCTTTCCATAGTTAGGAACGTTGGGGTCCTCGTGCATCACGCGGCCAATGCCATGGCCCACATAATCACGAAGCACACCGTAACCGTGAGACTCGGCGAGGGACTGAACGGCATAACCGACGTCCCCGATATGGTTACCGGGAACAGCCTGCTCGATGGCTGCCTTAAGGCAATCGCGCGTGACCTCGCACAAAGCCTTGGCTTCGGGCGTGGGGGTGCCGACGAAAAACGTCCAAGCGTTATCGCCGACCCAACCGTCGACAACGGCTCCCGTATCGATGGAGATGATATCGCCATCGCGCAGGATCATGTCGGGGTTGGGAATACCGTGGACCACGGCATCGTTGATCGATGCGCAAATGGACCCCGGGAACCCGCCGTAACCCTTAAAGGCCGGGGTGCCGCCATGCATGCGGATAATCTGCTCCGCGAGCTGATCGAGCTCAAAGGTGGAAACGCCGGGGCGCACCATGGCTCCAACGTGGCGGAGCGCCATCTTAGATAGCGCTCCTGCCTTCTTCATCTGCTCGATTTGCGTTGCAGACTTAATCTTGATCATAGACCGAGAGCCTCTTTGACATCCCCGTACACGGTCTCGCGAGCCTGGTCACCGTTGACCGACTTGAGCAGACCCTGGCCACGATAGTAGTCGACGAGCGGGCTCGTGGACTTCTCGTAGACGTCGAGACGGTTCTTGATGGTCTCGGGCTTGTCGTCGTCGCGCTGATACATCTCGCCGCCACACTTGGGGCAGGTAGCATCGGCAGCGGTGCCGGTGTAACCGCATGCGCGGCAGGTGCGACGCGAAGACAGACGATCGATAATGACCTCGGGGGCCACATCGACCAGAAGGGCGCAGTCGATCTCGCGACCCATGGCGGAGAGCTCGGAATCGAGCGTCACAGCCTGGGCGGTGTTGCGCGGGAAGCCGTCGAGGATGAAGCCCTGCTGGGCGTCATCGGCGGCAAGGCGCTCCTTGACAAGGTCGATCACGAGCTGGTCGGGAACGAGCTCGCCAGCGTCCATGTACTTCTTAGCCTGAATACCAAGCTCGGTGCCACCCTTGACGGCAGCACGCAGCAGGTCGCCCGTGGAAATGTGGGCGACGCCAAACTCGGCGACGAGCTCCTGTGCGACGGTGCCCTTACCGGCACCCGGAGCTCCGAGCAATACGAGGTTCATGAGCAATCCTCCTCTAGCCTATTTAAAGAATCCATCGTAATCATACATCTTGATCTGGCCTTCGAGCTTATCGACCGTGTCGAGCACGACGCCGACCATGATGAGGATGGACGTGCCGCCAAATGCCTGGATCAGATGGTTACCCGTGAAGGAGAAGATGATCGAAGGCACGATGGCGATGAGCGCCAAAAAGACAGCGCTGGGAAGCGTGATCTTGTTGAGCGCGTTCTTGATGTAGGCCGCGGTAGCCCTACCCGGACGGACGCCCGGAATAAAGCCGCCCTGCTTCTTAAGGTTATCGGCCGTTTCATCGGGGTTGAACACCATGGAGGTGTAGAAGTACGCGAAGAACACGATGAGGACAACGTTAAGCACCCAGTTGAGCCAACCGGTCGAAAGCGCGGAGGCAACTGCCTGAATCCAGCCGATGCCGGGGAAGAACACGGCAATCTGAGCCGGGAAGTACAGCAGCGCCGAAGCGAAGATGATCGGCACGACACCCGCGGTGTTGACCTTGATGGGCAGGTAGGTGGTCTGGCCACCCATCATGCGACGGCCCACGACGCGCTTAGCGTAGGAGACCGGGATGCGGCGCTGGCCGCGCTCAAGGAAAACAATCAGCGGGATAACCAGCAGGATGATGGCGCAGATGATCACCATGGTGATGATGCCACCGGCATTGCCCTCGGTGCTGGAGAAGATAGCCTGCGGCAGACCGGCCATGATGTTCGCGAAGATGATCAGCGACATGCCATTGCCGATACCGCGCTGGGTGATGAGCTCACCAATCCACATGATCAGCATGGCGCCCGCGGTGAGCGTACCGACGATCATGAGGTCGAAGATGATCTCGGGAGCGCCGGCGCCATTGAAGCTGATGCCGAAGCTCTTAAAGAGGAAGAGGTAACCCACGGAGTTGAGGATTGCCAGAGCCAGGGTGAGGTAACGCGAATACTGCGTAATCTTGGTCTGACCGACCTCGCCCTCGCGGGCAAGCTCATGCAGGGAAGGCACGACGGCCTGGAGCATCTGGAGGATGATCGAGCTGGTGATGTAAGGCATGATGCCCAGCGAAAACACCGACACATAGCTCAACGCGCCGCCAGAGAAAAGATTCAGGAGGGCCATAGCACCTGCGGCGACCGAATTGTTATCGGTCGAGAAAAGGCCCAGCATCCCCTGGAAGGGAATGCCGGGCACAGGAACGTGCGCACCAATGCGGTACACGACGAGCATAGCTATGGTAAAAAGAATCTTTTCGCGCAATTCTTTGATGCGGAAAGCATTCTTAAGACCATTTAGCACGGCAGCTCGACCTTTCCGCCGGCGGCCTCGATCTTGGCCTGCGCAGAAGCGCTGACCTTGTCGACCTTGACCGTGAACTTCTTGGTGAGCTCACCATTGCCGAGCACCTTGACGGGCTCGAACTCGCTCTTGGTGATGCGAGCGGCCTTAAGAGCGGCACCGTCGATCACAGCGCCGTCCTCGAACTTGCGCTCGAGACGCTCAACGTTAACAGCGGTGTACTCGATACGACGGGGGTTGCGGAAGCCCGGAAGCTTGGGCAGGCGCATGGCCAGCGGAGTCTGGCCACCCTCGAAGCCGGCACCCTTGGTGCCGCCAGAGCGGGAACCCTGGCCCTTCTGACCGCGGCCAGAAGTGGTGCCGTGACCCGAAGAATTGCCACGGCCGACGCGCTTGCGGTTCTTGGTGGAACCGGGCGCGGGAGTAAGATCGTGAAGCTGCATTTGCTACTCCTCTACAATCTCGACAAGGTGCTTGACCTTGAAGATCATGCCGCGGACGGACTCGTTGTCAGCAATCTCGCGAACCTCGCGGATCCTGTGGAGACCGAGGGCACGGACAGTACGGACCTGGTCCTGCTTGCAACCGTTGGTGCTGCGGACCTGCTTGATCTTGATGGTGTCAGCCATGCTTAGTTCTCCTTACCGACGAACATCTCAGAGACCGTCAGGCCACGGCGAGCCGCGACGTCCTCAGGGCTGGAGAGCTCCTTGAGGCCCTCGACGGCAGCCTTGATGATGTTGAGGCCGTTGTCGGTACCGAGGGACTTGGACAGGACGTTCTTGATGCCAGCAAGCTCAAAGAGGGGACGCACAGCGCCGCCGGCGATAACGCCGGTACCCTCGACAGCGGGCTTGATGATGATGCGGCCGGCACCAAAGTGGCCGAGAACCTCGTGCGGGATGGTGCCCTGCTCGGTCACCGGCACGTGGAACATGTTCTTCTTGGCATCGAGAGATGCCTTGGAGATGGCCATGGGCACCTCAGCGGACTTGCCCATGCCAACGCCGACGTTGCCCTTGCCGTCGCCAACGACGACGAGAGCGACGAGGCTCATGCGACGACCACCCTTGACGGTCTTCGACACGCGGTTGATGTAAACGACGCGCTCCTCGAACTCGGAGGCCTCGCGCTGCTGCTTCTGATTACGAGCCATGTGCTACATACCTCCTAGAACTCGAGACCGGCGGCACGAGCGCCGTCGGCGAGGGCCTTGACGCGGCCATGGTAGATACGGCCACCGCGATCGAAGGCGACCTTGGTGATGCCGGCCTCGATGGCGCGCTTGCCAACGAGCTGACCGACCTTCTCCGCAGCCTCCTTGTTCGAGGTGTGGGTGCCCTTGAACTCGGCCTCGAGGGTCGAGGCAGAGACGAGCGTCAGGCTGGAGCCCTTGCTGTCGTCGATGATCTGGGCATAGATGTTGGCGTTAGTACGGGTCACGCGAAGACGCGGACGCTCGGAGGTACCCGAGACCTTGCCGCGAACACGACGCTGACGACGCTTGAGGCCTTCCAGCTTCGCCTTATGCTTGTTCATACGTAAACTCCTAAAAAGGTTGATCTTGCCAGCACCTGACGGGGTGCTGGTCTTATGCGAGTGAGTCGGTTACGACTACTTGGCGGCCTTACCCAGCTTGCGGCGGATGTGCTCGCCAACGTAGTGGATACCCTTGCCCTTGTAAGGCTCGGGAGGACGATGGCCGCGGATCTCAGCGGCGATCTGACCGACCTGCTGCTTGTTGATACCCTTGACGTTCACGTGGGTGTTGTCGGGAACCTCGAAGGTGATGCCCTCGGGAGCCTCGACGATCACGGGGTGCGAGAAGCCCAGGGAGAACTCGAGGTTCTTGCCCTTCTGCTGCACGCGGTAACCGACGCCGGCGAGCTCGAGCTTCTTCTCGAAGCCCTCGGAAACGCCAACAACCATGTTGTGGATGAGGGCGCGGGTGAGGCCGTGGCGGGCACGGGTCTCACGCTCGTCGTCGGGACGGGAAACGGTGAGGACGTTGTCCTCGACGTTGATAGCGAGCTTCTCAAAGACATCGAGCTCGAGCTGGCCCTTGGGGCCCTTGACGACAACGTTGTTGCCGTTGACTGCCACTTCGACTCCGGCGGGAATCTGGACAGGCTTATTACCGATACGAGACACGGTGATCTCCTTTCCTTCTACCTACCGAGCGAATTACCAGACGTAAGCGATGATCTCGCCGCCGACGTTGTGCTTGCGAGCATCGCGGTCGGTCATGACGCCATGGCTGGTGGAAATAATGGCGGTACCAAGGCCACCGCGGACGCGGGGCATGTCGGCAACGCCGGTGTACTTACGCAGGCCCGGCTTGGAAATGCGGCGGATGCCGTTGATGACCTTAGCCTTCTTGGGACCATACTTAAGCGTGATGTGCAGAGTCTTCTGGGGAACGGTGTCCTCGACATCGTAGCCCTCGATGTAGCCCTCCTCGTGCAGAACACGAGCGATCTCGACGAGCTTCTTGCTGCTCGGCATGGAGACCGTGGCCTTGTTCACAGAGTTAGCGTTACGGATGCGCGTAAGCATATCTGCGATCGGGTCTGTAAGGTTCATACAGATTCTCCTTCGTTCTTGATGAACACGTGCTCTTGGTTCTTCGCCGCCCTTAACGGCAAAGCCTTTTTAGCGCGTTTTCCCTGTTCCAAACTGATGCTTGAAACGCTGGTAGTGACTTACCAGCTGGCCTTCTTAACGCCGGGAAGCTCGCCCTTGAGTGCAAGCTCGCGGAAGCAGACACGGCACAGGCCGAACTTGCGGTACACAGAGTGCGGACGGCCGCAGCGCTGGCAGCGCGTGTACTCACGAGTAGAGAACTTCTGCTTGCGATTGCACTTGACGATCATCGATGTCTTAGCCACTTATATCCTCCTCACATAGAGTATTGTTCGCCCCAAGCGCCGCCCCCTTGTGGGAACGGCGCTTATAGGGCAGGTGAACCTATTTCTTGAACGGGAAACCGAAGGCGTCCAGAAGGGCCTTGGCCTCCTCATCGGTGTTGGCGGTGGTCACGAAAGTGATGTCCATACCACGCTGGTGATCGACGGAGTCGAAGTCGATCTCGGGGAAGATGAGCTGCTCGGTGACGCCCATGGAGAAGTTACCACGGCCGTCGAAGCTCTTGGCGGAGATACCGCGGAAGTCGCGGATACGAGGGATCGCGACGGAGGTCAGACGATCGAAGAACTCCCACATACGGTCGCCACGCAGGGTAACCTTGCAGCCGATCGGCATACCAGCGCGCAGGCGGAAGGTAGCGATGGACTTGCGGGCACGGGTGATCATCGGCTGCTGGCCGGTGATGGCGCGCAGGTCGCGCACGGCACCGTCGATGGCCTTGGAATCGGTAGCGGCCTCGCCGACGCCCATGTTCACGACGATCTTCTCAAACTTAGGGATCATCATGACGTTCTCGTACTGGAACTTGTCCTGAAGCTGCTGCTTGACCTCGTTGTTGTACTTGGTCTTCAGACGCGGCACATACTTCTCTTCTGCCATTGTTCACTCCTTCTTGGGGTTTTAAGCACGGGGCGTGGCCACGATGGGTTGTCCTCGTGCCTCCTGGCTGCATCCGCGCCGCTCATGGCATTTCGCGGTTTGGACTCGACGCAGCAGGAGCCGACAAAACAATCGGTACTATACGCGCATCGGGAGCGTATTTCCAGAAAAACCTCGTCTGCCTGCACAACTCCACAACTCCCCCGCACAAATGGGTCCCAAAAAGCAGTTGCGGTGAAATAGGGACTGTTTGGCGGCCTAACAGGCATAAACAATCCGTATTTCACCGCAACTTATATAGAGGCGTTACTTTTGGCGGGGCAGCACCAGGTTAAGGACGACGGCGACAAGTGCGGCGACGGCAATGGAGGATCCGCCAAAGACGGTGCCGACCCATGCGGGGAACCCAGCGCCGGTAAGTGCGCCGGCCGTGCGCTCAATGCCCGTGCCAAAGGCGATGGAGAGACCCATGAGCGTGGTGTCGCGCTGAGACAGGCCGTGGCGGGCAAACATGACCACACCGTTCATGCCGATGGTAGCGAACACGCCAATGGTGGCGCCGCCGATTACCGGCTGCGGAATGGACGTGAGCACTGCCGCACACTTGGGCAGCAGGCCTGCGATGAGCAAAATAGCCGCCGCAAGCGTAAAGACCATGCGGTTGACGACCTTGTTCTCGGCGATAATGCCTACATTCTGGCCAAACGTAGCCGTGGGGACGCCGCCCAAAAAGCCCGAGAGCATGCCGACCAGACCGTTGGCGATCAGACCGCCCGAGATCTGGCCATCGGTCGCAGGGGTATCGAGCGCAGCGGACGACACGGCGGCAAACTCGCCCATGACCTGCACGGCGTTAACAATAGCGACAACGCCCACGACGGCGCACGCGGCCGGGTCGAACACCAGGCGATGGGCGCCCAGAGCCGGCGGGGCGAACCAGCTGACAGTCGCGATGGCCGAGAAATCGACCATGCCCAACACCGCAGCCAAAACAAAGCCCGCGCAGATACCGGCCAGGATGCTGCCCAGCCTAAGCGCGCCCTTGCCGTAGTTGCCGGCCATAAAGGTAACGACGAACGTCACGAGCGCGACGGCCCAGTTGGTGACACTGCCAAAATCGGCCGCGCCCTCCCCGCCCGCCATGGAGGCAACTGCCACTGGGCATAGCGACAGGCCAATGACAAAGATAACGGTGCCAAGCACCGGGGCCGGGAACAGAAAACTCACGCGCCTAAACAGCAGGCCGAAGAGCGCGACGAGCGCACCGCCGATTACCTGGGCGCCTAGCACGGCCTCAAAGCCAAGCTCGAGACCGACCGCCTTGAGCGCCGGCACGAAGGTGAAGCTCGCGCCCATCACGATGGGCAGGCCCGAACCGACCACACCTTTTATGGGGAACTGTTGAAGGAAAATGTCGAGCGCCGAGAGGACGAGCGACGCCTGGATGACAGCGGCTTCCTCTTGAGGGGTAAAGCCACAGACCGACGCGATGATAATGGCGGGCGTGACGATGCCCGCAAACGCCGCCAGCACATGTTGCAATGCATGGGGCAATACCTGTACAAACGATACTTTTCCCGTACGCTCGAACAGGGCGTCCCCTGCTGCCGACTCTGCCATTTGCGCCTCCCATACTCTAGGCAGCGGCCCTATGCCGCCCAACGGGCGGACATTATAGGGCATATGGCATAGGTAGCATTTTGACCCGCAATCCTGAATCCCCCGGGGTCAAACAGCGGTTGCGGTGAAATAGGGACTGTTTGGCACCCCCAACAGGCTTAAACAATCCGTATTTCACCGCAACTCATATATGAGGATGCGACTAGCGCTTGCGGGGGACGAGTTTGGTGCGGCGCAGGTGGATCATCTCGGCGGCGATGGAGATGGCGATCTCCTTGGGGTCCTCGGCCTCGATGGCAACGCCGATCGGAAGGTGCAGCTCGTCGATCTGGTCCTGCGTAAAACCTTCCTGCTCCAGGCGGGCACGCACAAAGGCCGTCTTGCGGCGCGAACCCAGACAGCCCAGATAGGCAGGCTTGGCACGCATGGCCTGAATCACCACGTCGATATCGGACTTGTGACCCGCCGTGGCGACGACCACCAAGTCGCGCGGACCGATGGGACACAGCTCGCTCAGGTTCTTGTAATCGACCAGGCGACGATCGTAGACACCGGGCACCCATTCGGGCGTCAACGTGCCGGGGCGGTCATCGCAGGCCACGACGGCAAAGCCCGCCGCCGTGAGCACGCGCGCCGTCGCGGCGCCCACGTGTCCGCAGCCAAAGATGTAGGTCAGGCCCTCGGGGCAGAGCGTCTCGATGTGCGCCGCGGGAATCTCAGAGGCAGCGTTGGTGTAGGTGACGTTACTCCCCTCCTCCACCAGTGAAAGCCCGGGGCAGCCCGCAATGGTGCGGCGCGATGCCTCGCCATGGTACTCGGCCACATCGCCCTCGAGCGCGCTCGCGATAAACGGCTCAAAGTCGATGACGAAGTCGCCGATGCGCCGATAGACCAAGACGTCGGCAATTTCCTGGAACAACGGTACCTGGGTCGCATCCAGATGCAGATAGCACAGGCAAATGGCTCCGCCGCAGATCATGCCGGTATCGGAGTTCTCGCCGCCCATGGTGTAGCGGACCAGACGCGACTGTCCCGCGCTCAGGAGTTCGCGCGCCTCATCCAGCGCAAAGAGCTCAATCTTGCCGCCGCCGATGGTGCCCGCCTGGCTACCGTCGGCAAAGACGGCCATCCAGGCGCCCACGCCGCGCGGCGACGACCCCGCCGTGCCGGCCACGACCACGAGCTCGCACGTCTCGCCAGCACGCAGGGCGACAAGCGCCGCATTCACAACATCGAGCTTTTCCATTGCCGCCTTCTATCCTCTAAAGATATCGGTGAGCATAGCGAGTGCCTCGAGCACGCCGCCGCCGACCGACGTCGCCTTGTCCGAAATGTAGTTGATATAGCTGGCATCGCCGCGCGGATCGACATCGGCGCATTTAAAGCCCTCAGTCACCTGCACGCCGTTCGCCAAAAGCCCGCGCAGACAGCCATCGATCTGCGTGCACATGGGCGAATCGCCCGCGTAGCCAATCACGTCTCCGGCGCTCACGATGTCGCCGATCGCGCGGTCGGACCGAAACACGCCGGCGGCGGGGCTGTGGATAACGCGCTCTCTGCCATAGCCAGCGATAATGCCCGGCACGCCCGTGTTGGGTTGGGGCGAACCCTGGGTAATGACACGGCCCAGGAAATGCCCACGCATGGTTTCGACCACGGCGTCGCAGTCAACCGGCGCGGTAAAGCCCGGCCCCACGGCGATGACGGCAGGCGCCATATCGCGCGTGGTACCCAGGTTGCGCTTAGCCAGAATCGCGTCGACCACGGCAGCGGGTTTCAGCTCGCCGAGCATCTTGGCCTGGGGGTCCACCACAACGGCGACGTCTCCAGCCTCGGTAATTGCAAGCGCCTCTGCCGGCGTCTGTGCCAAGCGAGCGCGAATGCCCTCGACCTCGACCTCGCCCAAGCGAATAGCCTCGCAAAAACTGATTGTGCGGCGGATGCACGTGGGAACCGCGATATCGGCCATAACGACCGACACGCCGGCGCGCACCAAGCGAGCGGCGACGCCCGTGGCGATATCGCCGGCGCCGCGAACATAAACGAGCATTCCCGGGACACCTCCCTGTGCTACGGTTTGAGCAGAGCAAATGCGGTTCGACCGCTACTCCTCTGATGATTATTTATTATCACAGTATTATACGGCGGTGAACAGATGGAAACGACGAGCGGAAACCTTGCCTCCGCGCTCAAGATCGAGCCGGGCATTACTGCAATTATCGGCAGTGGAGGCAAGTCGACCTTGCTGAAGACGCTCGGCCTTGAGCTTATGCGCGCTGGCGGCCGCGTGCTCCTCTGCACCACCACGCGCATGTTCCCCGTCGCCGGCGTGCCGTGGGACGGGTCGAGCCGTCGCCTGGACGCCGCGCCCTGGAAGCCAGGTGCCTCACACGCCCTAGGCTGCACCTGCGAGGCCTGCGCGGGGCTTGTGCGGGGAAGCATCTGCCAGACAGGTGTCTTGGACCCCCAGACAGGCAAGTTCTCCTCCCCTGCCGAGCCGCTCGACCAGCTGGCGCAGCGCTTTGACTACGTCCTGGCCGAGGCGGACGGCAGCAAGCGGCTCCCGCTCAAGGCGCACGCCGCCTGGGAGCCGGTGATTCCCTCTGGCACGGCCAACATCGTCTGGATCGTCGGCGCCTCGGGGTTCGGCAAGCCCATCAACGAAGCCGTCCACCGCCCCGAGCTCTTTTGCGAGCGTTGCGGCTGCGAACTCACTGACATCGCCACGCCCGAGCGCGTCGCCATGGTGCTCAATGCCGAGATGCAGGCGCTGAAACTCAGCACCGCACGCGTCATGCTCAACCAAGTCGACACGCTCAGCGACCCCACGATGGCCGACCGCTTCGAGGCAGCTCTCGACCGCCCCGTCGTCGCCAGCAGCCTCAAGTAGCCGGCCCCATCTCCTCAGTTGCGGTGAAATACGGACTGTTTGGCCGCCCGACGGCCGCAAACAGTCCGTATTTCACCGCAACTGAGGAGGGGACACGGCATCTTTGCTGCTAGCGGGGGACGTAGCGGCCGGGTTGGGCTCCGGTGGGCTCGCCATCGCGCGCCACCAGCACGCCGTTCACAAACACGGCCTTGGCGCGGCCATGTGCCTCAAAGCCCTCGAGCGGCGTGTAGTCCACGGCCTGATGCTGCGTCGCGGCGCTGATCGTCCAACGCGCGCAAGGATCCCACACGCACACGTCGGCATCGGCACCCTCGGCAAGACAGCCCTTGCGCGGATACATGCCAAAAACGCGCGCCGGGTTCTCGCTCATCAAGCGGCAGAGGTCCTCGGGGCCCAGCTGGCCCTCAAAGCTCGTGGCAATCGCGACGGGGCGATGCTCCACGCCGGGCCCGCCGTTGGGAATCGCGCGGAAGTCGTCGCGCCCGCGGTCCTTTTGCCCGTGCAGGTTAAAGCTGCAGTGGTCGGTCGCAATCGTATCGATCTCGCCGGCCACAAGCGCCTCGCGCAGGGCTGCACGGTCACCCGCATGGCGCAGCGGCGGACTCATCACATACTTGGCACCCGCAAAGCCGTCCTCGCCCTGCTCCAGATAACAGGTGTCGTCGAGCATCAGATACTGGGGGCAGGTCTCGACATAGATATTCTTCTGCCCGCGCGCTTTGGCAGCACGGATGGCCTCGAGCCCCAGCTTGGTCGAAAGGTGCACCACGTTGACCGGAGCGTCCCCGGCCAAGTGCGCCAGATACAGCAGGCGGCTCACGGCCTCACCCTCGCACACGTCCGGACGGCTGAGCGCATGCCCCTCGGGCCCGTGGATGCCCCGCTCAAACACGCGCTTCTGCAGTTCATTCACCAACGTGCCGTTCTCGCAATGCACGCACAGCATGCCGCCAATACGCTTGAGCTCCTCGAGCACCTCGAGCGTCTCGGCATCGTCCAAGCGCAGGTGGTCATAGGCAAAGTAGGTCTTAAACGACGACACGCCCGCCTCGCGCATGGCCGAAAGATCGGCGCGGTTGCGCTCATTCCACTCGGCGAGTGCCATATGAAAAGCGTAGTTGGCCGTGCAGGTTCCGTCGGCGCGGCGATGCCACTCGGCAAGGGCATCGGGCATGGTCACGCCGCGATCGGCCGTCGCGTAGTCCACGATGGTCGTCGTACCGCCGCAGGCAGCCGCACGCGTACCGGTCTCAAAGCTATCGGCCGTCCAATCCATGCCAGTCCAGCACTGCATGTGCGTGTGGCCGTCGATAAAGCCGGGGAACACCCAACAGCCCACGGCATCCTCAACGGTATCGCCCTCGGCCGGCTCAATCGCCGCGGCGATCCGCACGATCTTATCGCCCTCCATGGCAAGATCGGCGCGGCGAAACCCCTGGGGCGTCACGAGCGCGCCGTTTTTGATGATGATCATGTTGCTCCTTATTGATTAATACTGTTGGCCACGCGATCAAAATACGAGCAGGCCGCGATATGCTCCGTTATGCGTTGCTGTCCCTTGGCGGTATCGACGTCCCACAGCTCGTAGGCACGCGCCTCGACCAGCACCACGTCGATACGGCTCTTGAGGATCGAACCGCCGCCGTCCTTGCCCTCGAGACACATAAGTGCATCGAACAGTTCCGCCGGAAAGAGCACCGGGCTCGAAGGCTCACCGTTGCACGCAAGACGCACCGGATGCTTGCGGCCACGCTCGTCAAATACACGAACCATGGCCTCAAAAGAATCCGAACTCACGAGCGGCTGGTCGCCCGGCAAAAAGAGGCAACCTTTCCAGTTGCGTTCGACTCCCCACGAAAGGCCCGCACGGACGCTTTCGCTGCGCAGCTCGCCATCGTGCAGCACGCACGGGCAATGCTTGTCCTCGCAAATCTGAGCGACCCCGGGCCAACGCGTCGAAACCACGACGTCAAAGCCCCGGGGAACCGAATCGATGGTCCGGGCAATCAGCGGCTCGCCATAGATATCGGCAAGCATCTTGTTAGAGCCAAACCGCTTGCCCTCGCCCGATGCCATAATGACGCATCCAAGTTTCATGGTGATACCTCCCCTGAAACCATCGTACCCATAACTCGCGCCGCGGGCATCCACATCGAAAGCGCTTATCCCGCACGCCCGCGATGCAAAAAAGGGGCACCCCGCCGGTTGGCAGAGCGCCCCCTTTACATGGCTTACCTCAACCCGGCTTTAGGCCTGGAACCAACGGGCGGTGTTGCGCTCGTCGAGGGCCTTGAGGGTAGCGGCGGGATCGGCAACCTTCTGCAGGAACATCATAGCTGCGATGGCGTACGGCTTGTAGCTGGCCTCCTTGTACATGCCCACACGGTGCATGTCGAAGACGTCGGCGTTGACCTCGCCGTGCTCGCAGGAGACACCGGAGATGTCGGCAGGCAGCGGGTGCATAAAGATGGTGTCCTGGCCGTTGGCAGTCTTCTCCATGAGCTCGGTCGTGGAGCACCAATCCTGATGCGTAGCGTTCTGAGCGAGCAGCTCCTTCTCGAGCGCAGCGATGCCGGCGTCGTCGCCCTCGGCGTACAGGTTGGTACGCTTCTCCATGGCGGCAAACGGAGCCCAGCTCTTGGGGATCACGATGTCGGCGCCCTCGAAGGCCTCGGCCATGGTGCTGACCTGCTTAAAGGTGGTGCCGGACTCGGCGGCATAGCCCTTGGCGCGCTCGACGACCTCGGGCATGAGATCGTAGCCCTCGGGGTGAGCCAGGGTGACGTCCATGCCAAAGCGGGGCAGCAGGCTGATCAGCGACTGCGGGCAGGACAGCGGCTTGCCGTAAGAGGGCGAATAGGCCCAGGTGACGGCAACCTTCTTGCCCTTGAGGTTCTCGAGGCCGCCAAACTCGTTGATGAGGTAGAGCATGTCAGCAGAGGACTGCGTGGGATGGTCGGAATCGGACTGCAGGGAGATGAGCGTGGGACGGTGATCCAGAACGCCGTCCTCGTAAGCCTGCTGGACAGACTCGGAGACCTCGGCCATGTAGGCGTCGCCCTTGCCGATGTACATGTCGTCGCGGATGCCGATGACGTCGGCCATGAAGGAAATCATGGTAGCGGTCTCACGGACGGTCTCGCCGTGAGCGATCTGGGACTTCTTCTCGTCCAGGTCCTGCAGCTCAAGGCCGAGCAGGTTGGCAGCCTTAGAGAAGGAGAAACGCGTACGGGTGGAGTTGTCGCGGAACAGGGAGACGGCCAGGCCGGAGTCGAAGATCTTGGACGAAACGTTGTTCTCACGCAGCTCGCGCAGGGCGTCGGCGACGATGTAGAGCGCCTTGAGCTCATCGGTGGTCTTGTCCCAGGTGTGCAGGAAGTCGCTGCCGTACATACCCTTAAAATCGAGGCCGTTCAGCTGCTCGACGAGCTCGGTAAACTTGGCGTCCATGTAAATGTCCTTTCTAAAGGTGAAACGATCGCAATGAGTAAATGTGCTCCGGCATGCGCGTGTGGCTAGAACATGCAGAGCGCTATGACGAGGACCCGCTACCGTTGAGGAAGCATGGGAGATAACGACCGCGGGCCCCAAGTCAACAGGAGGTGCCGGGGGCATAAACTGTCCCCGGCTCAACAAGATCGAGGAATGGGACTAGTCGATCTTGTTGTTGGTCAGACCGGCGCGGAACACGGTGGCATCGCCATCGGCCTGGCTCGGATCGTAGAGGTTCAGGGCAGCCACGTACATGGCGGCAGCGGTGACCAGGTCGTCCTTGTAGGTGACCTCGTTGGGAGCGTGAGCCTGAGACTCGGCACCCGGGCCAAAGCCGACGCAGGGGATGCCATAGCGACCCTGGATGGAAACGCAGTTCGTGGAGAAGGTCCACTTGTCGCACAGCGGGCGACCGGTACGCTTGTCCATGCTGGGCTCGCAGCCGATGCGCTCGTCACCAAACATGGCCTTGTGGGCGTCGACGAGGGCCTTGACGTGCGGAGCGGTCTCCTTGTTGATCCACGTGGGGAAGTAAGCCTCGGTCTCGTAGACCTCGCCGGTCCAGGACGGACGGTCGTACATGTACATGGAGACCTTCACGTCGTCGCCGTACTTCTTGGCGGCCGGCAGGTTACGGATCTCGTCCAGGCAGGACTCCCAGGTCTCACCGGCGGTCATGCGACGGTCGATGGAGATGGCGCAGGAGTCAGCGACAGCGCAGCGGCTGGGGCTGGTGTAGAAGATCTGGCTGACGGTGCAGGTGCCGCGGCCCAGGAAGCGGGCGTCCTCGAAGTGCTCGGGGTTGTACTTGGGGTCGAGCATCTTGACGAGGCCCTTGATGTCGGTCGACTCGTCGCAGCCGTTGTTGTTGAGAGCGCGGACGTCGGCGATGATGTCGGCCATCTTGTAGATGGCGTTGTCGCCGCGGTCGGGAGCGGAGCCGTGGCAGGAGGTGCCGTGAACGTCGACGCGGATCTCCATGCGGCCGCGGTGACCGCGATAGATGCCACCGTCGGTGGGCTCGGTGGAAATGACGAACTCGGGCTTAATGCCGTCCTTGTTGTAGATGTACTGCCAGCACATGCCGTCGCAGTCCTCTTCCTGGACGGTACCGACGACCATGATCTTGTAGCCCTCGGGGATGAGGCCCATGTCTTTCATCATCTTGGCAGCGTAGGTAGCAGAAGCCATGCCACCCTCCTGGTCGGAGCCGCCGCGGCCGTAGATGATCTCGTCGGTCTCGTAGCCCTCATAGGGATCGGCATCCCAGTTATCGATGTTGCCGATGCCGACGGTGTCGATGTGGGAGTCGATGGCGATGATCTTGTCGCCCTCGCCCATAAAGCCCATAACGTTGCCCAGGCCGTCGACCTTGACCTCGTCATAGCCAAGGCTCTCCATCTCGGCCTTGATGCAGGCGACAACCTCGCCCTCCTCGCAAGACTCAGAGGGATGCGAGATCATAGCGCGCAGGAAGCGAGTCATATCAGCACGATGAGACTCAGCAGCAGCCTTGATAGCGTCGAAATCGAGTTCTTTAGCCATTGTTCATAACCTTTCAAACGAAGGAATCTACCTGTGAGGTGGCGGAGCGATACCTATTTACTCCGCCCCAACGATTAGCAAGTGGGGTATTCGCCTTCCCAGACGATGCGACGGTACTGATCCGGATCCGTGTCGCCCTCGGTGGAGAAGCAGAGCACGGAGCTCGTCTTGTCCAGGCCGATGAGCTCCTTGAGCTCGGCGTACTCGGGATCGAGCATGAGGGTCTCGACCAGGCCGGTGGTCACAGCGCCGGACTCGCCGGAGATGACGCGCGGGTCGCCCTTCTCGGGGGCGCCTAGGGTGCGCATGCCGCGAGCGGTGACCCAGTCGGGGCAGGACACGAAGGCGGTAGCGTGGTTGCGCAGGATATCCCAGCCCAGGATATTGGGCTCGCCACAGCACAGGCCGGCCATGATGGAGGGCATGTCGCCGTCCACGATGCGCGGGTCGCCGTCGCCGGCGGCAGCGCCCTTGTACAGGCAGGCGGCCGGAGCGCACTCGACCACGACGAAGGTGGGCGGGTTATCGGGATACAGGTTGGTGAAGTAGCCCACCACGGCGCCGGCGAGCGAACCCACGCCAGCCTGGACAAACACGTGCGTCGGGCGGTTGATGGCCATCTCGCGCAGCTGCTCGGCAGCCTCGGAAGCCATGGTGCCGTAGCCCTCCATGATCCAAGACGGGATCTTCTCGTAGCCCTCCCAGGCGGTGTCCTGAACGATGACGCCGCGCTCGCAGGCGTCGGCCTCGGCGGCGGCCATGCGCACGCACTCGTCGTAGTTGACCTCTTCGATGGTCACCGTTGCGCCCTCGGCGGCGATGTTATCGAAGCGGGGCTTGGTGGAACCCTTGGGCATGTGAACGACGGCCTTCTGGCCCAGCTTGTTGGCAGCCCATGCCACGCCGCGGCCATGATTGCCGTCGGTAGCGGTAAAGAAGGTGGCCTGGCCAAAGTCCTTGGCAAGCTGATCGGAGGTCAGGTAATCGAAGGTGCACTCGGCAACGTCCTTGCCGGTCTCGTCGGCAATGTAGTTGGCCATGGCAAACGAGCCGCCCAGGACCTTAAAGGCGTTGAGGCCAAAGCGATAGCTCTCGTCCTTAACGCACAGGTTGGACAGACCCAGGCGCGCGGCCTGGCCGTCCAGGCGGGCAAGCGGAGTGACGGTGTACTGGGGGAACGACTGGTGGAAGGCGCGGGCCTTCTTCACGTGGTCGAGGCTCATGATTCCCAAGTGCTTGTCATCGCTCTTGGGCATCGTGTTGCCCGCCCACTGGATCTTATCGGCCATACGGTGAACTCCTTAAGTCCTCTCTTGCCGGCCCCCGCATACGCGTTTCAACCCGATCCCATTCACACGGCTGAACTTTTATGTGGATGCCAAACAAAAAGTTTGTTAGTAATGTTCTATCACACTTTTTGATTGGCATACCTAACGAATTGTTTGTTGCCGTAATCGGTACTTTTTCGCCGCCGAACGGTCATGAATTGCCTTGTTGATGGATTTGTTTGCGGTCAAGTGTGGTTTATGGCAAAGTGTGCCCAAACTAATTTTTAGGAAGGCACCCATGACCCCCGCACAGATTGAGTTTTACAAGCGCCTCGCACACGGCCTGGCGCTCCAGTTTGGCCCCAACTGCGAAGTCGTCGTCCACGATCTGGAGACCGAGGACGTGGACCACTCCATCGTAGTGATCGAAAACGGCCACGTCAGCGGGCGCAAACTGGGTGACGGTCCCAGCCATATTGTGCTTGAGTCCATGCACGATGGCACCACCGACGTGCACGACCGCGAGCCATACCTCACCAAAACCGCCGATGGCAAGCTGCTCAAGTCCTCGACCATCTTTATCCGCAACGACGAAGGCAAGCCCGTCGGCGTTTTGGGCATCAACTTTGACATTACGCTTATGAAGGCTTTTGAGCGCTCGCTCGACGCTTTCACCGGCACCGGCGGCACGGGCTATACCGAGCCCGAGCCCATCACCAAAAACATCGGCGACCTGCTCGAAGACCTACTGCGCGAGTGCGAACAGTTTGTGGGCAAGCCCGCGGCGCTCATGACCAAAGACGAGCGCATTCGTGCCATTGGCTACCTCGACCGTCGCGGTGCCTTCCTCATTTCCAAGTCGAGCGAGCGCGCCTGCGAGTTCTTTGGCATCTCCAAGTACAGCTTCTATAGCTACCTCAATGAGGCCAAGGCGGCGACCGGCGACAAGTAGGCACTCGCTTGGATTGCCCCTCCCCTTTTGGGCGCGAGTTCTGGAAAGCACGAATCCAAGACCGAGCCGCTTGGGAAGTTCCATATAATCGATGTCATTGGTATTTCGAAAGGATGGAATAGAATGGCGTTGAGCAAGGCATCATGCACCGATCGCGGATTGATTCCGGCAATTGGTGGACATGTGCACCGCATGTTCGATGAGGGTGAAGACGACCTGTTTTCGCTGAGCCTTGACGACGTGATGGATGATCGCCCGTGGACCGCCGACGAACTCATGAGCGGCGGGGCTCACCCGTCAAGTCCCAATCCCGCACTTGTGCCCAGGCCCGCATCTGCGCCGACTCCTGCGCAGCCGCCTGTTTCGACGCCCGCACCCACTTCGGCGCCCACGCTCGCTCCCCGCCCCGCAAGCGACCCGTCCGAGACGGCGGCATTTCTCGCTGCAGCGACGCAGGGCAAATCGGCCGACAGCACCGTTATGTACAGCGCCCAGCAGTTGCCTGTTCCTGCGGCGCGCAAGCCTCCGGTCACAAGGCTCGATGAGCCCGTTGCCCATCAGGTTGTCCACGATTCCTGGGCCGCAGCCGATCTGGATGAGACCTCTACCGGCATGCCGGCGCTCGATGTTCCAGTTAACCCGCTTTTTGCCGCCAACACGAGCGCCGCGGACTATGAGGGCAGTGCGGCATATTCCGATTATTCCGATGGCCATGCTGGCACCGGTCGCATCGAGACCGAGGATTATGGCACCGCATCGAGCGATTATCTCAACGATCCGTACGCTGCCACGCCTGCACCGGAATATGACCCGGAGGCCGCGTCCGCGCCGGCGTATACCAAAAGCACGGGCGAAGAGCGCTTCGCCGATTATTACGCCGAGGAAAAGGCACTGCGTTTCTCGGAATTTCCGCAGGCAGTCAAGGTTGCCTTTATCGCCATTATCATTGCCCTGCTCGGTGTCATTGCGTTTGAAGGATTCCAGCTGTTCCGCGGCCCCACCCAAGCGGAGTCGGAAACCCAGCAAAAAGAGGACGATAACCAGTACCTGGACATCAACACCCTCAAGGGCGACCCCAACGACGGAGACGACGAGTAGCGAGGGCTGAAGGCAGCCGCAGGATCCCGCATCCAGCATCGGCTTCTAAGTGCTGTTTTGTCATCCAGCTACACTTTTCCGAAGTTTTAAGGTGCCTATTTCGACTCTTTTCCGGATTTTATACTCTGTCCCTCCAGATGCGCTTTACGGTGCAGGCGTTGGAAGAAGGGCCATGTGCCGCTGGCGGCCCACATGTTCTGCAGATCAAGCTGCTCGGAGACGGCTCGCGCGAGCCGTCCAGCTGGAAGCTCTTTGCCGACGGCGCGTGCGTTGCGGACGGATCCGGCGCCTTTGCCCGCGAGTGCTTCTGCGAGGGCGCCGAGGTGTTTCTAGACCTGTGCCGCGACGCCGTACGCGCGACCGAGCTGTACCAGTGGAGCCAGAGGGAGTACGAGCTGTTGAGTGCGGCCCGCAGGATCGTAAGGGTGTAGACGGGCGGACGAGCCATCGACGATTTTGAGCTGGCAAGGGCCGGGAACTAGATTCCCAGCCTTCAACCTAGCACTGCTTTATGAGATCGAGCACCGCAGGAATGTCATCGGCATTCCGAAGCGCAACGTAAGTGGGTAAGCCCGGGCCAAATCCACCCTGCGTACGCTTGTCCTGGCACATGTCCTCTGGATCCGTTAGATCATCCACACTCTTTGCCAAGCCAACGGCAATCCAACCACCGTTGCTGGTCCTGCCTTCTAACACGGCATGCAGTTTTCGCTTGCCCGACCTGAAGCCTACATAGTACTTAGCTATGTAGGACTCCCACGAAGGGTTACCACTCAGAACGGACTCGCGCACCTCATCGAAAAGCTTCTGGTTGAGCCCACCTTCGGCAAAGGTGGGGTGATTCTCCTGCAGAGTCCAGATAGGAGCCTCATCAGACTCCCCGCGAGAAGGACGGTACTTGTCGACGACGTCTGCCGGAAGGTCGGGATACTTCCATATCTCGCACGCTTCTTTCGCCAGCTCGTCCGCGCGCTGCCCAATCTCTTCCTCACCCCATTTTTCATGCGAGACAATCGATTTGTTTAGGTAGAGCGGGCTGCACTTAAATCCGACGTCAGGCAGATTGAGCTTGTCCGAGAACGACCGGTTTGAGTACTCCTGGTTGTAGCCCGTCAGCGTAAGATTTCCCAAGTTGTTGCACAGCCTGTCGTGGACGTCTTCCCAGTTCTCACCAAGCGATTCCTTCCAGCCGTGCTCATCATCAATCGTCTGGGGCATGATGTGCTCGATCTGGTAATCGTCGGCTGAGATGGACTCCTTCGGGTGGTGCCAGTTCTCCATGCGTTCCAGGTAATAGCGCTTTTTAGAGAAGCGGTTGTAGCAGTCACGCGCCTTAAACTCCTCGACAAAATGCTCGTCTGTCGGAAAGTATGCGGTCATACCGCTGCTGTGGATAAGGAGCATCGCCGTAACGTACTCCTCGATATCGTCCTGCTGCTCGAGATTGCGATACATGCCGGCAAAGAAATTATTTAGGCCCGTGGTAAGTCTGCCGCAAACCGCTCGCCTGAACAGAAACGACTCGATAGTCTCGCAGATACGTAAAAACGCATTGCGGTCTAGTCCATTCCCCTCGTAAACCGAATAAAGCAACATTAAGAGGGGCCTTATCTGCTTCACGTCGAGGCTTACGATTCTGCCGAACACTCGGCGCAGTCCGTCGTCCTTCTCCTTACCAAGGAACAGACTGGCGTATCTATGTGCATACCCGCGCAGCTCCTTAAGCAGGCCCTCGGTGTCACCATCGTAGTCGTCGGCGAAATAGCGCTTAAACTCGTAGTAGGCCTCGTTCTCCTTCGGCATCCTATTGGGAACTTTAAGCCACAGCCAGTACCAGATAAATGCATTGAACTCGTCCTCGCCGCCTTTTCCGAACAAGCACTCGAGTGGATGCCAATAACCCTCATAAAGCTTGGTCTGTTCGTCGTTGGGAAGCGACATTAGAACGTAGTTACGGATGAGGTCAATGGGCGTGAGCGGCTTGCCCTTGGAGTTCATGGACTCAAATATGAGCTGGGCATTATCAACGCCAGCGGTGAGCTTAGTGTCGATGACCTGCACGCGGTTTAGCCCCGCCCAAAGCCTTGCCGGGTCAAATGATTTACCACGCATCTTCTCGCGGAAGAACGCATGGTTCTCGACAATCCGATCCGATTTTTCATCTGGCACGGGAGCCCCAGACACGATGGAGAACAGCGTCTCTTTATCGTCCTGCGAGAGCACCAGCTTGTAGCGTGCCAGACCGTTGTAGTCGTCATCGTTAAAGAGGTAATTTTTCCTCAGCGCCGAGATTTTGAGGTCGCCAAGGAAGCCAGCCTTGTCGGGGTTGCTCTCCAAATAGTCAGCCAAAGCTGCAATCATCAACGAAAACGTCGTCATGCGCTGCTGTCCGTCAATCAGAAGCACGCGCGAAATGCTCGTGGCAGAGCTCTCGGACTCGGGATATAAAGCATTGACCCCACGAAGTGCGATACGCCATCACGACCCGCTCGCATGACGTCATCCCAAAGCACCTCGCACTCTTTTACACTCCACGAGTAAACTCGCTGGTACACGGGAATGACAAACTGCATCTTCGCCACGCCCATAAGGTCGAGCAGATTCGCCTCGGTTGCTTTCATTTACGCTTGTCCCCTTTCTTGTTTACGCCGCTTGCGGTCAGTCCCCCACTGAACGAAAGACGCTAAAGACCAGAGCATCGAAGCGCTGGAGCAACCGGGATGCTCGTCTCACTAGATTTTACAACGCTTGTCGCGAATACAGTTGAAAGCCAATCCGGTTCCGATGGCTCCCCCTATGAGAAGCACGTGGACACTAAGGGACGCGTTCTGAGCGACAAGTGCATCGCGGACGAGGTTCCGTTTGGGATTCCGGAAAGCTGGGCCTGGGCGAGATATAGTGAAGTCATTGGAATTGCAGCGCGTTTGGTCGACCCGTTGAAATATCAGGACTTTCCTCATATCGCGCCTGACAACATCCAAAAAGGCACCGGAAAGCTCTTGTTCTGTCATAGTGTTAAGGCCGACGAGGTTAAGAGCGCCAATCACCTGTTCTCTGCAGGACAGATTCTCTATTCGAAGATTCGTCCAGCTCTTCGAAAGGCGGTTATCGCCCCTTTTGATGGGCTGTGTAGTGCGGATATGTATCCGCTCAACACCAAGCTGCAACCTGAATATGTCCTCACGGTTCTCCTCAGCAATTTCTTCACTGAGGAGACGCTTAAGGGTGATACGCGTGTCAAAATGCCAAAGACTAATCAGAAGTCATTGAACGTCATTCTGGTCCCAGTTCCGCCTCTCGCCGAGCAGCGCCGCATCGTCGAGCGGGTGAACGAGCTCATGCCCCTGGTCGAGGAGTACGGTGAGCTCGAGGACGCCCGCGAGGAGC
>JAHAGQ010000022.1 GCA_018373675.1 Collinsella sp. | reverse complement strand
CGTCCCAGGTGCCGCCGACGCCCATCAGGAACACGGCGTCGTAGCCCTCGTCGGCGACCTTGTCGGCGAGCGCGGTCATCTTCTTGCCGGTCTCGTAGAGCGCCTTGCCGTCCTCGAGATAGCCCTCCTGGTCGAAATGCATGATCTCGATCTTCTCGGTTTCCTTCATTTGTCTCTCCTTTCTGGGGTTGTCTCCACATCCCCCATGCCAACGGGCATCAAACCCGCTTACATTCCGTAACACTCGGCCGCTTTGGCCTTAAGCGCATTGACTGATTCTTCGTAGCCCTCTGCCTTGACCTCCATTTGCTTGGAGACGGCATCAAGATACGGGTGCACGTCCCATGACTTCAGACGCTCGGCAATCATTGCCGCAATCGTCTGGAAGAACACCAAATTGGGAATTGCGCTGAGCAGCGGAGCCACCTGAGGCACCGCAACCTCGTGAGCCCTACCCCTGGGATGGGCCGTGAGCAGCACCGTTTTTGTCGTAACGTTCGATAGCGCATCGGCGATATTCGCAAGACGCTCCGACCCCTGCGGATCGTCGACGATAAACACCAGATAGCCCGGAACGATCTGCATCTCGGGACCGTGAACGAACTCCTCGCCCTCGTGATGCATGGCAGGAATCTTGATGGTCTCGCTCAGCTTGAGCGCCGCCTCCTCGGCAACGCCGTAGTTGGGGCCGTTGCCGACGACCATGGCGGGCATGTGCTCAGAAAGCTCGAGCATGTGGTCTTGGACATATTCCTCGGCGGTCTTGCACATCACGGCATTGGCCTGGATAGCTTCGCGCAGGTCGTCAAGACGCTGGGCAACGCCTTTGGCGTCAACCGTTCCGCGCGCCTGACCGCCGTAAATACCAAAGAGCACCAGATACTCAACGAGAACCTCGACGCCCAGAGTTACAAAGTCCACCGACTCGACGCCCACACCGTAGTCAAGAACGATGTCAGCGTGTTCCTTGATGGGTGCCTCGACGTTTGCCGTGAGCGCAACTGCAGCCATATCGTGTGCGCGCATGTAATCGAGCGCCGCAATCGTATTGGTCGAATAGCCACTCTGCGAGACGGCGATGTTGAGCGCATGCTGCGGATAGATGTGTTCAAAATCGACGAAGGCCTCGGGCGTCACAACGGACACCTGCATCTGCAGCGCATCTTGCAGGTAATCGCGGGCGCAATCGGCGGCATGGCGCGACGAACCCGAAGCAACGATGCGCAGTGCGCTAAAAGAACCGGACTGGAAAATATCAACGAGCTGCGCTACCAGCTCAGACGAACGCTCGAGGTTCTCCCCCATACGCACATGGGCAAGCTGAACGTAATCGAGCATCTTCATCGTCTCACCTCGTTACAAATCATTAGTATTTGATACCAATCACAGTTACAGGTTACGGCTTTTTGATACCTCTCTGTCGATTAATTTATCCCCTTCGGCGAACGGTCGATTTTGGGCCCTGTAAGGTTGTATATACAGCTGACCCAACGATCAAAATTCCGTCAGCTTTTCAGCCCGTTATGCAAAAAAACCAGCTAGTACGTATAGGTATATCCACCCGCATCACCGCGGTTAAACGACTTGACGTACTCGATCGCCTGGCCGCTCGCATCGAAGCTCACGCACTCAAGCGTCAAGGCAAGATCGCCCTGCTCCAGTCCAAGCAGGCCGGCATCTCGCGCGCCCAGCACTTCGATATCGAGCTTTTCCTGTGCCATGACCGGCTTTCGGCCCAACATCTCATATGTCTCGTACAAACTGAAGACCGACACGTCAATATCTTCGATGGTTGGAAACAGCAGGCACGGGATGAACGCCGTCTCAATCGATACGGGGTCGCCGTTGACGCAGTTCAAACGCCGAATCGAATACAGCAAATCGTCCTCGGCAATGCCAAACAGGTTGGCATAATATGGGCCCGCATAACGCTTGGAACGCGCGAGGATACGGACGGACGGCTCGCCACCCGAAGCACGAACCGATTCGCGAAAGCCTCCTGTTCGCTCGTACGCAACGGGCACTTTCTGTGCCACAAACGCGCCCTTTCCGCGGACGCGTCGAATCTGCCCACGCCGAACCAACTCATCGACAGCACTTCGGATGGTCAAGCGTGTCGTACCAAATTCCTCGGCGAGGTCTTTTTCGGACGGAATCATGGAACCCGTGGGATATATTCCGCGCTCGATACGCTCCTCGATGCGGCGTCGAATGCGCATATAGACCGGGGTGGCATCTACTGTTTCAGCCATTGTTCACCTGCCACGCTCCTCATGCCGTTCTCTTCGCCGTTATCGGCAAAGCGGAACTTTGTGGGCAAAATCACCGATTTGCAATGCTCCACAAAACGCATGTCCTTATCCAATTCGATCGTGCTCTCATAGAACACCGGCGTTCCCTCTTCTTGCTGGAGCAGCTCGGCCTCTTCGGCGTTCAAACGCGAGATGGAGATATGCTCACGTCCATGCTCAACACGCACGCCACCTTCTTTGAGCAAGACATCGTAAAGGCTCTCGCACTCAAAATCGTGCTCGATAAGCGATGGGCACAGGGACAGGTTAACGTGAGCCGTCTCAATTGACGCCGGCTCGCCCTCAATAAGTCGAACGCGCTGCATGCGAAGCAAAGGAGCGCCTGCAGACACCCCAAGCTTGTCGGCAAGTGCCTCATCCGCCTCGATGGTCCCGGTGGAAACCAGACGAGAAGAGGGGTGCAGGCCGGCAGTCCGCACAGCATCGGAAAAGTTATACGTTTCCTGGAAGATGTTCAGCGGCTTGGGAGGGCACACATACGTACCCGATCCGCGTCGGCTCTCGAGCGTTCCACACGAGATGAGCCGCGTGATACCGGCGCGCAACGCCGTACGCGAAACGCCAATCTCTTCGCACAGCACGCGCTCGGCCGGTAGGCGATCACCGCCGGCAAGCTGATGGTGCTGGATATACCAAAGAATTCCCTCAAAAGCACGATCTTTGGGGGGAATTGTATAAGATTCGCCTGCCATTGCACAGACTCCTCATTCAGAAACGTATGCCGCCAAAATTAGGCCAGCCCTCCCATGGCATCAAATTCGGCCTTAATCTTCTCGGCGACATTCCGATACGACTTATATAGACTTGAATCGCGTTTGACTTCGTCGGTCATAACGGGAATCTCCAATTTGGAAACCTCGTCTTTTCCCGTCTGAACCGCCACAACAACGCCCATACCAAGACACATATTACGCTTGGCGGCATTTATTTTTGCTGCCTTGGCAGGATTCGCCAGGATACGCTGGGCAAATTCCCGTTTTGAGGCCACTTCCTCGGCCTCCGGATCGCCTGCCTCGGCCACTTCGCACTGCAACACGTCCGCATAGTCAAAAATCTTCGGCTCGCCGCCGCGCTGATGTACGGCCCACTTGCGACGCGTGGCATCCTGGTAGATAGCCGGCAAAAACGTAAACCGCGGCGGGTCCAAAATCGTATCCGTGATGGTAAACACATCGGGATCAAAGGCATCCTGCGGGTTTCTCTTCTTGAACAGCCCCATATCAGCCTCCCGTACTAGCATTAAACAACTCAAGCCGAATATAGCACCAATTTCAAGCTCATGCTTTAGTAGATCGGTGCGCGGCGCCTATTGCTCGCCCAGCGGAAGAGCTTACGGACGAGGGCCGGGGTGCCTGCTTTGTTTTGAGAGGTGGGCTTCGCGAACTTCTCAAAACAAAGCAGGCACCCCGGCCCCGCCGGCAAATAGCGGACGCTCCGCATGCAATCTATGCAAACAAACAAGTGCGCTTAACTATATTCGGTAAGGTCAAGCACACTGCCCTTCACGATAAGCGCCGGCTCCAGAACGACCTCTTCGGCACGTCTACCGCCCCTACCGGCAAGACGCTTGGACATGCAGCCAAAAGCATGCTCCGCAAGGACACCTGGATCCTGCTCAATCGCGGTCAGCGCCGGCTCAAAGAGAACGTCGGCGGCCGAGTTGTCGTAACTCACCACCGAGATGTCGCCCGGGATGCTCTTCCCCATCTCGTGCAAGCGCTTGAGCAGACCGAGGGCGATGTTATCCGAGCTTGCGAACACAGCGGTAGCATCAGTTGCGAGCACCGCCTCCGAGGCCTCGTAGGCACTCGGGATGTAGTACTCGCTCTCAAACTCTAAACGTGCGTCGATAGGCAAGCCAACCTCGCGCAGTGCGCGCTCATAGCCGGCAAGTCGTTTGCGACCCGTATTGGAGCGGCGTGCGTTAACCAGACAGGCAATACGGCGGTGGCCTTGCTCGATCAGATAGCGGGTGGCCATGTAGCCGCCCATCTCGTGGTCGAACATCACCTTGTCGCACTCGAGCCCCTCAATGGCACGGTCGACCATCACGGCCGGGATGGGCAGGTGGCTGACTTCTTCGCGCAGGGCACGGTCGTCGGAGAACTCGTCGCCCACGACCAGGAAGACGCCATCAACGCCGCGCGTCACCAGCTGGCGCAGCAGCTCCAGATCGTCATCGGCGCTTCCACCCGAGCTGGTAATGAAGAGCGCATAGCCATCCTCGCGGCAGCGCTTTTCCAGGCTACCGGCGAGCGAGGCAAAAAAGCGGCTCTCGATGTTAGGGACGATAAGGCCCAGCGTGCGCGACTCGCGCATGACCAGGCTGCGCGCGATCTGGTTAGGAACATAGTGGTTGCGCGCCGCGACCTCCTTGATGCGCTTGCGGTTTTCTTCCGAGATGCGACAGGGCCGATTATTGAGAACAAGCGAGACCGACGAAGGGGAAAGCCCCACCTCCTGGGCGATCTGCTTGAGGGTGACTTTGTTGGCCATCTCGCTCCTTCCGGGTTTACGCGCAATCTCTTGAAAGTATAGCGACTACCCCTCTACCTCGGTGATAAACACTTTACCAATCCGGTAGACGGCTGTTTTATCGCCGCCAGCGCACCAAATCCGTCCGGGTGGGGTATATTGCAATCGATTGATGACAACGACCACCAAAAGGCGGATATTCGTATGCACGAGAACGACTTTTTTAACGAGGACCTGCTGTGCGCGCTTGCTGGCGTTGCCGGCGAGGACAACGTGCTGATGAGCGAGCCCATGCGCGAGCACACCACGTTTAAGATCGGCGGCCCGGCCGACGTCTTTGTCACGCCCGATACCGAGCAGGGCCTCGTCGCCACGCTCGACACCTGTTATCGCTGCGACCTGCCGCTCACCATCGTGGGCAACGGCTCCGACCTGCTCGTCGGCGACAAGGGTATCCGCGGCGTCGTCGTGGCGTTGGGCGAAGGCCTCTCCGACATTACGGTCGACGGTACGCACGTCACGGCGGCGGCCGGCGCCTTGCTTTCCGATGTCGCCGCGGCGGCAGCCGAGGCCGGTCTCACCGGCATGGAGCCCATCTCGGGCATCCCCGGATCGGTCGGCGGCGCCTGCTACATGAACGCCGGCGCCTACGGCGCCTGCATGGCAGACGTGCTGGAGTCTGTGCGCGTCTACAAGCCCGCCCGCATGCTCGACGACGGCACCCGCGGCAGCGGCAACATCATCGAGTTCGATGTCGATGAGCTCAACCTGGGCTATCGCAAAAGTCGCATCGCCGACGACGGCTTTATCGTTCTTTCTGCCACCTTCAACCTCGCACCGGGCAACGCCGCGATGATCAAGGCCGACATGGACGACTACCGCCAGCGCCGCGAGGAAAAGCAGCCGCTCGACATGCCGAGTGCCGGTTCCACCTTCAAGCGCCCCGAGGGTTACTTTGCCGGCAAGCTCATCATGGATGCCGGCCTGCGAGGACACGCCGTTGGCGGCGCGCAGGTGAGCGAGAAGCACTGCGGCTTCATCGTCAACGCCGACCACGCCACCGCCGCCGATGTCGACGAACTCATCCGCCACATCCAGGCAACCGTCAAAGACCAATTCAACGTAGACCTAGAACCCGAAGTCCACCGAGTAGGCGAATTTTTATAAAAAGAAGGCCCCGAAAGGGGCCTTCACTTTCTTTAATTCAGATAAACCAGTCCGGTGTGTGACGTATTGGACCCGAGAGGTCCGTGGCTGCCCGAAAGGCATTAGGTTGATCGCGAGTTCCGCACGAGCCGGAGAGCACTTAATGTGCTCTCCGTGCGAGCAGGACTGTCCGAGCAGGCAACCTAATGCCTTTCGGGCAGCCACGGACCAACTTACTTCAAACCGCAGCTACGACAGCGCAATACCGCCAAGCCAGCCCCAACGCACGCCAGAGCCAGTGCCATAGAAGCTAATAAACGAATCAAGCGACTTAGACGTAATGGCGCCCTCATTGCTCATGACGATGCCGCCGCCAACATAGATGCCCACGTGGCCATAGATCAGACCCGGCATGCCGGTGCCGCTGTGCGAGGAATCGGCCACGATCATGCCCACCTGCAGCGCCGAGCGATCGGAGCTATAGCACCAGGCGTTGAACATGTCACACGCGTTGCCGCCAAAATAGCCCACGCCGGCGTTACGGAAGACATTGGTAACCCACGCCGCGCACCAGTTCTGACCCGGCGAAGGCGTGGAGTAGCACGCGTTGACGACGGCCTGCTGTTTGCCCGAGCCGGCATTCTGTTGCGGGGTTCCGGGCGCATACGATCCGCCACCCGAGCTTGAACCACCCGAGTAGGAATTGTTCTTGTTCGCGGCGGCGGCGGCCTTCCTGGCAGCCTCCTCAGCCTGGGCGGCAGCGAGGATCTCGGAATCGCGCTGAGCCATGAGCTCCTTGACGTCGTCGGAAAGACCGTTCAGCACGGTCTGGACTTCTTGCTGCTTGGCCTGCATATCCTGCATCTGAGCCGTCTGCTGGTCCTTGAGTTTTTCCAGGTCGGCCTTTTGTGCTTCGAGCTCGGTCTTCTGTGCGTCGAGCTCAGCCTGAATCGTCTGGATATCCTCAATGGCATCGCGGTCGCTCTTGTTGATCTTCTCAACGTAATGCGCGTTGGCGACGAGTTCCTCAAACGAGCCAGAGGCCAGCAGCAGCGACAGGATGTTCGTGCCGCCGGACTTGTAGCTGGCGGCCACGCGATCGGAAAGGTCGTTGCGCTTCTTCTTGAGCTCGGCCTTCTTTTCATCGATCTGGGCCTGCGTGTCGTCAATCTTGCCCTGGACATTCTCGATGTCGTTGAGGGTCTGGGCATTCTTGTTGGCCAGCGCCGCATACTCATTTGCGATGCTGTCGAGCTGGGCCTGAACCTCGTCGAGCTGGGCCTGGGCGGCATTCAGTTTATCGGTTGTTTCTTTGGAAGCCTCCGCCGCATGGGCGCGAGCGGGCAGGCCAAAAAGAACTGCCGCAGAAGCGGCGCCGAACAGGGCCTTGAGGGCAGTGCGGCGCGAGAGCTCCTGGGAAAGGATGGAATCGCTGTTTGGTGACATATGTACTCCGTTACATGTTTATTTATATGTCGCTCAACTCATACATATTAGCGTACATATGGCGCGTCCCAACGATTTCCACGAACGGCAGGAAACTACAAGGTCAGCGGCTCGTAAGCAAATGTCAAAGATCAGGTTATGCGTACGCAAGCTCTTCTATGAGTACGTTGGCACAATCCTCCGCTTTTCCTACAGCGCACGATTTGGGCGTCCCTGCCTGCGCTATACTCCCCTGAAGAAGTGTTCCTGATTCGATAGGAGACTACATGTCCAAAGCACTCGACCCCAAAGACACCTGTGTCCTCGTTACCGGTGGCGCCGGCTTTATCGGCTCGCACACCGTCGTTCAGCTGCTCGAGGGTGGCTACCAGGTCGTCATCGTCGATGATCTCTCCAACTCCAGCGCCGTCGCCGTCGACCGCGTCAAGACCATCGTGGGCGACGAGGCCGCCAAGAACCTCACCTTCTACGAGGCCAACGTGCTCGACCGCGATGCGATGAACAAGATCTTCGATACCCATCAGATCGACCGTGTCATCCACTTTGCCGGCTTTAAGGCCGTCGGCGAGTCGGTGAGCAAGCCCGTCGAGTACTATCACAACAACATCGAGAACACCCTGGTGCTCATCGACGTCATGCGCAACCATGGCTGCAAGTCCATCATCTTCTCGAGCTCCTCGACCGTCTACGGCGACCCGGACAACCCGCCCGTCACCGAGGAGGATCCTAAGAAGCCCGCGACCAACCCCTATGGTTGGACCAAGTGGATGATCGAGCAGATCCTTATGGACGTCCACACCGCCGACCCCGAGTGGGACGTCGTGCTGCTCCGTTACTTCAACCCCATTGGCGCTCATCCGTCGGGCCTGATCGGCGAGGACCCCAAGGGCATCCCCAACAACCTGGTGCCTTATGTCGCCCAGGTCGCCGTGGGCAAGCTCGAGGCCGTTCAGGTCTTTGGCAACGACTACCCCACCCCCGACGGCACCGGCGTGC
Organism: Collinsella sp.; assembly: GCA_018373675.1. GTDB lineage: Bacteria > Actinomycetota > Coriobacteriia > Coriobacteriales > Coriobacteriaceae > Collinsella. The sequence continues at coordinate 27,777 of JAHAGQ010000022.1, read as the reverse complement.
GCGACTACATCCACGTGTGCGATCTGGCCTCTGGTCACGTTGCCGCCCTTAACTGGATGAACGGCAAAACCGGCGTCGAGATCTTTAACCTGGGCACCGGCACCGGCACCTCGGTACTCGAGGTCATCGCCGCCTTCTCCAAGGCTTGTGGCAAGGAGCTGCCCTATGTGATCCGCGAGCGCCGCGCCGGCGACATCGCTGCCAACTGGTGCGATGCCTCCAAGGCCGAGCGCATGATGGGCTGGAAGGCCCAGTACGACATCGCGGACATGTGCCGCGATAGCTGGAACTGGCAGAGCCACAACCCCAACGGCTTCGCCGACGCCGAGTAGCAAAAACCTACATACCGCTCTTGCCCCGATCTCACGTTGTGAGGTCGGGGCCTTTTTTCATGGCATGTAACCATTCGCCGAAAATCGACCAACTCTTTTATCTTGCCTGTACATGTTTAAACAACATGTTTTACAATAGGCGTATCGAATCAGAACATCGGAGGCGGACTGCACACCCATCGGCAGGCCGACCCCACAACAAGAAGGTTGGTGAGCGCATTCATGGAGCGTGCAAGCGGCGTCCTCATGCCCGTCTCATCTCTGCCCGGACCATACGGAATCGGCGGCTTTGGCTGGAATGCCTACGACTTCGTCGATTTTCTCGCCTCGTGCAAACAACATTACTGGCAGATTCTGCCCCTTACGACGACCAGCTATGGCGATTCGCCCTATCAGTCGTTCTCGGCCCGCGCAGGCAACCCCAACTTTATCGACTTTGCCGAGCTTATCGAGACAGGGTATCTGGAGCAGCGCGATATCGATGGCGTGTACCTGGGATCCGACCCCAGCAATGTTGACTACGGTGCTATCTTTGGCGGCCGCCGTCAGATTCTCGACCGCGCCGCCGAGCGCTTTGCTGCCGACAAGCCGGCCGATTTCGATGACTTTATCCAGGCCAACGAGGACTGGCTCATCCCCTACTGCGAGTTCATGACCGTCAAAGAGGAGTGCGGACTCAAGGCGTTTTGGGAGTGGCCCGCAGAACTGCGCACCCGCGGCGAAGCATCTGCCAAGGTCTGCGCCGCCCATCCCGCGCGCATGCTCTACCACCAGATGACGCAGTATTTCTTCGACCGCCAATGGAGCCGCCTCAAGGCCTATGCCAACGAGCGCGACATTCTCATCATCGGCGACCTGCCCATCTATGTCTCGCGTGACTCCGTCGAGATGTGGGCGACGCCTGAGCTCTTTAAGATCGACGCCGCCGGCAATCCCGTGAGCGTCGCCGGCACGCCGCCCGACCAGTTCTCGGCCACCGGCCAGTACTGGGGCAACCCCATCTACGACTGGGACGCCATGGAGTCCGACGGCTTCTCCTGGTGGGAGGGCCGCATTCGCGCCGCCCTCGACATGTACGACGTCATCCGCCTGGATCACTTCCGCGGCTTCGAGGCCTATTGGGAGGTGCCGTTCTCCTCGCCCGATTCGTCCTACGGTTCGTGGACGCAGGGTCCCGGCCTCAAGTTCTTCAAGACGCTCGAGGAAAAGCTCGGCACGCTGCCCATCATCGCCGAGGACCTGGGCTTCCTCACCCCCGGCGTCATCGACATGCGCGACAACTCGGGCTTCCCCGGCATGAAGATCCTGCAGTTTGCCTTTGAGGGCACCAACTCGTACTACCTGCCGCATAACTACATCGCCAACACCGTCGCCTATGTGGGCACCCACGACAACGAGACGGCGCGCGGTTGGTTTGAGGGAACGGCCACCCCGCGTCAGCGCGAGCAGGCAGCCCTGTACACCCATCAGCAGGCCGGCGAACCCATGGCAGATGCACTCAATCGCACCATCGCCGCCAGCGTGAGCGACACGTGCATCTACACCATGCAGGACCTGCTCAACTTGGGCAACGAGGCGCGCATCAACACCCCTGCCACGCTGGGCGGCAACTGGACCTGGCGCATGCTCGACGGCGCCATCACCCGCGAGCTCGAGCACAAACTCACCGACTGGACCGAGACCTACTTCCGCATCCCGTCGGAAGCCGAAATCGAGCTTCCTCAATAGGAGCCACCGCGCCCGACCCCTCCCCACCGTGCGGACGCGCTTGCTTTTCCCGCGCGAGGCCACCCCAATCCCCTCGCGCGGGCTTCTTATGAATTGCAGACATGAAACAACCCATCACAGGAGAAAACATGCCCCAAATTAACCTCATGGAACTCGCCGAGCAGTCTTTTGGCACCTCGCTCGAGCAGCTCGACGACCGTCGCATTTACAAGCTGCTGGTCAAACTCGTGCAGGAGCGCTCCGCCGCCCGCCCGCTCAACAACGGCAAGAAAAAGCTCTATTACATTTCCGCCGGATTTTTGATCGGCAAGCTGCTCATCAACAACATGATCGACCTCGGCATCTACGACGAGGTTAAGGACCAGCTCACCGCCGCAGGCCACGACCTCAACAAGATCGAGGAATTCGAGGTCGAGCCGTCACTCGGCAACGGCGGCCTGGGCCGCTTGGCCGCATGCTTCCTGGATTCCATCGCCACGCTGGGCTTGACCGGCGATGGCGTGGGCCTCAACTATCACTACGGTCTGTTCCGTCAGCGCTTTGTCGACAACCAGCAGAAGGCCGTCCCCGACGAGTGGCTCGGTGAGCAGGACATCCTAGTCGACGATGACCGCTCCTACACCGTCGAGTTCGGCGATTTTGCCGTTACTTCCAAGCTCGTCAACATCGATGTGCCCGGTTACGGCCAGCCCACCAAGAACCGCCTGCGCCTGTTCGACCTGGCGAGCGTCGACGACGGCCTGGTCCCCGGCAGCTCCATCGACTTCGACAAGACCGAGATCGCCAAGAACCTCACCTTGTTCCTCTACCCCGACGATTCCGACGAGCAGGGCCGCCTACTTCGCATCTATCAGGAGTACTTCATGGTGAGCAACGCCGCCCAGCTCCTGATCGACGAGGCCGTCGAGCGCGGCAGCAACCTGCACGATCTGGCCGACTATGCCGTGGTCCAAATTAACGACACGCACCCCACCATGGTCATCCCCGAGCTCATTCGCTTGCTCACCACCGAGCATGGCATCGAGTTTGACGAGGCCGTGACCATCGTACGCTCCATGGTCGCCTACACTAACCACACGATTCTTGCCGAGGCGCTCGAGAAGTGGCCGCTCGCCAGCCTGCAGAAGGTCTCCCCTGCCATCGCCGACATTATCGTCAAGCTCGATGAGATCGCGAAGGCCGAGCACGATGACCCGCGCGTCGCCATCATCGACGAACACGATACCGTCCACATGGCCCACATGGACATCCACTTTGGCTTCTCCATCAACGGCGTAGCCGCCCTCCACACCAAGATCCTGGAGGACACCGAGCTTCATCCGTTCTACGAGATCTATCCCGAGAAGTTCTCCAACAAGACCAACGGCATCACCTTCCGCCGCTGGATCCATGGGGCCAACCCCGCGCTCGCCAGCCTGCTCGACGATGTGATCGGCACCGACTGGCGCAGCACCGGCGATCTGAGCAAACTCGCCAAGTTCGCCGACGACAAGGACGTTCTTGAGCGCCTGGCCGCCACCAAGGTCGAGGCCAAGGCCATCATGCGCCAGTTCATGGCGCTCGAGCAGGGCGTGACCATTCCCTCCAACGCCATCATCGACGTCCAGGTCAAGCGCATCCACGAGTACAAGCGCCAGCAGATGCTCGCGCTCTACATCATCTGGAAGTACCTCGATATCAAGAACGGCAACAGACCTAAGCACCCCGTCACCATCATCTTTGGCGGCAAGGCGGCGCCTGCCTACACTATCGCGCAGGACATCATCCATCTGATCTTGACGCTGTCGCAGTGGATTGCAAACGACCCCGACGTAGCTCCCTACCTGCAGGTTGTCATGATCGAGAACTACAACGTCACCGCCGCCGAGCGCGTGATCCCCGCCGCTGATATCTCCGAGCAGATCAGCCTGGCCTCCAAGGAGGCGAGCGGCACATCCAACATGAAGTTCATGCTCAACGGCGCCCTAACCCTGTGCACGCTCGACGGCGCCAACGCGGAGATTGCCGAGCTCGTGGGCGACGAGAACATCTATACCTTTGGTGCCTCGTCCAAACAGGTCGAGCAGCTCTATGCCGACGGCACCTATGACGCCGGTGTGCTCTACCGCAAGCCCGGTATCAAGCTGCTGGTGGACTTTATCACCAACCCCGCCTTTATGGCGACCGGCAACGCCGAGCGCCTGCAGCGCCTGCACGACGACATTAAGGGCAAGGACTGGTTTATGGCCCTGCTCGACATCGAGGAGTACATCCAGACCAAGGAGCGCGTGCTGGCCGACTATGAGGACCAGGACACCTGGATGCGCAAGACGCTCATCAATATTGCCAACGCCGGCACCTTCTCGTCCGACCGCACCATTTCCCAGTACAACGACGAGATTTGGCACCTGAGCTAATTTCGTTTCCTTTACCCATCCTCTTGAAAGCGGAGTCGTGGCAACACGGCTCCGTTTTTTGTGCCCGCACGTTACCCTGTGACCCGACTCGGCCAAACAATCTCGATCTGTAACAACTACTCGGTAAAAACGGTCCCAGCTGTTACAGATTGAGACATACCGGCCCCTCCCCTTGGGTTTATCTCGATCTGTAACATCTAGCAGCTGAAATTCACCTTTGGTGTTACAGATTTAGATGAAATGGTTAGCTCAGCGGAACCGTCTCGATCTGTAACATCTAACGTCCGAAATCAGCCTCACCCGTTACAGATCGAGACAAACGACCGGTCAGACAGCCCCAACACAAAGAAAGGCTCCCCTCTCGCCCAGTGGACGGGAGGGGAGCCTTATATGTGACCGCGGCAAAAGGATGGCAATACCGCAGTCGCCCAAAGGGAGGGCCTGGATGCACCGGGCCTAGATAAGGTTCTTGCCAGAGACCTTATCGAAGAGGTGGGTCGCGTTCTTCTCGAACTTGAACCAGATGGTGTCGCCAGCCTTGAGCGCGCCCTTGGCCTCGAGGTCGACGACGGGGATAATCAGAACAAACTGGCCGTCGGGAGCGGTCACGTGGACATGCTCGGTCGAGCCCATGAGCTCGGTCACCTCGACGGTACCCTGGAGCGCGCCCTCCTCGCCCTTGTCAGCAAGCAGGATCTGCTCGGGACGCACGCCGGCCGTAATCTCCTTCACGTCGCCGCCGTCCCAGTTGAGGGCAAGTTGAGCGCAAGTCTCGGGGGCGAGTGCCACGTTCATATCCTCGGTCTTGACGGTAAAGCCGTTGCCCGAGCGCACCAGCTGGGCATCGAAGAAGTTCATCTGCGGCACGCCGATGAAGCCGGCGACGAAGATGTTCGCGGGATGGTTGAAGACCTCCTGCGGCGTGGCGATCTGCTGGACGACGCCGTCCTTCATGACCACGATACGGTCGCCAAGGGTCATGGCCTCGGTCTGGTCGTGAGTAACATAAATGAACGTGCCCTTGATCTCGTGGCGCAGCTTAATGAGCTCGGCACGCATCTGGTTACGAAGCTTGGCGTCCAGGTTGGACAGCGGCTCGTCCATCAGGAAGACCTTGGGGTCACGCACGATGGCGCGGCCGATAGCGACACGCTGGCGCTGGCCGCCGGAGAGTGCCTTGGGCTTACGGTCGAGGTACTCGGTAATGCCCAGAATCTCGGCAGCAGAGCGAACCTTGCGGTCGATCTCGTCCTTGGGAACCTTCTTGAGCTCGAGCGTAAATGCCATGTTCTCGTACACCGTCATATTGGGGTACAGAGCGTAGCTCTGGAACACCATGGCGATGTCGCGGTCCTTGGGCGCCACGTCGTTGACACGCTTGCCGTCGATGAGCACATCGCCCGAGGTAATGTCCTCCAGGCCGGCGACCATGCGCATCGTCGTGGACTTACCGCAGCCAGAGGGGCCAACGAGGACGACGAACTCCTGGTCGTGAACGGTGAGGTTGAAGTCCTCTACAGCGAGCACACCGTCCTCGGTAACCTTGAGGTTGTGCTTCTTCTCCTCGGTCTTCTTCTTTTTGCCAAAGAAGCCCTTCTTTTTTGACTCGTTGTTGGGATACACCTTCTGAACATGTTTGAGAACGATCTCGGCCATGTCTCTACCTTTCGATATGCGGCGCCGCGCTGAGGGGCGCCGCAGAAACTTGCAAAACAGTTACGGCATCAGCCCTTGACGGCACCTGCCACCACGCCGTCGATGATGTACTTCTGACAGAGGATGTACATGATAACGATGGGGATAACGACCATCATGATGCAGGCCATCATGGGGCCGAGCTCGACGTGGCCGTAGCCGCCGCGGAAGTACTGGATCAAGATAGGAATGGTCTTGTACTTGGTGGAGTCGAGCGTAAGGTAGGGCAGCAGATAGTCGTTCCAGACCCACATGGTCTCGAGGATGCCGACCGAAAGATAGGTGGGCTTCATGATGGGAAGGACGATCTTAAAGAACACCTGGACCGGGTTGCAGCCATCAATCATGGCCGCCTCCTCGATCTCGAGCGGGATGTTCTTTACAAAACCGGCGAACATAAAGACCGCCAGGCCCGCGCCAAAGCCGAGGTAGATAAAGCAGATGTTGAACGGCGTGTTGAAGCCGATGCGGTCCGCCAAATTGGACAGCGTGAACATGAGCATCTGGAAGGGCACGACCATCGAGAACACGAACAGGTAATAGAAGAAGTTCGAGATCTTGTTGTTGACACGAACCACGTACCAAGCGCACATGGAGCAGCACACCAAGATCAGCACGACCGACGTGACCGTGATGATGAGCGAGTACATAAATGCCGAGGCAAAGCCCTGCTCGTTAAGGGCGTGCATGTAGTTTGCGAGGCCGTTGAACGTCTCGGGCGTGAGCAGATCGAATGCCGTGGTGGTGCTGATTGCGGTCGCTTTCTTAAAGGAATTGAGCGCGATCATAAACACAGGGTAGATCCACGCGAGCGACAGAATCGTAAAGAAAATCGAGAGCGCGCGGTTGATAACCTTATCGCGTTTCATTACTGCTGCACCTCCTTGGACCTCGTGGCCTTAAGCTGGATCATGGAGATGGCCACGACCAGGATGCAGAAGATAACCGCCTTGGCCTGACCAATGCCCTGCCATGCGATACCGGCACGCGAATAGAACGTGTTGTAGATGTTCAGGGCGAGCATCTCGGTGGAGTGCGCGGGGGCGCCGCCGGTAAGGGCGAGGTTCTGGTCGAACAGCTTAAAGCCGTTGGTGATGGACAGGAACAGGCAGATGGTGATGGTCGGCATCAGGTTAGGGATCTTAACCTTCCAAAACGTCTGCCATGCCGTAGCGCCGTCGACCTTGGCGGCCTCGATGTAGTCGGACGGAATGGACTGCAGACCAGCGATGTAGATGATCATCATGTAGCCGACCTGCTGCCACAGGGTCAGGATGATAAGGCCCCAGAAGCCAGCAGCAGAGTTAAGAGCGATGAGCTGGGCGCCCACGTTGGAGAGCAGGCAGTTGATCAGAATCTGCCAAATGTAGCCCAGCACGATGCCGCCGATCAGGTTAGGCATAAAGAAGATCGTACGGAAGATGTTGGTGCCTTTGAGCGCCTTGCGGGTGAGCGCCTGCGCAATGGCCAGGGCGATCACGTTGATGAGCACCGTCGACAGGAAGGCAAACGCCACGGTAAAGAAGAACGACGTGGAGAACTGCGGATCGGACAGCGCGCGCACGTAGTTCTCGATACCGACAAAGTGCGCGTTACTAATGATAATAAACTGGCAGAACGAGAGATAGAAGCCCTGGATAAAAGGGATCACGAACCCGATCATAAACGCCAGGCACGTGGGTAGCATAAAGAGCGGCCACCAGCGCTTGAGTGCTTTGCCCATAAAAGGGTCCTTTCAATATGCAGGGGGCGGGCAAACCAACGTCTGCCCGCCCCCTGTCGCTAATCAGATAGCTTGGGCAGCAACTGCTTACTCGGAAGCGGCCTTCTCGGTCTTCCAGCCATCGACGAAGGCGTTCTTGACGCCGTCCCACTTGCTGTTATCGGCAGCGTAGGCAATCAGAGCCTGCTTGAGGTTCTTCTTCCACTCCTCGGAGGGAATGTAGACGAAGTCCCAAGCGACGGTCTTCTTGCCGTCCTTGGCCATGGCAACGGCCTGCTGCGAGAAGACGTTGGTGGTCTCCTTGGCGCTCTTGAACGGAGCGGTCAGACCCATCTTGTCGGCGATGATGCTGGTCGGGGTGTCAGCGGTGACGCACCAATACATGAAGTCCTCGGTGGCCTTCTGGGCATCCTCGGAAGCCTGGGAACTGACGCACCAGTAGTTCTCGCCGCCGGAGCACAGGCCCTGGTTCTCCTCGCCGTCAACACCGATGTAGATTGGCATCATGCCAATCTGATCGTCGGTCATGCCGGCCTTGACGAGGTCAGAGTAGGCCCAAGAGCCGTTCTGGTAGAAGACGGCCTTGCCGGTTGCGAACTCGTTGGTGGCGTCGTCGCCGGTCTTGGAAGCAAGCTGCGAAGGATCGCAGGTGGAGTCGGTGATGTACAGGTCGAAGATCTGCTTGTAGTTGTCGAGGAACTCACCCTTGATCTCGTCGTCCTCCTGGTTGTGCTCCTTCTCAAACTCGTAGTAGAGCGGCATGTTGGCAAGGTGGGTGGTGTAGCGCCAGCTGGAGGAGTCGTCCATGCCGGCGGAAGTGAAGGCGCCCTCGACACCAAGCTCATCCTTGCGGGCCTGGATGTCATCGGCACAAGCCTTCAGCTTGTCGAAGGAGTTGATGTCCTCGGCCTTGTAGCCAGCCTTCTCGAGCAGCTGCTTGTTGTAAATAATGCCGAAGCTCTCCTGAACCCAGTCGATGCACACATCCTTGCCGTCGGACTGCAGAGCCAGGGAGTCATCAATGAGCTCACCGCGGAGCTTGGTATCGGACAGGTCGGCGCAGTAATCCTTCCAGTTCTTAAGACCGGTGGGGCCGTTGACCTGGAACAGGGTCGGAGCGGAGCTCTTGGACATCTCGGACTTAAGCTTCTCCTCGTAGGTGTTGGAAGCGGCGGTCACGATCTTGACCTCGACGCCCTTCTCCTTCTTATAGGCCTTGGCGATCTCCTTCCACTCCTTGTCGACCTCGGGCTTGAATTGGAGGAAGTAGACCTCGGCAGCGTCACCAGAAGCAGAGGAGCCGGAGCCGGCAGAACCACCGCAACCCACGAGGCCCAGACCAAGAACTGCAGCCGCGGAACCAGCAAAGCCCAGGAACTGCCTTCTGCTCATTTCGTTCTTCATTACAATCCACCCTTTCACACCGTGGCGGCACCCTTTGCCGCCGCCTTCGGAGATTGGCTCGGGGACTTTGCCCCTTTTGCTGATTTGAACGATACGCTATTTGGCTAGTTGTTTGAACAAGTATTACTAGAGCGGTAGAAAAACTTCGGTGAACGGTAATTTCAACTTGATACTTGACAAGTTTTGTATAAACAATTATTTGTTATCGAATGCAGAGAAAACGCCCGGTCAAGCCGATGTACCGTCGGTTTGACCGGGCGTTTTCTCTTTGAGGCCATGAGTCTCGTCAGGCTGCGAGCTAGCCGGCTATCGCTTGGAATTGACGCGGTAATGGAAGATCTCGGGGTGTGTGCGAGTATGCGTCACCTCAAACAAGATGCCATCCGAGGTGTACGACTGACTCTCCATGACGGCAACGCAGTTGTATTTGCCGAGGTCAAGATAGCTGCAGTCCTCATCGTTAGCGAGCTCGACACTCACCGTACGACGGCTCGCCATCACTTTGACACCGCGCTTGTGCTCCAGATAGCCGTAAATAGAATCTGCCGCGATCTCGGGAGTCAGGCCCTTGGCGATCGACGCCAAAAAATAGCCATGGTCCACTTGGCGCGCGTTGCCGTTGAGGCTTCGGACACGCACTACGCGAATCAACTCCTCGCCCACCTTAAAGCCCAGGTGACGAGAGAGTTGCTCGGTGCAAACCAGATGTTCGAAAGACTTAACGTCCGTCGATGCAACGGCATTGTTGCGCTTTGCAAACTCGCCAAACGACTCAACCTCTTCGAGTGCGCCCAACATGTCGGTTTCGCCCTTAAGCCAAATAACGCGCACGCCCTTGCCGTGTATGGGCTGCACAAACATCCCGTCGGCCAGCATACCCAAGGCGCGACGGACGGTATTGCGAGTGCATCCGAACTCCGCGGTCAGCTCGGCTTCGGTTGGCAGCATCTCCTGAAACGCATAAGTCCCGTTAATGATGCGCGAACGGATCTCGCGGTAGATTCCTTCGTATATCGCTTTTGGCATTGTTTCACCTCTACATTATTCATTTCCGGCTAGGCACGATAGCATTTCTTAAAGTTGTTTAAACCGAATATCGGTAAAGCGATAGGATTTAACCGTTGACGGTTTCTGTCATGCCCAAATCGGTTTCGCTCAAAACTGCCGGTACGACAATCGTCTGGTCCTCTACAATGAATCCATTGTTTAAACGTTTCCCCACGCGCAACGCGCCTCGATATTCGGAAGGCAGAACATGCTGCAAAAAATCCAACGCTTTGGCGGGGCAATGTTCGCGCCCGCCATGCTGTTTTCTATATCAGGCCTCATGGTCGGCGTCTCCGCTCTCGCAACGACTGCGGACATCGTCGGCGATCTCGCCGTATACGGAACCCCTTGGTACGTTTTTTGGACCATCATCCAGCGCGGCTCGTGGACGGTCTTTAAACGCCTCCCGCTCCTTTTTGCCGTAGCGCTGCCCATCGGTCTTGCCCAAAAACAACCGGCTCGTTGCTGTCTCGAGGCTCTCGTCGCCTATTTTGCCTACTGCTTCTTTTTGAGCGAGATCATTAAGCTGAGCGGAGACAACCTTGGACTTGAGTACCCGTCATCTTTGACCTCCGCCAGCGGTATCACCGTCATCGACGGCATCAAGACGCTCGACACCGGCATTATCGGCCCGCTGGCGGTATCGGCAACCGTCGTTGCCATCCATGACCGCTTCTACGATGCCAAGGTTCCCGATTGGCTCGGCACCTTCTCGGGCTCCTCGCTGGTCTACCTCATCAGCTTTTTTGCCGTGTTTGCCCTTGCTGCTATCTCGGCCGCCATCGTGCCCTACGTATACGCAATGACCGAAACGCTGCGCCATGCACTTACGAGCGTCGGCCCCTTTGGCGTGGGCATCTTTGTGTTTTTGGAGCGAGCGCTCGAGCCCATGGGGCTGCACCACCTGCTCTACATGCCGATCTACTACGACAACCTGGTCATTAACGACGGCATCTACGCCACATGGAGCAGCTTGCTCCCCATCCTCTCCCATAGCACGCGCCCCCTTAATGAACTTGCGCCATGGGCCGGTTTTACCGCCACCGGCTGGGTCAAGCTCTTTGGCCTTCCCGCCATCGCAGCCGCGTTCTACTCCACCGCAAAACCAGAGCGCCGCGCCGGCCTCAGGGTCATCCTTGTTCCCGCCATCATCGCCTCGGTGGTTTGCGGCGTTACCGAGCCACTCGAGTTTCTCTTTATGTTCACCCACCCCGGGCTCTTTTTTCTCTACGCCGTCTTATCGTCTTGCCTTGCCACAACCATGAATCTCTTTGGCATCGTCGGCATCTTCTCGGGCGGCCTCATGGAGATGGCAGCCTTCAACTTTATTCCGCTCATGCGCACGCATGCCGGTGCCTATCTTTTGGCGCTCGGTATCGGCCTTGCCTTTAGCCTCATCTTTTTTGTTAGTTTTCGAGCACTCATCTTGATCTATGACCTTAAGACGCCGGGCCGCGAGGATCATGTCGCCAATCGCGCGGCAATCGATCATTTAACGGGAAGCGGCTTTGCCAAAGAGCAATCTCCCAATGACGAGGTCAATAGTCAATCCGATCAAGATCACGTCCTCGCTGAGCGGGTAATTCAGCTTTTAGGTGGCGTTGGCAATATTGCGGGCGCAACCAACTGCGCCACGCGCCTGCGCGTCGAGGTCGCAGACCCTTCCATCGTTGCAGATAACGCGTCGTTTGTCGCGGCGGGCGCCAAGGGCCTCATCATTACGGGCAAGACCGCCCAGGTGATCATCGGCATCTCCGTTCCCCGCGTTAAAGAGCATTTTGACCAGATCATGGGCCTCGAGCCGGGATTTGTACCCACCGCCTCGGCCTCCCCTGTCGCCAGCCCAACCCACAAGCACGGCGATATCTGCTTCTTCGACATTGACGGCACGCTCGCGTGGCAAGACCCCAGGCTCGCCCAAGACCTTCCCGAAGACGAGCGGGACCTCTCCCCCTATCCCAACGAGGCGGTTTCGCAGGCAATCCGCGAGTTTGTCGCCAACGGCAACATGGCCTTTATCTGCACGGGGCGCACCCTCAGCTGCATCCACCCCAAACTTCTTGAGCTGCCCTGGACCGGCATCGTCTGTCTTGCGGGCGGTTACGCCGAGATCAACGGACACGCAATTCGCGATCTGTCGATGACGCCCAGCATGCTGCAGCATCTTGCCCCCTATCTTGAGCAATCGGGCGAGGTCATCCGCTTTGAGGGCCTCAACGGCGTCGTGCGCATGAGTGCCGATGCCCCCGATGCCCCCGGATACGCGCGCACCCTGGGCGACGCAGTCACGCAGCTGCAACATTACAGTGTCTACAAGATCTTGATGTCTACATCGCTCGCCAACCACATCGCTCAAGATAAGGCACTTGAGCCGCTGCTGTGCTTTAACGAGCTCGAACTCGAGGTAACCGAAATCTCGCCCCGCGAATGCACGAAGCGCGGGGGCATCCAGTCTGTACTCGACGCCCTCGACCCCCACCACGGAACCGTATACGGCATTGGCGACGCCAGCAATGACGTCTCGCTGATGAACGCCGTCGATGTCGGTATCGCCATGGGCAATGCGCCGGACTATCTCAAGGATAAGGCCGATTACGTGACCGACACCGTCGATCACGACGGTGTCGTTGCGGCGCTCGAGCATTTTAGGCTGATTTAGGCACACTCCATCAAACGCACGCCCGTTGTCCTAAATCGCCAAAACTGCCGCGCCAAACGCCCTGATGTGGCAATATGTTGTCTGCATATTGCATCAATGCAACCTCAGAAAGAATGCGAGAACCCGTGTCCAGTCCGTTTACCAGCTTTTTAGCCCAGCACTTTGACCAGATTAACGACTATCTGGCCACGTTCTTTGACGGACAGGCGACCTCTGCCGATATCGAGCGCTACCTGTATGCGCCGCTCTCGGCTTTTACGGCCAACGCCGGCAAGCGCCACCGCCCGCTTATCTGCATGCTCGCCGCAACCGCAGTGGGCGGTAGCTTCGAGAGCGCCCGCAGCGCCGCGGCAGCCATCGAGCATTTCCAGTCGGGCGCGCTGATCCACGACGACATCGCCGACAACGGACAGCTTCGTCGAGGCAAGCCCTGCATGCACCTTACCGAGGGCACGGGCCTTGCCATCAATTGTGGCGACCTGGCGCTCACCATGGTCACCAAGACGGTTCTCGACGACCCTACGCTGGAGTCCGACGTGAAGCTGCGCGTGCTCCACGAGCTTACCGAGATGATCGTCCGCACCATCGAGGGTCAAGCGCTCGACCTGGGTTGGGTCCGTGACGGGCGCTTTGATATCTCGGTTGATGACTACCTGGACATGGCGACGCACAAGACCGCGTTTTACAGCGGAGCCACGCCGCTTGCCGCCGGAGCCATTATCGGCGGCGGCAGCGATGAGCAAATCGAAGCGCTGCGCGCCTTTGGCCTACACACAGGCCTCGCCTTTCAGATTCAGGACGACCTGCTCAACCTTGTCGGCACTAAGGAAGCCGCCAACAAGGACTTCCGCACCGACATCACCGAGGGCAAGCGCACGCTTGTCGCCGTACACGCCCTCTCTGATGAGCGCCACCACGACGAGGTCGAGGCGATTCTTTCCTCGGGCACCGATGATCCCGCGCAGCTCGCGCGCGCCGTGGAGATCTTCCAGGAGACCGACTCCATCGATTACGCCCACACTTACGCGCTCGACCTGACCGCTAAGGCCAAAGCGGCCATCGAGAACGTTGAGCTTGATCCGCACGCACGCGAGCTGTTCCTCTCCATGGCAGATTTCTTTGTGGAGCGCCTTAACTAACGGGGGTTATAAAATCTGTCAGCAGCGTATTTAGGCACAACTTGCTACACTGTTGAGTGCATGTTTATGCATCCCTTTGCGTTGTCTATCCGACAGACGCTCAAATAGTACGAATGGTACGCCGAAAGGGGTTCGTTCATGGAACCTATTACAACGGGCATGCAAGGAGCAGCCGTCGAAGACGTGCAGTCTCGTCTCCTGCAGCTCGGCTACACGATTGATGCCGCCGAAGTCACCGACAAGTACTTTGGAGCCACCACTGAGCAGGCCGTCAGCACCTTCAGGCTCGACAGCGGCCTTGCTGCCGGTCATGCCGTCGATATCCCCTGCTGGAGCGCCCTTGTAGACGCTTCGTATAAGCTGGGCGACCGCACTCTCTATCTGCGCATGCCCAATTTCCATGGCGCCGATGTGCAGGCCCTGCAGCGCGCTCTCAACGTTTTGGGCTTTGCCTGTGGCGAAGACGACGGCTACTTTGGTCCGCATACCGAGGCCGCCCTGCAGCAGTTCCAGGAAAATGTCGGCCTGTTTGCCGACGGCATGGCCTTCCAGGACACCTACGCCTACATCAACCGCCTGCACCATGTGTGGGAGGGCAAGCCCTCGGTCACCGAAGCCGAGTCCCGTATCGGTTTTGCTCGCGCCGCCAACGTGCTCGAGCGCTTCCAGATTGCCGTTATCGGCGAGGACCCCATCGCACGCAGCGTTGCGTCGCGCATGTGGAATATCGCCACGGCAACGACCGACAACAGCGGCATGATGCTCTGCGACTCCGAGGTCCCAACCGACGTTGACCTAGTGCTCGAGATCGCAAGCGATGAGCTGCCCGCCGACGCCGCACCGCGCGCCACGATTGCCCTCGCCGAGTGCCACAACCTGGCCCAGCGCATCCGCACTGCCAATGTCGCCGCGCAGCAGAAGCCGGCTCGCATTCGCATTGAGCTCACGGGCATGACGCGCTACAACGGCACCTTCACGGCCAGCGACGCGCAGACACTCGCCGTACGCCTGCTCGATGGCGTTTGCGATGCCCTCGCAGATTAGGTAAACTAAACGAGTTGCTTTTGGGCAACACCACACATTGGGACGTAGTTCAACGGTAGAACTCCGGTTTTTGGTGCCGGCTGTTGGGGGTTCGAATCCCTCCGTCCCAGCCCTTAAAATTGAGCGCCCTGAGCCCATAACGGCCCAGGGCGCTTTCTTGTGGGCAAGCGGAGGGATTCGAACCCGCAAGGGTGCGGAGCTGAGGAAACGCGAAGCGTTTTCCAGCGCAGCACGCAAGGAGCGAAGCGACGCAGCGGGGCGCGGCCGCCGAAAAGGCGGACGCGGAATCCCTCCGTCCCATATCAGCCGAGAGCGCCTTACATCTAGAATTATCAGCCCAGTTCCGAAAAGCGAGCCGTCATCTACAAAATGGCGCGTGGCCCCGGCGGGCCGGGCATTAAGTTTGTCGCGAGTTCCGCACACAAAGAAGGCCACTTAATGTGGCCTTCGTCTTGTGCAGGACTGTAGAGCAGCAAACTTAATGCCCGGCCCGCCGGGGCCACGCGTCCCTAATTGTTCAGCATGCGGTCGAAGCTTCCCGAGTCGCCATCCCGATAGTCTGCGGTCATCAGAATCTCCTGCGGAATGCGCCCGCCTTCACGTAGCACGTTACGGAACTGCACGCGCGTAACCATGGGCAGATCCTTGATCGTCGCTGCCAGGTTCTGCGGCACGCCCTGGTTGGCAGCCGCGGGCTCGCACTCGCCGCCGGCCTTCACGCGACGCTTATGCTCGGCGAGCATGGCGCGGTACATGCCGGCATGCAGGCGAATCTCAACCACATTGGCATTGCGAGCCTGTTCGACGATGCGCGCGCCCTCGCGATCGATATCGCCTACGTAGTAGACGTAGTTAAAGCGATAGCCAATCTCAGCCAGATAATCGTCCAGGGCATGCGAGACGCTCGCCTTGCATCCGCCGCCAAAAATCACGCCGCCCACCTTGATGCCAAAGAGCTTGGCGTGCTTGCGGCCACGCAGCAGCTTGACGATCTCGTCGTAGGTGTCCAGGTTCTCGACCATAATGAACGGCTTGTCGGCGCCCAGCGTAAAGAAGCCCGTAAAGTGCACGGGGCGATTGGGGGCGACCTTGATCGCCTGCATGCTGATGCCCTTTTCGGTCATACGCCTGATCAAGCGCTCACCGTGCTTGCCGTCAAAAGCCTTCTCGTCGTTAAAGATCTGGTAGGCACGCTGGCGGCGCGAGGCAACCGGCGTATCGGCACCTCGGTTCTGCTCGATCCAAGCCTGGATGATTGCGATTTCCTCGGCAATCTTGCGGTTGGACATCTCGTTGTGCTGAGTGCGCTGCGGAGCCTTTTTGCCGTCCTTGCCCTCGACCTTTACGATCTGTGTCTGCTGCTCCTTGATCTTAGAGAGCGCCGTGGGCGTAGGGACAACTTTGAGCAGCTGCCTGCCTAAAACGCGGGCAAGGGCAAACGCCGAGGCCTCGCCGTGAACGGCCGACTTGGGCTGCTGGGCAGCAGTATCTGCTGCGGCAGACTCCGGCTTCCTCTGAGACTTGCGCTTAGAATCGCCTTGGGAATTGCGCTCGCGCTTCGGCATAGACGCCTGCTTCTGCGGACGATTGGACTTGCTCTCCTTCGCCGGCTGGCGCTTAGACTGCCCCGAAGAAACCTCGGCCTTCGCATCCTCGTTCTGCGGCGTGGTCTTCTCGGCCGCAGTCTCGGCATGGGAACTGCGGCCCCCACGATGGCGACGGCGGCGAGGCTTGCTCGACGCGCCCTGCTCCGTCTGCTCATCAGTAGGCTGCTGGCCCTTGGCCTCGGCATCAACCTCAAGCTGCGGCTCAACAGGCTTTTGCTCGCGAGCCACCGGCTCAACGGCCTTCTCGTCCTTCTCGCCCTGAGTGGTCGAAGCCGGTTCGCTCTTCTCCTGACGCCTTACGGGATACGCGCGCCCCGCAAAACCGCGGCCGGGACGACACGAACCCGGAGCCTTCTTGTCAGACTCCTCAACATCGTCTGCAACCTCAGAAGACTCTTCAACCTCACGCGCGGCATCCTGCTGTGCAGTCTTAAAGTGAGCACCGCGACGACGCTTGGGCTCTTGGGCCTCCACGGGCTTTTGCTCCCTCGCGGGCTTCTGCGACTCGGCAGCAACCTCGGTCTCAACAGCCTCAGCATCCGTCTCACCCTTTCGAGCAACGGCGCGACGGAAGCGCTCCTGCTGGGCGCGGCGCTGCGCATCGCGCTTGCCACCCCCGCCAAAACCGCCGCGTCCTGCCTTGGCCGTAAAGGCACGCACGACGTTCTCATCGAGCAACTCATCGGTATCGACATGCTCACGCGGAGCAGCTTCTTCCACAGCAGGCACGTCAGCGGAATCCTCGACGACAAAACCCTCGACGGACTCGGCAGGCTGCTCTTGGGCATCGCGGATCTCGGCATTGATGGTATAGAACGCCGGGCGCCCGTTAATGCCGCTACCCTCGATCTTGGTCACGATCTTTGCCGCGATAAGCTCATCGCGCATCGCCTTGGTGTCGCACTCCTTATCGACGGAGCGGAAAATCTGCGCCAGCGCACTCGACTTAATCTTGAGCGCCTTGCGGCAGAGCAGGTCGTAGGCAACCAGCTTGGCGCGCTCGGCAGAAAGCGACGTCTGGCTGCTCAGGCGCTCAGCCAAAGCATCGACATTGTTTTGATTATCGGAATATACCGTCTTGGCCACGGGGCCCCTTTCATATGTACACATATACGTCTATATGGTACAACGCGCGCCCTTATCCACGCAAAACATCTGCGAGAACACTCGAGCGTCACCCGCTTTCGCATGAAAAAAGACCGAGTCCGCGTCGTTGCGGACCCGGTCTTTCCGAGTCAAATGGATGGGAGATTCAACCCGTCCGACCGACTAGGCCTTGGCGGCCTCGGCGTCGGCGGGAGCCTCGGCGGCAGCGGCGCGACCGTACTCGGCCTTGCCCATCTCGGACCACTCGGGCTCCTCATCAGGCATGGAGCCAGCCTCCTTGCCGAAGAACTCCTTGAGGCAGTTGACGGCGACGATGAGGCCCAGGACCATCAGCAGGACGGCGAAGACAAGCTGCAGGCCCTTGGTAGCGGCGACGGAGACGGCGGCCGTGGTGGCGGTAGCCGGGATGGTGCCGAAGAAGCCGTAAGCCTGGACAGCGGCCATGCAGCCCATGGCGCTCTGGACCAGCGAGGTGAAGGTGCAGCAGAGCAGGAAGACGACGGGCACGTAGAGCATCCAGCCCTTGCGGCCGGTGCACTTGCAGAACACGGCGAGGGTGATCATGGTCATGCCGCCGAGCAGCTGGTTGGAAGCACCAAAGAGCGGCCAGATGTTGGCATAGCCACCAAAAGCGAGGGCGAGACCGGGAAGCAGGGTGACGACCGTGGCGAACCAGGGGTTGCCGAGGACCTTCATGTAGCCGGCCTTGGACTCGATGGCCAGGGCGTCGTTGGTCTCGGCAAAGAACTCGGAGAACGAAGTGCGGGCGATGCGGGCGACGGCGTCGAGCGAGGTCAGGGCCAGAGCGGAGACGTTCATGGTCATAAAGACGGTAGCGAGCGTGCCGTCAACACCGAAGGCCTGCATACCGCGGGAGATGCCAGCGGCGAAGATCTGGAACGGGGTGGAAGCGACACCGGCGTTGAGGGCGCCGGTACCGGCGGTGTTCATGTCGGAGAACATGATGCCGGCGACGATGATGGCAAGGATGCCGACGAAGGACTCGACGATCATGGCGCCGTAACCGACCTTGACGGCGTCCTGCTCCTTCTCGACCTGCTTAGAAGAGGTGCCGGAAGAAACGAGGCTGTGGAAACCGGAGAGAGCACCGCAAGCGACGGAGACGAACAGGACCGGGAACATCATGCCGGAGGCAGTGGAGAAGCCGGTAAAGACCGGAGCGGTGATAGTGGCCTGACCGTTGACGCCCAGGACGACGATGCCGAGGACAGCGCAGACGATCATGACGATCATCATGATGGAAGTGAGGTAGTCACGCGGGGTCTTGAGCATCTGGATGGGCATAGCGCCAGCGAAGACCAGGTAGACCATGACGACGGCGAACCACTGGAACTTATCCAGGTAGACCGGGAACTGCATACCGACGGCGAACATGAGAACCATGAGGACCACGCCGGTGACGAACTCGGCAGCACCGGTAAGGTTGAACTTCTTCTGGGCCCAACCAAAGGCGATAGCGACGAAGGTGAACAGGATGGAGATGGTACCAGCGCAGCCGGCGGCATAGGACTTGGTGAAGTCGATGGCACCGGTAGCAGCACCAGAAGCGTCAACGGCCGGGGTGAACATGAACGTCTTGCAGACCATGTCGGTGAAGGCGGCGATGACGATGATGCAGAACAGCCAGCAGAACAGCAGGAACAGGCGACGGCCGGTCTTGCCGATATACTTCTCGATGAGCTGAGCGAGTGACTTGCCGTTGTTCTTCATCGAAGCGTACAGGGCACCAAAGTCGTGGACGGCGCCAAAGAAGATGCCGCCGACGAGGACCCAGAGCACGACGGGCAGCCAGCCAAAGGCCATGGCGACGATCGTACCCGTGACAGGGCCAGCACCGCAGATCGAGCTGAACTGGTGCGAAAACGCAGTGAAGGCGGAGACG
Organism: Collinsella sp.; assembly: GCA_018373675.1. GTDB lineage: Bacteria > Actinomycetota > Coriobacteriia > Coriobacteriales > Coriobacteriaceae > Collinsella. The sequence goes on along the minus strand of JAHAGQ010000022.1, from coordinate 7,993 downwards.
GGCGAGAAGCTGTTGCCGTCCTTCATGCGCTTGGCCGGCGTGAGGGCCTCTTTGTCAACGCCCCACTTGTTGGCCAGCCAGCGGCCGTAGCCCAGATAGCCGCAGGCGAGCACCGCCGCGGCCACAACCATGAGCAAAACTCCGTTCATTACATTTCCTCCTCTAAAAAGAACTTCCTAGACATAAAAAATGAGGGCCGTCGGTTGCGCTCGACGGCCCTCATCTTCATCAGCCGCCCGTTATCGTACGGGCTAGCTGTATGTGCTAACCCGCATCAGATAATTACTACGCTGATAATGTTTAGCTGATGCGTGAACATGTCTAAGAAATCCTCTTCAATCATGATGCGAACGATCCGTGCGTGTTCACATCCCCCAGTGGTTGAAAAGGAGTATGAAACTTTAGTTACCTAAAGTCAACGCAAATATGTAATGAATTTTCAACTTTTTTTGAATTTCTCGGTATAAAACGCCACTGACCTCGGACTTTACCCGACAAAAGTTTTTGCATGAGAGATGCCCCTGAGGGCCGCGGGAGCCGGGCGGCGCATATGAACTTTCCTGCTCTACAGTCCTGCGCAAGACGGAAAGCACATTAAGTGCCTTCCTTTGCGTGCGGAACTCGCGATAAAGTTCATATGCGCCGCCCGGCTCCCGCGGCCCTCAGGGGCTCCCATCCCAAATGCGGAGCAAAGCTCCGCACACCAACTTTTTTCTTTCAGCTAAAGAACGCCGGAAATTCGACACTGGCTTGTTAACTTTGCTGGACGTTGTCGACGCCAAACCAGCTCAGAAGCTATATCGACACAGAAAGGTCCCCGGACGGAGGGGCCGGATATAAGGTTTATCGCGAGTTCCGCACGCAAAGAAGGCCACTTAATGTGGCCTTCGTCTTGTGCAGGACTGTAGAGCAGGAAACCTTATATCCGGCCCCTCCGTCCGGGGACCGCGCCGTACCAGCTACAGCGTCATGTTTGGATCGGCGTCGACGTCGAACGGCGAGATTTCACCTCGGTCGAATTTACGGCGAGCGACCTCCGCGATCATGGCTGCGTTATCGGTACAGGCAGACAAGGGCGGCACCGTTACGCGAATCCCCTGACGCCCAAGCTTCTTGATCATCATCTCGCGCAGATGCGGGTTGGCCGAGACGCCGCCGCCGATGCAGTATTCCTTACATCCGGTAGCGTGCAATGCGTTTTTGGCCTTCTTGTACTGCACGTCAAAGACAGCCGCCTCAAACGAAGCCGCCAGATCGGGCAGGTGAATCGTGCGCCCGGCCTTGGTCTCCTGCTCGATGTAGAGCGTCACGGCCGTTTTAAGACCCGAAAGCGAGAAACGATAGTCTCCCCTGCTGTTAAGCGCACGGGGGAAATCGATCGCGCGGGGATTGCCCGTCTCGGCCAGCTTGGAAATGATGGGGCCACCGGGATAGCCCAGGCCCAACGCCTTGGCCACCTTGTCGAAGGCCTCGCCCACGGCGTCGTCGAGCGTCTCTCCGAGCACCTCGTAGTCGCCCCATGCCTTTACGTGCACGAGCATGGTGTGCCCGCCCGAGACAAGCGTGAAGATAAACGGAGGCTTGAGGTCGGGCTGCGCCAACAGGTTGGCGAACAAGTGGCCCTCCAGATGATTGACGCACACGAGCGGCTTGCCGGCAGCATACGCAAAGCCCTTGGCAAAGGCGACACCCACCACCAGGGCACCCACCAGGCCCGGACCTTGCGTCACGCCCACGGCGGCAAGCTCGCTGGGGGCAATGGCTCCACCCTCAAGACCAAGCGATGCTGCGGCATCCCCGAGCGCCGCATCCACGACACTCACAATCACCTCAACGTGTTTGCGCGAGGCGATCTCGGGCACCACGCCGCCAAAGCGGGCATGAAAATCAATCTGTGTCGACACCTGGTTGGCCAGCATATTGCCATCCGCATCGATAATCGCCACGGCCGTCTCGTCGCAGGAACTCTCGATAGCGAGCACTAGGCGGCGGCGCTCAATTTCGGCACGCTCCCCCTCGGAGCGCCCAGGCGCAGGCAGCGGCCATACGCGCTGCTCTGCCGCCGTCGGCTCGGGCGAAGCGTTGTCGACCGGAAGCACCAGGGGCAGCGGCGCCGTCATAACGATGGCATCCTTGCCGACACCGTAGTAGCCGCGGCGACGGCCAGCCTCGGTAAAGCCCAGAGCGTTATAAAGCGCGATCGCCCCCTCGTTACCGTCCTCGACCTCGAGCGAAGCCGTGGTGCAGCCGAGCATCTGGGCATCATAGCTCACGTGCGACAGCAGCTTGCGGGCAATGCCCTCGCGGCGATGTGCCGGGTCGACGGCGACATCCAGAATCTGCACATCACCGTCCACGACCATACCGCCGGCAAGGCCCAGCAGCTTGCCGTCGTCGTGTGCCACCCACCAACTACGCGGCGCAGCAACGTCCTCGCCCAGTTCGGACAGGAACATGCCCGGCGTCCACGCCTCGTGTCCGGCACCTTCAAAGCAGGCAGCCTCCAGCGCGCTCGTGCCCTCGGCATCCGCCGCGCCCATGGGACGGAACTGCAGATGACGACCGGCGAGCTCATCGGCAACACCCGTAATTTCGCTCTGCGCACTCTCGGCAAGACCAAGACGCTTGCGCTCGTTTTCCTCGGCATCCGAAAGGCGCGTGTAAATCGGCAAGACGCGGGCCGGATCGCCGTCACCCGCAGCGTGCGCGAGCAGCAAGCCCTCGCCCGAAGGCCACCACAGGTCGCGCTCCACGCAGCGGGCGGTCTCGTCCTCACCCAGCAGCTTGCCATAGCGCACGAGACCGTCACCGGTCAGCTGAACCTGGTCCCAGTCCGCTGCTTGGCGCCACTCATCGAGCGCCACGGCGGCCTTGACCACGTGTTCGCGCTCAAATTGACGCTCGGGACCCTCATCAACCAGCATATACAGCGCCGGATATACCTCACCGCGCATAGCATCGGCCAAGATACCAAGCTTGCCGCGCACGCCAGCCTTCCACGCCGTCCAAGCGCAAGCGTCGAGCGTCGACACGCCCAGCAGCGGAACATTGGCACCACGCGCGAGGCCCTTGGCAGTGGAGATGCCGATGCGCACACCCGTAAAGGACCCCGGGCCGCGGCCAACCACATAGCAACCAACATCGCTGCGATCCAGACCGGCTTGAGCCAGCACGCCATCAACGGTATTCACGAGCTCAACGTTGGCGTGACGGCGACACATGTGGTCGCCACTCACGAGCTTCGTCTCGCCCGTCTGCCCATCAATCCAGCTTGCCGCGCAGGCAAGCATGTCGGTCGAAGTATCGAGCGCCACCACCAGCGCGTTGTCGTTATGCAAGCTCATCTTGTACAGCCTTATCAATCAAATGGGAAAGCTCCATTGCGCGGTCACCGTGCGCCTCGAGCGTTATCGTTCGCACATCACTGTCGCCCTCATCACGCTTGAGCGTCACCGAAAGATACTCATCCGTCAGCTCGTCTTGGAATTGTTCGCCCCATTCCAGCAGGCAAGCACCCTCATAGCCCAGCACATCGAAAATGCCCGTATCCTCGAGCTCGTAGGCATGCTCCAGGCGGTATAGATCAAAGTGAAACAGCGGAATACGGCCCTGATCGTGAACGGCCATGAGCGCAAACGTAGGGCTCGTAACCATATGCCCATCGCCCAGCCCGCGCGAGACGCCCTTGGTAAAGTGAGTTTTGCCCACCCCCAGGCCACCGGTCAGGATGAGCACATCGCCGTCCGCAAGGCACGGTGCAATTAGCTCGCCATAGTACTCCGTATCGGCAGCGCAAGTCGTTTTGTAAGTACCTACCCCCAGGCGCTCCAGGGACATATATGCTCCTTATTATTCCGAGGCGTCCTCTGGTGCGGGATGTCGCTCCAGATAGTCGCCCAGCATCTTAAAGTCTTCCTCCAGCAGTTCCTGCCACGCCGGATTGCGTAGCGCTGCTGCCGGATGGAACGTGGGCATTACTACAAAATGCCCCATCTGGTGGAACCTGCCGCGCAGCTTAGTAATGCCAATCTCGGTCTTAAGCACAAAGTGCGTCGCGGGGTTGCCGAGCGTCACGATAATATCGGGCCAGATGCTTCGAATCTGCTCACGCAAAAACGGCGAGCAAGCCAGCACTTCCTCGGGACGTGGATTGCGGTTTCCCGGCGGGCGGCACTTAAGCACATTGGCAATGTAGACGTCTTCGCGTTTAAGACCCGCCAGGGACAAAATGCCGTTGAGGTCCTCGCCTGCCGCCCCCACAAAGGGCTCGCTCTGCAAATCCTCATTGCGGCCCGGCGCCTCACCAATAAACATCACGCGGGCGTGGGGGTTTCCCACGCCAAACACGATATTGTGACGCGACTGGTAGAGCTGGCAGAGGTGACAATCGCCCAGAACGGCCTCAATTTCCTCGAGTGCGACCTCACGTGGTGCCTGATGGGTATGGCCGGGGATGTGCATGACGCCCATAGCGGCTCCTACACGTAGACCTTGTCGAGACGCATGCCAAAGCCGCAGGCGACCTCGTAGTTAATCGTTCCGCGCAGTCGGGCCATCTCGTCCATAGTGATCTCGGCATCGCCATCGCGGCCGACAATAATCATCTCGTCACCATACTCGGCCTCGGGAATCTCGTGTGCCGGGTTGGACTGAATGGCGACCATAAACTGGTCCATGCAGATATTGCCAACCTGATGCACGCGCTCGCCGCGATACAGCACATCCATACGATTGGAAAGCGTACGCGATAGGCCATCGGCATAACCGATCGGCAGCGTGCAGATCTGAACGCGCGTACGCGGTACGCGGTAGGTAAAACCGTAGCCCACGCCCTCACCCATCGCAGGGTGTGCCACGCGCGTCACACGCGCATGGACGCTCATAACGGGATCAAGCTGCATCACGCGGCCACTCAGCTCGCACGGCTGCATTCCATACAAGCCAACGCCGGCGCGAATCATATCAAAATGCATCGAAGGGTCGAGCATCGAGGACGGCGTGTTGGCGCAGTGCACGATACCGCACTCAAAGCCCGCATCCTTAATGGCCTGAACGGCCTCGGTAAAGCGCTGACACTGCAGTTTGTAGTCCCAGCCCGAAGGTTCATCGGCCGTGGCGAAGTGCGTAAATACGCCGTCGCACTGAATACCGCGATGGAAATTTATACCGCGGACAAAGTCGAGCACCTGCGTGTAGTGAACGCCGATACGATTCATGCCCGTCTCGATGGCGAGATGATACTTGCCCACTTTGCCCGCCGCGACGGCACATTCGCCATACGCAAGAGCAAAGTCAGACGTATAGACCGAGGGCATGATATCAAACTCGAGCAACGTCGGAATGGCCTCGATAGGCGGCTCGCTTAGGATGAGGATGGGTTTCGTAATCCCGCCCTGTCGGAGCTCAACGCCCTCGTTAACCGTCGCCACGGCAAACATGTCGGCACCGGCCGAATACATGATCTTGGCGCACTCAACAGCTCCATGGCCATAAGCATCGGCCTTGACCACGCAGCACAGGCGCTGACGTGGATTCAGCAAGTTCTTGTAGGCCCTCGTGTTACGACGGAGCGCCCCACGGTCGATCTCGACCCAGGACCAGCGCGTCAAATCGGCTTTATTCATGATTAGTCATCCGACCCTTCGTCCATGATTCCCAGATCTTCGAGCGCATCCTTTGCCGCCAGCTCCATGGCAGGACCGATCAAGTCGATAAGATCGGTCGCGATAACGCTCTTCTCACCATACTCCGTCGCCGCGGCAAAACCGGCGTAGCTGTGAAGTGCGACGGCGTACGAATACAGCAACTCCCAACGATCCATCTCGTCGCGCATGGTGGCAAGCGTGCCGGCCAAAATACCCGCGAGAACATCACCCGAACCGGCAGTTGCTAGAGAAGCCGGACCCGAGAGCGGCAGCAACACACGCTCAACGCCACAGATAGCCGTCGTCGGCCCCTTGGCAATGACCACCAGATTGTCGGAGCCTGCAGCCCAGACAACCTTCTGCGCGGCCGCAATCGCGGTACCAAGGTCGTTCACCTCGTCACCGGCAACCAGACGCGAAAGCTCACGATAGTGCGGCGTCATAACCAACGGCTGCTCGCGACGATACATCTCGGGATTACTATCAATACCGTCAATGGCAATCTTAGCAAGGCAGTTGAGTGCATCGGCGTCCAAAATAAGCGGCACATCAAGCTCGAGCAAGCCCGAAACCACCTGCATAGCGCCGGCAGATGTCGTCATACCGGGACCGCACAGTACGCAGCTGTACTTCTTTGCAATCTCGCACACCGTCATGCGCGCAGCGGCGCCAAAGGAGCCGCGGGAATCAGACGGAATAGCAAAGACGGGAATCGAAGGAAGTGCCATGCGAATAAGATTGGCGCAGGCGTCAGGAGCCGCGACTGCCACGTAACCAGCACCCGCGCGAGCTGCAGACTTGGCCGCCATAATGGCAGCACCAGGATATTGCGCAGATCCGGCGACAATAAGCACAGAGCCACGGGAATACTTATCGATATTCGTAGGTAGTGGAGCAAAGTAATCAACTAAGTCACCGGGCTCGACAATCTCGGCGGCGTGGTCGACATCATCGATGACCTCGTCAAGACGGTCGTAAAGATTGCCGCAGATCAAATCGCCAGCATACTCAGGGCCATCGGCGCTATACAAACCAATCTTGGGCGCAATCATCGTCACCGTATGCTCGGCACGAATGCAGTCGTCATCAACAACGCCCGTCTCGGCATTCAGGCCCGAGGGGACATCAATGGATACGACACAGTCGGCGCATTCATTGACCGTAGGAATCCAGATGGAGAACGGCGCACGCAGATTTCCGTGGAAACCGGTACCAAAAATGGCATCGACAACAACATCGGCCTTATCGATCAAAACCTCGAGTTCGTCACGCGAGGGGCCGACGCAAACGTGCACATCGCGGCCGGCAGTACGACGAGCAACATGACGTGCCAGAGCAGCAGGAATCTCATCCGGCTCAACCGGAGAAACGATATCCACGTCCACACCCTTATGGCTCAGGATATCGGCGGCAACCCAACCGTCGCCGCCATTATTACCAAAACCGACCAGAACGAGAACCCGATCGGGATTGAGCTTCAAGACCTCGTTGGCGGCAAACTCACCCGCTAGCTCCATAAGCTCGGCCTTCGAAGTCCCTTCGCGTTCGATGATATCCTCGAGACGAACGACTTCTTCGGTACTCAAAACCGGTTTCATCTATGCTCCTAGCGTATCTTGCGAAGCATCGCCCAGGTGCTCCGTCAATGCTGAATTCTGCAGCTGCTCAAGCTCATCTAAAACAGAGCGAGCCTCTTTAAATGTCTGCGCTACGCGTTTCTTGGTACTCACCTTTTCCTCTTTTGGCTTAGGCCGAGCATCTTCGGTAATCGCGATGGCATTCGCAACGGCTAAGTCTCCTGTAAGCGTAATGGAAAGAGCGACCTCAACAACACCCAGCTCTTGAGCGATCTCGAGAGCACGGCCCGAAAGCAGCGCTTTCGGTTTGCCGAGTTTATCACGCGTAACCGAAACATCCTTGCGACCAACGCCTTGACTAAAACCCGTGCCGAGAGCTTTAAGTACCGCCTCGCGCGAAGCAAAGCGGCTGGCATAGTGAGCAGCGGGGCGCGATGATGCATCACAATACGCACGCTCTTCTTCGGTAAACACACGCCGAGCAAACGACGGCGTCTTTTCAAGTATTGATTTCATACGGGAAATCTCGACGATATCAACGCCGATACCAGCTTCAGCCATGTTCACCTCCATATCGCACAGACTAAGTTATTGTAGCCCGTTCACAGAAGATGCGACAAACGAGGGTTATAAAACACAGCTACTATGTGAGACAAGAGCCCGTAAACGCAGAAAGGGGGAGGCCGCGAGGCCTCCCCCTTCTCAGTTCAAGCGCACGGCTCGGTGCCGTCCACCGGTCAGCGGCGCCCTGGCCTCCCACGGGCTGACCCC
>JAHAGQ010000021.1 GCA_018373675.1 Collinsella sp. | reverse complement strand
GAAACTGGAGAGGAGGTATTACGAGCTCCTGTGCGAATTGGAGAGAACGCTCCCGCAAACTGCCTCTTGACAACTTATAGGAGCGTCGGTTTTGTTTTCTAGTAAAGTAGCGTGCTCAGGTTCGGGCGATTTATCGTAGTAAACCGGCATAGTTTTGGACGTGGCGGCAATGTTGCGCAACAAGAATGGGGATTTTTCTCGTACGGTGTAGTTGGAAGAACTGCGCGGGCGCATTGCGGCTGCGACGAGAGACGGGAGATGCGATGTATTGCACCAAGTGCGGAGCTCAGATACCCGATGGCTCCACGTTTTGCACGAGCTGCGGCGCTCGCGTGGGCGGAGTTGAGGACCAGGCGGAGCCTGTGGCGTTTCCGGTAGGGGATGCGCCGTCGTCCGCTCCTGTGGGACAGCAAGCTCCTCAGGGTGCCCCGGTTCATATGGCGGCGCAGTCTCGTTATGAGGAGCCTATGACCGAGCCTGCTGAGACCGCTCAATCGTTTGTTCCGACGCCGCAGCCCAAGAAGCCCAAGCACAGGGGCCGTATCGTCGCTGCCGTTATCGGCGGTGTTGCCGTTGTCGCCATCGTAGTGGCAATCGTCGTCGTGCCGCGCATCGGCTCGTCGTCCGAGGTGACTTCGGGCGGCAAGGGCTACGTTGTCTGCGCGTGCGAGACTAAAGTGCTGCCCAAGAACAGCAAGGGCAAAAAGCTCAAGAGCTATACCGTCGAGCTGGCGCCGGTGTCTGGCAAGGGCAAGAGCTACACCATCAAAGTGGATGGCGAGGACGGCTTTGTCATGGAGGACTTTGGCGAGCTGCCCGACCAGAAGTACCAGATGACCATCACCTCGGGCAAGGGCAAAAAGAAGAGCACGACCACCATGAAGGTCGACTACGCCAAGGAAGGCTCGGACGCTCCCAAGAACGTTGAGCTCACGCAGTCCAAGAAGGAGGCCAAGGCCTCTGCCAAGGCGGCGGTCAAGACGGCAAACGAGCTGTTCACCGACAAGATCCTCGAGTACCAGAAAAAGTACGGCGAGGGCGAGGCTGTTGAGATTGATGATTCTCAATCTACGTATGGAGCCCAGGGTGTTGCCTATGCCAAACTTGTTGACTTTGATGGCGACGGCCAAGATGAGCTACTGATTGAGTATTCCGATGAACCGGTGGACCGTGTGGATAACGCGGCCGCTGCGCATCTTGAAGTCTGGGCGTATAAGAATGGCAAGATTGAGAAGGTCTATACGCCGGATGTTAGTGTGGCTCCCCATCAGGCGTATGTGTCTTTCGCTCCTTTTTCTGGCGTTTATGGCGTGCTAGTTTACGATAAGGATTCGGTAAACGAAACCATCGCAACGGTGGCCACGACGCTGGAGCAGCTGAAGTCGAAGGACTCTGACGATGCGCAGGTGGGCTACGAGGCCGTTTCTGCCACGCAGGATGTTGACTTTACGGCTGCGGTTGGCGAAGGCCCGCTGGATCCGTCTCCCGATGACACGTGTCAGATCACGGCTACGTGGACCTACCCCCAGGTGAAGGGCCAGGGCGTGGGCGTCGCCAAGTTTAACAAGGATATGGTCCAGCTCGTTGCGAATACGCTCGAAGCGAGCAAGCAGGCCTCGATGGATGACGAGGACAGCCGCGTGACCATGATGTACACCGCCGAGATCGTTTCAATCGATGGCGATATCGCCTGTGTGCGTACGTTCACCAGCAGCTATCAGCCTCCGTATCGATCGGAGCGGGTGACGAGGTCGGCGTACTACAACCTCAAGACGGGTGAGCAGGTTTCGCTCGAGGACTCGCTTGCGCAGCACGGGCTCTCGTTCGATACCCTCAAGAGTGAGGCCAAGCAGGCAATTAAGACGGCAAAGCCGGATATGGACTCCGTGTCCGAAGACAACATCGACGATGACGATAACTACACCGAGGATCATTTCTACTACGACGGCAAGGGCTATATCATCGTCCTCGATACCGGCGAGTTTGACTGCATGGCATGGGATACGCACGACTTGGTGGCGCACGCCTTCGACTCGAGCTATTCCTGCGGCCAGGATGTAACGCCCGAGCGAGCCAGGGCTACGTACGTACCCAATGAGTAAGGTGGACCGCGAGGGATAAATTGAACAGTCCCCGGTGACGCAAAACGCAGCGCCGCCGGGGACTTTTTGATGCAAATTGGCTCCGAAACAAGCAATCGGGCCAGCCGCGCCACGAAAAGCGCCCATCTACTACGTTTACCAGGGTTGGACCGACCATGGAGCGTTTTTTAACAATGCGGCAAGACGTTTACCTGCGGTTTTGTTAACACAAATATGGCTATGGTTGGCACCCTTGGGTTAAACGTAGTAGATGGGCGCATTTTTTGGTGCACAGCCCAAGAAGGGATCATTAGCCGCGCTGGAGGCCGAAGAGTTTGGCGTTGCGCTCGGCGACCATCATGTTGATATCGGCGATTTCCATCTCGCCGTCAATGTAGGGCTGGTAGGTGCCGTACGGGTCGCCTGCTCCCAAGCTGCAACTGCCGCAGTTGTCGCAGCTGCCGTTACCGCAGCCCGCGAGCGCCAGCTTAATGATCTCCTCGCGTTCGGCGCGCGTTGTGTCTTTGATGAGCTTGCTTTTTGCCATGACGTTCCTCGATTCGCTTGTGACCGTCGGCCGCGCATGTCTTGTAGATACCGGCGGGCTTTGCCCATCATAGGCTTTTGCGCGGGTAGAATGCATGGATAACTTATTGCTTACGGGCGACGGAAAGGAATCGTTGCATGGACCAGGATAAGACGACCGTAATGGGTGGCTACGGCTCCCCGCGGACGGGCAATGGCGCCGATGAGACCCGCGTCGTGCCGAATCCCGGCTACGCTGCCCCCGATACGACGCAGGTGTCGGCCGATCCCACGCGCGTTGTGAATTACGGAAACGCAGCGCAGGACCCGTATGGTGTCTCGTCGCAGAGTCCCTACGGCAACGCGGCGGCAGACCCTTATGATGACCTGCTGCAAAATCCCATTCCGCAGCCTCAGCAGACGACATATATGCCGCGCACGGCACAGCCGCGCTACGAGTCGCGCGACCGATATGCGCGCGAGCCGTATCGTGAGTATCCCAAGTCCATCCCTCAGTATGGCGAGGACGAGGAGAAGAAGCCTTCGCGTTCGTCGAGCGTGATCAAGAAAATCCTGATCGTTCTGGCGATCTTCTTTGCCCTGTCGGTTGTGTTTGCCATCGTGTCGGGCATGCTCAACAAGCGGGGCGCCACGACTGATACCACGGCCGAGCAGACCGAGACTACCCAGTCCGGCACCGTCGACCTGAGCGATATCCCGGGTCAGTACTGGTCCAACGCCAAGCAGCTCCTCAAGTCGCGTGGGGCCGATCTTTCGAATGCCGTGATCCTGACCGATGACGGCTCGACGCCTGTTGTCGACGCCAACTGGGTGGTTACGTCTGCATACTACAACGACAACGGCAACCTCGAGATTCAGCTCACGCGCAAGGACGGCTCGTCGGGCAACGCGTCCGGCGACCAGGGCGGCGCGGACAGCTCGAGCTCTAATACGCTGGAGGACCTGAGCAACAAGGCCCAGGAGCTGGGAGATAAGGCCCAAGAGCTGGGTGACACGGCTCAGAACCTCGGCGATACCGCACAGAACCTGGGCGATATGGCAACGAACGCCTGGGATGCCCTGCAAAACGGTATTTCGGGCGCGCAGGGGAACTAGCGGTCGAGCGGCTAGAGCCTTAGCAGTGCAAACAAAAACGGGACGCAGGATCGCGTGACCGGGCGCGTAGGCGCGTTGGTCGGCGGTCCTGCATCCCGTTTTGCTGTCGATTACAGCTGCTCGGCCGGACGGTCGGGCGAGCTGAAGCCCGAGTCAAATGTGACGACGCACGAGGCATCGGGCCGGCGTTCGTGCACGATGCGCGTGACGAGCTCCAGCAGCTCCTCGTCGGATATGTCAAAGCCGTCGGGGCGCACCAGGTCAAACGAAACGAACCCGTCGTGCTCGTGCAGGTCGTGGATGGAGAGCGCGGGATCGATCTGCATGATGCCGCGCTTGACCCAGCCGCGCAGGTCGTCGCCGGTGGTGGCGATGGGGTCGCAGTGCAGCGTGATGTCGATGCCCATCTGATGCTTGATGTCGTGTTCGATGGTGTCCAGGATCTCGTGATGTTCAAACGCATCACCCTCGCCGGGCATTTCCACGTGTGCGCTGGCAAACTGACGGCCGGGGCCGTAGTCGTGCACCATCAGGTCGTGCGTGCCTAGGACCTGCGGATACGACATGATCTTGTCGCGGATTGCCTGGACGAGCTTGGGGTCGGGCGCTTGTCCCAACAGCGGGCTGATGGCGTCGCGCACCAGGCCCATGCCGCTGATGCAGATAAAGATGCCCACGCCCAGGCCTGCCCAGCCATCGAGGTCAAAGCCGGTCGTCTGCGAAATAAGCGCTGCCGCTAAGACCGAGCCTGAGGTGATGACGTCGTTTTTGGAATCCTGCGCCGTGGCGATAAGCGTCTCGGAATCGATGCGGTTGCCCAGCGTGCGATTGAACGCCGCCATCCAAAACTTGACGAGCATGGACAGGACAAGGGCTGCCATGGAGAGCGCCGAATACGCGGTGGGGGAGGGCTTGATGATTTTGGTGACCGACTCCAGGATCAGGTTGATGCCGACGGCGCAAACGAGAACGGCGACAAACAGGCCGGCGAGGTACTCGTAGCGGCCGTGACCATAGGGGTGCCCCTCGTCGGCCGGGCGGCTGGCAAGGCGGAATCCGAGCAGGCTCACGATGTTGCTCGAGGCGTCGGAAAGGTTGTTGAAGGCATCGGCGATAAGCGAGACGGAGCCTGCGAGCAGACCAGCTATGCCCTTGGCCAGGCACAGCGTGATGTTGAGCCCGATGCAGATGAGGCTTGCGGCAAAACCCGCGTTGGTGCGGCAGGAGACATCGACCGGCTCGCTTTCGCTGCCGGGAACAAGCGTATGTACCAGCCGATTTACAAATAGCATAACGATCGTCCTCACAGTCATGTTTAAGGGGATAGTGTAGCTCGCGCAGACGCAACGTGTACCGATGCTCAGAAAATGCAGCAATGGTCTGCCGGCGCTAACGGGCGCGAGGCGGAGGGGGCGACTGCCCACGCGTCTTCGAGTTCACTGCGCTTTCCCGTCCGACCGAGTGCTCCATTTTGGGCCACATGGGTATGGGCACGCGTCGATTTGCTCGACATACTTAATGTCGATAGCCCCGTGCAAAGGAGGACGTTTCCATGGACGAGATGTTTGCCATTAAATGCCAAAACTGCGGCGGCCCCATGTATTCGCACCAGGCAAAGCGCAGCTTTGAGTGCGCCTATTGCGAAACGGTTATTCCGTGGCAAGCGGACGCCGGGGAGCCCAAGAGCGCCCTGGGTATCCGTCATGCGCCGTTGACGGTGGTTGACGGGCTGCTTAAGCTCACCCATGTGTCGCAGCTCGAGCGCCCAGAGGACCCCGACTGGTATTTCTTCAATTCACGCTGGCGCAATCAGTCGGTTCTGGAGCATCTGCTGTGGGAGGACCGCGGAACGGCGCAGGAGTTCCAAGAAGCCACGCACGTGAGCATCCCGTGCCCCTTCTGCGGCGCGTCCTTTGAGGGCGAGTCCACTCAGCGCGTGTTTGAGTGCCCGTCCTGCGGCAACAAGATTGGCGTGGCCGACCTGCTCAAACCCGGTACGTTTAGCAAGCGACTGACTATGGGCGTTGGCGCGGAGTATGTACCTGAGCAGGGCATTCCTTGCGAGATTTCGCCGCAGCAGGCACGTGCCAACGCGCTGCAGCTGGTGCGTCAGTACCCGGAGGCCTTTGCCGGCCACGACGTGGAAGACGCGATCCAAAACGACATGATGCTCTTCTATTTCCCCATGGCGCTGGCGGACCTGCGCATGATGGCGTCCTTCCCGGGCAAGGGCCTGAGCAAGGAGACCCTGGTGTACTACGAGGTGCTCGACTGGGCATATCCCAGGGCCAACTACCTGGATGTTCGCCTTATGGGTATTTTGGAGCCGTGGGACTTTGGCAAGGTTGGGCCGTTCGATCCCGCTATGCAGGAAGGTGACTTCCGCGTCGTTTCCGTCGATGCGTCCACCAAGGACCAGGTGGTTATTGATAAGCTGGCGCTCGACGTTGCCGGCAACGATGCCGAGGCGGTGCTGGGGCTCAATAAAAAGAGCATCCGCACCTGGGCGCGCAAGGCTCGCAAGCACAAGGACGGCCTGGTGATGGTACCGGTCTACTTTGTCGATCGCCCGGTGTCGGATAGCCGCGACGGCGAGCAGGTGCGCATCGCCGTGAACGGCCAGACGGGTCGCGCGGCCGCGGTAGTGTTTAGCGACAAACGCGAGACGCATGTGGTGGCACCGCTCAATCCCAACGTGATGCTGTCGAGCGAAAGCACCGTGCACGCCACACCCATCGAGGTCAAATACGTTAAATCGCCGTTCCTATACCAGATCGTGCGCCGTGGAGGCGGCGAACAGCCGCGGCAGGTTGCAGCCGCAGCCGAGGGTTCCTACCGAGAGGAGAAGCCCAAACGCAAGGGCCTGTTCGGCGCGATCTTTGGGAAGTAGGGGAGCGGTACGGGACAGTGCGCAGTAGTGCGAGCTGTCCGTCGTGGTAGATCTAAATAAACGGTGGGGCGGCTACAAAAGAGCCGCCCCACTGGGTAGAATGAGATTGTGCCGCGGAACCCGCTCCTCAGCTAGTCACACTTCGGAAGCGCGGGCAACGCAGGTATTATCGTCTAAAGGGCCGGCTGCAACCGGCCCTTTTCTGCGGCAGCGGGGAGTCGAATACCAACACGGTGTACGGCCCCACGGTACTTTGCTCTGTGACGAACGGACCCATGACTGCGCATTCTGTAATCATCATTTATGCGGTCCCTTAATCATTTGCGTTGACTGACACTGTCTTCGTTGAAGGCGTGTCCTAAAACAGGCACTGCTCAATCAGCTCTTTACCGCGCAGGGTGTCGATCCATTCCTGAGGAATAGCATTGAAGCCGTATTTTGCTCCGGCGAGGGCGCCTGCGACGGCAGCGGTGGTGTCGGTGTCGTCGCCCAGGTTGACGGCGGCAAGCACGCAATCTTCGTAGCTGTTGGTGTTGACGAAGCACCAGGTGGCTGCTTTAAGCGTGTCGCGCACAAAGCCACCAGACCTGATTTCCTGCTCTGGCACGCCTTTCAAATGAAGTGCCCACGAGGGAGGCGTGCCGTTCATCACGCCCTTCATCAGCTCGACAAATATGACGCATGCGTCGGTCGACGTTCTGTGGGCGTGCGTGATCGCGGAGACCTCACCGATCTCCTCGTCTGTCGCATCGGTGAACGCCAGGGGCGCGATGCGCATGAGCGAACCGTTGCCGTTGTCGCGCTCGCCGGAGCCTCCTTTGCCGGTGTGCAGGGCGCGGGCGGTCGTGCCGCCGTAATCGAAAACGCCGTCAATCGTATACTCGCCGCGGGCAATCCAGCCTACGAACTTGTCGCGCATGTCCGCGGTGTCGATATGCCCGAGCTCCCTAATCGAGTCACAGGTAGCAAGTGTCATAGATGTGTCGTCGCTCCAGGTGCCGGCGGGCTGCCCATGCGTGCCGTAGCCGATCATGTCGGTGCATTCGAACGTGCCGCGGGGCCTGAACTCGTAGGGAACGCCCAGCGCGTCGCCGACGGCAAGCCCGTAAATGCAGTCGCGTAGCGTTGTTTTCGGTCTGTCTGTCATGGAATGCTCCTCCTATGCCAGGGGAAGTGGAGCGTCGTCGGGGGTATCGGTCACAACGTGCTGCTACCCTTGCGCTTCGCCATTAGTCGCTTCGTTGATGGCGCGGTACTCGGCGCTCAGCTCGCGCGCCAGCTCTTCCTTGCTTGGAAGATACGGCAGGTATTTGGCGGCAAACACTTGGTCGTTGTCTTCGGGCAGCGTGTACTCGACGATCGAATCGCTTTTGTCCGCGCAGAGCACGATGCCTATGGGCGGATTGTCGCCTTCGTTCATGAGCTCGCGCGTGTAGTAGTTCACATACATTTGCATTTGGCCCAGATCCTGATGCGTAAGGTCATCGGTCTTAAGGTCGATGAGCACGAAGCAGCGCATCAGATAGTTGTAAAACACAAGGTCAATATAGAAATGGCGTCCATCAAAGGTGATGCGCTTTTGGCGCGCCTCGAAAGCGAAACCACGGCCAAGCTCCAGCAGGAACTTCTGAAGATGCGTGATGAGCGCCTGCTCTAGATCGCTCTCGCGAAACGCAGCATCGTCCGAGAAACCTAAAAACTCCAGTACATATGGGTCGCGGATGATATCCTCGGGGCGACGAGCCGGGGCGCTCTTTTGGATTTCCTGGGTGACGGCCTCCTTGTCCTTGCTGGCAAGTAGGCGCTCGCGGAACATGGTGTTGATCTGGCGCTCGAGTTGGCGCGTGCTCCAGCGAGAGTCGGCGCATTCGTTCATGTACCAAATGCGAGCTTCGGGGTCGGGAATGCGAGATAGCCTGCGATAATGTGTCCAGTTCAATTCGTGACGCAGTGCGTCACGAATTGGGAATGCTAAATAAAACTGCCGCATGTAGCGGAGGTTTGAGGTATCAAAGCCTTTGCCGAAATCTGTGGTAAGCCTGGTCGCGAGTCCTTTAAGCAGCGCCTCTCCATACCTGGCGCGCTCTTCTCCGCCCTGTTCATCAACAATGCTCTTGCCGATCTCCCAATATGCCTCAACCATCGCAAAGTTAACGGCGGCATATGCCTTGTCGCGAGCAGCGTTGAGAATCGAGGAAACCTGCTTATAAAAACCTTCGGGCACGATTGCCGATTCTCCGCGGTTTGCCAGTTCGCCCATCACCATCGCCCACTTTCCTCCTGTGGAATGCATCTTTATCGCATTTAGTTTAAAGCCTCGCGCGGACACGAATTGCTGTGCTGTCTGGCACCTTCGCATGGGAGCCCTGCGGTGACTAAAATGTGGCCATAGAGGCAGTTTTAGCGAACCCCGCGGGAGTGACACGCATGGATAACAACACTTTGCTGTTCCAGGACAAAGGTTCGGGCAGGTTTAAAGACGTCAAGATCTAGCCTAACCGTATCGAGGTGCTCAAGAAGGGCACGTTTGGTGGCAAGCACACCGAGATCGTTTACCTTAAGGACATCACGGGGGTCAACAGGATCAAGGGCCGCGACGTTTTTCTGCGCAATCGACTGTTAACCGCTTGCGTCTTTAGCCCGAGCAGTCGTGCGAAGGCCCAGGAGTTTGTTAACGCGTTGAACATGGTGATGTAGCCGATAACGGCGTACGGGCCAAGGTGAAAATCGGGGCGCAGAACGGTATTCTACGCCCCGATTGAGTTGATGCGCCCAAAAGACTGGCTTGCCTATTCGCTAGCACCTTCGTTGTCTTCGCGGTCATTGGCAAGCATTGCTGCGCCGGCAACCGTTGTTGCCACGGCGGCAGCGGCGAGCCCGGCGGCGATGCCAGAGCCGTCGCCCGTGTCGGCGAGCTTTCCGCCCGAGCCCTTGCCCTTGTTGCCCTTACCGTTCTTATCAGCGCTGCCCGCGTTGGCGCCAGTGCCGGTGCCGGCGCCGCCTGCACCGTCCGAGGCCGCTACGGTAAAGCTTGCGGCTCCGTCGCTGGCAAGCGTGTAGTTCTGCGCCGCGTCGCCCAAAAGCCCATTCGCACGCACCCAGTACGTTCCCGCGGTAAATGCCTCGCCCTCGGCCATTTCCGTGCCCGGAGCGCCGTTTGCATCGTGCATAAACTCGAGCTGGGCGGTGCAAGCATCGCCTTCGAGCTTGCCCTCGAGCGGCGCCGCGATCTTTGCGCGCACGTCCTCGCCGGCCTTAAGGCCCTCGAGCCCTTCAAAGTGGGGCGTCAGTGCGCGCGGGTCGATATCGATGGGCACGGAACCCTGCAGTTCCGTAACGGTCTCGTTGCCCAAAGCGTCGACATCCACGTATTCGATGGCAAACGTGTTGCCCGAAGCCGTCACGCTGAGTACGTTGCTGCTGTCGACAAGGCGGAAACGACCCTCGCCAACGGTCTTTCCATCCTGGAGTGAGGCATCGCTCAACGAGTCGCCGTATGTCATGCGTATACGGGTCGGGAGGTAGTACGAAACGGTCTGCTTGTGCTTCGCATCGTAATTGCGCTGGTAGATGCTTCGGGCCAGTGCCGCATCAACAAAGTCGGACGCAATGATGCCAATGTGCTTGAGGCAGTCCTCCTTTGTGCTCTCATTTCCGGTGCTGTTTATATACTGGCTCTTGTATAGATGCTCGTTGACCACTCGTGCTGCGGTAAAAGGATTGCTTCCTTGCTTGTAGTTCGTGCAGCTGGTGTAGTTGATACACCAGCTGTGCTCCAGGACCTTTACCTTGGCCCCGTCATTGTCCTCGACGTCCACCATGATGCGGGCGAGCTTGGTTGTCTCCTGCAGCGCCATATCGACCCAGCCGATTTTGTCGGTTCCTGTGCATTCGTAATGGTCCTGGGCGTATACCTTGGTGCAATAGGGCTCTTCGTCACCCGTTTTCCCCACGGCTTCAAAGCCCCGCTCGTCTCGAACGAGACACATAGAGGTGCTGTCGGTGTGTGCTGCGATTTTGTCGTCCCATTGGGTGAGGTCGAGGCCCCATGTGTGGCTGCTTACGCTGTTGCCGGCGAGCCCAAACCGACGCAGCAGGACGATCTTTCCGCGCACCTCGCCCAGCGTGGGGATGCGGCTCGATGTGTAGAACAGGTCGGGGTTCTCATCAAAAACCTTGCCCAAGGCCGTCGTGAGGCTTTCGTCGGTAGCCTCGCCATTGCCCCGCGACACGAGCATGATGAGCGCTTCTGTCGGGTTTTCGCTCAAAAACGTATTGAAGTACCCGATGACATCGGAGAGATGCATAAAGTTCCCGTCTTTTTTGAGCAGGTAACAAGCTCCGTGGTCGATGCCGGGGTTCTCACCCTTTCCGAGTCGAATATCAAAATAGCGAACGCCTTCGAGCAGCTGCGTGGGGATGTAATCCTGCTGGCATTTTGCCTGGGAGGATTGGGGCTCGGTGTCGTTGTCCACGCTGCAGGTGCCCGAATCGTGCGTGCCCGGGATGCTCAGTTCGTCGAGGAACTTGTTGTTGTCGACGTATTTCATCCAACAGGGCCCGTCGACGTAGCTGCTATACGTGGTCCAGTCGATACTGCTAACCGTGGTATTGGTCTTGCCCATGTCGTAACCGACAAGTTCGAGCTCCCACGGAATGCTCTTCCTCTTATGGCAGATCTTGTTGTTGTCCTGGTCTTTGCCGTCCTTTTCTATGGCCAGGTAATTAATGTCTTTTTTCTCGTTTGTGCGGTCTCGGATGATATAGGTTCCGTTTGACTGGCGTTCAAACGCAAAAGCGCGGCTGGGCTTGTTGTCATACTCGCCACTCCATACGTGGATGACCTTTCCATCTTTGTCCGAGTCGCCGTCGACCGACCAAATGCTGTAGCCCGTCTTTTTATGCTCTTCGAAATTGAGTAAGGTGCGGATGGCATACCAATTTGAATTATCTGCATCGGTCTCTACGCGCTCAAGGATGAGTTTGCTGGACGTGCCGTCATTAAACAGGTGGCAGACGTTGCCGATGACGTTGCCGTCTTCGTTGACGCTCGCGGTGCGAAAATAGCCCGCGGGGCGAAGGCGAATGACGAACTTGTCGAGGGTGGCCGCCGGTGTGGGTGCGTCTTCTGCAAATGCCGCGCGCACGGGAAGGCCCAATCCCGCGGTTTCGGGCAGGCTTACAAATGGCGACAATGCTGCGAGTCCTAGGCCCAACGTGAATGCTCGACGGCTAATGGCGTGGTGTTCGGTCATAACTTCTCCATTCGCAGAGTGCGGTTATGCGATAGTTTTGGTCACTATACTGCCCAGATGTTTAAAGACGCCGGTTTAATTGTCTGCGCGGCGCAATAAATCGGCGGGTGGACGTGTTGGGGTGTTTGTCGTGTTCGCACTGTTGCCACATTTGGGGCGGTTCCGGCGTCCGGCGTCCTCGCGTTCGTCGGCTACCGGCATAAGAAAAGGAGGGTCGGTTTACCGGCCCTCCCTTGGTACGAAGCGCTGGGATACCGTCGCTTGTTTACGCTGCGCCCGTGTTTCCCGCTGCGCTCGCCAGTCGCTTAGCGTTTAATCTCGATATCCTCGAGCTTAACGTCCATGGCCTCGGTCTTGGCCTTGGCGATGTCGTCGGCAAATTCCAGAGACTCCATCATGGTCTCGACGGCGTCCTTGTGTTCCTCGACGTTGTCGATGCGCACGTACACGCTGCCGCCGTCAACGTCGGTGAAGTACTCGGTCTTCACGCCGCCCGAGTGCGTAAAGTAGGCGCTGCGCCAGGTCTTGCCGTTGTACTTAACGGGATCGCTCTCGGTCCATCCGGAGTTGGCCTTCCACTTTGCCTCGTAGTCAAACAGTTCATCGGCCTTCTTGTCAGGATCGAAGACGGGGATGAAGCGGTCGCTGGCGTGTTCGCTCTCGGTGAACTTAAACTGGGCCCTGTCGGCCGTGTCGCCGGCAACGTCGGTAATCTCGACGCCCTCGGGAACCTCGACCTTAAACCAAATGAAGTCGGTCCTCATATCCACGGCTGGCTTTTCAGCTCCGCCGCCACCGCCACTTCCGGTAGCGCCGCCGCTGCCACCGCAGCCCACCAGGGCAACTGCGGCAAAGAGGCTGATGCAGAGGGTGAGAATCGCAAAGGCCTTCTTTTTCATGGTCGTGTCCTCCTCGATCTGTAACCGCCTATGGATTACCTGTCTTTACTGTACGCGCGAGCGGCTCGTTCGGGTGGGCCATGTGTCCCATTCTGAGGGCCGGATTTGCGCCGACAAGTGGCAATATGCCCGGGCGTAAAAGAGGGGAGGGCCGGCCGATCCGATCCTCCCCTGGCTGGGCGTCCGATCATTTAATGACTGCGCATGCGATGCTGCGTGCGATCCCCTAATGCTTGATCTCGATGCTCGAAATCTCGACTTCGCGTGCCTCGGCAACTGCCTTCGCCATGTCATCGGGAAACTCGATGGAGTTGAGGAGCGCCTCGGCTTCTTTCTTATGCAGATCGAAGTTCGAGATGAGGACGTATACGCTTCCCGGCTCAACGTCGGTAAAGAGGAGGGTTGAGACGCCGCTGTTGTCCTCGTACGTTCCGACGAGCCACGTCCTGCCGTTATACTCGACGGACCCGCCATCCTTCCACTGGAACGTATCACCTTTCTTTTCTGCCTGGTCGGCGTGGGATTCCTCTGCCGTCAGCGCTTTTTTCCAAACGGGGATAAAGCGATCGGCCGAACCGTTCTCGTCTTCGGGGAAGGTGAGCTGGACCCTGTCGGCGTTCTTGCCGGCGGAGTCGCTTACGCCAACGCTCTCGGGCATCTCGATCTTAAACCAGATAAAGTCGGTCTTCTTGGCGACGGGAGCTTTTTCCTTGCCCTCGCTCTTGGATGCGCTGCTGCCCCCGCCCGATCCGCTCCCGCCGCAGCCGACAAGGGCGAGTGCGGCAAAGAGGGCGATGCACAGGGAAAGGATCGATAGGGTCTTTTTCTTCATGGTGGCGTCCTCCTTGTCTGCCGATGACATCACGGCGCCGCATGCTGTTGGGGTACTGATTGCGCTGGCGGCGGATGTCTCTGTGTACTGTGCGGCTTATGCCTCCGTTCATCGCTTGTGGCCGTTGCGCGGCCGTGCCCCAACGGGTTCCTTACTTATAGATATGCCCCAGTCTGTGACGTCCGGAAGTCTCGAAAGGTGGGCCATGTGTCCCATGTTTGCGGCGCCGACGCCTATCGTTCGTCATAGAAATCCGCGATGGCCAGGTGTGCTGACGCTCATGTGCTTATGGGCTAGACTTAGCATCATTACGTGTTTGATGCGGTTGGTCGGCGGTTGCCGCCCGACCGATCTATATGACTTGAAGGTGCATGCGTATGAGCCAAGAGATGATGGACAAGACCTGCCGTGGGTTTGCCGAGGCGCTGGCCGCGCGCGAGCCGGTTCCCGGCGGCGGTAGCGCGAGCGCCTTTGTGGGCGCGCTGGGCGCCTCGCTTTGCGGGATGGTCGCTCGCTACGGGGCGACCAATCCCGCGCTTAGCGATCGGGCGGACGATCTGACGCGTGCATTTGCCCAGGCAGACGAGTTGGCGCAGGAACTAGTGGGTCTGGTTGCCGAGGATGTTCGTGCATACGGCCAGGTGTCTGCGGCATACGGTATTCCTCGTGATGACCCGGCTCGACCCGCGGCGATTCAGGACGCGTTGCGCGTGGCGGCCATGCCGCCGTACCGGATCATGGATGCCTGCGGGCGCGCACTGGCGCTGCTCGAGGACATGGCCGACAAGGGTTCGCGCCAGTTGCTGTCCGACGTGGCATGCGGCGCCGTGTTCTGCCGCGCCGCCATGCAAGGCGCGAGCCTGACGCTCTTTGCCAACACCACATCTATGAAAGACCGGGCGCGCGCCGAGGAGCTTGAGGCGGCGTGCGATGAGCTGCTAGATACGTGGCTGCCGCGCGCCGATGCGCTGGCGCGCCGCGCCGCCGACGCCGCCAGGAAGAGGGGGTAGCCATGGCAGAGCTGCTCAAAGGGGCTCCCGTTGCCCGTGCCTTGACCGAGGAGCTTGCTGCTCGCTGCGCCGCCCTGCGCGAACAGGGCATCGTGCCGACGCTGGCCATCGTTCGTGTGGGCGAGCGCGAGGACGATCTATCCTACGAGCGCGGCGCCCTCAAGCGCTGCGAGAAGGTTGGCATCGAGGCTCGCCGCGTTTTGCTTCCCGCCGATGTTTCGCAGGACGAGCTGTTGGCGGCTATTAAGGACATCAATGCCGACCCCGCTGTTCATGGCTGCCTGATGTTTCGCCCGTTGCCCGCTGGGCTTGACGAGGATGCAGTTGCCGCGGCACTCGATCCCGCCAAGGACGTCGACTCCATGACGCCGGCCTCGCTGCTCACCACGCTTTCGGGGCGAGGCGAGGGCTTTGCTCCTTGCACGGCTGAGGCCGTGTTGGCGTTGCTGGACCATTACGGCGTTGAGTTGGATGGGGCCAAGGTTGCGGTCGTCGGTCGGTCGCTGGTGATTGGCCGTCCCGTTGCCGCCATGCTTACGGCTCGCAATGCCACGGTGACGACGTGCCATACGCATACGCGTGACTTGGCTGCCGAGTGTCGTGCGGCTGATATTGTTGTTGCCGCGGTTGGACGTGCGCGCACGATTGGCGCGGATGCGGTTCGCGAGGGCCAGACGATCATCGATGTCGGCATTAACTGGGACGAGGCCGCTGGCAAGCTGGTCGGCGATGTCGATTTTGATGCTGCGGAACCGATTGTTGGCGCAATTACTCCCGTGCCGGGCGGCGTGGGGGCTGTAACGACGGCGATTCTCGCCAAGCACGTGATCGAGTCGGCGGAGCGCGCATCGAAATAGTCGTTTTTGACCACAGGGGTTGCCGGGGCGGCTGTTTCGCCCTTTTTTCGCCGAAGCGATACACTGTTGCCATTTAATTTCTTCGCTCAAGGAGGATGCGCATGCCGTGCACAACGATTTTGGTTGGTAAGAACGCGAGCTACGACGGGTCGACGCTTGTCGCCCGCAACGAGGACTCGTCCAACGGGGTGTTTGAGCCCAAGCGCATGCGCGTAGTGCATCCCGACGAGCAGCCGCGTGTCTACACGAGTGTCCTGAGCCACCTGACCGTTGAGCTGCCCGATAACCCCATGCGTTACACAAGCGTCCCCGACGTTGTCCCGGGTCATGGCATTTGGGCCGAGGCCGGTTTCAACGAGCTCAACGTTGGCATGTCCGCAACCGAGACGCTCACTACCAACGAGCGCGTTCGCGGCGCCGATCCGCTCGTGGACTACGTGCCCGCCAAGGGCAACGAGGGTGAGGACGGCTATGTGCCGGCGCAGCCCGGCGGTCTGGGCGAGGAGGACATGGTGACCCTGGTGCTGCCGTACGCCAAGTCTGCCCGCGATGGCGTGCGTATCCTGGGTGACCTGCTCGAGCGCTACGGCACCTATGAGAACAACGGCATCGCCTTGAGTGACGTGGACGAGATCTGGTGGCTCGAGACCATCGGCGGCCACCACTGGATCGCCAAGCGCGTGCCTGACGACGCCTATGTGACCATGCCTAACCAGCTGGGTATCGACAGCTTCGACCTGGACGATGCCGAGGGCGCCCAAGTCGACCACATGTGCTCCGCCGACCTGCGCTCCTGGATGGCCGAGTGGCATCTGGATCTGACGCTGGGTGTTAAGGACGACGGTCCCGCCGCGGTCTTTAACCCGCGCGAGGCCTTTGGCTCGCACACCGACAGCGACCACGTCTACAACACGCCGCGCGCCTGGTACATGCAGCGCTGCCTCAACCCCAGCGATGTGTGGGACGGCCCCGACGCCGACTACACGCCCGAGAGCGACGACATCCCCTGGAGCCGCGTGCCCGAGCGCAAGGTGACCATCGAGGACATTAAGTACGTGCTTTCGAGCCACTACCAGGGCACGGAGTACGACTGTTACGGCAGCAAGGGTACGCCCGCCACGCGCGGCGCCTATCGTCCCATCGGCATCAACCGCAACAGTCAGCTCGCCGTGCTGCAGCTGCGCCCCTATGCGCAGCCGGCGTATCGCGCCGTACAGTGGATGGCGTTTGGCTCTAACCCGTTTAACGCGCTCGTGCCGCTGTACGCCAATGTCGAGACCATGCCCGAGTACTATGCCGACACGCAGGCTCGCGTGACGTCCGAAAACTTCTACTGGGCCAACCGCCTGATCGGCGCGCTGGCTGACGTCCGCTTCCATGAGTGCGGCCGCGCGGTCGAGGATTATCAGGAGAAGATCGGTGGCATGGGCCACAAGCAGATCCATGACGTCGACGCTGCCGTAGCCGCTCTGCCCGAGGCCGAGGTGCCTGCCGAGCTTGCACGCGCCAACGAGGCCTTTGCCGAGCGTGTTCGCGTGGAGACCGATGCCCTGCTGGGCAAGGTGCTCTACACCACGAGCTGCGCCATGAAGAACTCTTTCGCGATGAACGACAACGTGAGGTAGGGATTTCCCGTCGATCGAATAGCGCTAAAACGCTTTGTCGCTTTCGCTCAATCTTGGGTACAAGAACGCCAATGCAGTTGTTTGTGATTGGAGACAACCATGGTTATGAAACTCGATCAGCTTGTTAACGGCGCCATTAACGTGGGCTTTGGCGCTGCCGCCGTTGCCGTCGAGGGCAGCAAGAAGGTTCTCGACGACCTCAGTACCAAGGGCGAGCAGGTGCGCAAGGACGCAGGCGCCCCCGATATCGCCCGCAGCGTGTCCGATATGTTCGAGCAGGCCGGTGGCACCATCTCCGACCTGACCGAGCGTCTGGGCATGCAGGGCGAGACCGCGGCCCAGCGCGTGCTTGACGAGCTTATCCTTGCCCGCGTCCGCGTCATGACCGCTCCCGAGCGCACTGCCTTCCTGGCCCATGTGCGCGACATCGTCGATTCGGTCGAGGACAACGTGACCTCGGTGCCCGTCGAGTCCGTTGAGCCCGACGATGCGAAGGATACCGAAGAGGCCGAGTAGCAGCGCAGATGGCAGATTCCACCACCGATTACAACAATCTAGATCCTTTGGGTGACGAGGCGGCGGTTGTCGATGAGGTCGATGCCGCCGTCTCGGGCGCTCGCAAAAAGCCGCGCGCTGTCGATATGGTGCCCGAAGAGCCCGACGCGATGGCGCCGGACGAGGAATACCAGCTCACGCCGGCGGGTCGTCGCGAACGCATCGGGCAGATTGTTCGCTTGGTCAAAAAGTACCGTGTGTGGGATAACCTCACGCCGGTTCGCTTGCGCCGCCTGCTCGAGGAGCTCGGCCCCATGTTCGTCAAGATGGGGCAGATTCTGGCCAACCGGTCCGAGATTCTGCCGCAGCGCTTTTGCGATGAGCTGCGCCGTCTGCGTTCCGACGTGGAGCCGGTGCCGTACGAGGTAGTGCTCCGCTGCTTGGAAGAGGAATACGGCCTGCGCCTGGGGGAGATGTTCGATGCGATCGACCCCAATCCGCTTGGTAGCGCATCGCTCGCGCAGGTGCACCGCGCCCGCCTGGTGACGGGCGAGGACGTAGCCGTCAAGGTGCAGCGCCCCGGTGCGCAGCAGGTTATGGCGCAGGACATCGATATCATCCGCTCGGTGGTGCGCATTGTTTCCAAGTTCGTCAACACCGATCAATTCGTTGACCTGCACGGCGTAGTCGAGGAGTTGTGGACCTCTTTTCGCGAGGAGACCAACTTTTTGGCCGAGGCCAAAAACCTCAACGACTTCTACGAGTTCCATAAGAGCGTTCATGGCGTGACGTGCCCTAAATCCTATCTGGACCTGTGCACCGAACACGTGGTGGTTATGGACTACGTCGACGGCATTTCGATCGCCGATCCTGAACGCTTAGTGGCCGAGGGCTATGACTTGGAAAAGATCGGTGCCGCGATTGTCGAGGACTACTCGACGCAGGTGCTCGACGACGGCTTTTTCCATGCCGACCCGCATGCGGGAAACATCATCCTCAAGGACGGTATTGTCTACTTTATCGACTTGGGTATGGTCGGACGTATGTCGAGCCATGACCGTGGTATCGTCAAAGACATGATTTTCGCTGTGGCCGAGGGTGACGTGCCCAAGCTCAAGGATTCGCTCATGCGCTTTGCCGTGACGCGCGGCGATTCGGCCGAGCTTGACCATTCGGCCTTTTTGTCCGACTTGGACTTTATTGTTGCCGACTTTGCCGGGCTCGACCTTAAAGACCTGGATATCGGCGAGTTTTTGACTTCGCTGTTAAACCTCGCGCGTAAGAATGACGTTGAGCTGCCGAGCGTGGTAACGATGTTCGCGCGCGGCATGGTGACGCTCGAGGGTTTGCTGACCGAGTATATGCCCAACGTCAACATGATCCAGATTATCCAGACGCACATCAAAAACGAGAAGAGCGCCTATGCGCGCGCGCGTGATATGGGACGCGATCTTGCCGCGAGCAGCTATCGCGCGGCAAAAGGCTCGCTTGAGGCAGCCGAGTATCTGGGCTTGGCTTCGCGCATGCTCACGCGCGGCCAGCTTAAGGTGAACACGCAGATCATGAGCAGCGATAAGGCGCTGCGACAGCTAGGTGGGATTATCGACCGCATGTCGATGGCTATCGTTATCGCCGGTCTGTTTATCGGTTCGTCGGTGGTGTACTACGCGCGCATCGAGCCGGTTGTGTTTGGTATCCCAGTCATTGGCTTTATGGGCTACGTGAGCGCGCTGGTGCTGGCGCTTATGCTGGGTCGCAATATCTGGCTCAACAGCCACGGCGGCAAGCACTAGAGGCTGCGACCGTCACCGCATTCTCCTATCGCAAACAATAGCTTTTACCTTGGGCTTCGCCTGCGTGCGAGGCCCTTTTGCGTGATAGCATATTGACGGTTTTAATCGATGGCCTAGATGGTGGTGCGGAGACGCACGAATGCGCGGTTTTCCTGCGCGTTTGGGAGAATCGGGGTGCAAGTCCCCAGCTGTACCAGTAACCGTAATTCCTCTTGGCTCGGGATGTTCGCGTCGCAGATCGGACGGCGCGCCCGAGTCGTTAAGGTTAAGTCGGATCGCCTCCCATCTTGCATGCGGCTGCGGCGTATGCCGCCGGTGTGCATAGGGCTCTGGAGGAAAGGGGGACCCCGATGGGGGAACTCGAGCGCAACATGCGCGATGACGTGGGGCAGCTTCAAGGCAACGCTCCAAGTACAGACAGTAGGAGACAAATGGATATGTTTGAGGACGAGTGCCAGCGTGCCTCGCTTCGTCGCCGTGGCGTAATCGCGCGCGGCGTGGCAAAGCGCTGCCTGGTGGCATTCCTGGCCTTCGCGATGGCCTTTGGCACCACGCCGGCTCAGCTGTGGGCCGAGGGCGCTGAGGGCATTGCCGAGGCTGTGGCTCAGGCTGCTACGCCGGGCGAGGACGCAGCGCTTGCGGGCGGTGCCGCTGAGCAGAGCGGCGCCGAGGTTTCGGATTCTGGGAGCGCGTCTGCAACTAGTGTCGCCACAACTGAGGCGGCAACTGGCGACGAAGGCTCGGCGACGGGGGAGAGTCCTGCCACGAGCGAGCAGTCTTCGACGGCATCCGCTGGCCAAGCAGGATCTGCCGCCGCGGCTGCCATCCAGACAGAGAACCCGACAGAAACCGGCGATGTCGCCAAGAAGCAGGTCGAGGTCTCGTTCTCGATTATCGGCACCGATGCCGACGGCAAGGCTCAGACCTGGGTGGCACCTACGCAGCTCAAGCTCGACGAGGGCGCGACGGCTGCGGATGCCTTCATTAAGCTGCAGGAGAAGACGGGCTTCAAGGCGAAGTACGAACCGAACACGGCATACGGTTTCTACCTCGAAAGCATCACATCCCCGAGCGATGGTCGCACGCTTGCCTACGATCCGACGACTTATGCCTTCTGGCAGCTGTTCGTCGACGGCGCGTCTTCCTCGGTTGGCGCGAGCAGCGTCAAGCTCACCCAGGGGCAGAAGATTGAGTTTGCCTATACGGCTGGTAGCTCGTCCCCTGTCGTTAAAGACCAAGTTGCCGCAAATGTGACCGTCATTGGTCGCGATGCCCAGGGCAAGACTCAGACTTGGGTCGATAATACGCAGTATGTGGTGACGTCCGGTTCGAGCGCGCTTGATCTTACGAAGGTCGCACTCGAGGCGAACGACATTGACGCCGTTGCTGCGGGCTCCTTCATTCTGAGCCTTAAGTACAACGGTGTTGAGCTGGGTACGCCCCAAGATTATTCGACCTATTGGCAGCTGTTCATCAACGGCAAGTCGAGTGACTATACGGCGGACAATGTCACCATCCATGCCGGCGATACCGTCACGTGGTTCTACGGTGGCTGGGGCGACCAGTTGCCGTCCGATTCTGTCCATGCTTCTGTTCAGGTTCTCGGTAAGGACAAGGACGGCAAGCAGCAGGTTTGGGCTTCGACGGGTCAGACGAGTCTCAAGGCAGGCTCCACTGCCAAGGATCTCCTTGAGCAGGTCGGCCTTACTCTCGATGCTGGCGAATCGTCTTGGGGCTGGTTCCTCAACGGCATTTATTCGCCCTTCGATGGTAAGTCCTATTGTGGCTATGATGCTGCGACCAATAGCTATTGGCGCTTCTACGTAAATGGCAAGTTCGCCGACGTTGGCGCCGGTGCCTACAAGCTCCAGGAGGGTGACGCCGTCACCTTTATGTATGGTGCTGACGTCGATGCCCTCCCCGGTCAGGTGCTTGGATCCGCCGATGTTATCGGTCCCGATGTCAACGGGAACAATACGCGTTGGGGCACGGCAAGCAATGTTTCTCTGCCCGAAGGCTCCACGGCCCAGAACCTTATTGAGGCAGTTCTGAAGGCCAAGGGCGTTGCGTACAACGGCTCCCAGAGTGGTGAGTACTGGTTCCTGAATTCCATTACTTCGCCGTTCGATCACAAGCCGTATGGTTGGGATGCTGCGACCAATAAATATTGGCATCTGTATATCAACGGAGAGCCCTCCTTACTCTGCGCCAATCAGATTACGCTCCAGAGCGGCGATAAGGTCACGCTTGCCTATACCACCGACGATTCGGCCATGCCCGATCCCGACAAGATTGTCGTGGACCCGGGTGCGACGACTCCTGATTGGGATGCCGAGTGGGCCGGCTACGGCAACAGTGGCAACGGTTCGACCGTAACGGATGTCAAGACGCCTGCGCAGGCCGCCGGTCTTAAGTGGGCCTTCGATTGGAAGGCCGAGTCTGGTCAGCAGTATGCCAACTGCAGCGAGCCTGTCATTGCTAACGGCTTTGTGTACATCGCGACCGAGAACGAGCTCATTAAGATCGATTCGTCCACGGGCAAAAAGGTTGCCTCTGCGCCGCTTGCCTCCAAGGTGAGCTATACCTCTCGTCCGATCTATACCAATGGCCTTATCATCGTTCCGCTCAACGGCGGTGCGGTCCAGGCGATTACTGCAGACAAGCTGATCTGCAAGTGGCTGACGCCTGGTTTGACGGACTTGACGCAGAGCTCCTGCACCGTCGTTTCGGACGGCGAGTACGTCTATGTAGGCTCGGTCGATATTTCGTATGACGAGAATTACAATGCGACCTACGGCAACGGCTCCTTTGCGCGCATTAAGATTGCCACGGGCGAAGTTTCTTGGCAGAACATCGACCCTGCCGAGGGCTATTACTGGACTGGTGCGGCTTTGACGGATAAGTATGCCATCGTTCCTACGAGCGCGGGTACGCTTAAGTGCATTGATAAGACGACGGGCGATGTCGTTTCGACCATGAAGCTCGGCGCTGTCGCAAATGCCGATTGCATTGCCGATCCGTCCAATGGCTCGACCTTCTATCAGATGACGCACGACGGAAAGCTCCATGTGATTTCGCTTTCGGCGAAGGGCGTGCTGAGTGAACAGAAGACGGTTGATCTGGGCCTTACGAATAATCTGAGCGCCCCTGCGGTGTCTGGTGACAATCTGATTGTCGGCGGACAGACGGCTACTGGCTCTGCTCTGGTTCTCTATAACCTGAAGACGGGTAAGACCACGATGGTCGCTGCTGCCGACGGCAAGGCGCTGCCGGCTGGCCTCAACGGTATTGCTGCTACTCCGCTGGTGAGTGTTCAGGGCGGCAAGACCTATGTGTACTTCACCGTTAACAGCGCGGATAGCAAGGATTACGTCAACTACTCTGCTGGTGGTGGCGTGTATCGCTATACGCTCGGCGATGCAGAGGCGACGCAGATTTATGATGCGGCTGGCCATTACCAGTACTGTGACTCTCCGGTCATTGCCGATGCTTCTGGCAATCTCTACTACATTAATGATTCGGGCACGCTGTTTAAACTTGGAGCTGTCGAGTCTTGGACGGTTGCCTTTAACTCCAACGGCGGGTCTGCTTGCGACACTAAGTTTGTTGCTACGGCCGATGGCAAGCTGGTCAAGCCGGCCGATCCGACGCGCGATGGCTACACTTTCGGCGGTTGGTATACCGATGAGGCTTGCACGCAGGCGTATGACTTCAGTACGCCGGTAACGGCCGATCTGACGCTGTATGCCAAGTGGACCAAGAATGCCGTTAAGCCTGGCGGTAATGGCGGCGCTGGTTCGAATGGCGGCGGTTCTGGTACCGGTGCTGGTTCCGGCACTGGCGCTGGCGCGGGTTCTGGCTCCGGCTCGAAGGGCGGCGCTATTGCCCCGGGCCAGAAGCCGGTGACCAAGACGACGGTGTCGACTAAGACCGAGGCCAAGGACAACAAGTCCAACAAGAAGGACTCCGATAAGTCCGACAAGAAGGACGAGAAGAAGTCTGACAAGAAGTCTGACAAGAAGTCCGATTCCAAGTCCAATTCCAAGTCCGATTCCAAGTCCGATACGGGTGCTGCTTCCACGACCACTGCTAAGAAGTCCTCTGGTGCTTCCGAGCAGGAGACTGGCACCAATCCGCTCGCCATCGTTGGCATCGCCGCCGGCGTCATCGGTCTCGCCATCGTCGGCGTGTTCGTGTTCACCAAACGTCGGTAGGTGAGGGCTGTGTCCAATAAATCCAAGGACGCTGACCCTAAGCAACCAGATTCCTCGTTCATTCAGTTCGACGATGCAAAGCAACAGGGCGCCGCTTCGGCGGCGTCCGCCCCTCGTCGCAAGGCGCTCCTTGGCGTTCTGACTGCCGCGTGCACCATTCTGATCGTCGTCTCGCTGGGTTTCGTCCATCCTTCCACAAGCGGTGCCTGGTCCATCGACTGGATCATTCAGACCGTGACGGGGGAGAGCGTCGTCACCAAGGACACCAGGGCGTCTGGCTCGACTACGACTTCGGGCGAGGCCAGTTCCGAGGATTCCAAGTCATCGAATGATGCAAAAGACGAGTCCAAGGGTTCGAACGACGGCAAGGACGATTCTGAGTCTTCGGACAAGGAATCGCATAAAAGCTCGGATAGCAAGAAGTCCGATGGTCAGGGCGGCAAGAAGTCTGGAGATAAATCCGCTGCCCAGAATACGGGAGCCGGCGTTACTCCCAATGTGTCTGGCGGTGCTTCTTCGGGCGGCGGTCAGTCGTCTGATGGGGCCTCCAGCTCTAATGGCGGAAGCGCTCCCTCGGGCGGACAGGGCGGCTCGCAGGAGTCCAACTACGTAACGGTGACGGTTTCGGTCACATCGAGCGCTGTGGGCAATCCTGTGTCTTCTGGCGGCACCTTTACCTTTAACGAAGGCGCCACCGTTTACGATGCCCTGTGCGCGCTGGGCCTTTCTGTCAACGCACACGGCTCATCGTACGGCACGTATGTTTCTGCGATTGGTGGTTTGGCCGAGAAACAGTACGGCGGCACGAGCGGCTGGATGTATTCCGTCAACGGCACAACGCCCATGACGGCCTGTAGTAACTACGTTCTCTCAAACGGCGACAACGTAGTCTGGTATTACGTTACAGACTAGAGGCCTCGACATAGCGCGCCAGACGGGCGGTTCGGACCAACATCCGAGCCGCCCGTTTTTCATGCGAATGGGACTGGATCGCCGGGTCTCTCGGCAAACAAAAAAACCGGTTGGAACGGGAATTCCAACCGGTTATACATTCAAGCAAATAGTGAATCGACTACGACCGTGCGCCCTCGAGGAAGAAGCGGCGGCTGAAGTAGTTGTACCAGGTGACGAGGAATGTGGCGATGGCCTTCATGGCCTGGTAGCCGATGCTCAAAAACGTGACGCCCACAAACATGTACAGGTCGTTGAGGCCCAGGCCGATCACCGACAGGATGGTGAAGATCGTGAACTCGCGCTTGCGGCTCATGCCTTCGCGGTGGTCGAACACGTACTTCATGCTGAGCCAGTAGTTGACCACGACGGACGTGATGAACGAAACCGTGGTGCTCATCAAAAAGTCGAGGTGGAACAGCTCGACGAGCGCAATGAGCATGCCCCAGTCGATGCCAAAGGAGATAAGACCCACGACGGCAAACTTGAGGAACTGCTTGGTATGAGGTTGTGCCAGCGCCTTGCGCACGTAATCACATCCAATGCGTTGATGAATCGAGCAGAGGATACTTTAGAGCTTTTACAAGGGAAACGTAAGGTCTTTGCCAAGAACTATATGAACTCGCCAAATTTTCAAGAGCTAATCCGCAAACGTTGAAAATTTGCCCGTAAACGAGCGACACCCACGGACGATACTGCGCTGAGTGCGCGTCGTCCGTGGGCGCCGTAATGCTACAGGGGTTTCGAGCTATTTTGTCTCGTCGCCCTCCAGGAAGATTTTTCGGGTCACAAAGTTGTAGACCATGACAAGCGCGGTGGCACAGATCTTGGCGATATTGGCCTCGAGTCCCAGGCCGGCGTTGAGCGCCAGCACGATGCCATCGTTGAGCACCAAACCGATCACGGACAGCACGACAAAGATGATGAACTCGCGGCGGCGGCTCATGCCTTCCTTGTGCGCAAACACGTATTTCATGCTTGCGAGGTAGTTAAAGATGAGTGAGATGATAAAGCCGCTGGTGTTGGCGATTAGGATGTTGAGGCCCAGACCGTAGTGGAGCAGATTCATAATGCCAAAGTCGATAACCGTGGCAATGACACCGACGACGCCAAATTTCATAATCTGCGCAAGGAGCTTTTGCATGGTACCTGCCTTAAGCTGGCGCCGAAGCGCCGCGGGGATGACAAACTTAGCAAGTTTAGCCAATCCCCGCGGGTGGTGCTAGGCGCGCTCCTCGATAGCACCGTTTCTATATGCATCGAGCAGCTGGCGCAGGTCCTGGATCTGGCTGCGAATCTTGGCGCCAGTATCGGTGTCGCTCACCATGCGGCGACGGTCTGCTTGGTCAAAACGGTTGGTCTCGCTCTCGATGTCCACGTTGCGCGTGAGTGCCTCGGCAACCGTCGTAAAGGCCCGGTGCGACTTGAGGCGGCAGCCGCGCGAGCTCGAGATGAGCGTATAGCCGGCGATGCCCGTCTTGGGATGGTAAGCGCGGCAGAAGCCGCCATCGATGACCAGCAGCTTGCCCTCGGCGCGGATGGGCTGCTCGCCCTTGGTGGTTTTAACGGGCGTGTGGCCGTTGATGATGTGGCCGGTCGGCGAGCATGCCATGGGCGCGACGCCAAACTCGCGCATGATATCATCGCAGACCGAGGGCGACTTGGTAAGCGTAAAGTACGGGTCCATCGGCTCGACCCAGGTGCTCTTATCGGCGATATAGGCGCGCTCAAAGGTACGCACCAGGCGTCCGCTGGCGGGTGAATTGAAGCCAATCCACAGGTACCACATCCAGTCGAGGGCATCGCGGTCGCCCACGCGCCACGCGCGGCGGGCGATGTGGTCGCAAAAATCGAGATAATCACGGCCAGCGTGCCAGGTGCCCAGGCAGTTCATGCTGCTGAAGGTGCCGTCTTCGTTGAGTGGAACGCAGCCGTGGAAGAGCAGGTTGCCGTTGGCGACCTTGTACATCGAGCCGTGGGAATAGAGGAAATCGATATGGCGATGCAGGTGATCGGCGGTGACAAACTCGGACACGAGCTTGTCGATGATGTGCTGCTCCTGAGACGTGAGCGTATAGGGGTCCGCCGGGTCGACGGTGGGGAAGTCGTTGGTCGTGAGCGGCCACACGCTGCCGTCGGCGAGCGTGACCGTGCCGGTGTCGTGGTCGATCTTGTCGAGTAACAGGCGGTCGGTCATATCGAACTCGGGGTGGCGCTGGATAATCTGGCCCTCGAGCTTAAAGAGCAGCACGTCGATGGCCTTGATCAGCGGGGTGATGGACTCACCGGCGGTGTAGGTGGCATCGGCAAAGGCGACAAGCTCACGCAGCGAGATGCCGTAGTCGTTCTCCAGGATCTCGTAGTTGTCGTAGCGTAGGTTGTTGCGCAACACCGTGGCGATGCAGGCGGGCTCACCGGTCGCAGCGCCCATCCACAGCAGGTCGTGGTTGCCCCACTGGATGTCGAGCGAATGGTAGGTGAGCAGACGGTCCATAATCTTGGCCGCGCCGCCGCCGCGGTCGAAGATGTCGCCCACCAGGTGCAGGTGGTCGACGGCCAGGCGCTTGATGAGCGAGGCGAGCGACTCAATAAAGTCGTCGGCGCTGGCGGTCTCTAGGATGGACTCCACGATGCGCTCGTGATAGCGCACGCGATAGTTGTTCTCGTCCGGGTGCGTGTGCAACAACTCGTCGATGATATAGGCGTAATCGCGCGGGATGGCCTTACGCACCTTGGAGCGCGTGTAGCGGCTTGAAAGTGAGCGAGCGACCATGATGAGCTGGTCAAGCATCGTCTTGTACCAGGTGGGCGAGTCCTCGCGCTGACTGCGGACCAGGTCGATCTTCTCGAGCGGGTAGTAGATGAGCGTACACAGCTCGCCCTTTTCGTCAAAGGAGAGCGTGTCGCCAAAGATCTCGTCGACATGTTCGCGCACGACGCCCGAGCAGTTGTTGAGGATGTGCATAAAGGCTTCGTACTCACCATGCACGTCGCTCATAAAATGCTCGGTGCCCTTGGGTAGGTTGAGGATGGCCGAGAGGTTGATAATTTCGGTAAATGCGGATTGTTCGGTGGGGAACTGTCTCGACAGCAGGCGCAGATACTTGAAGTCTTGCGGGTTGCGATCGAATGCGACCATGAAACACCTTCCGATGGGGCTGGTAAAACTGATAAACAGCGTCAAACGTTTACCAGTATGCGCCGCTTTTGTTTCGATTTTGCGCCAGCGGCTGAATTGTCGGCTGAACGGTTTGGTAAATCGATTTAGTGAAGGTAGATGTGTTGGTCGGGTGGAGACGACAGAGGGTGTTTTCTCAGATATTTATGCGTCGGGTCGGTGGAGACGATGGTGGTAAAGATGTTCACTATTTTTGGTTCGATTTGGCAAATAGTGGACATATGTACCGCATGTAGGCTCACTGTGCGATAATTTGCGCAGCAATGAGTAAGGAGCCTCATATGAGTGTTTTTGTCCTGACCTGTGAATCCGCCGCCGATCGAACCCGTGAGTTCTTTGCGTCGCGCAATATCCCTGTCGTGTGTTTTCATTACGAGATCGACGATGTTGTCTATACGGACGATCTGTATCAGTCGATTACGCCGGACGAGTTTTTTGCCCAGATTGCCGCGGGCGCCATGCCCAAGACGTCTCAGGTGAGCGTGGGTGAGTACGAGGAGTTTTGGGAGCCGTTTGTTGCCGAGGGTAAAGACGTGCTGCACCTGACGTTGTCGTCGGGTATTTCGGGCACGTATGGATCGGCCTGCGTCGCGGCGCAGATGCTTGCGGATCGCTATCCCGAGGGCGGCAAGGTGCGCGTCATCGATTCGCTGGCGGCGTCTTCGGGCTTTGGCCTGTTGTTGGAATATGCCGCCGATGTGCGCGATAGTGGGGCTTCACTCGACGAGACGGCTGCCTGGATCGAGGAGCACAAGCTCAACCTGCACCACTGGTTCTTCTCGACCGATCTGTCGAGCTACCTGCGCGGCGGTCGCATTTCGGCCGCGAGCGCGATCATCGGCACGGCGCTTAAGATTTGCCCGCTTATGACGGTCGATTGCGAAGGTAAGCTGTCGCCACGTGAGAAGATTCGCACTAAGAAGCGCGCGATTTCCGAGATGGCTAAGACCATGATGGCACACGTACAGGACGGTGCAGATTATTCGGGTAAGTGCATCATGTCGCAGTCGGCGTGCCGCGAGGATGCCGAGGCGGTCGCGGCGCTGATTGAGGAACAGGTTCCGCAGCTTAAAGGCAAGATTGAGATCAATGACATCGGTACTCTGATTGGCTCGCATACCGGACCTGGTACGGTGGCGCTCTTCTTTATGGGCGACAAGCGCGTGGATTAATTTGCCCCATCACGTCGCTGCATGATTGCTCAAACGAAAACGGCCCGCCTCACGTTTGTGGGGCGGGCCAAGATGTTTTGCTAGCGTTTCTTTCCGCGGAAGAAAAAGCCGTGCAGTGACGGCTTGAGGCCGCGGTTGGCGCGATGCTCCTCGACGCGCTCGTGGATCGAAGCGACGCGCTCGATGACTTCGTCGGGAATCGGCACATCGGGATTCATGTTCTCGACTTGGCTGACCTCGGCGGCGGCGACCTGGTCGATAATGGGCACGTCGTCGCGCGAGATGACAGGTGTGGCGTCTTCCTTCATCTTGCGATAACGCTGCATCATGTCGGTCTGTAGCTGCTGGGCCGAAGGCGGTGTCCAGATGATGGCGTTGGCGCCGGCGGCGATGGTCTCGCGAATGCTCTCGGGCGTCTTGCCGCCCGGCGCGATAAGCGGCAGGTTGGGATAGTGCTCGCGCAGCTCGCGTAGGACCTGGGGCGTGTTCTTGCCGGCGGCGATGTTGAGAATCTTGGCTCCAGCGCGCACCTTGGCGTGGGCATCGTCGTCGCAGCGAACGACCGTGGCGATGACGGGGATGTCGGCGATGTTGGTGATGTGCTCGACCATCTCGGCAGTAGCGGGGGAGTTGACCACGCAGCCCGCCGCGCCCTGCATCTCGGAGACGGCTGCCATCTGCACGGAGCGCTTACCGGTCGTAGTTCCGCCACCCACGCCTACAAAGACCGGGCACTCGGCGACGGTCAGCAGCGCTTGCGTAATGGCGGGCTGCGGCGTGAAAGGGTAGACCGCAAAGACGGCGTCGGCGTTGGAGTTGCGGATAACCGCGACATCGGTGGTGTAAATGAGCGACTTGATGCGTCGGCCAAAGAGCGTGAAGCCGCTGGCCTCCTCGATCTCGTCGGGCATGCGAAGGGCAGCCTTGCGCAGGCGTCCGTCGATGGGCAGGGGCTCCATAGGGAGCAGGCCGTTGGGCGTGACGGCTATTTGGGGCTCGGTGAACTCGTCTGCAAGCTCGACCTCGGAAAAATCGACCGAGGCGACGATGTCCTCGTGCACCTCGGCGGGCACATCGATGGGAGCTTGGTCGTTTGCCGCCGCAGGCGTGTCGAAGGAGCTGGTGCCGACGAAGGCGTCGACGCGCTCATTTAGATCGTTGAGGGTATCCATGGAGGCTCGATTCTATGTGATGATGGCCGGCGCGATGCAGCCGGAATTGCGAATGCTAAATCGTTTGACGAGTTGATTTTTCCCCGCCGCGCCATCCGTTAGACCGAAGGGCCGGCGAACGTGAAGGAGCTGTGGTGGCGGGTATCGAGGTGCTATCTTGAAAGCCCCGTTTAAAAGAGAGGTGACGCGGTATGGAATTGACAGCAATGTTTGGCTCGATCGGCCTGTGTGTGGCCGCAATCGTTGCCGCCGCGGTCATCTACTTTGTGGTCACGGCCATTAAGGGCAAAAGGGCCGAACGCAAGGAGCGCGCGATGCTTAAACAGCATCGCGACCAGCAGGGCAAACGCGCACAGAGATAGCTTGTTGAGTTTTGGATCCGTGCGCTAGCTGCGTTTTCGGATCAGGGCAATGTAGAAGCCCTCAAAGTCGCGGCTAGGCGGAATGGTGAGCGTGCCGGGCAGGCCGTTGACGATGGCCGATACCTGACCCGCGGCAATGGCCTCGGTGAGAGCGTTGCTCTCGATATGCGGCTCCTCGCCGGCGTCCTGGGTGCGTCGTGCTTCACTTTCGCTTGGCGTGCCGTCGAGGGGGATAAGCTCGCAGTCCATATGCTTGTCGAGCGCCTCTTGCAGGGCGTCCTCGTTTTCCTGCGGCAAGATCGAACAAGTCGAATAGACGAGCGTGCCGCCCGGTTTGAGGGCCCCCATGGCGCGGTCCAGAAGTGCTCGCTGCGAGCGGGCGCACTTGCTCAGCAACTGCTCGGTGAGGCCGCGCAGGCTTTTCTCGTTGCCACTGATGACGGTGCCCGTGCCGGTGCAGGGAGCGTCGAGCAGGATGCGGTCAAAGCGGAAGAACTCGTCGAGCTCGCGTGCGTCGATGCGCATGACGGGCACGTTTTTGGCACCCTGGCGATGGAGGTTCGACTCGAGCTTTTCGGCGCGGGGAATGCTCATCTCACAGGCGGTGAGGTGCGCCTGTCCCTGGGTGAGGGCGGCGATCTGCGTCGTCTTGCCGCCGGGGGCTGCGCACATGTCCAGGATGTCCTCGCCTGCCTGGGCGCCCAGGACCAACGGCGGCATCATGGATGACAGGCTCTGCAGGTAGATTTTGCCGTCGCGGTAGATGTCGAGATCCCACAGATCTGAAACCTGGGCCTCGGGCAGGATAAAGGCGTCCGGATACCAGGTAACGGTTTGGTGGGCGATGCAGGCGGCATCGAGCGCCGCAGCGATGTCCTCGGCGGTCGCCTTGAGCGTGTTGGCGCGCAGCGTGACCGGGCGTGTGGCCGCGGCGCCGAAGCCCTCGATCATGAGCTTGGCATCGGCGGGCGCATAGGCGCCGGCGACCGTGTCGACCATAAAGCGCGGCAGGTCGGCGGCGCAGGGAAGGGCGGCAAGCTGGTCGGAAAGCTCGGTAGCAGCAAACTGCCTGAGCTTGAGCTCGGCCTTGACCTGCTTTTTCTGCTTACGACGACGCGGCTTGGACATCCGTCTTTCCTTCCCGTCCCAAATTGACTACTTTCCGGGCACGCCGCTGCTGGCGTGCTTTAGTACTGGCTCTCGTGCTTGCTAAAGAAGTCGAAGCGCGGGGGCAGCGGCTTCACGCGGTGCTCGCCGGGCTTCTCGCCCAGGCTCTCCACAAACTCATCCGTGGAGGCAAAGATGTTATCCCAGCTAAAGAAGGCGACCGGGTCAACGTCGAAGTACTCGCAGATGAGCTCGCAGCCGGCCGGCACGATGCCGTGCATGAGCACGGTCGCTACGCGCAGCTCGGTAAAGGCGTCGACGAGGGCCTGCGTCATGGCGGCGTTGGCCGGCTCGCCCTCGAGCTTGTTGGCGGCCTTGGAGGCATCGCTCCAGCGCTTGTTGGCGGCGCGCAGGTAGTCGTCGCACACAGCGAGCGCTCGGTGCGTCTCGAACTTGTACATGGCCTGCTCAAAGGCGAGGGCTGCCTGCTGGGCGGCTTCGACCACGGTGTCAGAAGCGGCACCGGCGGGGATGCAACCGTTGCGATAGGGACTCTCGTCGCCCTCCTTGACGGCGACGCCGTAGAAGCAGCTGCGGGCCAGGCGGTTGAACACGCCGGTCAGCAGCGCGCTCTCCTTAAGGGCGGGGTCGATAACGCGCTTGTCGTCGCAGGCGCGCACCTCGTTGCCGTCCTTGTCCTTGCCGGTCACGCGCGTGTCGTATGCCTTGGGGCTAAAGCTCACCGGCTTCTCGGACAGGCCGAGCGACAGCCAATGCGCGCGCATCTGCTCGCAGGTGTAGTGGTTGAGCAGGTCGTCTGCCGGCGGGGGAGGAGTCTGCGAGGACGAGCTTGCCTTTTTGCCCATGTAGAGCAGGTGGTAGCAGGCGCTGACGGTGCTCTGCGTGAGGTTCCAACCCAGGGCCTCCCACATGGCGGTCTGCGCGATGCAATAGAAGTAGATGTTGTCCTGGCCAATGAACTGGTAGATCTGTGCGTCATCCGAGCACCACCAGTCGCGCCAGTCGAGCGAGCTGTGCTGGTAGGTGGGCGCGGGGACCTGCGTGGAATCGGCGGCGGGCTCGCCCATGAGGGCGGCATCCTGGGCGGCGACGCCCTCGGTCACGCCGGCGGCCTTGGCATCGCGTGCGAGCACGGTGCGCGTATAGCTGATGGGAGCCCACAGGCTCTCGGGCCAGCACCAGCAGGTGACGTCGGAGACGCCATCGACCTCGGGCACCGGAACGCCCCAGTCGATGTTGCCGGTGATGCGGAAGGGTACGAGCGCCTTGCCGCTGCGGAAGCGCAAGCCGCCGTTGGCGAGCACCGCGTGGGCATCGTCGCGCTCCTTCCAGCTGGGGAAGGTGACGGTAAAGCTGCTCTTGTTGCCCTCGGGCTCCAGCACGGTGTGCTCGGGAAGCTGATCCTCGACGGCATCGAAGGCCTCGCGGAACTTGTTCTGGATGTAGAGCTGGGCCGGCAGCAGCCACTCTTCCATGGTCTTGGAGACCACGGAGCGAACCTGCGGGTTCTGGGCGAGCTTGGCGGTATAGGTTTTCATAAAGTCGAGGTAGGCCGGCAGGTCGAAGTAGAGGTTGTCGACCGGGCGCAGCTCGGGCACCTCGCCGGTGAGCTGGCTTTTGGGCGCGATGAGCTCCTCGGGCTCAAACTGGTGACCCAGGTCGCACTCGTCGGCATAGGCCTTCTCGGACTTGCAGCCCTGGATGGGGCAGCGGCCGATCACCTGGCGGCCGTTGAGGAACGTGCCGGCCTTGGCGTCGTAGAACTGCAGCGTGGAGCGCTTGGAGATGGTGCCCTGTTCGTGCAGACGCTCGATAATCTCGGCGGTCACCTCGTTGTGAATCTGCGCAGCCGGCTCAAGGCCCGAGCCGCCGTAGATATCGCAGCTGATGTTGTAGTTGTTGAGGGTCGCGGCCTGGCGGGAGTGATTGGACTCGACATACTCGGCGATGGACTTGTCGTAGCCCTCGTTCTCCTTGAGCTTGCGGTAGCTCTCCATGATGGGCGAGCCATAGCAGTCGGTGCCCGAGGTGAAGATGACGTTCTCGCGGCCCAGACGGTCGCGCAGGAAGCGGGCGAAGAAGTCGGCCGGGACAAAGACGCCACCGACGTGGCCAAAGTGAAGGCCCTTGTTGCCGTAGGGCTCGCCGGCGGTAACGATGGCGCGGCGAGGCCAGCTGGGACGGTCGTTCATGGAGTATTTGGATGCCATGGGACTCCTTCGCATATGGTGAGAGCGCGGCCGGGCGCAAGGCCTGGCGACGCGGTGGTCAATTCGTGCATATCGTTCGACATTATCGCACATGCGGACGGGTACGTGGCAGGGGCGCTATCCTAAGATGCTATGAATGAGATTTCCAACATACATGCGTTTGAAGACGAGGAATTTCTGCACGCTTGCTTCGTGTGGGGGATGGTCGTAGTCGGCGTGTTTGCCGTGTGCCTGGCGCCGGTGTTTATGCTGCTGGGCGGGCCTGCAGACTTGGATGCGGCTGACGCGGGCGGCTGGATGGCTGTCGTGGGCTGGATAGTCGGCTTGGCTGCGGTTTCTGCGGCGTCATTTGCCGTGCACGAGCTGGTGCACGGTGTGTTTTTTAAGCTGCTGGCGCCTGCGGGCGCGCAGGTGACCTTTGGGGCGAATCGCGAGACGGCGATGATCTATGCCTGCGCCGAGGGCGTTGTGTATTCGCGCCGGCGGTACATGGCGGTTTGCCTGGCACCGACGGCTGTTGTGACGACAACGCTTGCCCTGGGGTTTGCGTTTTCGGGCTATCCGCTGCTGTGCTATCTGGCGGCCGGCTTGCATTTGTCAGGCTGTGTGGGCGACTGGTATTACGTGCGGACCATTTTGCGCGACCGCCGCATTGTCGCCTGCGAGGACACGTCCTTCGGCGTGCGCTTTTTCGGGTGAGGAGATGTCGATGAAGCCGTTGTTGTTGCACGCCTGCTGTGCGCCGTGCTCTCTTGAGCCGGTCCGCCTGCTGCGCGAGGAAGGGTTTGAGCCCACAATCTGCTGGACCAACCCCAATATTCAGCCGCACGATGAATGGCAGCGGCGTTTGGACGAGCTGCGCCGGTGGTGTGCCGATGGCGACATCGAGCTTATCGAGGCGGGGGAGGACCGTGAGCGCTGGGAGGCCGGCGTGGCACCGCTGGGTGCCGATCGGCCCCGTCGCTGTCGTGCGTGCTATGCCCTGCGCTTGGCCGAGGCGTGCCGCGTGGCCCAG
The DNA here is from genome assembly GCA_018373675.1 of Collinsella sp. Taxonomy (GTDB): domain Bacteria; phylum Actinomycetota; class Coriobacteriia; order Coriobacteriales; family Coriobacteriaceae; genus Collinsella. The sequence goes on along the minus strand of JAHAGQ010000021.1, from coordinate 1,676 downwards.
GAGCGTGGGTTTGAGTTTGTGGGTACGACGCTCGCCGTCTCGCCGTATCAGTTGTTCGAAACCTGCAATGATGTGTTGGAGCGTCTGGCTGCCGCCCGCGGTCTCACTCCGGTGATTCGCGATTTTCGTCCGTATTACCCCGAGGCGACACGCCGTTCGCGCGAGCTGGGCATGTATCGGCAGAACTACTGTGGTTGCCGCTTCTCGGCTGTCGAGGCGGCCATGGACCGCGCCCGCATCCGCGACGAGCGCAAAGCGTCCAAAAAGTAGTTCATTTGGGACGTCAGCCTGCTAGGATGTAGAGCGGACTTTAGCTATATAAGGAGTATCCGACGTGTCTATGCGTACCGATGATTTTGACTACAACCTTCCTGAGGAACTGATCGCCCAGGCTCCAGCCGAGCCGCGCGACTCCTGCCGCCTGCTGGTGGTGGATCGCAAGGGCTCCCAGGCGGGAACGCCGCTGGAGCACGGCGGTACCGTTGAGCACCGCATCTTCCGCGACATCATCGACTATATCGAGCCGGGCGACGTGCTCGTCATCAATCAGACGCGCGTGATGCCGGCCCGTCTGATCGGTCGTAAAACGGGATCGGGCGGCGTGGTCGAGACCCTGCTGCTCAAGCGCCGCGAGGACGTGGATCCGCTGGGCCATGTTTGGGAGTGCTTGGTCAAGCCGGGCAAGCGCCTGAAGCCCGGTGCTCATATTGAGTATCGCGCCGGTGGCGCCCATGCGCCCGAGGGGGCTCCCGTGGTGCTGACGGCCGAGGTTGTCGACTTTGTCACCGATAGCCGCGGCGGCCGCCTGGTACGCTTTGAGCCGGCCGGTTGCAATGCCGCCGGCGAGCCGCGCACGCTCGACGAGGCCATCCATGCTGCCGGCCACGTGCCGCTGCCGCCCTACATTACCGATTACGAGGGCGATCCCGAGAAGTACCAGACCGTCTACGCCATGAAGGAGGAGCACTCGGCCGCTGCTCCCACGGCGGGTCTGCATTTTACTCCCGAGCTCATGGCTGCCATCGAGGCCAAGGGTGCCAAGTTTGCCGCCGTCGAGCTCGAGGTGGGTATCGATACCTTCCGTCTGGTGGAGGAGGACGACCCCGCGCAGCACGTGATGCACACCGAGCGCTACCACGTGTCGCAGGAGGTTGTCGACGCCGTGCATAAGGCCAAGGCCGAGGGTCATCGTGTGATCGCCGTCGGCACTACCGCGGTGCGCTCGCTCGAGAGCGCGTTTGACACGGACGCGCCGGTGTCCGATCCGGCCGTGACGGCGCGCTATTTTGAAGGCCGCGAGGACGGGGCCGATACGCTTGGCCGCGGTGACATCGTGGTGCGCGAGAACGCCACGACGCAGCTTTACCTCATGCCCGGCTCGACCTATCACGTGGTCGACGCGCTGATCACGAACTTCCACGTGCCGCGCTCCACGCTCATGATGCTCGTAAGCGCGCTTGCCACCCGCGACCAGATCATGGATGCCTACGCCGCTGCCATCGAAGAACGTTATCGCTTCTTCAGCTTTGGCGACGCGATGCTCATTCAGTAGGTTACGGCGTTTTACAAACGCCGTAACCGGCCGACGCTGCGCGGGCCGCATTTGGACAATCTGACGTTCAACTTCAAGGGCGCGACCAGAAGGTCAGCGCCCTTTCGTTTCACGTCACCTTGTC
>JAHAGQ010000020.1 GCA_018373675.1 Collinsella sp. | reverse complement strand
CTGCTCGCAGACCTTGTCCACGGCAGCCTCAATCTGAGGACGGAGAGCGAGGGCATCGCTCACAACCTTCTCGTAACGAGGCTCATCGAAATTGAACATCCCTTACTCCTAACTCACTTGGATGAACCCTTCATTCATCCCATAACGTTATAATACTTTATATAACTAACTATGCAAGTATTATTTTGATTCTGTTCTTTCATCAAGCCCCTTTAAACAACAATCGGCATTGTTGGACACAGCGTGCAAGTTCATTGAACGATTCAATATGCATCGTCCCTAGTTAAATGACGTCTTATGCAAATACCTTTAATCCGCTTGGGGCCGACGAATCTTTTGACTGTCCGCAGAAGCTTTCCCGGAATTCCCCATGGATAGACGCACCGGCAATCGCTTTGTTATCTGGCTTATTGCGCATTGCCGGGGCGTCTGGGAGAAAGCACAATCTACCGCGTGGTCAACTAGCGTTTCATCGAAATCGACCGCATCCGCGCCAAATACTAAATCGCAAACGTTGTAACTCGTCCGATCATATGACGGCAATTTCTCGCCTTAAAAATGAGCACGAAATAAGGGGGCAGCTGTTTGCAACTTGCTTTATTCGTAAGTGTTTTTACTGAAAAACAATCACCAACCAAACAGCACTATTAATTGTTTGGCTCTTTGCTGTATAGCCATCTTTCGTATACGTCTCTCGTCTATCTCTCATCTCACGGTTGGAGACGAAAGGTGTGCGGGAGTGGATAATTGGACGGCATTTGGACCTGCGACGGATTATTTCGTCCGAAAATCCACGCTCATTTGGCGGGACACGCGGGGCCCATGCCAATCCACCCACATCGTCTCCAGTTCGCTGCAGAGCCGCGCCCCATATGGGTATACTCTCGAAGGTTCGACTCGATTCGCCCCCGCTGGGGCGTCAAAGGAGACTGCATATGCCCACCACCTCAACCGACCCGCGTGCCGCTGCCGCCGCGCTGCTGATGCCCGGCACCACCTGCCACGGCTTTGCCGTCGAGCGCTGCGAGACCGTGCCCGAGCTCGACTCGGACGCCTACGCACTGCGCCACACTGCCTCGGGCGCTCGCCTGCTGTACCTGGCATGCGACGACGAAAACAAGGCCTTTGCCATTGGCTTTAAGACGCCGCCGGCCGATTCCACCGGCGTGTTCCATATTCTTGAGCACTCGGTGCTGTGCGGATCGGCCAGGTTCCCCGTCAAGGAACCGTTCGTGGACCTGATCAAGAGCTCCATGCAGACGTTCCTCAACGCCATGACCTACCCCGACAAGACCATCTACCCCGTTGCCACCACCAACGAGCAGGACCTGTACAACCTGATGGACGTGTACCTGGACGCGGTGTTCAACCCGGCCATCTATACCAAACCCACCATTTTTGAGCAGGAGGGCTGGCATTACGAGCTGGACCTGCCGGAGGGCGCCGAGGGCGAGGACGGCGACAGCTCCGCGAGCCTGCGCGAGGGCACGCTGCGCTATAACGGCGTGGTGTTCAACGAGATGAGGGGCGCGCTGTCCGACCCCATGAGCGTGCTTGACGACGCCGTCAACGCCGCGCTCTATCCCGACACCGCCTATGCGCACGAGAGCGGTGGCGACCCGCGCGCGATTCCCACGCTCACCTACGAGCAGTTCCTGGACACGCACGCGCGCCACTACAATCCTTCCAACTCCTACATCACGCTCTACGGCGACCTGGACGTGGACCGCGCGTTAGCCTTTTTGAACGAGCGCTACCTGTCGCAGCCGAGCGCCGCAAGCCGCCGTATGGACGCAGCCGTTGCCGCCGGCGAGGACCCGTCCACGCTGGCGCCCAATCCGCTGGGCGTGCAGGCACCCGTGACCTGCGAGTACAAGCGCGTCGAGATGGCCACTACACCCGAGAACGCCCTGGTGGGCCTGGGCCTGGTGCTGGGCAGCGCGCTCGACCGCAAACGCACGATCGCGGCGGATATCCTGTTCGAGGCGCTGCTGGGCTCCAACGAAGCGCCGGTTAAGAAGGCCATTCTGGCTGCCGGCTTGGGCGGCAACGTGGTGAGCTACACCGCTGCCGAGTGTCTGCAGCCCTACGAGCTCATCATGCTGCAAAACGCGCAGCCCGGCGTGGCACGCGAGCTGCGCCGCGTGTTCCAGGACGCCTGCCGCGACCTGTGCGAACAGGGCGTTCCACGCGAGCGCCTGGAAGCCATCATCAGCAGCAACGAATACGACCTGCGCCAGCGCGACTACGGTATCGCCGACGGCGTGGCCATTGCGTGCGACGCGCTGAGCACCTGGCTCTACGATGACGACGCCGCGACGCTGGCGCTCAAGTACGGCCCGGTGTACGAGGAGCTGCGTGGTGAGCTGAACGGCAGCTACTTTGAGGACCTGCTGCGCGAGCTGGTGCTGGAAAACGACCATATGGCGCTGGTCGAGCTGGTGCCGGTGGATGCCGCCGAGGGCGCAGAGAGTGCCGAGGCCGCCGAGCTGGCAGCCAAGCGCGATGCCATGACCGATGCCGAGCTGGCCGACGTGGTCGAGCGCACGGCCGTGCTGCGTGCCGCGCAGGAAGCCGAGGACACGCCCGAGGACAAGGCCACGCTGCCGCGCCTGCGTGTATCCGATATTGGCGAGGCGCGCCCCGAGCCGCCGCTCGTTGTGGACACGACTGCGCCCATCCCCTGCCTGCGTCACGGCATCCCCACCAACCGCCTGGCCTACGCCATGCAGTATTTCGACCTGAGCTGCGTCGCGTTTGAGGACCTGCCCTATGTAACGCTGCTCTGCCGCCTGCTCAAGCAGCTGCCCACGAGCGAGCACTCGGCCGAGGAGCTCGACAACTTGCTCGCCGGCAAGCTTGGCTTTTTGAGCTTTTCGACCGAGGTCATGACCCAGCCCGACGTGGACGGTGTGCGCCCCTACCTGCTGGTAAGCGCCGGCGCCCTGTCCGAGAAGATCAATGCGCTGGCAAGCCTGCCGCACGAGGTGTGGTCGAGCACGCTTTTGCTCGATGCCGACGCCGACCGCGTGCGCGACGTGCTCACGCAGATTCGCATTGGGCTTGAGCAGGGCTTTATCAACAACGGACACTCGGCGGCGCTCGGTCGCGCTATGAGCTACAGTTCGCCTTCAGCCGTGGTGCGCGAGCAGCTTTCGGGCGTGGACTTCTACCTGTTCCTGCGCGATCTGCTCGACCACTTTGACGAGCGCCTGGATGACCTGCGCGCCAAGCTTACCGAGCTGGCAGGCCGCATCTTTGTGGCCGATGGCTGCCTGGCGAGCTTTACCGGCAGCGACGAGGACTTTAACGCGTACTGGGCCGCCGCGGGCGATCTGGGGCTGGGCGCTGGCGACGGCGCCGATGCCGGCCGCGACGCGCTCGTGGTGCCGACGCCGCGCGACCGCCACGAGGCTTTTATCATCCCCAGCGACATCTGCTTTGCGGCGAGCGCGTGTGACCCGCGTCGCTTGGGCATCGACGTGACGGGCGCTTGGGCGGTTGCCGCCAACGCGCTCTCCTACGACTATCTGTGGAACGAAATCCGCGTTAAGGGCGGCGCGTACGGCTGCGGATTCCGTGCGGCAGGCGAGCGTCAGACGGCGTTCTACACCTACCGCGACCCGGCAATCGACCCCTCGATTGAGCGTGTGGCGCGCGCAGGCGAATGGCTCGGCAGCTTTGAGCCCAACGAAGCCGCCTTTGAGGGCTTTATCGTGAGCTGCGTGAGCGGTATGGACGCACCGGTGAAGCCGTACGCGCTCACCAAGCGCCGCAACACGACCTACCTGGCCGGGCTCGATCCGCACGCACGCGAGGAGCGCCGCGCCCAGATGCTCGCCGTCACGCCCGGTGAGCTGCGCTCGCTCGGCACCGACGTGACGCGCATCGCAGCCGAGTCGCCCACCTGCGTCTTTGGCGGCCGAGACGTCATCGCCAAGAGCAACGCCGGCTTTAACGTCATCGACCTGCTGGGCTAGCCACAGCAAGCAAAACCACCACAAAGGGGACAGGCACCTTTGTGGCGGCTTCGACGTTTGCCCAGATAAAACCTGCCAAAATAAACCTGTCCCTTTTTGGTAGGTTTGGGAGAGAGGGCCGGGATGGACAAGGCTGAGTTGCGGCGGGCGGTGATTGCTCGGCGCGATGCTCTTGATTTGGACTTGCGGGCGGCGAAGTCTGCTGATATCTGTGCGCGGCTGGTTGAGCTGCTGGGCCGCTTGGATGCCGCGGCGCCGCACACCGTTGCCGTCTATACCGCGATGGGTTCCGAGGCAGACCCTGCCGCGTTTGCCGTTGCGGCCGCCGCGCGCGGCTGGCGCGTGGCCTATCCGTGCATGCTCTCGGCAATTGATGCCGCAGCTTGTGGCCAGCGCATGTGCATGCGAGCAGTTGCCGCCGACGATGCGTCCGCGGCTCCGTTTATCGCCCACCCCGCGCGGGCCTTCGCGGCCACGGATATCGACAGCGACCGCTTCCCCATCGTGCCTGCCGAAGCACTCGACATGACTGTCGTGCCGCTCGTGGCCTTCGATCAAACCGGCACGCGCCTGGGCTACGGCGGCGGTTGCTACGACCGCTACCTGCCCATGCTCTCACCCGCATGCCAAATCATCGGCATCGCCTTTGACGAACAACGCATCAACCACGTCCCCACCGATGCCCACGACCTGCCGCTGCCCAACATCATCAGCGCCTAATCGCTGCCACATCAGCCACGGCTACAGCAGTACCATCGCAGCCTAGTGCTCCTCGCCGGCGCGGGCCAGGTCGTAGGGCGTGGTCTGGTAAACGTAGTAGTTGAGCCAGTTGGTGTAGAATAGCTGAGCCTGACTGCGCCAGACGTTGCGCGGCTCGGAGGCGGGGTCGTCGCCCGGGAAGTAATGCGCCGGCACCTGAGGGTTGAGCCCGCGCTTCACGTCGCGCTCGTACTCCAGGCGCAACGTGTCGGTATCGTACTCGGGGTGGCCAAAGACAAAGAAGCGACGGCTGTCGGTCGACTTGACGATGTACAGGCCCACCTCGTCGGACACGGCCACGACCTCAAGCTGCGGCTCGGCCTCCACGTCCTCGCGGCGCACATCGGTGTTGCGCGAATGCACGGCATAGAAACGGTCGTCAAAGCCGCGGACCAGCGGACTTTGCGGCTTCACCAGATAATGCTCGAACACGCCGCTCGCCTTTGCCGGCAGGTCGTACTTCTGGATACCGTAATGATGGTACAGACCGGCCTGCGCGCCCCAACAAATGTGCAGCGTGGAGTGCACGTGCGTGGTGGACCAATCCATGATCTGGCAGAGTTCGGACCAGTAGTCGACCTCCTCGAACGGCATCTGCTCCACCGGCGCGCCCGTGATGATCAGACCGTCGTAGTGGATGTCGCGGATGTCGTCGAACGTGCGGTAGAACGTCTCCAGGTGACCGGCGCTCACGTGCGTGGCCTCGTGCGTCTTGGTGCGCAGCAGGTCCACCTCCACCTGCAGCGGCGTGTTGGAGAGCTTGCGCATGATCTGCGTCTCGGTGGCGATTTTGGTGGGCATGAGGTTGAGGATGAGCACGCGCAGCGGACGGATGTCCTGGTGCAGCGCGCGGTACTCGGTCATGACAAAGATGTTCTCGCTCTCGAGCTGCGCGGCGGCAGGGAGGGCGTCGGGGATGCGAATGGGCATGGATGCTCCTTACGAATCAGTTGCAGCTATGGTACAACGAGCGGCCCCATCCGCGCGAGCACATCGCTCAGCGATGCCGTCAGCGGTCCAAATCACTCCAAAAGTAGAGATTAAGGCATGTCCCAAAAATCTACGGCGCTTTAGCCTAGCAAAGTAGCAGCAGGACGCTACAATGGTTCGACGCGAAAAACTCGGCCGAAAGGATACATATATGTACCAGACGCGTAAGATCGGTGTGGTCGGCCAGGGCCACGTAGGAGCACATGTTGCCAACAGCCTGCTTATGCAGGGCATTGCCGACGAGCTGTACCTGTGCGATATCAACGAGGCCAAGGTGACGTCCGAGGTCCAGGACCTGCGCGACTCCCTTTCGTTTGTCCCGTATAACACCAAGATCGTCAACTGCTACGACCACTACGAGGAGCTGGCCTGCTGCGACGTCATCGTCAACGCCGCCGGTAAGGTCGCGCTGGCAGCTGGCAACCGCGACGGCGAGCTGTTCTTTACCACCGACGCCGCCCGCACCTTTGCCAAGCGCATCGTCGACGCCGGCTTTGACGGCATCTTCGTGAGCATCTCCAACCCCTGCGACGTCGTGTGCACCGAGCTGTGGCACCTGACCGGCTACGATCCCAAGAAGATCATCGGCTCGGGCTGCGGCCTGGACTCCGCCCGCCTGCGCACCGAGATCTCCAAGAAGGTCGGCGTGAGCCCCAAGTCCATCGACGCCTACATGATCGGCGAGCACGGCTTTAGCCAGCTTGCCGCCTTTAAGGCCGCAACCATCGCCGGCAAGAGTCTCAACGAGCTTCAGGTCGAGAACCCTGACAAGTACGCCTTTGACCACATGGAGGTCGAGGAGCTCGCGCGCAAGGGCGGCTATGTGACCTACCAGGGCAAGCAGTGCACCGAGTATGCCGTCGCCAACTCCGCTGCACGCGTCTGCGCCGCCGTTCTGCACAACGAGCACGCTGTGCTTTCGGCCTCTACGCTTATGACCGGCCAGTATGGCGAAGAGGGCATCTTCACGTCCCTGCCGTGCGTGATCGGCGCCGAGGGCGTCGAGGAGGTCTACACGCTCGACCTGTCCGAGTACGAGCTCGAGGGCTTCCACAAGAGCTGCCAGCACATCCGCGACAACATCGCCCAGCTCGACTGGTGGGACGCTGAGGCCTACGACGCGAAGTAGTCCGCCGCTTGACGCGACACCTCGCTCATACGGACGCCATGCAAAGCGGGCCGCGCCGGAAATCCCCGGCGCGGCCCGCTTTTTGACTCATGTGGCCCGCTTGCGAATCGAAGGTGAATGCTTTTCCCGTTACCTAGTACTGCTCGATGCCCATGTAGCGACGAACCTCGGGGCTGTGGTCAAACACCTTGCCGCGGGCGGCGCGCAGCTCGCAGCTCATGTTGTAGAAGAAGATCGGCTCCAAGTACGAACGCACGCTGGCGGGCACGTCGCCCACGCCGTACTCGAGCGCGTCGAGCACCATGATCGTATCGGTGTGCGTGTTGAGGAACGTGAGCGCGCGCTCATCCATGGGGCGGCACTCGCCCGATCCGAGCTGCACAAAGTAGAACACGCCGGGCTCGGTAGCCTCGAAGGGACCGTGGAAATACTCGCCGGAGTGGATGTAGCAGCAGTGCTGCCACTGCATCTCCATGAGCGAGCAGATTGCCATGGCGTAGGTCTGGCTAAAGTTGGGGCCGGAGCCCAGGATGTAAAAGAACTTGTGCTGCTGGCAGAGCTCGGCAAAACGGGCGCCCAGCTCGGCGTTGACCTTCTCGCGCGCGGCGGGCAGCAGCGCATCCATCTGCTTAAGGCCGGCGTACATGTCGGCGAGCGCCTCGTAGCCCTCCTGCTGGTCGAGCAGTTCGGCGGCGATCAGAGCGCCGATGCCCTGCGGCACCTCAGCCTGCGACACGCCCTCGCCCCACGGATAGACCCAGGTGGTCCACTTGCCGTTGTCGATCTTGGAGCCCTCGCAGTCGGTAAGGGCAATGACCTCGGCGCCGGCAGCCAACGCCATCTCGCAGCCGTCGACGACCTCCTGCGTGTTGCCGCTGTGGCTGCAGGCGATGACGAGCGACTTCTCGCCAAGACTCTTGGGGGCCATCAGGCAAAACTCGCGTGCCGTGTAGACCGTCGAGGTAAACGTGGTGGCCTCGCGCTTGAGCAGTTCGTTAGCCGGCATGAGGTCGATCATCGAACCGCCGCAGGCAATCCAAAAGACGTTCTCGACCTTGCCCTTGCGCTCGATAATTTCCTGAACCAGATCGTGTGCGTTCATGCTGATGCTCCTCCTTGCGTGGCGGCTTTTGGCGACGGCTGCTCGTACCTGCTGTCGTTCTATGTTGTTCTATATATACCACGCAAGCAGCCACGGTGGAAGCCATTGCAGTAAATTTGTTCCATGTTGTTCTATTCGTGAACGTTAGATGTCGAACACGTAGCGCGAGCCCACGATCTTTTGACGACCGAGCAGCAGGGGCCGCTCGTCCTCATCGGTAAAGTACGCCTCCATATAAAAGAGCGGCTCGCCGACCGGCACCTCCAACAACGGGGCCACCTGAGCATCGGCAAGCGCAATCTCCACGGTACAGGGGTCGGACTTGAGCGGCACGTGGCCCGAGTGCTCGGCAACGAGCGCAAAGATGGAATTGTCCGCGAGGTCTTCGTCGCGCATCGTTTGTAGATACGGGTGGTCGGCAAGCACAAAGGCGTTGTTCTCGAGCATGACGGGCACGCCGTCGGCCGTACGTACGCGCTCGACCACGATGAGCTCGCAGCCGGGCTCCACGCCAAAGAACGTCGCATCCTCGCGCGTCGCCGCGACCACCGTGCGCGACACCAGACGCGCGCCCGGCACCATGTCGTTGGCAACGCAACCCTCGGAAAAGCTCTGAACGTCACCCTTCTGGCGAATCTTGCGCTTGAGCTTGGGAGCGCACACAAAGGTACCCCTCCCCTGTTGGCGGTTGAGGTAGCCCGCGCGCGACAACTCCTCGATGGCACGGCGCACGGTGATGCGCCCCACGCCGTAGGACTTCGCGAGCTCCATCTCGGAAGGAATGCGCGAGCCGGCCGCGTACACGCCGCGTGCGATCTCGCCTTTCAGGTCGTCCATAACCTGCTGATACAGCGGCACGGCGGATGCGCCAGAGCGGTCGGTTTTATCGTCGAATGCCATCGTTACGCTCCATCCCGCGCGTGCTCGGACTCAAACTCTTCAATCGCCGCCATAAACTGCTCGCCAAAGGCGTCGGCTTTTTTCTCGCCGATGCCGTTGACCTGCATAAGCTCGTCGCGCGTCTGAGGGCGCAGGCGGCACAGGCCGCGCAGGGCCTTATCGGAGAAGACCATGTACGGCGCCATCTCCAGCTCGGTCGAGATCTCCTTGCGCAGGGCGCGCAGGCGCTCGAACAGCTCGGCGTCGTCGCCCACGCGCGGTCGCTGATCCAGCTCGGCCTCCTCGCGCAGCAGATCCACCGCACGGCGGGCGCGGGCCGAGGCCTTGCGCTTGGACGCACGACGCTTAACGGTAAAGGCAAACACCTCGTCCTCGACCTCGCCGGCGCGCGGGCCCAGTCCCACGACCGGGTACTGCCCCTGCGAGGTAGCCAAATAGCCGCGCCCGCACAGCTGCCCGATGATGTCCTTAATGCGTCCGACCGATTCGCTCGACAGCTCACCATAGCCACTGTCCTGATCCAGGTTCATCTGGCGAATGCGCTCGGTGTTGCCGCCGTGGAGCACGTCGGCGATCAGCGACTTGCCAAAGCGCATGGGTCGCGCGGCCACGTAGCGCACGGCGGCGCGGGCCATATCGGTGACGTCCTCGACCTCGAACTGCGTGAGGCAGTTGCTGCAGTTGCCGCAGCCCTCGGCGTCATCCGTGGCGGTGGCGCCCGCACCAGCCGCAGCAGCATGCTCGGCCGCGGCCTCGTCGCCAAAGTAGCGCAGCATGTATTCGCGCAGGCAGCCGGTAGTATTGCAGTAGCCCTCCATCTGGCTGAGCAGACGATATCGATTCTGGAGCGCCCACGCGCGCTGCTCGTCGTCGAGCGCCTCATCGGCAGCATCGCCGCGGTCGATCAGAAAGCGGCGCATGCGAAAATCGTTGCCGTTCCACAGCAAGTAGCAGCTGGCCGGGTCGCCATCGCGGCCGGCGCGGCCCGCCTCCTGGTAGTAGGCTTCGATGCTCTCGGGCACGTTGTTGTGGATCACGTAGCGCACGTTGGGCTTGTCGATGCCCATGCCAAAGGCGTTGGTGGCAACCATCACCTGGATATCGTCGTCGATAAAGGCGCGCTGGCTTTGGCGACGGGCGTCGTTGCCCATGCCGGCATGGTAGCGGCCAACGCGAATGCCGCTGGGGCCCAGCGCCTCGGCAAGCTCGCCCGCCAGCGCATCGACCGTCTTGCGGGTCGAGCAATACACGATACCGCTCTCGCTCGAATGCGCGATCACATAGTCGCGCACCCAGGCAGTCTTGGCCTTGTCGCCCATCTCCTCGCAACCAAAGTAGAGATTCTTGCGATCGAAGCCCGTCACCACCGTCGCAGGGTTTTGCAGGCCGAGCATCTGCTGAATATCCGCACGCACGCGTTCGGTCGCCGTGGCGGTAAACGCCGCCACGATGGGGCGCTGCGGCAGGGAATCGATGAACTCACGAATCTGCAGATAGGCGGGGCGGAAATCCTGGCCCCATTGGCTCACGCAGTGGGCCTCGTCAATGGCCACGAGCGGCACGCCAATGCCGCCGTCCACCGCGGCTTCCTGCGCAAAGGCTAAAAAGCGCGGCTCGAGCAGGCGCTCGGGCGCCACGTACATAAGCTGGTAGCGGCCCTCGCGCGCCCGCTTGAGCACGGTGTTTTGCTGGGCCGGAGTAAGACTGGAGTTGAGATAGCTGGGTCGCGCACCCGCCGCGAGCAACGCGCGGGTCTGGTCCTCCATAAGCGACAGCAGCGGACTCACCACAAAGGTAATGCCGGGCAGCATGAGCGCGGGCACCTGGTAGCAAATGGACTTGCCGGCGCCCGTGGGCATAACACCCAGCGCATCGCGACCGGCAAGGATCGCATCGACCATGCGGTCCTGCCCCGGGCGAAACGAGGTGTAGCCAAAATAGGCGCCGAGCGTGTCAAGCGCCATCTGCTGCATGCTATCGGTCATGGTTTCCTAACGTCCAAGTCATCTGCCGCCGATTATACGCCGCCACGCGGACCGGTGCCGCCCGGCTGTCAGCCACGCTCATTCTGTGGGTAGTCATTGGGGACGTTCTTGAATGACTAGTCGTTTAAGAACGTCCCCAATGACTATCTTTACAAGCGCGGAAACGTCGCTGGTTGAGCATAAGTCAGCGAAAACGCCCCTAAGCGAGCAAGGTGACGTGAAAGAGGAGGGAAGCGTACTTCGGTACGCGACCGACGATTGAACGTCAGATTGCCGCTTAGGGGCGTTTGCAGCGTCGACAGGTCCGTCGTTCGTCAGAACGGCGGAACCAACCCTACATCACCATGACGTAGCGGCTACCCACGTAGTACTGCTTACCCATCAAAACCGGCTCGTCATCGGGACCGGTAAAGCCGGCACGCAGGTTGAGCAGCGGATCGTGCGGAGCAATGCCCAGCTCGGCCGCCTGCTCGGCGTTAGCTCGAACGGCCTCGACCGTACGGTAGCCAACCGAGACAATCGGCGTTCCGCCAACACGCTCGACCTCGGCAAAAATCGACTTGTCCTCAAGATCGGCCGTCAACAGCTCACGGTAGGCGTCAAACGGCACAAAGATGTTCTCCTCAAAGATGGGCTCGCCGTCGGCCGTACGCACGCGCTTGATATGCAGCAGCAGCGCATCCTTCTGCAGGCCAAAGAACTCCATCTCGTTTTGGCGCGCCGGCACAATCTGGCGATCGATCACGTGCGCACCGGCCTTCATGCCGTTGCCGGCACACAGCGCGGTAAACGTCTGCAGCGTCGAGGCGTGAAACTGGCGGTTGATGTGCGGCGTGGAGACAAAGGTGCCGCGGCCCTGCTGCTTAACCAGGTAACCATCGGAGCACAGCTCCTCGACAGCGCGGCGCACCGTAATACGGCTCACCTCGTACTGCTCGGCTAGTTCAAGCTCGGACGGAATACGCTCCTTGGGTGCATAAACACCTTTCTCGATCGCATCCTTGATTTCGTCATAAATCTGCTGGTAAAGCGGTGCATTTTTGGGCGCAGGCATATCTGATCACTCTTATCAAAATAGCTAAATATCTAATACGTATATAACGTCTAGTTTCATGTTACCTCATATTGATAAAACGATACACCCTCCCTACCAAAAAGCGACAGCTTCATTTTGGTAGGTTTTATCTGGGCAAACGAGAGCCCTCGAAAGCAACGGGGCTTTCGGGGGGCTCGTTCGGATGGGTTGCGCAGGACCGGCAAAATGCCAATACCCTACTTGCCGTCATCCTGCTGCAGGCTGTCCTGTTCGCTGAGGCGCGCCTGCCTGCTGGCCATGCGTGCGGGCTTGTCGGGATCGGGAACGGCCGTGGGCATGGGCTCGTCGACATGACCGCCCCACCAGCCACCCACAAAGTTGAGCGTGTGGAACACGTTGATCACGGCGCCGGGATCAACGTCGCACACCAACTTGATAATGTCCTGGCTCTCGTAGGTCGAAACAACGGTGTTCAGCAAGTACATCTTTTCGCGGCTGTATCCGCCGACGACCTCGGCGCAGCTAATGCCGTGCTGAAAATGGTTTACGTAGGCAGTCATGACCTCGTCTGCCTTGCGCGTCGTAATCTGCAGCGTCACGCGGTCGTAGCGACGATAGAAACTGTCGATGGTCTTGGTCGAAATAAACTGGAACACGATGGAGTACGCCGCGTTGTCCCAGCCAAACATAAAGCCAAAGATCGCCAGGATAAAGCAATTGAAACCAAAGATAACGCCCCAGATGGTCTTGCCCGTGTGGTTGGAGACCCACAGCGCGATAAAGTCGGTGCCACCGGTAGATGCGCCGGATTTAAGTGCGATGGCAGCGCCCAGACCCGAGACCACGCCGCCAAAAATGATGAGCATGATCTTGTCGCCCAAAAATGGAGCGAAGTGAAAGACGTTGAGGAACAGCGACGAGAGCACGACCTGCATCATCGAGAAGATGACGAAGCGCTTGCTAATGCCGCTCCAACATAGGAGCGCCACGGGGATGTTGAGCGCGAGCATGCCGAGCGAGATGTCGATATGAACGCCACCCAGCGAGGTAACGCGATCGAGTAGGACCGCGACGCCGGTAAGACCGCTCGGAAGCAGGTCGGCGGGCTGAATGAACGCCTGGATCAGAAATGTCTGGAGAACGGCGGAAATGGTGACCGCCACAGCAGTGATGGCGCGGCGGACGATGGTGAGGCGGCCGAGCACGAGCACTCGGTCCGTGAGCTGATCGATGGCGTTCGCCACGGAGGCTCCTTTCGAAGGCAAATCTAGTTGTGGGGCATGCCCGCGATTGTAGCATGGAGCGTGCGGGGGCGCTTCAATTCACCCTCTCCCGACAACCAAAGCGGGACCAGCAACCCCACGACCAAAGGCCCAAATTACAAGTGAGTAGACTTTACGCGACCTGCAGAGCACACCCAAAACCGCCACCCCTGTGACCTGCGGTTTTACAAAGGAAGATATGCATTGTGCTCGGCCTGCGCCAAAAAGTCTACTCACTTAGTCCGAATCGAAGCCAAACGGATCAAAATCTAAACCAAATTGAGCCAGTCCACCGCAAAAAACGTTTGAACCCGTGCTTCTCGCGGCGGATTGACACTACAAAGCGGCCAAAATGTCGGTCAGATTATCAATAACGGCATCGGCTCGCGATTGATCGAGGTTGACGCCCTCGTGCGGACGCAGTGCCAGGACGCGGGCGCCGGAACGCTTGCCGGCCTCGATGCCCAAAGGCGAGTCCTCGATAACCAGGCACTCGGCAGGCTCCGCCCCCAGCGCCTCCATGGCACGCAAGTAAATCTCGGGGTCGGGCTTAAACGCACTGCACTCGTGACCGCTGATGGTGTAGTCCAGCACGTCGGCGATACCGGCAATCTCCACCAGCTCGTCAATCAACTCGCGATAGGACGAGCTCGCGATGGCACACTTCACGCCACGCTCGTGCAGCTCACGCATCACCGGCTCCGTCTGCTCGTTGAGCAGCTCGGCATACGGAACGGGGTGATCCGGGCTATAGACCTGTTTGTACTCCACGCGCAGACGCTCGCGCAGCTCAATATCGTCGGGCACCAGCGCCTCCCAAATGGCGGGCTCGTTAGACCCCGAAAGATCGGGGATCTCGTCAAAGTGGAAGCCCTTCTCCTCCATAAACGCCACGCGGCGACGGTTGTAGAACCACTCGGTATCGACCAGCACGCCGTCCATGTCAAACAGCACTGCTTTGATCATACGCATCTCCTCCCACCTGCCAAAAAGAGACAGGTTTATTATGGTAGGTTTTATCTTGGGTTTTGCGACGCGACAGGCGTGCCCTCCCCAAAGCAAAAAAGGGGACGGGGCGCAAACCCCATCCCCTCTCAATCAACCCGTAAGGTCTACTTACTTGTGATTAGTAGGAAAGCTTCCACATGTAGCGACGCATGGTCAGCGGGTGCTGACGGGCCTCGGCGATCTGGTTGCCGTACTCGCGCATAACGGCGAGGTGCAGCAGCGGGTTGAAGTAGGTGACGACGCTCGCGGGCACGGCGTCAGCCAGGCCGTAGTCCTTGGAGTCGATCAGAGCGACCTTGGCGCCCATGCGCTTAAGGAAGGTGAGGGCGCGGGCGTCCATCGGACGGGTAGCGCCATCGGACATGAAGAAGACGTAGGGCTTACCCTCGGTGGAAACCTCGAACGGGCCGTGGAAGTACTCGCCGGTGTTGTAGGCGGCGGCGTCGATCCACTGCATCTCGGTGAACAGGAAGGCAGCGTGAGAATAAGCCATCTTCTCGGAGGCACCGGAAGCCATGAAGTAGATCATCTTGTCGTCCTTGAAGTCCTCGGCGAACTTCTTGGCGAGTTTCTTGCAGGACTGAGCGGCGTTCTCGCAGAGCTCGAAGACGTTGGTGAGGCCGGTGATCATGTCCTCGTAGTGGTCATAACCCTCGGTCTGCTGAAGGATCTCGACAGCAAGAGCGATGGCATAGCCGGGCTTCTCGCACTTGGCAGCGAAGTTGGCGTGGAAGCCGTGAACGATGACGTAGTCAGCGTCGACGGTCAGAGCGGAGCCAGCCTTGTTGGTAAGGGAGACGACCGGGCAGTTGTGCTTCTTGGCGGTCTTGTTGGCCTCGACGGTCTCGGGCGTGGAGCCACCGAGGGAGCAGGTGATCACGAAGGTGTGCTCGTTGACCCAGGAAGGCGTGTCGTAGTTGAACTCGTTAGCGGTGAAGATCTGAACGTTCAGCTTGTCCGTGTTGTTGGCCAGGAAGTACTTGGCGGGGTAAAGGTCGGACATGGAGGCACCGCAGCCGACGAAGGCGACGCTGTGGATCTCGTGGTTGGACAGGACGTCAGCGACGATCTGCTTAGGGAGGTTAAGGTCGATCTCGTACATCTGACACATTCCTTTCATTTTTTGCGGCGCCACATTGCCGGGCGCTCGCAGGGTTACCGTGGTTTGGACCGAGTCGCCGGCCCATTGAGGATGCGACAAAGGGACTGTCCCATTGTCGCATTTTGGGGATGGAAGCCTGCCTGGGGTATGGGATGCCAGGCAGGCCCCCGGGGGAAAGCGGTTAGGCGCTTAGTCGCGACTAGGCCAGGATGCCGACCGCGGAGAGGGCGATGCCGCCCACAATGGCGATCACGAGAAGCCAACCGGTGTTGACGTTCTTCTTGATGAGCCAGTACATAAGGCCGGTGAGGCCAAGGGAGATCATCTGGGGCATCATGCTGTCCAGGATGTCCTGGATCACGACGGTGCCGTCAGCGAACTGCAGCGGGGTGGTGGCGCCGATCAGCGTGGCGATCATGCCGCCCACGGACATAAGACCCACGATGCCGCAGACATACATGAGCTTCTCCATGAGGTCGCCGCCCTGAAGCTTGCTCAGGTACTCGTGGCCGCCCTGATATCCCATCTTGGCTGCGAACCAAGTGATCAGCACGGAGGGGACGATGGAGATGAGAAGGGCCAGGATCGGGCCCATGATGGAGCCCTGCTGAGCCAGCTGAACGCCCAAGCCAAAGGCGATAACGCGGATGGTGCCCTGGAAGAAGGAGTCACCGATGCCGGAAAGCGGGCCCATAAGGGAGGTCTTGACCGCGTTAATCGAATCGGGGTTGAAGTTCTCGGGATCTTTGGCGTACTCCTCCTCCATGGAGGCGGCGAGGCCCAGGATGAAAGCGCTCGTCTGCGGGGTGCAGTTGTAGAACGCCATGTGACGGTGGTAAGCCTCTTTCTTAGCAGCAAGCTGCTTGGGGTCGGACTCGTCCGGATAGAGGCGATCGAGCGTGGGAACCATACCGTAGAGGAAGCCCATGTTCATCTGACGCTCGTAGTTCCAAGAGGCCTGGATGGCCCAGGAGCGCCAGAAGAACTGGCTGACCTTCTTGTTCAGGGACACGTCCTTGGTTGCGGTTGCCATAGTGTGTTCCTCCTTAGTCTTCGTCGTCTTCGAGCGGATCGTAGTCGGAATCGACACCGGCGGCTGCATGGGAACCGTTGAACTTGAAGCCCATGAAGACGACAGCCAGGCACACACCGATCAGAGCGACCGCGATGACGGACAGGTTGAGGTAAGCGGCGAGCAGGAAACCGATGAACAGGAACGGAGTCATACCCTTCTTGATCATCATGGTGAGCAGCAGGGCCAAGCCGTAGGCGGTCATGATCTTGGTCGAAACGTTAAGACCAGTGGACAGCCACTCGGGAACCATGTTGACGATGGCCTGAACCAGGTCGGTGCCAACAAAGACGGCGAGGAAGATCGGCAGGAAGTACATGATGGCGTACAGACCGGAGCCGGCGCAGATGTGCATACGGTAGGCGGTCTTGAACTTTCCGTTATCGATCGCGCTATCTGCCACATGGGTGAGGGCGGCGATGATGGAACGGAACACGATGCCGAGGAGCTGACCCAGGACGGCGACCGGGATGGCGATCGTCATGGCGGTCTCGGCGGAAGCATCGGTCAGGCACGCAAAGGCAGCGGCCACGATGCCGCCCAGGACCATATCGGGCGGAACGGCGGCGCCGACCTGCACCAGGCCCATGGACACGAGCTCGACGGCGGCACCGACGGCAAGGCCGGTGGGCACATCGCCCAGCAGCAGACCGACGAGCGTAGCGCCAACGAGGGGCTGCTCGAAGTTAAGACGACCGAGCAGGCGGGAGTCCCACATGCAGAACACGCCGACGAGGCCGACGAGCACCGCACTGATGAACGTATTCATACCCTTCTCCTTTCAGTCAGGCAAAAGCCTGGTTGATTACAGCTTGGCGTCGATGTCGACGCTCTGATACGTAGGGGTCTGCTGGACATAGAGCTTGATGCCCATGTCGAGCAGCTGGTTGACGTCGGCCTTCTGGGTGGCGTCGAGGAAGACGGAGCTGTCCTTGCCGCCGACCTGATCGGCACCGTCGTGGTTGGCGGTGGCGCCCAGGTTGATGGCGTCGAGCTTGTAGCCCTGACAGAACTGCAGCATCTCGGCAGTGTTGCCAAAGACGAACATGACGCGCTCGCCGAGGGTGTTGAGCTTATCCATCTTGGCGAGGGCACGCTCGACGGTGAAGACGTTCAGGCGCACGCCCTGGGGCTTGGCCAGCTTAAGAGCGCCCTTCTTGATGTCATCGTTGGCGGCAGCGTTGTCGACGACGATGATGCGCTCGGCCTGAACCTTGGTGGTCCAAGTAAAGACGACCTGGCCGTGCAGCAGACGGTAGTCAAGACGTGCGAGGACGATCTTGGCGGGACCGGAGCTGTGACGGGACGCCTTGGCCTTCTTGGCGGGAGCCGCGGCGGCCTCGACCGGTGCGTTGGGGTTGGTCAGACCGGTGCGGGCCTCATTGATGAGGGCCGCGAGCTCGGCGCCCTTGACGGGGGCGGGGCTCATAGCAAGCGTGAGCGCCAACGGGATGTTGAAACCGCTGACAACCGTGAACTTCGTGCCGTTCTTGGAAAGCTCGACCATGCTGTTGTTGACCGAGCTGCCGAGCATATCGGTCAGCACATAGACGGTGTCGTCCGCGTTGAACGTGGCGATCATAGCCTCAACCTTATTGGTGATGGGCTCCTTGTCGTCACGAGCAAGCGACACGACGTGGACGTTCGACACGTCGCCGAGAACCATCTCGAGCGTGTCTTTGGCGCCTGCGGCCAGGCCGCCATGAGATGCGAGAATGATCTGATTCATCTTGCCTCCTCCTTTTCGTTATGGTCATTATAACGTCTTATACGTTGCTTATATTGCTAATTAGTATAAAGACCGTTCGCGGGTGAAAATCGACCGTTGACGGGTTTAACGTACTCGAAACGTTGGACTGGGTAGGCCGGCGCTAGCTGGATAACCCCAGGTCAGACCCTGCGCGCAATCCCCTATCGCACGAAGTACCAGGGGCTTTCCTGTACGGTGGGTTCCAGCGCAATGCCGGTGCGTTCCTTAAACAGATCCATGTCCTGAGATTTTTCGGTCCACCACGCGTTGGGCTTAAAGGTCATGCTCTCAATGACATGACCGACAAACACACTGTTGCGCAGCTTGGAGAAGTCGGTGTTCATAATCAGGATGGACGCGAGCACCAACACGATGCCCAGGACTTTAATCGCGCCGGCGGGCTCGGCGTAGACACCAATGCCCACCAGTACGGTGACGACCGTCTCGAAAGACATTACGACGGGAACTTTCGATGTCTCGAGCCCCATGGACAGACCCTGCATATATAAGATGTAAGCAACGGCTGTGGGGATGAGTCCAAAGCCAAGGAACAGCAGCAGCAGCTGTGGCGACATTGCCGCGGCGACATCCGGCCACGGAGCCGCGATAGCTGCCATAACCGCACCGCCAAAAACAAAGCCCCAAAACGTGACAGCCAGCGGGTGGACCGTCTTGGTTGCTATTCGGCTAAACACCGCGAGCGACGCACCACAAAGGCCTGCAATCACGCCCGACGTGACGCCCCAAACCGAAAAATGAAAACCGGAAAGGTCGCCATTGGTCACTGCAAGCACGCAGCCTACGATGTTAAAGACAATGGCAACGAGCTTGTTGGGGGTCACGTCCTCGCGATAAAGCACGCGGCCGAGCATGACGCCAAACACCGGCGAGGTGTAGAGCAGCACCGAGGCCGTGGACATGCCCACCTCGCCCATGCACTCGTAATAACAGGTGTTGGCGGCGGCCAAACCGACGATGCCGACAAGCGCACAGGGAACAAGCTCTTTAGGGCTTGCCTTGAACAGGGCCAGCGGACCCTGAGCCACGGTAGACCCCTCACCCGGACGGCAGCCCATAAACATCAGGACCGGCGCCAAGATAAGCGCTCCGACCAACAAGCGAAAGGCAGCCATGCTCTGGGACGAAACGCCCATGGCCGAGATGCCGTTTACAAAGATTCCGATGCTGCCCCACATAAGCGCGGCGATCAGCACCAGCACATAGCCCAGATTGCTCTTCTTCAACGCAGCCTCCTCGGTATTGTTTCCAATATGTTTCGTACTACGTTATAGTCGTTATATACATTTTTCAAGACACAAATCGCCGAACGGAAAAATCTGCTCTACCGCTACAACCCATTGGTGCAAGGGGGTCAGGTTCATATGCGCCAACTTGGTGTAAAGTAACCTGTCCCCAATGCACCAATCCCTTAACAAGCACGGCGACGCCGACGTTTTGGCAACATCAGCGAGCGCCCGTCATTTGAGCCAAGGTGCCGTGAAATGAAAAGGCGCTGACCTTTTGGTCGCGCCTTTGAAATTGAACGGCAGATTGGCCAAATGCCGGGCGCGCAGCGTCGGCTGGTCCGCCGTTCGGTAGAACGGCGGAACTAATACTCCTAGTAGTCCAGCTTCCACATGTAGCGGCGCGTCATGTAGTCCTTGTGGGTGACGACAGAGAGCGCACGCATGTACACGTTGTTGAGGATCGGGGCAAAGATCAGGTGGTTGAAGTACTCGCTCACGCTGTCCTTGATGTCGTTGAGGCCGAGCTCCTTGGCGTCGAGCTGATAGACGCGCTCGCCACCGTACTGGTTGACGAAGCGGATACCGCGCTCGTCGTTGCAGCGGCTGCGGCCGACGCTGATGAGCTGGAACAGCGAGGTGCGCTTGTCCAGGATCTCGAAGGGGCCGTGGAAGAAGTCACAGGTGTTGATGGTGCAGGAGTCGATCTGCAGCATCTCCTGCACGTTGCAGATGCTAAAGACGTAGGCGGCACCAAAGAGCGGACCCTGAGCCATCACGTTGATGCAGGGCTTGTCGGCGTTTTGCTCGGCCCACTTGGCGGCGAGCGGACGGGTGTACTCGACGGCCTTGCGATAGATGGGGTCAACCAGGTCGAAGGCGGCCATAGCGGTCTCATACTCGGCATAGCCCTCGGTCTGCTGCGTAAGCTCCATGGCGATCATGGTCACGACGGCGGAGTTGGTACGGCCCATGCAAGACTCGTCGACGGCCAGGCTGTCATACTGAATCTTGTAGTCGCAGACCTCGGTGAGGCCGGACTCGTCGACATAGATGGCGATGGTGCTGGCGCCGTGGTCCTTGGCGACCTGGGCGGCGACGATGGTCTCCTTGGTGCCGCGCATGGATACGACGACGGCCAGGGTGTTCTCGTTGACATAGGCGGGCGTGGCGTGCACGAACTCATTGCTGGTGTAGCTGGAGCTCACGACCTGCGTGGCCTCGTGCTCCATAAAGTACTGGGCAGGATAGTTGCCGCCGTTGGATCCGCCGGCGCCAATCCATACGACGCGCTTGATGCCGCCCTTGTCTGCCTTGTCGGCCAAAACCTGGGAGACGACGTCCTTAACCTGTTCCTGAGTAGTCATCGTACATCAGCCTTTCTTCTCGTTTGATGCTCTCGATGGCATACAAGTTACATACATGTTTTGATTATGTCGACTAGTTGTATGCTATATTTGTCTTAGATAATTTGCTGATACGGTTTTCGATAACTTGCTACCAGCGGTTTTGTTGTTGTATTGAATACATGCTTGATTAGATACGCATACAGGTTAGATACAGGTTGATCGCATGAACGCTTCATCTAAAAAGAGACTGACCCAATACGAGCGCTTGGCGGGCATGCTGCGCGACCGCATCGCCTCCGGCACCTACGCTCGCGGAGACAAGCTGCCGTCCGAGATGGAACTCATGGACGAATCGGGGCTGTCGCGTAGCACCGTACGCCACGCCCTTAAGGTGCTCGTTGATGAGGGCCTGGTGCGCACCGAGCGCGGGCGTGGCGCCTTTGTGGCCGACACGCCGGCGCTCCACGAGAACAACCTGGTGTTTTCGAGCTACACGACACAGGTCCAGGGTCAGGGTATGAAGCCCACCACGCGCACGGTGGACTCGGGCTTTGCCAAGGCCGCGGGCAATGCGGCCAAGTTCTTCGATGTCGCCGTGGGCAGCAAGCTCGTCAAACTTGTCCGCCTGCGTTATCTGGACGATGCGCCGCTGTGCCTGGAGACCACCTATCTACCACCGAGCTTCGAAGCACTCATCGATCGCGATATCAACGGTTCGCTCTACGCCACGCTGCGCCAGGAATTCCATCGCGCGCCGGCACAGGGACATAAGACCTTTGAGGTGTGCTATGCCTCGCAAAACGAGGCGTTTTTGCTCAACGTTGGGCGCGGGCAGGCGCTGATCCTGATCACCGACTACGTGTACGACACCGACGGCCGACCGCTCCATGTCTCCAAGCGCATCCAGCGCACCGACCGTGCCAAATACACCGAGCCCATCGGCTAACCTGCCAAAATAAACCTGTCCCTAAATGGTAGGTTTGGGGAGGTCGGGGAACCAGGTTGGTTTGGGTTGGTTGGGGACGCGCTCGGCTAGGACCAACTCCATCCAGCACATGTCGTACCAGCGGCCGAACTTTTGGGCGCAGCGGTCAAAGGCGCCCACCAGGCGATACCCCATATGGGCATGGAAGTCCTGGCTGTTGTGCGTCAGGTACTCATCGTCCTTGTCGTGCGGCACGGCGATGAGGGCGCACATGTTGGTGATACCCATCGCGATCAGGCATTGCTTGAGCGCGTCATGCAGCTTGCGGCCCAGCCCGCCGTGGCGCACATCACGCGCCAGGTAGATCGATGTCTCGACCGACCAGTCGTATGCCTCGCGGCTGTTGAGCGGACTCACATAGGCATAGCCTACCGGACGCCCGTCCAGTTCCATCACCAGATACGGATAGCGCTTGAGCGTGCGCTCGATGCGCCCGGCGAACTCCTCAACGCTCGGCACCTCGTATTCGCAGGTAATCGCCGTCTGGCGCACATACGGCTCATAGATGGCAAGCAACGCCGGCGCATCATCGGGCGTCGCCAGACGAATCGTCGGATCGGACATCTCGGTCATACAACCCTTCTCCCTCAAAAACAAAGGCCGCCTTGCGCCAAACCCAAGCGCAAGGCGGCCCCTCGTCATTACATCAGGCTACAGAACCGCCGCCAACGCGTCGATATCCTCCTGCGTCGTGGCCCAGCTGGTGCAAAAGCGCACCACCGTGTGGGTCTCGTCGTACTTTTCCCAGTACTCGATCGCCGCATGCTCGCGAATGCGCGCCATGTCCTCGTTGGGCAGAATCACGAACTGCTGGTTAGTCGGCGTCTCCAAGAAGAACCGGTAGCCGTGCTCGTGCAGCACGCGACGAAGCGTCTGCGCGGTTTCGATCGCCTGTCGACCAATCTCAAAATACAAGCCATCGGTAAAGAGTGCCTCAAACTGCACGCCCGTCAGGCGGCCCTTGGCCAACAGCGCGCCGTGCTGCTTAATGCGCGGAATGGGATGTGCCGGAGCGTGCATGCCGCAGAACACCACAGCCTCGCCGCAGAGCGCGCCGCACTTGGTGCCGCCGATGTAGAACACGTCGCACAGCTGCGCCAGCTCGGGCAGGGTAATGTCGCACTCATCGGCCGCCAGTGCATAGGCCAGGCGAGCGCCGTCCACAAATAGCGGAATCTCGCGCTTCTGGCACACCGCGTGAATCGCCGCGAGCTCGGCCCTGGAATACAGCGTGCCGTACTCGGTCGATAGACTCACGTACACGGCGCCCGGGAACACCATGTGCTCATGGCTCTCGTTTTCGTAGAACACCTGGAAATAGTTTTCGAGATCCTCGGCGTGCATCTTGCCCTCGTAGCCGGGGATGGTGAGCACCTTGTGACCGCCAAACTCGATGGCGCCCGCCTCGTGGCAGGCAACGTGGCCAGTCTCGGCAGCAACGACGCCCTCGTACGGCGCAAGCAGCATGTCGATCACCGTCGCGTTAGCCTGCGTGCCGCCCACCAGGAAAAACACGTCGGCGTCAGGCGCCTGGCAGGCCTCGCGAATAAGTTGCTTGGCACGCTCGGTATGTGCATCGGTACCGTAGCCGGGCTGCGGCTCCATATTGGTGTCGACGAGCGCCTGCAGCACCGCTGGGTGTGCGCCGTGGGAATAGTCGTTGTTGAACGCGAGCATGGCAATCCTCTCTTACCGGGTATCGGCCAGATGATTCAAACGGGGCTATTGTACGCCGTTGGGATAGGCAATGCGCGCGGCAAGGCACTCAAGTGCCAGTACCAGGGCAAAACCGCAGCTCACGTCACTCAAAAAGTGCGCGCCGATCACGATGCGGCCAAACGCGACGAGCGCCGCGACCACAGCCGCCGTCCAAAAGACCACGCGGCGGCGCGACGGTTTTTCCTTAAAGGCCGCCGCGGGAAGCCCGGCGAGCATAAGGCCGATCGCCGCATGCGCGGTGTGTCCACTCGCGAACGACTTGAACCCGTCCTTGATCACGCCGGCGGCGATATAGGTCCACTTGTCGGGATTGCCGATCACCCACCACGGCTGAAAATTGAGCCCCGGCGTGACCTCGATCACGCGCATGCGCGGGCGCGACCACAGCGGCTTGACGATCACGTTGAGGATAATGGCCTGAGCGACCCACACGGCAAGCACCATCAACGCCCAGCGTGTGAGCTCGTCGGGCTCGGTGTCGCGCGTAAGGCGATAGGCGATGAAGTTAGCTGCGATGACCAACGCAAACGTCAGTACCAGCTGAAACGCGATGAGCTTGCCGCCGACGCGCAGCGATCCGACAATCTCGTAGCCGACCAGGCCCACGTTGATCAAAACGCCCAGCGCAGCGAGCCACTTGCTCGCCTTGGAATCGGGGCGTACCGAGCGCACGAGCATGACGCCCGCGACGCTCGCCGTCAGCTCGAACGGCAGCTCGCCGGCCGCCTCGACAAAGCGACCGTACATGCTGCCGATGTTGAACAGCGCACTCGAGATCTGATAATCAAAGAAGCTGCCCACGCCCAGACAAAGGCACAGGACGGCCGCGATAATGGCGACATCTTTCTTGTAGATGTATCCGAACATGCTTTCCTTTCGATGGGGCTGGAATCAACCTGCGAGGTGGCGGGGCAAAGAACAACTGGTAGCTATGCCCCGCCACGCCCCTACTTGTTAGTCATCGTCGCTCGTGCCTAATTGCTGCAGCAGCATGAGTGCCGCGGCCACGGGGCCGGTGCCGTCGCTGGCGTCGAGACCGCGACCCAGGCCGCTGCCCGCGCCGGCACCCGCCTTGTAGGGCACCGACAGTTTGCGGCTCTTGGGAAAGTTCACCGCGCCATAGCGGGTCTTAAGCTCAAAGGCCACCTTCTTGGGCACGTCTACGCCCAAAAACGTGATGCGGCCGCCACTGAGCGTGACGCTCTCGAGCCCCAGACGCTCGCCGCGGATACGGATGCGCGCGCGGTTGAACAGGTTGAGTCCCGCCAACGGCAGCTCACCATGCGCGGCCTCGGTCTCTTCCTGCACCTCGTCGATGCTCTCCAGGTCCTCGGCCGCCGCGAGCTTACGGTACACGAGCACGCGCTGATCCACCGCCGGCAGGTACTCCTCGGACAAGAAGTAGTCGGCCGGCAGGTTAATACCCACGCTCGCCGCCTCCACGCCGGCGTCGTCATCGCCGCGCGCCTCGGCCACGGCCTGGCCCAGCATCTGCGTAAACAGGTCAAAGCCCACGCTCGACAGGTTGCCGTGCTGCTCGGCGCCCATAAGCGAGCCGGCACCGCGAATCTCCAGGTCGCGCATGGCGATGCGCATGCCGCTGCCCAGGTCCTGGAACTCGGAAAGTGCGGTCAGGCGCGCCGTGGCCTCCTCGGTGAGTGGCAGCTCGCCCGGGAACATAAAGTACGCGTAGGCCTGCGTGGCAGAGCGGCCCACGCGGCCCTTGAGCTGATAGAGCTGCGCCAGGCCCAGACGCTGCGAATCCTCGATGATGAGCGTGTTGGCAGTCGCGTTGTCGATGCCGCTCTCCACAATGGTCGTGGCGATGAGCACGTCGATCTTTTTGGTCGCGAACTCGATCATCACGTCCTCGACCTCGCGCGGGCTCATCTTGCCGTGCGCCACGCCCACGCGCGCCTCGGGCGCGGCCTCGTGCACGCGCGCCACGGCATCGTCGATGGTCTTGACGCGGTTGGACACGTAGTACACCTGGCCGCCGCGACCCACCTCCAGGCGAATCGCCGCGCTCACCACATCGGGGTCGTACTCCCCCACGTGCACGATCACGGGGCGACGCCCGGTGGGCGGCGTCGTGATCAGGCTCATGTCGCGCACGCCGCTCGTGGCCATCTGCATGGTTCGCGGAATCGGCGTTGCCGAAAGCGTAAGCACGTCAATCTGCTCGCGCAGGTTCTTGAGCTGTTCCTTGTGCTGCACGCCAAAGCGCTGTTCCTCGTCGATGATCACCAGGCCCAGGTTCTTGGGGTTCACATCGGCCGAAAGCAGACGGTGGGTGCCGATGAGCACATCGATCGTGCCCTCGGCAAACGCCTTGAGCGCGCGCTTCTGCTGTGCCGGCGTGCGGAAGCGGCTGAGCACCTCGACCTCAAGGCCAAACGGGGCAAAACGCTCAAAGAACGTCTCGTAGTGCTGCTGGGCCAGAATGGTCGTGGGGCAGAGCACCATGACCTGGCGACCGGAGTCCACGCACTTAAACGCCGCGCGCAGGGCGACCTCGGTCTTGCCAAAGCCCACGTCGCCGCACAGCAGGCGGTCCATGGGCTTGGGCGCCTCCATGTCGGCCTTGATGTCGGCGATGGCCTCCAGCTGGTCGCGCGTCTCGTCGTAAGGAAAGCTCTCCTCCATCTCGATCTGCTCGGGCGTGTCGGGCGGGCAGGCGATACCGGTAATCGACGAGCGGCGCGTATACAGATCGACCAGGTCGAACGCCAGCTTTTTGGCGTTTTTGCGCGCCTTGTTGGTGGCGCGCGTCCAGTCGGCGGTGTTGAGCCTGGTCAGGCGCGGCTTGTCGCCGTCGGGACCGACGTATCGCGTGATACGGTCGACCTGCTCGAGCGGCACGTAGAGCTTGTCGCCGTCGGCATATTCCAGCAAGAAGTAGTCGCGCTCCTTGCCGCCCACTTCTTGGCGCGCGATCTCGCTAAAGAGCGCGATGCCGTGAGTGGCGTGCACCACGTAGTCGCCCGGCTTAAACGGGAACGTGATCTGCGTAATGTCCACCTTGCGGCGGCTGCGCGCGCGGTTGGCGTCCATGCGGGCGTTGAGGTCGGCGATCGAGAACACGGCCAGGTTGGCATCGGGCACCACCACGCCCTGCGGCAGGGCGGCATCGACAAAGGTCACGCGTCCGCGCGAGATGGTGGGCACGGCGGCACCGGCGGCAGCCTGGACCGCGCCCGCCTCGAGCGAACGGGCGTTGAGTGCATCGGCGCGGCGCTCGCGAATGGAAGCATGGGCCTCCTGGCGTGCGGCACGGTCGGCGGAATCCGCCGCTGCCACGCGCACGCGGTCGCCGATAGCGCCGGCATTTTCAGGTGCGGCCGTCAGCGACTCCTCAAAGGTAATGCCCTCGTCGCCAAAGGTGAGCTCCATCGACTCGCGCGCACCGCGGTCGGGGATGGCGAACACGCAGGCATAGCGTTTGCCCACGACCTCCTGGATGCGCGTCATAAAACGGTTGTCCGAGCCTGCGATGGCAGGCTGCTCAATCTTGAGCTCGGCCGTCACCGCACCGCCGGCGCGAATCAGGCTCACATAGTTCAGGCGCTGCTGGGCACCAAAATCGAGCTGTTGGGCGCGCACATACAGGCCGTCCAGGCGGTCAATCCCCGCCTCGCCGGCACGGGCCTCGATATCCTCGTAGGCGCGCAGACAGTCGTCGAACAGCGAGCGCGGCTCGGATAGAACCACGAGCGCCTTGCCGCCCACGTGTGCCAGTGGGCTTACGGTCTGGCCGTACATCACCGGCAAAAAGCGGTCGAGCTCGGGCGTGACGATGCGCGCATCAACCATCTCGAGCAGCGCCGCCAGCTTGCTATCGTCCTGGCTGGCGCGGTAGAGCGCCACGTGCATGTTGTGGACGGCTTCGTCGGTCAGTGCCAACTCGCGACACGGGAAGATCTCGATGCTGTCCTCATTGCCGATGGTCTGCCCCGTGGAGCTCACCATGCGGCGGATGCGATCGATCTCGTCGCCGAAGAACTCGATGCGCACGGGCGCCTTCTCCTGCGCGGGGAACACCTCGACGGTGTCGCCGTGCACGCGGAACAGACCGGGCGCGTCGGCGGCGCCGGCATTGGTGTAGCCCATGCTCACCAGGCGCTGCGGCACCTCGTCAAAAGGAATCTCCTCGCCCACCGCAAAAGTAGTGGACTCCCAATAGCGACTCTCGACCGGCGGCACGCAGCGCAGCAGCGCACGGGCCGAGGCAACCATGATGCAGTTGTCCCCGCGCACGATGCGCCCCAGAGCCTCGCAGCGCTGCGCCACCACGGCGTCGTCGGGCGCCTGTTCGCGCCACGGATAGTCCTTGCGCTCGGGAAAACGGCACACATGCGCCAGACCCACGTAGGCGGCAAGGCTGCGCGCGGCGCGATCGGCCGCGTCCTCGCCGCTCACAATGTAGACCGTCGGGCGCGGACGGCGCGCGAACTGGGCGGCCGCCATAAGCGTGCGGCCCGACTGCGACACGGCCAGCGTCACGTCCTCGCCGGCATCGAGTCCGGTCTCGACAGTCTGCAAGGCCTCGGCAGTGTAGAGCTGCGCGGCTATACGGTGAATGAGCATGCTGTTCCTCCGGCATTGCAACGCCAAAAGCCCGCCGGGGCAAGCTCGGCGGGTATGCGGCGGATTTCATTGCCTGTCATGGTAGCGCATGGAAAGGACTCCGGCTCAAGGGCAAACCCAGCCCCGCAAAAAACGCCAGACGAAGATGCGTTCCGCCCTACCCCGCTACGCGCACGCTGGGACACAAATCCGCCAGCGGGCACTCGTCGCACTTGGGTTTGCGGGCGTCGCAGATCTCACGGCCAAAGGTGATCCACTGGTGGTTGACCGACTCCCAATACTCGTGCGGCAAAATCTTGAGCAGATCTTGCTCGGTCTTGAGCGGCTCCTTGGCATGCGTCTTGGGGCTCAGCATCAGGCGGTGCGCGATGCGGTTGACGTGCGTATCGACCGCGATGCCCTCGACAATGCCAAACCCCACGTTGAGCACGATGTTCGCCGTTTTGCGCCCCACGCCCGGCAGTTTGACGAGTTCCTTCATGTCGGCAGGTACCTCGCCGCCGTAATCGGCAACGATCATCTGCGCGGCCTCCACGGCGTGCTTGGCCTTGCTCTTATAAAAGCCGAGCGACTTAATAGTATCGGCCACATCGGCCACGCTCGCCCCCGCCATGGCCTCGGGCGTGGGCCACTGGGCAAACAGCTTCGGCGTCACCTTGTTGACCTGTGCGTCGGTCGTCTGCGCCGAGAGCAGCACCGCGATGAGCAGCCTAAAGGGATTCTCGTGGTCCAAAAAGCACTCGACCGGGCCATAGCGACGGTTGAGGCGCTCGCACACCTCAACGGCGCGCTCGCGTTTGGCGGCATTAGTCTCGCGTGGCATAACGACTCCTCGCTTCAGCGGCATAACAAACCTATGGGCACGATTGTCCCACGTGCGGGGTCTTTACGCCTCCAAAAATGCGCCGGTCTGGCGGCCCCACAGGCTTGCGTACTCGCCGCCCGCCTCGACAAGCTGTGCATGCGTACCGTCCTCGACAATCTCGCCGTCCGCCAGCACCACGATGCGGTCGAGCGCCGCCACGGTGGACAGGCGATGTGCCACCACAATGGAGGTGCGGCCGCGCATCAGGTTCTCGAGCGCCTCCTGCACCAGCGCCTCGGACTCGCTGTCCAGGGCAGACGTCGCCTCGTCGAGCACCAGAATCGGCGCGTCGGTGAGAATCGCACGGGCGATGGCCACGCGCTGGCGTTGGCCGCCCGAAAGCTTGACGCCGCGCTCGCCCACCATGGTGTCAAAGCCACGGGGCAGGCGGTCGATAAACTCGGTCGCATTAGCCAAGCGAGCCGCCTCGCGAATCTGCTCGTTGGTGGCGTCGGGGCGTCCGTAGGCAATATTCTCGCGAATGGAGCGATGGAACAGCAGCGCCTCCTGCGGCACGTAGGCAACCTGGCGGCGCAGGCTCTGCTGCGTGCAGCGCGAGACGTCTTGGCCGTCCACGAGCACGCGGCCGCCCTGTACGTCATCCAGGCGCAGCAACAGCTTAGTGAGCGTCGTCTTGCCCGAGCCCGATTTACCCACCAGGCCCACGCGCTGGCCCGCCGCCACGTGAAGCGTCAGGTCGTCGAACACGTTCTCGCCCGCCGCGGCATCACGGTATGCAAAGCTCAAGTGCTCAAAATCAATCGCGCCCTCGCTCACTTTAAGCTCGGGAGCGTTCTCGTCGTCTGCTACCAGACGCGGCTCGTCCAGCACGCGCGTCATCTCGGCCGCATCGCCCAGCGCGCGGTTAATGCGCTGCATCATGGAGCTTACGTAGTTCAGACGCATGGTGAGGTTGTACGTATAGGTAAAGATCATGACGAGCGCGCCGGCAGAGATGCCAAACCACGCGTTGCCGCCCGCGACGAACACGCTCACCACGGCCATGGTGATGACGATAAGACCCGAGGTCGTAAAGTTGCGCTGCATCATGGCGTGCATCGAGACCGTCTCGGCGTCGCGCGCGGCGCGGTCGGCAGCATCGAACAGGTCGCGCTCAAAGTCCTCGCGCCCACAGGTCTTGACGGCCAGGATATTCGTGACCGCGTCGGACAGCACGCCCGACAATTTGTTCTGCGCGGCGGACGTCGCGGCCGAAAGCGGCATGATGCGCTTATACATAAGCCAGACAAACGCGATGTAGACGACCATAATGCCCACCAGGATCACGGTAAACGTCGGCACCACCGGAGCGAGCGCCGCCACCGTGCAGACAACCGAGGTGATAGTAGGAATGAGCGAATACACCGTCACGTCCACCAGGCCCGTGTAGCCGCTCATAAAACGACTCGTCTGGCTCACGAGCGATCCGCCAAAGCGGCTGGTGTGAAATGTCATGGATTGATTGGAGAGCGTGTCGAAGCACAGGCGCGCCAGGTGATAGTTGCCCGCAATCTCGAGCTTGTAGACGGTGTAGTCCTGCAGCTTGGAGAGGATTTGGCCCACTAGGTTAACGAGCACCAGCGCCAGAATGTAAGGGCCAAAGACCTCAAACACCTGGTCACCCGCCACGGGGCCGGCCTGAACGCGGTCGACGATAAGGGCCATCACATAGGTGTTGGCAAACGTGAGCAAAAAGATGTAGCCCGCCGACGAGAACACCGAGAGAAAGACGATCAGCGGCTGCGTGCGCGTGACATCCCAAAAACGCTTTAGAGTGCGACGCACGGTGGAGCGTTTGAGCGGACTGGTGCTTCTCTGAGACATGGGCTTCCTTTCGCGTCTGATAGGGCGAAACGCCATTGTTGCACATTGAAGCGCACTTCAGGCAAGCACGATGCGAAAAGCGCCCGCGCCGTACTTGCGCAGGCGCCCCGCCGCCAGATTCAGCTAGTCCTCGTCTTTTTGGTCTGCGAGCAGGCTCGCGGACGTGAGCCCCAAGATCGCGTCGGCCTCTCCGGCATCTTCCAGCGCATCGATATCCTTGAGCTTGCGCTCCATAACGTTGGTGCGCGTGGTGATGATGCCCTCGACCGTTTTACCCGCGGTCTCGATCTGCTGCTGGGCGCGGCGCAGCGCCGCCTGATAGCGTGGCAGCTCGGCCTTGACGGCGGAAAGCACGCGTAGCACGTCATCGGTGCGTTTTTGCAATTTAAACGTCTGGTAGCTCATCTGCAGGCTGTTGAGGATGGCCGCCATGGTGCTGGGGCCGGCAACGTTGACGTGATAGTCGCGGCCCAGGGTCTCGATAAGCCCGGGGCGACTGACGACCTCGGCGTACAGGCCCTCAAAAGGCACGAACATAATGCCAAAGTTGGTGGTCGCGGGCACGCTCAGGTACTTTTCGCAGATATCCTTGGCCTCGCGCTTCACCATGGCGTCGAGCGTCTTGCGCGCGGTGGCCACAGTCTCGGCATCACCCGACTCTTGCGCGTCGAGCAGATGCTCGTACGCATCGCCGGGAAACTTGGAGTCGATCGGCAGCAGCACGGGATCGCCCTCGTCTACCGGCAGTTTGACGGCAAACTCAACGCGCTCCGAGGCGCCGGGCTTGGTGGCGACATTTTCCAGATACTGGTCGGGCGTAAGGATGTCCGCCAGGATTGCACCCAGCTGTACCTCGCCCAAAATGCCACGCGCCTTGACGTTGCCCAGCACGCGCTTGAGGTCGCCTACGCCGGTGGCAATGGACTGCATATCGCCCAGGCCCTTGTACACGGCCTCGAGCTGGTCGCTCACCTGCCTAAACGATGCCGACAGTCGGTCGTTGAGCGTGCGGGAGAGCTTCTCGTCCACCGTCGCACGCATTTGATCGAGCTGCACGTTGTTGTCTTTGCGGATGGCGCCCAGCTGAGCATCGACCGTTTCGCGCACCTTGTCCAGGCGATGCTCGATACCCTCGCGGTTGGCACCGAGCTGTTGGGCCGTCTCGCGGCGCAGGTCATCCATCCGGTCACCAGCTTGCGAAAACTCACGTGCGATGGTCAGGTAACGTTGCTGCTCCACGGCCGCATCTGTCGTCTGCTGCTGCGCGATGGCATTGGCCGTGCGGCGAGTTTCGGTCAGCGCGACGTTCAGGGCATCGAGCGCGTTGTTGGCCTGCTCGAGTGCTGCCAGCGTTTCCGCGCTACTGTCGCCACGCTCCCGCAACTCGGCACGCAGGCTCTTGAGCTGGAGGGCGCAAGCCACAGCAACCCCCACCGCCACCAAGGCGATCACAACAAGCACAATATCAATAGCAGACATAAACTCCGCCCAACAAACCCAATCGAGCACCAATCAAAACCGCGATCAATCTTACCCCGCCATACGCACCGGGCGCCCGGCCCCTTCTTGGGCGCCCCTCTCCTCCGCATATTCCATAATGCGGCGCGCCGTCTCCCTGCTCACCTTTGAGTCATCACCGGCTAAATATGCGTACACGTTTCCCTTATTCAGATTCAAATCG
Source organism: Collinsella sp. (assembly GCA_018373675.1). GTDB lineage: Bacteria > Actinomycetota > Coriobacteriia > Coriobacteriales > Coriobacteriaceae > Collinsella. The sequence goes on along the minus strand of JAHAGQ010000020.1, from coordinate 5,558 downwards.
CGGCAGAGACCGTAGCGCGTTACACCCGATTCCTCTAGCGCTCCCAACGTTCTTTTTCGCATCAGGGCGTTGATTCTTCTGTCCGCCACTGGCTTTTCCTTCACCGCTCTATACGCACGCCAAACGTTGGCATAACGATTAGGAAGTTTGTCCTCGGCGCATAGAGATGCCAGGCTACCCGTTTGGGCGTACAAGGACAAAACGCCTCGGTAACCCTCTTCCATCCACGAACCCTCGGATAAGCCCAGAACGTATTCGGCTTTACCCTGTGCCAAAGCGAGCAAAAACAGGGGCTCCGCCACGCGCGTCGCAACCGTCGTCGCTTGCTTAACCAGTTTTCTAAAACTGAGCGACTGCTGTCCGGATAGCTCTCGGCAATAGCCTTTTAAGAATCCCTCAAAGGTCAGATTCAACCGAGCACCTCCTTTTTGTATTGCCTGTATGCACAGACCATCTCTTGATAACTCCGCTCCGAAGGCGACGACGCCAGCGCCTCGCCCTCGTCGAATATAAGCCGTTCGAGCAGTCCCCAATCAAGTCGGTCGACGAATGCCTGGCTATGAAGATCGATGATGTCGTTCGGACGACAGGCATAGAGCTTCATTACCGCCAGGTCCTCCAAGGATGGCGTAAAGTACCTGATAAAGCGCGCCCCAATATCCAAGGGAATCAAACGATCTTCGTAATTGAACGGCATCTGATTACAATATGCCACCGCCATACCATTCACCTCGGGGTATCGAGCTATGATCTCGCGGAGGCACCTATCTGCCTCAAACACATCAATGTCATGTGTAACCGAACGATTCGTCACATCGTTTAGCATGAAGGCGCTTCCTCCCACCAATACAACGTTCGGCCTGTCGTCTCTTGGACCTATTTCCAGCTCCGCCTCTTCGTCAATGCCCAAAAGAGTCTGCTCTAAATCCTGCTTATACATAGCAAATCCTATTATTATTTATCTTCAATAATACTATTCAGTCGCACGACAGGACCCACAGGATGCAAGAATTCTGCTCGTGGCGATAATTCGTACACCCTAGAAGTCCTAATGTGACAAACGCTAACTCTCCCAGCCGGCGCGGATGGTTGTTGCGACATCGCCTAGGCGCTGGCCCAGGGCCGCTAGATGCTGGAGCACCTCATTGGGCGAGGCACCGTTGAGAATGCACGTGAGGGCATATGAGGCCAAGAAGATTGCCGCAAGTCCTAGCGGAATGAGCACGATCATCGCCAATGTGCGCAGGCGCTGGCCCACGCGGCGACGACGCGCACGACGCTTGTCGAACGCGAGCTCCTGCGCATATGAATCTTGCTGTACGGAATAGGCCTCTGGTGCCGATTCGCACCCGGGCACGGCTGCAGGTACAGCAGCGGGCACGACGTTTTGCACGGGCGCCTGGTTGGCAACCCCTTGCATTTGCATCTCTATAAGCCGCCGCTGCTGCCGCAGCATGCGCTCGGCTTGTTGCTGTGGGGTCTCAAGAAACAGGTCCATGTTGGCCTCCAAAATCGGAGCGTTCGACGCTTACGACCAGCATCCCGCACCGCCATGACCGCGACAACGCAATCGCCGGCAATAGCCACAAAGTTTCTTTTGCTCAAAAGCTGTCGAAAAGCTCAACAACTCCCCTACCAGCACTTTCTCTGAGCTTTTTTCGCCAGCAATCTTTTGGCCTTCCACCCTTACGCCAACTGACCAAAATCTAACCAAAAGCTTGACGAAAATTGTGGAGACCGGGACCCCACACAAAAAGTGCCGCCCCAAAGGGGCGGCACACAAACCAATCTATTAGCCAAAACTCGTTGGCAAGCCCGCGTCGTCAGACCCGCGGCGCATGCCTTTGCCTCGCGTGACTCTGCGAAGCCGTGAGCGAGAGGGAAAGGGATGCGCCGCGGGTCTGACGTCCGGAGCGGTGAAACCAGCAGTTGCCCTGCGCTCCGTGGTCGGTGAGGACAGACTACATGCCCGCGAGACCGCGGGCGGCGGTGGCGCACATAAACGCCAAGGCTAAAATCACGAGCGAGCCCGCAATGTCTGCCAGCACGCCCATTGCACGACGCTCAAACAACCAGCTCTCAAAGTGCGGGGCGACGTTGCGCCAAACACGCCACAGCAAGATGCCCATACCGATGACGCCTGGGATATTGAGCAGTAGGATCTCGGAGCACAAAAGACCGATCAGGTTGCCGGCGGCAAAACCAGCGTCGCCCTCGCAGTATTTGCGATAAATCATGTACAACATGTACGCCACAAACGGCTGCAGGCACGCAGAGATAAACGTAACCACCATCGAGGGGTCCTGAGAAAAGACATCGGTGAGCTTATCCACGCTCGTGGCATCTTTCGAAGCCAAGAACAAGCCAATGACCACCACGGGCACCACGCCCAAGATAACCTCGACCAGAGTAAACAACTTAGCAGTCAGATCCTCGCTAGCCGTATTGAGGTGAGGCGCCCACTCAGGATGAGCATGCGCACCGACCTTCTTGTCCTTCTCGACACGATCGGCCTTTTTGCCCTCGGCAACCCGACGACCAGGATCCTTGCGAGTCCCCGCCGCAGCAACCCGAGCCCGAGACTTCTTACCCATACAAAAACACCCCATCAGGTAGTAGATAAACTAAAAGTCGCCACCCAGTGTACCCCACCCATGAACGGTGCCGTCCCAACCAGTCCCCATACAAAAACGTGCCGCCCCGATAGGGGCGGCACACAAACTTAGTTATCAGCTTTTCTGTAGCGAGCACGCAACGAACCAAAGCGGGCCGGGAGGGCCGGACTACCTTCCCTCAACGCGACCCTGCGAAGCCGTGAGCGAGGAGGGAAGGTAGTCCGGCCCTCCCGGCCCAGCTCACGCCAGCGCCAAGCGCTAGTAGTTCACCACCTGCTCCTCAAAGTACGCCTTCGGGTGGTTACACACCGGGCACACCTCAGGCGCCTCGGCACCAACGTGCAGGTGCCCGCAGTTCAGGCACTTCCACACCTTCACGCCCTCGCGCTCAAACACCTCGCCCGACTCAATGCGCTCGACAAGCTTGTTGTAGCGCTCCTCGTGAGCCTTCTCGACAGCACCGACGCCACGGAATTTCTCGGCAATCTCGGTAAAGCCCTCCTCCTCGGCGGTCTTGGCGAACTCGTCGTACATCGTGGTCCACTCGTAGTTCTCGCCTGCAGCGGCATCACGCAAGTTGTCCAGGGTGTCGGGAACGGCGCCGTCGTGCAGATACTTAAACCACAGCTTGGCGTGCTCGGACTCGTTGCCTGCGGTCTCGGCAAAGATATTCGAGATCTGAACGTAGCCGTCCTTCTTGGCCTTGGATGCGTAGTAGCGATACTTGGTGTGTGCCTGGGACTCACCGGCAAAAGCGGTCTCGAGGTTCTTCTTGGTTTGAGAGTTCTCAAAATCCATAGGTGTACTTCCCTTCAACATGCCGCCCGTAGGCTTCGAGCGGCCTTGTCTTTAGGATGCCCTCAAGCCGAGAATTTAAACCTTACAATCCTCTTCTTCAGATTCGGGTTGGCTACACGCTTAGCCAGCGATCACCCTCGGAGCGGCAAAAGCCCTCGCGCTCCAAGTCGGCCAAAATGTCTGCGACAAGATCGTGATCGACCGACTCTCGGCCGGCTGCCGTCTCCATCTCGTTAACGCCTGCAACGGCTTCATCGAGCGTAATGCCCGACGGCCGCCCATCGCGCGCAGCCAGCAGCATACGCACAATATGGGCACGCTTTTGACGGCGCGAGCCCTCAAACTTGGACTGACGGCTATAGCTCGCCGACCGCCTGGACGGATTGGGCAGCGTCTTTTTAAGATACGCGCCGTAATCCAGCAACGCGTAATACCATGCGCGCGGTGTGTCGGCATCATCGAGCGGCACGGCAAAGGGAGCGATCTCATCCGCTGTCGCACCGGGAGCCGCCGGACAGGCGGCCTGAATCAGCGGCACCAGCTCGCGATCGGGAACGGCCGGCACATCGGGAAAGAAATGATGCAGAAAGACCGTGCGCACGTTGGTCTCCAGATACACGCCCGGAAGATCAAATGCAAACGACCGGATGCCCTGCGCCGTCGCCGGGCCAATACCGGGCAGGGCGACCAGGTCGCGCGTCTCACGCGGAAACTCCCCACCCCAGTCTTCCATAACGCACTGAGCGGCTCTGTGAAGCGCCAGGGCACGCCGGTTGTAGCCCATCCCCTGCCAGGCATCCAAAACGTCGGAAGGTGCGGCCTGAGCGAGCGCCTGTACGGTCGGAAAGCGGTCGAGCCACGCGGGCATACGCCTCTCCACACGCGGCACCTGCGTTTGCTGCAGCATAACCTCGGAGAGCCAAATAATGTACGGGTCGCGCGTGCGGCGCCACGGAAGGTCGCGATAACGCAGGACCCCTTCCGAACGAATCATCGAACGAAAGGGGTCCTGAATCATGGCTATGCTCCTTATGCGGCGCTATTCCTCCCGGCAAGCGCACGCACAGGTGGCGTACTCGGGAAACGCATCGCGGTCGGCGAACTTGGAATCGACGGCCGGGAACTGGCGGTGAGCGACGATATCGCCCAGCGAAACGGAATCGAGGTAGTCGCGCATCAGCGCTTGAGCTCCGGCCCACAGGGGATGATAGCAGCACGTACCCATGCGTGCACAGTCGCCTTCGGGCGCGGTGCAATCGTTCATGACCATGGGGCCCTGAACGGCCTCAACGACCTGGCGGATGGTGACATCGTCGGGACTGACTTTAAGACGCATGCCGCCATGGACGCCGCGCAGGCTCTCCACAATACCGGCCTGAACCAAACCATGCTGAATCGAACGGGCAAACGAATACGGGACATTGACCTCTTCGGCGGCGGTGCGAACAGAAAGCAGACGCTCCGGGTCCTCGGCAAGCATCGCGAGCATGCGAAGGGCGTAATCAGTCTTCCTCGATATGTCCATTTTTCCCCTTTCAAGGAATAGGAACAGCTCGAACGAGCTCCGGAGCCGAGCTTACGTCGAGACACCAATGGCCGTATGGACGCCCAAATAGCAAAACGGGTGCCCACTGAATGCCGTGTTTGAAGCCTCTTGCATCAAAAACGGCCCATAGTGTAATTTAGTATAACCTAACCCCCTGCTTCGTTGAACTGGTGTTGTGCAACAAACGCCTTGTTTAAACACATGTCTCAAACGGAGCTTGTCCGGGAATTGGAAGGATTTGGTTTTGGGCGAAAAGGGCCGATGGGATCAAGGTCCTATCAAACGCAAAAAGCCACGTCCGAAGACGTGGCTTTAATTGCGTTGGCGGGAAGTACGGGGCTCGAACCCGCGACCTCCGACGTGACAGGCCGGCGCTCTAACCAAACTGAGCTAACTCCCCAGGCAGTCGTTCGCGTTTGTTTCCGCTCGCGTGCGCTGCGGGGATTAGTATACACAGAAGTCTGTCCGGTGCGCAACAACTTTTTTGAAAATATTTTTTGGGCCCCTCCGGGAGGGTCTCCGGGGCCGGCTGGCGCGGGTTAAGTTTGCTGCTCTACAGTCCTGCGCAAGACGGAAAGCACATTAAGTGCTTTCCTTTG
>JAHAGQ010000019.1 GCA_018373675.1 Collinsella sp. | reverse complement strand
GGCTCATCCGGTCCGACCGGGCCGCGCGGCAAGGAGATATATTGCCAGACCGGAGGGGCGCCGCGGGCGGGAATCTGGGCGTACACATTTCCTACACATCTTGTGATCCGACTAACGTTTGCCAGCCGTTAACTACCGCTCGCCGAGCATCTCTTTATATAAGGCAGTCTCATGGTTAAAGCGGATACGTCCCCCTAGCTAAAGCACAGCCAGCATCGAGCAACTCATCACGTTCTTCCACCGAGAACCCCTCGGCGTAGACGCGCACCACTGGTTCGGTCCCGCTAGGACGGACCAGCAGCCACGTGTCATCCTCGAATGACAGACGCAAGCCGTCCATATGACTAACGTTTTGCGGCACCTTGCCACAAATCGACTTGGGGTTTACGCCCGGCAGCAGGGTTCGTAACGTTTCGGCATCTTCGGCCTCAAGGCGCAAATCGCGTCGACCGTAACTCGTCTTACCAAAACTGTCCTCGAGTTGGTCGACCAGAACGCCCAAAGGCGCGTCCGTCTTTGCCATAAGCTCACACAGAATCAGACAGGCGAGGATTCCATCGCGCTCGGGCATATGCGCGGCGATGCCGATACCACCGGCTTCTTCGCCGCCTATGAGGACGCCGCCCTTCTTCATCTCCGCCGCTATATATTTGAAACCGACTGGTTTGACGGTCACGCGGCAGCCAAGCGCCTCGGCAATGCGACGTACGAGCGTCGAGCATGAAAGATTGACGACGACGCGCCCCTCCAAATTACGAAATTGAACCAAGTCGCCCAAAACGAGCGCCATGATCTGATGCGGATGTATATATCTGCCGCGCTCGTCAACCGCGCCGATACGGTCGGCGTCGCCGTCGGTCACCAGGCCAGCGCAAGCTCCGTCCTCGATAACCGTGCGCTCGCAAGCGTCCACCCAAGGTTCAACGGGGTCGGGGCAGATATCTTCTTGGTCAGACGCCTGCCCGGCGTGAATCTCGTGCGCCTCAACGCCAAGCTCGCGCAGCAAGTCGGCTAGATAGCCCTGGGCTGCGCCGCCCATGGGATCGACAACCACGCGCAGGTGCGCGGCGCGGATGGCTTCGGCATCGACAAATGATGCCACCGCCTGCATATAGTCAGGAATGATATCCGCGGTGCGATATTGCCCCTCGATCCCCATTGGCTCGGGAGCCATGGTCTCTTCGAGCTCTTCGATGACATCCTGGTTGGCGGTTGAGCCGTCACCCATGCGAATCTTGAGGCACAGATAACCCTGCGGATGATGGGACCCCGTCACCATGAGCGCGCCGCACGCCTCACCGTCATAAGCCGCCGCCCACGTAAGGGCAGGGGTCGGAACAGGTCGCGAAGCGAGCACGGCGTCCAGCCCGTGCGCTGCTAGCACGCCCGCCGCAAGTTCAGCGAACTCGCTCGCCAGGGGCCGGGTGTCGAACCCTATATATACTGTTTTGCCCGGATTGGTCTTTTGCCACAACTCGCCGACGGCATCGGCGATACGGGCAACGTTATCGGCAGTGAAGTCCTCATCGACGCGAGCGCGCCAACCGTCAGTTCCAAAATGAATTATCGCGCACACGCGCAGACACCTCACAGTGTTTGGATCATGGTACGCATGGGGTATACCCGCAACATGCACTCGGCAACCTGCCGGCACCAGCATTCACCATTTGGGCAAATGCTGCCGAGGACATGCAAGCAATAAAAAAACCGCCCCGTATGGAGCGGTTTTGCCCTTTATATATCGAGCGCCTCGGCCATCGCGGCCGTAGTGATTGCCGTGGTTCCACAGCAACTGCCCACCATTGCGGCACCGGCATGTCTCCATTCGATGCATGCGCGCGCGAAAGCTTCGGGGTTCTCGTGCCATACGGGGCCATCCTGAGTCTGGACCGGATCGCCTACGTTGGGACGCACCGTGACGGGAGTAGTCGCCGATGCAACCATCCTGGGCACCGCCGCGTTCGCGGCCGCAAGCGAACAGCAATTAACACCAACCGAGTTTGCGCCGTGTTTTTCGGCGTACAAAACGGCCGCCTCGATGTTGAGGCCATCGCCCAACAGGTCGCCTTTATCGTCAACGACAAAACTCACCAGAACAGGCATGCCGTCGGCGGCATCTCGGGCGCCGGCAAGCATGGGCTGCAAATTACGGATAGACGTCACCGTCTCGATCAGCAGACCGTCAACGCCGGCATTGAGCAAGGCGTGCGCCTGTTCGCGCGCAATGCCTCGGATTTCACGATACTCGGCAGAGTCCTCGGCAAACCACTCAATACCGATCGGGCCCATCGAGCCCAGCAGCAGCTGAGGGTGCGCCTGGCGGGCATCGTCGACGGCCCCGCGATTGACCTCCGCCACGGACGGCGCAATCTGGTCGTGCTTGAGGGCATAGCTCGATGCCTGAAAGGTGTTGGTAATGAGCACCTGCGCGCCGGCGGCGACATACAAGCGATGGATACGAGAAACGGTCTGCGGCTCTGCCAGATTCCAAAACGCCGGTGGAATGTCGGCGGCATCGTACTCACTCAACAGAACACTGCCCATGGGGCCCTGCGCCAACAAGGTCTCGCTCGACAAGCGGCGCGTAAGTTCCTCGGCACCAAAGCGGTTGTAATAACTCGTATCCATATATATCCCGCTATTCCTCGACGCTGATTCCCTGCTTTTCGAGATAGGCGAGCCAGCGGTTCATCGTGTCCTCGGAAAGCGCATGCTCCATCATGCAGGCCTCGGAATCGGCTCGCTCAAATTCGACACCGAGCTCCTGAACCAAAAACGTGCGGATGAGGCGATGACGGTACCAGATAGCCGTACCAACCTCGCGGCCGCGATCGGTCAGGACTACCTTGCCGTAGTGCGATTGCTCGACAAGTTCGGATGCCTTGAGCGCCGAAACCGCTTTATTGACCGATGCCTTGGAGACGCCAAGGCGCTGCGCGATGTCGACCGATCGCACGCCGTTGGTTTCCCCCTCTTCGCTTTCAATGCGAACCATGCACTCCAAGTAGTCTTCGTTCGCCACCGTCAGATGTAGTTCGCGCGAGCTATTTGTCGTATCCATGATCTTCCGTCCCTTCTGCATTCAATGGCTGATTCTACCCCATCCAAGCGTCATGGTATGCCGTGGCATACCGTGCTAGAGTTCTTGTTGCACACGACAACCAAGATTGGAGCGGTCTTTATGGAAAACACCACCACGAGCCCCGATGTCCTCGAGCGCTTTTTGCGCTACGTCCAGATCAACACGCAGTCCGAGGATGCAAACTGCGACCAGGTACCCTCGAGCGCCGTTCAGTTTGACCTTGCCAACGTACTGGCTGAAGAACTGCGCGAGCTTGGTGCGGAAGATGCCCACGTGACCGAGCACGCCTATGTCTGCGCGCATATCCCAGCAAGTGCGGGCGCTGAGGACAAGCCCGCCCTGGGCCTGATCGCCCATCTCGACACCACCGAAGTTGCACCGGGCGCCGGCGTGAAGCCGCACATCGTGCACTACGAAGGCGGCAACCTGGTCTGCGGCACGGTTGACGGTAAACCCGTTGCCATGAGTACCGCCAAGCTTCCCGCCCTGAATGACCTCGCGGGTGAGGACCTGGTCTGCAGCGACGGCACCACGCTGCTGGGCGCAGACGACAAGGCAGGCGTCGCCGAGATCATGTCGCTTGTCGCGCGTATCGCTCAGGACCCTTCTCTGCCCCATCCCGCACTCGGCATTTGCTTCTGCCCTGACGAGGAGATCGGCCACGGAGCCGAGCTGTTGGATATCGATACCTTTGGCTGCAAGTACGCCTACACGGTCGACGGCGGCCCCATCGGCGAGCTGGAGTGGGAGTGCTTTAACGCCGCCGAGGCGACCGTCCGCTTTGAGGGCCAGTCCATCCACCCGGGCGACGCTAAGGGTCGTATGGTCAACGCAGGCAATCTGTTCTGCGACTTCAACGCGTTGCTCCCCTACGTGCAGCGCCCGGAGTATACGGAAGGCTACGAGGGCTTTTATCACCTTGAGGGTGTATCTGCGACCGTCGATCACGCCACAGCGCGCTATATCGTCCGCGACCATGACGCCGCCAAGTTCCAGCAGAAACTCGACCTTATTGATGCCGCCGCCTCGATGCTCAACCAGCGTCTGGGTGAGGAGCGTGTGACGGTCGAGATTAAGCAGCAGTATCGAAATATGGCCGAGATCGTTCGTGACTATCCCGAGCTTATTGATGTTGCCAAGGAAGCCTACCTTGCCTGCGGCGTTGAGCCCCAAGTGCTGCCGATTCGCGGCGGCACCGACGGCGCGCAGCTGTCGTTCCGCGGTCTGCCCTGCCCCAACCTTTCCACCGGCGGCTATTGCTACCACAGCGTCAACGAGTTCGTCCCGGTCAGTTCGCTCGTCAAGATGACCGATGTGCTCCAGGAGCTCGTCGCCCGCTTTGCATAAGCCTGGCTGCACAAGTCCGAAAGACGAATCGCCCCGTCCTCAACCGAGAACGGGGCGATTTTTTTGCTGCAATGTGAACAGGTTGACGCACGCCAGCCTCTTAACGCAAGGAGTGTCCCAAACTGCCGGCACAAAAGGAACGTCCCCAAGTGCCAAGTGCATCAAGAGTGTCCCCTTTGACCAGTCGTTTAAGAACGTCCCCAATGACTACCCATGTGCCAAGTGTTACGCCGATGTTTTGGCACCGACAGCGAAATCCCGCCAGAGCAAGCAAGGTGCCTTGAAACGAGGTGGCATTGATCTTTTGATCATGCCGCCGAAGTTGAAAGGCAGATTGCCGCTCTGGCGGGTTTGCAGCGTCAACTGGTTACGCGGTTTGGTAAAACCGCGTAACTCTAGTAGTTAGCTTCGTAGCCGTTGCCGTCGCCGGTGGGCTCTTCGTAGTAGTCCGAATCGCTTGAATCGCTTGAGTCATCGGAATCGTCAGAGCTGACCGATGAGGTTGCGGTACCGTTTGCGTAATCGTCAGACGTGTTGTTGTTCAGGTCGCCAATCGTAGAGCTGGAACCATCGGAAAGACCCATGGTGTTGGGACCCTTGGGATCCTTGCCGGCATCGACGCGCTCCATCATTTCCTTGAGCTCGTCCTCGTAGACAAAGACGTAGCTCACACCGTCGATCATGGTGCTGTCGTCGGCGTACGAGGGCAGGTTGGCCGAGTAGATACCGTCGACATCCATACCGCGCATGGCGTTGACCGTAGCCACGATATCCTGAACGCTCATATCGGTTACGAGCATATCGGACAGCGAATTAACCAGGCCAAAGATCTTCGTGGCATCGAAGTTATTGAGAATCTGGTTGGCAAGGGCGCCAAGCACCTGGCGCTGGTGGCGCATGCGCGTGTAATCGCCGTCGGCATAGGTGTAGCGGCAGCGGGCATAGGTAAGGGCGGTGGCACCGTCCATATGCTGCTGGCCAGCGGTAATCTTAATATCCAGGTGCTCGGGGTCGTCAACATCATCGGTTGCGTTAATGTCGATACCGCCAACCGAATCAATCAGCGCCTGCATACCGTCGAAGCTGACCTCGGCATAGTGGGAAATCTGAACACCGCACAGCTCGTTGACCGCCTCGACCATGGCCTCGGCGCCGCCAACGGTATGGCAGGCGTTGATCTTCATGGTCTCGCCCTTGTACTCGACCTTGGTGTCGCGCGGAACGGAAATGAGCGTCGCCTGCTTTTGCGTGGGGTCGATGCGTGCCAGGATAATCGAGTCGGCACGATACGTATCCTCGCCCGGACGGCCGTCGGTGCCAAGAAGCAGCACGTAGAACGGATCCTTTGCCTCATCGGTGTCAACCAGAACCCGACGCAGATTGTCGGTAATGACATTGGAATCGCCGAGCTTGCCCATAATGGTGGCAAACCACAGGCCGGCAGCGGTAGTGGCACTCAGCAGCACGCCAAGCACGACAATGAGCGCGACGTGACGAATCGTGTGGCTACGACGACGTTGACGAGCGCGCTCGGAATAGCGAGCCACGTTATCGCGACTGTAGATCTTGGCCTGCGCACCAGTTGAGGGTCTTCGGGCGGTGGTATCCGCGAGGGGCTTTTTATTAAACATAGGCAACCTGTATTAGTAGATGACGGGATCGGGGACGGTAGCATGCTCGACATGCGCGCCGAGCGCCTGCAGCTTTTCGACAAACTGCTCGTAGCCGCGCTTGATGTGATGGATGGCCGAAACCTCGGTCGTCCCGTCGGCGATCAAGCCCGCTACGATGAGGGCCGCTCCGCCACGCAGATCGGGCGAGGTAACCTGTGCACCCGAGAAGCCCTTGACGCCATGAATCATGGCATGATGGCTCTCGATACGAATGTCGGCACCCATGCGCACCAGCTCAGAGGCAAACATAAAGCGATTCTCGAAGATATTTTCGGTAATAACGGAACTGCCGTCGGCAAGGGCGGAGAGCACCATAATCTGCGCCTGCATGTCGGTCGGGAAACCGGGGAACGGAAGCGTCTGGATGTCGACCGGCTTGATACGCTCGGCACGGTTCACATGGACGCCATCTTCGACGCGCTCGCAGTCGATACCCATGAGCTCCATCTTCTTGAGCACCATGCCCAAGTGAATGGGGCAAAAACCCGTGACGTCGACACCGCGATCGTCGGCCATCAACGCACCGGCAACGATAAAGGTACCGGCCTCGATGCGGTCGCCCACCACGCGATGGGTAACGGGATGGAGCTCTTCCACGCCTTCGATAGTCACGACGGGCGTACCGGCGCCAACAATCTTGGCGCCCATCTCGTTGAGCATGTTAGCGAGATCGACGATCTCGGGCTCGCGGGCGGCATTATCGATAACCGTGGTGCCCTGTGCGCGCACAGAGGCCATGATGAGGTTCTCGGTCGCACCGACGCTGGCGAACTCGAGCGTGACGGTGGTACCGCGCAGACCTTGGGGCGCATTAGCGTTGATGTAACCGTGGGCGGTATCGAACTCAACGCCCAGGGCCTCAAGACCAAGAATGTGCATATCGATCTTGCGAGCACCCAGGTTGCAGCCGCCCGGCATGGCAATTTTGGCGCGATGGAAGCGGCCCAGCAGGGGTCCCATGACGGCGGTGGAAGCGCGCATCTTGGCAACGAGCTCGTAGGGGGCCTCCCATGAATCGACCTGAGAGGTATCAATCTCGAGCGTGTGTTCGTCGAGAACATCGATCGTAGCGCCCATGCCTTTGAGCACCTTGCCCATCACGTGGACATCGGAAATATCGGGCACGTTCTGCAGCGTCGTCTTGCCCGGCGCCAGAAGCGTTGCCGCCATGAGTTTGAGCGCGGAGTTCTTGGCGCCCGAAACGGGCACGGAGCCTCCGATGGCGTGGCCACCCTCAACGCGGATAATATCCAAGGTCTACCCTTTCAAAAAGCATGCCCGGGGTGGCTGGGCCATCCCGGGCATGATGTGTTCGCAAATGGTCGAACGCTAAATCGTTTGACTATTGGGCAAGCTTGAGCTTACACCATGCGATTTCATTATAGAGGTAGGCGCGGCGTGCATCATCCTCCGACAAATTACCCAGCTTCTCTTCAAAACCTTGAATATCAGCTTTAAGCTTGTCGGCATCGACGGTCGCCAAATCGCAAGCGCGCTCGGCGAGAACGGTCACGACATCGTCCGCAACCTGGGCATAGCCGCCGGCCACGGCAAACGTGTGGTCGACAGTGCCCATGGCCTTATCGGAAACGCGAACGTAACCGCGGTCGATCGTGCAGATCTCGCTGGAGTGAGCAGGCAGAACGCCAAACTCGCCATCCGTGGACGGAATCGACACAAACGCAGCGTCGCCCTCATAGGCGCAGCTCACGGGGCACACGATGCGGATACGCATAACCTACTTCTCCCCCATCTTGCGGGCGCGCTCGCGCACGTCCTCAATCGTGGAAGCATAGCGGAAAGCCTGCTCGGGCAGGTCATCGGCCTTGCCGTCGACAATCTCGGCGAAAGAGCGGACGGTATCCTCGACGCGGACGTAGACACCGGGGTTGCCGGTGAACTTCTCGGCGACGTGGAAGGACTGCGAGAGGAACTGCTGAATCTTACGGGCACGGTTGACCGTAAGGCGCTGCTCCTCGGACAGCTCGTCCATACCCAGAATGGCGATGATGTCCTGAAGGTCGGAGTACTCCTGCAGGAGCTCCTGGACCTTGACGGCGACACGGTAGTGCTCCTCGCCGACAATCGAGGGATCGAGAGCGTCGGAGGAAGATGCGAGCGGGTCGATAGCCGGGAACAGGCCGAGCGACGAAATGCTACGCGAAAGAACCGTGGTGGCGTCGAGGTGCGTAAACGTCGTGGCAGGCGCCGGGTCGGTCAGGTCGTCTGCGGGGACGTAGACAGCCTGGACGGAGGTAATGGAGCCCGTCTTGGTCGAGGTAATGCGCTCCTGGAGGTCGCCCATCTCGGTTGCCAGCGTGGGCTGGTAACCAACGGCGGACGGCATACGGCCCAGCAGTGCGGAAACCTCGGAACCTGCCTGGGAGAAGCGGAAGATGTTGTCGATGAACAGCAGAACGTCCTGGCCGCGATCGCGGAAGTACTCAGCGGTGGTAAGGCCGGCCAGACCGATGCGCAGACGCGCTCCGGGCGGCTCGTTCATCTGACCATAGACCAAGCAGGTCTTGTCGATAACGCCAGACTCGCTCATCTCGAGGAACAGGTCGGTGCCCTCGCGGGTACGCTCGCCGACGCCGGTGAACACCGAGGTGCCGCCGTGCTCCTGGGCGAGGTTGTTGATGAGCTCCTGGATCAGAACGGTCTTGCCGACGCCGGCGCCGCCGAACAGACCTGTCTTGCCGCCGCGGATGTAGGGCTCGAGCAGGTCGACGGCCTTGATGCCGGTCTCGAAGATCTCGGTCTTGGTGGTGAGCTCGTCGAAACGGGGCGCTGCATGGTGGATGGGGTAGAACTCCTCCACCTCGGGCATGGGCTTGCCGTCGACGGGCTTGCCCATGACGTTCCAAATGCGGCCGAGCGTCTTGGGACCAACGGGCATCTTCATGGGCTCACCGGTATCGGTGGCGATGAGGCCGCGCTGCAGGCCGTCGGTCGAGGACATGGCGACCGTGCGGACGACGCCGCCCGGAAGCTGGCTCTCGACCTCGAGGATCGTGCTCAGATGACCGATCGGGGTCTCGGCCTCGACCGTGAGCGCGTTGTAGATCGGGGGCACCGCGCCGTCAAACTTGACGTCGACGACAGGGCCGATGATTCGCACGATGCGACCATCACCGGCAGTCGTCTTCTTGGTGGCTTCCTCGACCGCAAGCTTTACGGTGTTATTAGCCATTACTGTTCCTCCAATGCTGAGGCTCCGCCGACGATCTCGTTAATCTCGGTCGTGATCGAAGCCTGGCGCACGCGACTATACGTGCGGGTAAGGGTCGAGATGATCGCGGTGGCGTTTTCCGTCGCGGAGTGCATGGCCTTGCGGCGTGCACCCTGCTCGGCAGCCGCCGAATCGATCAGGGCCTGGTAGATGACCGTCAGGATATAAGACGGCACAAGCTTGCCGAGAACATGCTCGGGAGAGGGCACGAACTCGAACGTGGACGAGATGCGCTTAGGGGCGTCGGTCTCGTTCTTACGCGGACCGTGGGCCATAGCGATCATCTCGGGGTCGAGCGGCAACAGATGCTCGACGCGAAGCTCCTGATCCACGCGGTTCTTGGCGTGGTGGTAGACAAGCTCGACACGGTCAAGCTCACCGGCACGATACGCATCGCAGATATGAGAGGAGATCATGCGGGCCTGATTGAAATCGGGCTCAGAGGAGTTGCCCTCAAAGTGCATGACAACGTTTGCGCGGTCACGGAAATACGTGGCCGGCTTACGCCCGCACGCGATGATCTCGCATTCGATGCCGTCGTTCGCCCAAGAAGCGGCGAGCTTTTCGGCCGTGCGCTCCACCGTCGTATTGAAACCGCCGGCAAGGCCGCGGTCCGAGGCAATAACGACAATCAGGCCATGCTTGACGCTCTCATGCTTCTGCAGCATGGGATCGGTGCCCGAACAGGAGGCGTCGCCGGCGACCGTCAACATGACGTCGGTCAGCGCCTCCTTATAGGGCTCGGCCTGCTTGGAGCGATCGAGGGCACGACGAATCTTGGCCGTAGAGACCATCTCCATCGTGCGCGTGATCTGCTTGGTCGTGGTAACCGAGGAGATTCGCTTCTTAATGTCGCGAAGGTTGGCCATGGGGCTTAGTTCTCCTCTGATCCAGAAACATCCGAATGGTGCTTGGCCATGAACTGCTGCTTGAAGTCGCCGATGACGCGCAAGAGCTCAGCCTTGGTGTCATCATCGATCTTCTTGGCGCGAACCTTGTCGAGCAGCGAACCAAAGCCATTGTCCATGTACTCGATGAGCTCGGCACGGAAAGGCAGCGCGTCGGCGATCTCCAGGTCATCCAGGAAGCCCTCGTTGCCAGCGAACAGCGTAACGATCTGCTCGCCAACCTCAAACGGCTTGTAACGCGGCTGCTTCAGGAGCTCGGTCATGCGAGCACCGTGGGTCAGCTGCTTCTGAGTAGCCTCGTCGAGGTCGGAGCCGAACTGCGTAAAGCCAGCGAGCTCCTGATAGGAAGCGAGGTCCAGACGGAGGTTGCCGGCGACCTGCTTCATGGCCTTGGTCTGCGCATCGCCACCGACGCGGGACACGGAGATACCCACGTCGACTGCCGGGCGCTGACCCTGGAAGAAGAGCTCGGACTGCAGGTAGATCTGACCATCGGTAATGGAAATGACGTTGGTCGGAATGTAGGCCGAGACGTCGCCGTCCTGGGTCTCGATGATCGGCAGTGCCGTCATGGAGCCGTAACCGTTCTTCTTGGACATCTTGACGGCACGCTCGAGCAGACGAGAGTGCAGGTAGAAGATGTCGCCAGGATAGGCCTCGCGTCCGGGCGGACGATGCAGCGTCAGCGACATCTGACGGTAGGCCACAGCCTGCTTGGACAGGTCATCGTAGATGACGAGCACGTGGCCGCCGGGGTTGGTCTCGCTGGCGGGCTTGCCGTCCTCGCCGTTGTACATAAAGAACTCGCCAATAGCGGCACCGGCCATAGGCGCGATGTACTGCATAGGGGCGGAATCGGCAGCGGTGGCCGAAACGATGATGGTGTAGTCGAGCGCACCGTGCTGAGCGAGGGTCTCGCGGATGTTGGCAACCGTGGAGGCCTTCTGGCCGATGGCGACATAGATGCAGACCATGCCCTTGCCGCGCTGGTTGAGGATAGCGTCGATGGCGATGGCGGTCTTACCGGTCTTACGGTCACCGATGATGAGCTCACGCTGACCGCGGCCAATAGGCACCATGGAGTCGATAGCGAGCAGACCGGTCTGAACCGGCTCGCACACCGGGGTACGATCGATGACGCCGGGAGCCTTGAACTCGATGGGGCGACGGTGCGTAGCGACGATGTCGCCCAGGCCGTCGATGGGCTGGCCGAGCGGATTGACGACGCGGCCGAGCATGGCACGGCTCACGGGGATATCCATAACGCGGCCAGTGGTGCGGCACTCGTCGCCTTCCTTGATGGAGTCGACGGCACCGAACAGAACGGCGCCGACCTCGTCACGGTCAAGGTTCTGGGCAAGGCCGAAGACGGTCTCACCGGTATCGGAGCTCTTGAACTCCAGAAGCTCGCCTGCCATGGCGCTCTTGAGGCCGGAGACGCGCGCGATGCCGTCGCCTACCTCGTCGACCGTTGAAACCTCATGCGTATCGACCGTCGCGGAGAGGCTCGTGAGCTGCTCCTGCAGTTTCTTGGCGATATCCTGGGCATTGAGGGTTTCGGACATTAGGCTTCACCTCCGTACGAATTAGCAGAGTTTGCGAGGGTCTCCTGCGCGATGCGCAGCTGCGTCTTGACGGAAATGTCACGACGCTCGCCGCGGGCCTCGAGCACCAGGCCGCCCACGATAGACGGGTCGACCTGCTCGATAAGGAATACCTTGCGGCCGAAGTCCTGCTCGCATTTCTTAGTGATGGTTTGACGCAGCTCGTCGTCGAGCGGGATCGCCGTGGTGACGGTCACGCCCACTACATCCTCGTCTTCCTCGGCAACATACTTAAAGGCAGCTGCCACCTTGGGAAGAAGGTCGAGCTGGTCGCGCTTGGACATGGTGTCGAGCACGGCGATGATCTCGGGGCTGGCAGAAGCCAAGCGCTCGATCATCTCGAGGTCCTCGAACACATGGTTCTCGGCCTTGGCGGCTTCCAAAAGGGAACGCGCGTAGGTCTCGAGCACCTTGTCCTGATAGCGGCTAGTCGGCATTCAGGCTACCTGCTTCCTGGATGTAGCGCTCGATGAGCTTCTTCTGCTCGGCATCGTCCTCGAGTGCCTCGCCCACGATCTTGGTGGCGACGGCAACGGACAGGTCGGCGATGGAGCTCGCGGCACCGGCGTAGATGGACTTGCGCTCGTCCTCGACGGTCGTATGGGCCTTGGCGATGATCTCCTCGGCCTCCTTGTGAGCAGCCTCGATGATACGGGCACGCTCGGACTCGGCGTCCTTACGGGCCTCGAGAACGATGTCGGCAGCCTGACGACGGGCGTCGGTGACGATCGAGTCGGACTCAGCGCGCTTGGCGATAGCCTCCTGCTTGGTCTTCTCGGCCTCGTCGAGGCTCTCCTCGATCTTCTTGCCGCGCTCCTCCATGGTTTTCATGATGCCCGGCAGGGCGACCTTGGCCAGCACGATCCAGATAATCAGGAAGGCGATAAGCGCCGGGATGAACTCCGCCATCTTAGGGATGAGGATGTCCGCACCGGCGGCGCCGTCCTCGGCGAACGCGGAAACCGGCATGAGCAGCGCGGCCGCGGACGCGGAGAGTGCGATCGCGCTCTTCTGGGATGAAAGATTCATACTTGACGCTCCGTGCTATTTAACGATCAGCGCGACAACGAAGCCGATCAGAGCCAGAGCCTCGCCGAAAGCGGAGCCCATGATGAAGACGGTGAACACGCGGCCCTGGACCTCAGGCTGACGGGCCATAGCACCCGTAGCACCCAGAGCAGACAGGCCGATAGCAAGACCAGCGCCGATAACACCGAGACCGTAACCGATAACTCCCACGATTCCTCCTTTGTCGTGCGTGTCTTATTTCACGCAGGATAACCTTTTTATAACTGCCGGGCTCCATGGGTACGGGCACCGGCGGTTTAACGAATTGCCTTACCTTTAAGGCGCGAACGGAAGACTACTCCTCCTCCGCGACCTCCTCTGCCTCGGAGACATACACGGCGGTAAGGACCGTGAAGACGTAAGCCTGGATGGCGCCGACCACAAGCTCGATCGCATAGATCAGGATGAGAATGGCAAGCCAGGCCAGCGAAGGCAGGGCGCCGACGGCGTGGGCCGCGGAAACCTGCTGAAGCAGCGGCTGCATGAACATGCTCGCCATGATGGCGAACGAGCCCATGACCACGTGTCCTGCGAACATGTTGCAGAACAGACGGACGGCGAGCGTGATGAGGCGCAGGAAGGTCGAGAAAAGCTCGACGACCCACACGAGCACGTTCATCGGGAAGCTCACGCCCTGCGGAGCGAGGCTCTTGATGTAGCCGATCACGCCGTGAGCCTTGCATCCGTAGTAGATGAAGTACACGAAGGCGAAGATGGCGAGCGCGGCGGTGGAGCCGATTGCACCGGTGCCGGGCTTCATTCCCGGGATCAGGCCGATCATGTTATTGATCAGGATGAACAGGAAAAGCGAGCACAGGAACGGGAAGTGCTTCTTCCAGTTCTCACCCACGACGCCCTTGCCGATATCGTTCTCGACGTACTCGATGATGTACTCGAAACCGTTGACGAAGAAGCCCTTGGGGACCAGGGTCTGCTTCTTCTTGAACACGGCCAGGACGATCAGGAGCACGATCGTGGAGACGATCAGCCAAAACGAGTACTGCGTGATGCCGCAGCTCAGATCGCCCACGACAGGGGTGGAGCTGAACTCGCTGACCAGATGATTAATCTCATCAGGCAGCTTTTCAAAAATTTCCACGACTTACCTTTCGACCTCATGAGGATCTCGCAGCGCCTTGGCGACGCGAACCGCGCAGGCGGCCATAAAGGCCACGAAGCCGATCGCCTCGCCCAGGAGGAACATGCGAAATGCCTCTCCGAACAACACAAACACAACCAAGGTAAAGACAAGCAACGCGATTGCCGAGACCGCGAGACTCACCATACCCTTGAGCATGTCCGCATTCTGTTTATCGTCAAGAACCGGCTTGAGCGTAAAGACAAAGGGAAGGAAGGCAATTGCGCCCGCGATGGCGCCTGCAACGATAGCGAGCAGATCGGCTATCTGAAACACTGGCGTCCTCACTTTCCTTTTTAACGCCTCACAGGACAGTTCCCGCCAAACATTGGTGACTATTGTACGAGCCAATCGCTAAAGTACAACCGAAAAAGCATCGGTTAATACGCACCTGTTCGTTTTCTTAAGACCTTCTTTATGCCGCAGGTACGGTAATACGTTTTTCTCGAACCCTGCAGGGCAAAACGTCCGTTAACAGGAGTGCGCGTGGACGTCTTTTGCTCGCCCGCGCGCACCATTTCTTCGTATTTTCGACGTTGGCCGGTATGGCCCAGAGATTACAGCGTGCCGTAGATGCGGTCGCCGGCGTCGCCCAGGCCGGGAACGATGTAGGCGGCCTCGTTGAGATGGTCGTCGATGGCGCAGGTATAGATATGCACATCGGGGTCCTTCTCAGTCAGCGACTTGAGGCCCTCGGGGGCCGCGACGATGCACAGCATGCGGATGTCCTTGACACCGCGCTCGCGCAGGTAGCTGATGGCCATCTCGGCCGAACCGCCCGTGGCGAGCATGGGGTCGACGACCAGGCAGATGCGCTGGTCGATATCCTTGGGCATCTTGCAGTAATACTCATGCGGCTCGTGGGTAACCTCGTCGCGCTCCATACCGATGTGGCCCACGCGAGCGGAGGGTACCAAGTCGAGGATGCCATCGACCATGCCAAGGCCTGCACGCAGAATGGGAACGATGGCGAGCTTTTTGCCGGCGAGCTGCTTAAACGTTGCGGTGGTGATGGGGGTCTCGACTTCGACGTCTTCCATGGGCAGGTCGCGCATGGCCTCGTAGCCGTCAAAAAGTGCGAGTTCGCGCACGAGCTGGCGAAACTGGTTGGTGCCGGTGTTTTTGTCGCGCAGAATCGACAGCTTATGCTGGACGAGCGGGTGATCGACAAGGGTCACACGGGACGTATCGTAGGTGACGGTCATGGGTTGATTGCCCCTTTCGTTGCGGCCGGAAGATGGCCTTGCTGACAAGGCGCATGGCGATGTTGTTGCCGCGCGCCGTGCATAAGTTTAACGGTTTGTTGTATCGAGCAGCCCATCGCAGCCCTACTGTGCAGCACTGAGCGAGCGCTTGACGGCATCACGCCAACCAGCGAGATTGCTCTCACGGCGCTCGGCGGACATATGGGGAAGGAAGGTCTTAACGATCTGAGCGTTTTGCTCCAGCTCCTCCAGGTCCTCCCAATAGCCGACGGCAAGGCCCGCCAAGTACGCGGCACCGATCGCCGTGGTCTCCACCGTCTCGCACTGCAGCACGGGGATATCCAGCAGATCGGCCTGGAATTGCATGATGAACTCGTTGCGCGAGGCACCGCCATCGACAGACAGGCGCTCAATCGAAAGCCCCACGTCCTGCTCCATGGCGCGCAGCACGTCGTAGCTCTGATATGCCATGGATTCGCAGGCGGCACGTACGACAGTCGCACGGCTCGAGGCGCCGGTCAGACCGCACACGATACCGCGAGCATGCGGGTCCCACCAGGGAGCACCCAAACCCGCAAAGGCGGGAACGAAGTAGCAGCCCTCGTTGTCGCTAATCGAAGCGGCGAGTTGTGCCGACTCGCTCACGCTCGAGATGATGCCCATGTTGTTGCGAAGCCAGTTCATCGTTGAGCCGGCGGCAAAAATAGAGCCCTCGAGCGCATAGCTGACTTTGCCGTCCGCAGCGATACCGATGGTGGAGACCAGGCCATTCTTGGATTCGACGATCTCGTCGCCGGTGTTCATGAGCATAAAGCAGCCCGTGCCATAGGTGTTTTTGGTCTGGCCGGGATGGAAGCAGCAGTGGCCGAACAGCGACGCCTGCTGATCGCCCGCCACGCCCATGATGGGTGGCATGTTGGTCATGATGTCGCTCGCGACGCGGCCGTAGTCGCCCGAGCTCCAACGAACCTCGGGCATCATGGAACGCGGGATGTCGAAAAGTGCCAGCAGATCGTCGTCCCAATCGAGCGCATGGATATTAAAGAGCGCGGTGCGGCTGGCATTGGTGTAGTCGGTGGCAAAGACCTGACCGCCGGTGAGGTTGTAGATGAGCCAGGTGTCGATGGTGCCGAACATGAGGTCGCCCGCCGCCGCGCTCTCACGCGCACCGTCGACGTTATCGAGAATCCACTGCACCTTGGAGGCCGAGAAATACGGGTCGAGCGTAAGCCCCGTGCGGGAGCGCACCAGCTCTTCTGCGCCCTGCTCGACCAGCTCGTCGATCAGAGGGGCGGTGCGACGGCATTGCCACACGATGGCGTTATAGATGGGTTGGCCGCTTATGCGATCCCACACCACCGTGGTCTCGCGCTGGTTGGAGATACCGATGGCGGCAATGCGGTCAGAATGGATGCCGCTCTTAAACTGAACCTCCATCATCACGCCGATCTGGCTGGCAAGCACCTCCGTGGGATCCTGCTCCACCCAGCCGGGGCGCGGGAAGCTGGTTTTGACGCTACGACGCGCCTGGGCGACGATGCAGCCGTACTCGTCGACGATGGTCGCGAGTACCGAGGTAGTGCCGCAGTCGAGCGCCATGATGTAGGAACCGCCAAAGCTAAACGGGGCGTCTTCCATACCCAGGCTACCTAGATTCAACGACATCGCTTACACCTTTCTATTGCATCGGGTCGGACAGGACCCGTTCGATCTCTGATGCGGGAAGCGCGCCTTGGCGCAGGATCTGGAGCTCGCCGTGCTGAAACGACACGATGGTTGAGGCATCGCGACACGGGGTCTCACCGGCGTCGACGGCCACATCGACCCCCTCCAGGATGCGCTCCTCCACCGTGGCAAAACTTGCCGGCGCGGGCGCTCCATGCGTGTTGGCGCTGGTGCAGGCAAGAGGGCTGCCGCAGGCGCGGATAAGCGCTTGCACCACGGGCGAGGCCGAAGCGCGAAGTGCCACCGTGTCGTCGGCGGCGCGCATAAAGGTCGGCACGCAGGGGGCCGCCTTAACCACGATAGTCAGGGCACCCGGCCAGCATCGTCGGGCGAGCATGCGGGCCTCATGAGGGATATCCACGCCATAGCGGTCGAGCGCCTCGGCATCATCGACCAGCCAGGCAACCGTTTGGGTGAGCTCGCGCTGCTTGAGGGTAAAGATACGACGATAGCCGGTACCGAGTGCGGGGACCGCGGCGCCGTTGACGGTGGCCTGCGGATCGCGCGGCCACGGCAGAGGTTCACTTGTATCTTGTGGAACGGCATCCGAGAAGGCGTTGACTGCCACGGCGACACCGTAGACCGTCTCGGTTGGAATAAGCGCCAGGCCACCACGACCGAGTAGCTCGGCCGTGCGCTCGACTGCAAGCCGATGCGGCTCGCGCGCTCCCTCGTATACCCGATAGACCGTCTGCATGTGTATGCCAGCCCCTTACGCCCTGGTGCAAGTTTGTTTACTGTGGGGCATTCTCGCACGAAACATTCAACCTATTTGCCCAGAGCGCATGTTGGTTTGGTGAGCGGCTCTAGTAGTCGGTGAAAGTGAGGGGGTTAATTGAAGATTTTTAGCGCGCAAGCGTAACGGTACGATCGGGAAACTCGATGCTTGCAACCAGTTTTCCGCCGAGGCTCTCTGCGTACCTGCTCAGCGTGTCGAGCCTCATCGAACCCAACTCCCCACGCTCGAGCTCGGATACACGTTTTTGAGAAACGCCCATCGACTGGGCGACCGACGCCTGTGTTAGATCTTTTAACCTGCGAATCTGAGCAAGCTTATAGGCTTCGATACGATCGCGAGTCCTCTCCTGCTCGGCGGTAATGGAGTCGCGTGTTATCCCGCGAGATTCCATATACTCATGCAGTTCCATCTCGATCGAGCCTCCTTACGTGGCGACGGTATATTTGCTCGGCCCTTGGAATGTTGATCGCATACCAACCGTTCCATTTTGCCCTTGATGATCCCGCTCGCGACTTATCACCCGCCAATAGCAATACCGCCTGGCGCTTGGGGTCAAAGGCGAAGAGGATGCGAATCACCTGCCCACCACACGACGTCACTCTCAGCTCCTTTAAATGATGAAGCTTCGAGCCCTTTACGCGGTCAACCAGCGGACGACCAAGGCTGGGACCTTCCTTCTCGAGCACCAAAAGGTCTGCATAAATCTGCTTCAGCGTAGCTTCATCCTGCTCATCAAGCCAAGGTTCAATGTAATCAAGCACGATACGGTACCGATGCAGCTGATTTGACATACCTTTCTCCTTCTATAGTAGAAGTTTTACGGTATATTGCAAGGACAAACTTGCGCAAATGTCTATTTATTCAGCTTAAATACGCTGTTTGGGCTCGGTGACGATGGCTCGAACGATGCGGGGACGATCGGTGAGGTCGTGGACGATACGCACGTCCGAAAGGCCTGCCTGGCGACAGAGCTCGGCCGCGGCATCGAGGGCGCCCTCGTAGAGCTCGCAGGCAAACAGGCCGCCGGCGCGCAGCATGTAAGGCGCCGCATTGAGCAGGCGGCGGAAGATGTCCAGGCCGTCGGCACCGCCCTCGAGCGCCAAGTCGGGCTCAAAGTCCTTGACCTCGTGCGGCAGCGAGCGCATGACGCCGGTCGGGATGTAGGGCGGGTTGGAAACGAGCACGTCGAAGGTGCCCCACTCTTCGCGGGGAATGGAGCTCACCAGGTTGGTGAGACTAAAGGCAACCTCATCTGCCGTGAGGCCGAGCGCGTCGCGGTTTTTGGTGGCCAGATCGATGGCGCGCGGCTCGATATCGGTGGCGGTGCAGGTAACGTGGCCGCGGCGCTCCCAGGCAAGGGAGAGCGAGATGCAACCCGTGCCGCAGCCGACCTCGAGAACGCGGGCGATGCGGGGCTCGGCTGGGGCAGGCGAAGCGGCATCCTGAGCTGAAGCCGTCTCCTGGTCGGCACCCTCGATGGCGATGCCGTATTCGTCGAGCTCGGACTCGGCGGCTTCCGCGACTTCGGCTTCTGCTGCCTGCGCGGCGGCTTCCTCGGCCTCGCGGTCGGCCAGCTCCTCGGCATAGGCACGGCTGCCGAGCACGTCGCTACCCAGCGCAGCCTCATCGGCGGCCGTCAGGTTGGCGGCACGGCGCTCGGCGGTCGCGCGTTCGTCTGCCAGCGCGGCCTCAGCCTTGCGAGCCTGCTCGACCTCATCGTTCCAAGGCAGCTCAACACGCTGACGGGCAGCAGCCTCGGGGCTCAGCACCTCGGCATCCAGATAATTGAGGACTTCCTCGACGAGCATCTCGGTCTCGGGACGCGGAATGAGCACGCCGGGGGCGCACGTGACGTCGATCATGCGAAACTGCGTGCTGCCGGTGATGTACTGCAGCGGTTCACCTTTAGCGCGACGAACAACGGCCGCGTGCATGGTCTCGAGCTGAGCCGCGTTAAGCGTCTCGTCCATGCGCATATATAAGTCGATGCGTGCCAAACCCGTGGCAGCGCAGAGCAGCCACTCGGCAGAAAGACGGGGGTGCTCCTCGCCGCGCTCGGCCAGGTACTCCTTGGTCCACTCGAGACAACGCTTGATGGTCCAGATCTCGTTTGCCATGGGGCCCTCCCCTCTTAAGCGCCGGGCGGCGCGCGAATGTCGGAGCAGATTGTAAGCGAGGCTAGCGCTTGGCAAGGGGCGATTGAAGGCAATTATCGAGAATCAGCCCAGAATTTTGCACCGGGCTCGCTCAAAGTGTTCATTCGCCGACGTCTAGATTTGCATTCGTCAAGCTTTTGGCAAGGTTGACCCAAAACTGACCAATATCTAACCAAGAACTTGCCACATCGCTTGACGCGCGACGCATCAAAAAATGCACTGCGTCTTCTTGGACGATTTTTTGAGCATTATTTTCGATAGCAGATGAATGCCGCTAATTTCTTTGAGCAGGTAGCCGGCTTAATGGCCATCAAAGCCGATTAAATAACATCTCAAAGCAATGTACCCAACCTAGTCATTTAAGAACGTCCCCAATGACTACATCTAAGGCGCCGCAGGTTGAGCATACCGCATCCGGAGCAAGGCAACACCGCAGGTAGAGGACGGCC
Source organism: Collinsella sp. (assembly GCA_018373675.1). GTDB lineage: Bacteria > Actinomycetota > Coriobacteriia > Coriobacteriales > Coriobacteriaceae > Collinsella. The sequence goes on along the minus strand of JAHAGQ010000019.1, from coordinate 18,865 downwards.
CGCGCAGCGTCGGCTGGTCCGCCGTTCGGTAGAACGGCGGAACCTACACAGCCTGCGCCAGCTTCTCGGCTCGCTCGGCGGCGGCGAGTGCCTCGATCACGGTGCCGAGCTGATCGCCCAGAAGGACGCCGTTGTAGGTGGAGTTGAAGCCGATGCGGTGATCGGTCACGCGGTCCTGGGGCTGGTTGTAGGTACGGATCTTCTCGGAACGGTTGCCGTGGCCGATCTGGCTCTGGCGCTCGGCACCGAGCTCGGCCTGCTGCTTCTCGAGTTCCATCTCGTACAGACGGGCGCGCAGCATCTGCATGCAGACCTCGCGGTTCTGGATCTGGGAACGCTGCTCCTGCGACTGCACCACGGTGTTGGTGGGCAGGTGGGTGATGCGCACGGCGGAGTAGGTGGTGTTAACGCACTGACCGCCAGGGCCGGAGGCGCAGTAGGTGTCGATGCGCAGGTCGGACTGGTTGATCTGGACGTCGATCTCCTCGGCCTCGGGAAGTACGGCGACGGTAGCCGTGGAGGTCTGAATGCGGCCCTGGGACTCAGTCTTGGGAACGCGCTGGACGCGGTGCACGCCGGACTCGAACTTCATGACGGAGTAGACGCGGTCGCCCTCGACCTTGAACTCGATGGACTTAAAGCCACCGGCCTCGCTGGGGCTGGAATCGAGCACGGTAGTCTTCCAGCCGCGCGACTCGCAAAAGCGCTGGTACATCTTGTACAGATCGCCGGCGAAGATGGCCGCCTCGTCGCCACCGGCGGCGGAGCGGATCTCGACGATGGTGTTCTTGTCGTCGTTGGGGTCGCTCGGGATGAGCATGTACTTAATGTCTTCCTCGAGCTGGGGGAGCTTGGCCTCGTTTTCAGAGATGTCCATCTGGAGCATCTCCTTCTCATCGGCATCGGTGGTATCGTGGAGCATTTCCTTGGCGGCCTCGATGTCATCGAGCGCGCCGATGTACTCGCGCGAGGCGGCGATGAGGTCGGACTGGTGCGCGTACTCCTTGTTGAGACGCGTGAACTCCTTGATATCGGAGGCGACGGCCGGGTCGGAGAGCTTCTTCTCGAGCTCCTCGTAGGCCTTGATGATCTTTTCGAGCTTGTCGCGCATGGCGGGACTCCTTTATATGCGTGAAGGTGAAAATCGGCAGAGTTGATGGGGCGCGCGGCGCCACTGCGGGGGTAAGCCCGGCTAGAACATGTCGATCTTCAGATACATGCGCATCCCTTCGCGTATGGGGTACATAGTTGCGGTCTAACCCATATATGATAGCGTGCGCAAGCAAACCTGCATATAACCCGCACGGAATGATTGGACGTAGCCGTTGGGGACGTTCCTTAACGACTAGTCGTTTAAGAACGTCCCCAACGGCTAGCAAAGGGACTGTCGCTTTGTCACATTCTAGAGCGTCTGAAGCAGAGCGACGAGGAAGCGGATGCCTTGGAGGTAGGCGCGGCGGGTGATGCGCTCGTTGGTGCCGTGGACGCCGCGATCACACTCGTCGTCATCAACCACAAAGGCCGAGAAGCGAATGCATTCAGGGCAAATGTGCTGGTAGTTGGCAGCGTCGGTCGCACCGATCACGGTCGAGGGCACAATTGCCACCGGCTCGAATAATCCGTTTTCCTCCGTCCCCTTTGGATCACGGAAATAGCGGGCGGCGATGGAGCGAACCGCCTCGAGGCCAGGACCACCGATGCGCGGGGACGGCGAGGGTTCGGAGCTGCCGGGGCCCAGCTCCACTTCGACACGACCGGCAAGGTCCGTTGCGGCAATTGCCTCGCGGCAGCGCGCCACAACGTCGGCCACGCTCGTGCCCTCGAGCATGCGGAAGTTAATGTTGGCCCACATATCCTGCGGCATTACGTTGGCGCCGGTGCTGCCACCCTCGATTTGCGTGGGCGCGCAGGTGGTCGTCACCAGCGGATAGAGCTTCTTGCTGGCAAGGCAATCGCGAACGATGGCACCCCCGTTGGCGGCAATTTCATCGGCCGTGTAGAGCCCCAACTCGACGAGTTGGGCGGCAAGCAAGTCGGTCACGCGCGTCGGCCACTCGATATCGCAGATTGCGGTGATGGCACGGCTGAGCACCTCGAGCGACGTGCCGCCGTAGGGGTTAGAAGAATGTCCACCCTTACTCTTCGTCTTGAGCACGATATCGGCATAGCCCTTCTCCGAGAGGTCGGCGTGCATGAGCCAACCCTCGCCCGCGCTGTACTCGGCAGCCGAAACGATGCGGTAGTCGCCCTCGTCGATCAGGTACTCAAGCTCAATGCCGCGCTCCTCGAGCGCGTGGCCGATGGCGCCTGCGCCGTACTGCGTGGTTTCCTCGTCCTGGCCAAAGGCCAGGAGCAGCGTGCGCTCGTGCTGCCAACCGTGCGCCAGCGCATACTCGACAGCCTCGAGAATACCTGCGACCTGGTCCTTCATGTCAATCGCGCCGCGGCCCCAGATGTAGGTGTCGTCCACGTGCCCGCTAAAGGGGGCATGCGTCCAGTCGGCCTCGGTACCCGGCACCACGGGGACCACGTCCATGTGACCCATGAGCATGACGGGGTTAAGAGCCGAATTGCTGCCGGCAAGCGTCACCAACAGCGAATGGTCGACAAGCTCGACCTCGCCCGCCGCAAACACGCGCGGCCACGCCTGCTGCATATAGGCGCGCAGGTCGTCGAACGACTGCCAGTTCACCGCCTCGGCATCCATGCTCGAGACGGTCGGAAACGACAGCACGCGGCCCAGGCGTTCGCACGCGCCAGCCTCGTCCAAATCGGCAAAATCGTCCTCATGCGCAAAGAAGCGCCAAACCTCGGCCATGACATCCTTTCGATTGTGATGACGAGGGCCGCCCCACCGGAGCGGCCCTGCCACATAAGCGTTTGCGGTCGGTTATTTGTCCTCGAGATAACGAGAGAGGAACTCGCGAGTGCGCTGGTGTTTGGGGTTGCCGAAGAGCTCGGCCGGCGCGGCGTCCTCGAGCACCACGCCCTTGTCCATAAAGACCACGCGGTCGGACACGGTTCGGGCAAAGGCCATCTCGTGCGTGACGACGACCATGGTCATGCCGTCGGCCGCGAGCTTGCGCATGACCTCGAGCACCTCGCCCACGATCTCGGGGTCGAGTGCGGAGGTCGGCTCGTCGAACAGCATGATCTGCGGATTCATACATAGGGCACGAGCGATGGCAACGCGCTGCTTTTGGCCGCCGGACAGGCGACCCACGGCGGCGTGCGCGAACTTCTCGAGTCCCACGCTCGTCAGATGCTCCATCGCGACCTTCTCGGCCTCGGCCTTGCTCATCTTTTTGAGCGTGACGGGCGCGAGCGTGCAGTTGTCGAGCACGTCCATGTTGTTGAACAGGTTAAAGCCCTGGAATACCATGCCGATGTCCTCACGCAGCTTGTTGATGTTGCAGCGCTCGGCCGTGAGGTCCTGGCCGTGGAACCAGATGTGGCCCGCGTCCGGGGTCTCGAGCAGGTTGAGGCAGCGCAGGAAGGTCGACTTGCCCGAACCCGAGGCGCCGATAATGGTGACGACCTCGCCTGATTTGACGGACAGGTCGATGCCTTTGAGCACCTCGAGCGAGCCGAAGCTCTTGCGCAGGCCCTCGACGCGGATAAGCGGCTCATTGGTCTGTGCGGCGGCCGCAACGCCGGTAGTAGCGGTATCTGCCATGATGATTCTCCTCGTCTTGAGCCTAGTTGGAGCTGGGCAGCGTTGCCGGGGCCTCGGCGCCGAGCTTTTTGCCAAAGGCCTCGAGCAGGCGGCTCGCCACGAGCGTCAGGATCAGGTAGACCACGAGTGCCACGCAGTAGACCTCCATCTGGCGGTAGTACACGCCAGCGACGGTGGTGGTGGCGTACATGAGGTCGAACACGCCGATGACCGAAAGCACCGACGAATCCTTGATGTTGATGATGAGCTCGTTGGTGAGCGCCGGAATCGCGTTTTTAATGCCCTGGGGGAACACGACCTTGCGCATAGCCTGCCACTGCGACAGGCCCAGCGAGCGCGCCGCCTCGGCCTGACCGGGATCGATGGACTCGATGCCGCCGCGCAGGACTTCCATCATGTAGGCGGTGGAATTGAGCGAGATGGTGACGAGGCCGGCGGTGAAGGTACTCCAAATCTGGTTGGCCTGGGCGGTCTCGAAGCCCATGCCACGCAAAACGGTGAAGCCCGCGTAATAGATGAGCAGGCCCTGGACCATCATGGGCGTACCGCGCACGATGGTGGAGTAGACGGTCGCAAAGCCACGGCCGATGCTCTTAAAGAAGCGCGTGAGGTCGTTATCCACGCGGTCGAACGTCTGAATGCGCAAAAACACAAGGAGCAGCGCCAAGAAAAAGGCGATGACGGTGCCGAAGGTGGCAAGTGCGATGGTGATCTCGATGCCGCGGATAAAGAAGTCCCCGCTCTTGTAGGTCATGTAGACCAGGCTCGACAAAAAGTCGCTGGGGTTGGAATCCGAGACAATGCTCACCTGCACCAGGTCGATAAACGACATGACGCAACGGTCGATAAAGAAAACTGCCGCGATGGCGACCACGACGTAGCTGCCTAAGCGTGCTCCACGACGGAAACGCTCAGATGCGAACGGCGACTTTTCGCGATAGTCGCTCCAGTGCATGAGCTTGGTGACCAGCGCCGCCGTCGACACGACGAGCCACGCCCACAGGATCGCCCAAAGGCAATCTTGGAAGATACCGGTGGGGGCCAAGAAGCTCAGCGGCGTGGGGTTGCGTTGGCTAAACGCCAGGCCGAGCGCCGCGATAACACTCGTGCCCAGGTATACATAACGGTGGTCGGCCTTGAAAAAGGAGGCCAGGCGATTAATGGTTTTCATGCTGCCTCCCTATGCCGGCTGACGGTCGAGGCACGCGTCCCACATTTGGTCGCGCTCCTCTTGGCTAATGCCCTTGAGTGTCTTGTCGATGAGCTTAAGCAGCTTGTCCGAGCCCTTGCGGCAGCCGACGTTTGCCGTGACCTCCTGTTTAAAGCCCTCGCCCTCGGCAAATTGAATCGGCACGATACCCGGGTTTTGGGCCATATAGCCCTTCTCGTTCTCGGTGTTGTAGGTCACGGCGTCGCAGGTGCCCTGCAGCAGGTTCGAGAACACCGTGGGGACGGAGTCGACCGGGTTTTTGTGCACAACGCCCGGGATCTCGTCGATGACGGTGTCGAGCATGGTGTCCTTTTGGCCGAGCACCGTGGCGCCACTGAAGTCGCTGAGCTTGGTGGCGTTTTGGTAGGGGGAACCCTCTTTTACGAACAGGCCAAAGTAGCCAATGAAGTACGGGTCGGAAAAGCCGACGGACTCCTCGCGCTCGGGCGTGGCGCTCATGCCGGCAATGATGAGGTCGATCTGGCCGTTGTTGAGCGAATCGATAAGGCCCGAGAAGCTCTGCTTGACGGCAACGGGCTCACCACCGAGGGCTTTGCAGACGATCTTGGCGATCTGCACGTCGTAGCCATCGGCATAGGCACCCTGCACGTTGTCGATGGGGATGGTGTACTCGCTGGCTTCGGAAACCTGCCAGTTGTACGGGGCGTAGGCTGCCTCCATGCCGATGCGGATCTTATCCTTGCCGATCACGGAATCGGACAGGTCGTCGCGACCGCCGCCCGTCGTGGGCTGAACTACTTCCAGCGTGGAGGGGCGCTGGCAACCGGCAAGTGCGCCGGCGACAGCAGAAGCGCTCGCAGCAAGCGCACTGCCTAAGAAGATACGACGACTGCACACCGGCTGTGGATGCGCGTCGCGTTGATGGGGAGAATGCATAATCTGCCTTCCCTGTTGAATCGTATGCTGACGACTTAACAGGATATACGCCAGCAACCAGCAGCGCAGCACAAGCTCGAAAAATTAATAGACACGCGGTAGTCATTGGGGACGCCGATGTTTTGGCAATGCCGGCGAGCAACGTCCAGAGCGAACAAGTGGCATGAAAAAGGCAAGGCATGACCAGAAGGTCTATGCCTTGCCTTTTGAATGACAACTTGTCGCTCTGGACGACGCGCAGCATCGACCGAGCGGCGGAACCTCTAGAGCAAGGTAACGCTAAAACTGCGCTTGTCCGTCTCGCCCGGGGCCAGGGTGATGGTGTTGACCTTGTGCTCAAAGACGTCGTCCTCGGTGTCCATGGTGGTGTGACCGGTCCAGGGCTCGAGCGCCACAAACGGAGCGTCGTTGGCGGCAGACCACACGCCAATGTACTTAAAGCCCTCAAAGTCGATCTTGACGCCGTGGCCCGACTTGCGGCCGCGCAGCGTGAGCGTGGAGCCCGGGGTATCGGTGAACATGATGGCGTCGTTATCGAAGCTGCGGTGCGTGATGGGCAGCACGTCCGAGTTATCGGGAGCCTTGTAGCTACCCTCGAACGTCATAAGACCGTCGGGCGTGATGATGGGAGCCTCGTTAGTCCAAGCCTCGGTAAACGCCAGCTCGTAATCCTCGAACGCCTCGTCCTCGGCACCGGGGGCGGGCACGTTAAATGCGGGGTGGCCGCCCACCGAGAACGGCAGGTCCACGTCGCCGGTATTGGTGACGGCAAAGGTCTGCGTGAGGGTGGCGTCGCCGGTCAGGGCATAGGTCATGTTGAGCTTAAAGTGGAACGGAAAGGCCTTGAGCAACTCGGGCGTATCGGTGATCTCGTACGTTACCGAGGAGCCGTCCTCCGAAACCTCGACCAGCTCGTGCTCGACGATGCGCGCGAGTCCGTGGCGCGGCATCTCGCAGGTGCCGGCCGCAGACGCTGCCGTGTTGTTGCGCAGCGAACCCACAATGGGGAACAGGATGGGCGCGTGCTTGCCCCAAAAGGCGGGGTCGCCCTGCCACAGATACTCGTTGCCGTTGAGGGCAAGGCTCGTGAGCTGGGCGCCCATGGAATCGATGGCCGCGGTGAGGCCGCCGCGCTTGATGGTAGTGACGGTAGACATGCTACTTCCTCCAAAAGTAAACAATAGTGTCGAGGGCTATTGTCCCACTCTTGGCGGCGGGACGGGACGGCAGGCGATTATTGAGTAGCCATAGAGGAATGAGCGGCGAGCGCCTACTGTGTATCCACGTAAAGGTCGAACCCGCCCTGCGGTGTGGTGTCGACCGTATCGGACGCCTGTGAGTTAAAGCTCACGGGGACCATGCGCTTTGAGGCACGGAAGCGCGTGCCGTCGGTGGCGACGGGCGGTTCATCGACGGTGAGCTCGTAGTCGCCGGGCTTGAGCTCGATGCCGTCACCAGCGGAATTGACGTATTGATACTCGTCGATCGTCTGCCCTTTGAGCGTGCGCCCCACGATATGGATGAGCATTTGGCTGTCGCCGCGCGCGGTGTCCCACGTCGCGCCGTCCTTGACCTCGACCGACACATGTACCGAGCGCGTGCGGCCGAGCGATTGCTCGACAGACATCTCGACCTTGGCGGCGTCTTTTCGCTGTTGTTCGACATGGCTCCAGACGTTTCCAATTACCGAGCATGCGATAACGCCGGCCATAAAGGCGATAAGGATGGGGCCGAGCGGCGAGCGACGTCCTGCATCTTCCTCACGAGACAGATTGGGGCGACGTGTGGGTGCGGGCGCCTGAGCGCCCTGCGAGGGCACGTCGAGAATGCTGAAGGATGCCGTGCTGTCGGGGTCGATCGTGTGACGCAGCTGCGGGGTCTTTGCCGGCGAGATCGACATGTCGGCTGGCTCGCCGAGCGTGGCCGTAGCGTCGGCCTTGGCCTCGTCTGCCTCGGCCTGGGCCCAAGCTTGTTCGAAGGTCAGGGGCTCGACGGGATCGAGGGCGGCGCCCGAGTCGGCGGCGACGTCGTTGCCGGTCTCGTCCTCGTCGCTCGACACGCCACGCGGCGTAGGCTCGTCCCACCCCTCGTCCGGAGCCTCGCCCTCGCTATACCACCATTCAAAGTTATCGATATCCATACGGGGCGCCCCTTAGGCCTCGCAAATAAACACTCGCTAGTTTTATACCCCCAGACGACACCGAAGCTCACCCGCGCCGGACACAAAAACCGTCACAACATTCGACGCTTTTCCTCGATTTCGAGATTTTCATCGAGTGTTGTGATGGTTTAGGCGGCAGCCACGCCGCGAATGTGACAAAGAGACTGTCCCTTTGTCACATTCTGTTAGAGTTGCAGGGATTGAATCCCGCTTATTCACGCGACATTGGAGTGACAACCTTGACCGCCGCAACCACGCCTAAAAGTAAGTCAACCGCCGCCGCGCTCTCCCCCGCGCGCACCAATCTTTGCCTGGCGCTGCTCGTGCTGTTGGGATTCTCGCTCGGCTGCTCCGAGTTCGTGGTCATCGGCATCGAAAGCGACCTAGCGACGGAACTCGGCGTATCGCTTGCCACCGCAGGCCAACTTATTAGCGTGTTCGCACTGATCTACGCTATCTCGACGCCGGTGCTCGCGCTCAGTACGGGGCGTTTTCGCCGCTACCAGCTGCTCGTGTGCTACAGCATCGTCTTTGTGCTCGGCAACCTGGTCATGGCGTTGGCGCCCAACTTCCAGGTGCTGTTCATCTCGCGCATCATCCTGGGCTCCGTCTCGGGCGCACTGCTCGCCGTGGGCGTGACGTACATCCCCGAGCTTCTGTCTCCGCAGCAAACTTCGCTTGCCATCTCGGTGGTATATGGTGCGTTTTCCGTGGCAATGGTCTTTGTCACTTCGATCGGCAAGTTTGTGGCCGACACGCTCGATTGGCACGTGGCCATGTACGGCACGCTGGCCTTTGCCGTTCTGATCTGCGGAGCGCTCGTGGCGTTTATGCCGCGCGCTGGGCAAACCGACGAGCCCGCCACTTTTCGCGAGCAGGCGGGTCTGCTACGCGAGCCGAGCATCATCACCGGCATGCTCATCTTTTTGTTTGGCGTGGGGTCGGTCTACGTTTTCTACGGCTACGTGACGCCTTATCTTGAGCAGGTGCTGGGCATGGGCACGGTCGAAGCCAGTACCACGCTCATGGCCTACGGCGTGTTCTGCCTGATCTCGAACATCCTGGGCGGATGGATCGATGCGCGCTTTGGCATGAAGGCGCTACTCGTGACGTTTGTGCTGCAGGCTGCAGCGTTACTCGGACTGTTTGCTGTGGGCGGCACCATGCCGCTCGCGCTGGTCTTTGTCTTTAGCCTGGCGCTGCTCATGTACCTGTTCTCGGTGTCGTGCATCACGCACTTTATGGACGTGGCACGCAGCCGCCATCCCAAGTCGATGGTACTCGCAAGTTCGGTTGAGCCCATGGCGTTTAACGTCGGCATCTCGTTTGGCACCGCAGTGGGCGGCGCCGTGGTAAGCAGCGTTGGCATTGCCTACGTTGGCGCGGTCGGTGCCGCGTTCTCGCTTGTGGCCTGGGCGCTCACGCTGGTGACGATTAAGTTGGCTCGCTGGGAGCGCAAGCGGGCGAGGGCGCAGGCGTAGATGCGATACTCGAGCTCGATGATGGCGATCGAAAGGAAACCGCATATGCAACGTGTACTGTTTATCTGCCATGGGAATATCTGCCGCTCGACGATGGCTGAGTCGGTGTTTGCCGAGCTCGTGCGCCGCGCTGGGCGCGAGGGCGAGTTTGTCATTGATTCCGCGGCGACCTCGACCGAGGAGATTGGCAACCCGCCGCACCATGGCACGCTCGCCAAGCTGCGCGAGGTCGGGATTCCCGTCGTCGCACATCGCGCGCGCCAGGTGCGACGCGCGGAGTATGGCGACTGGGACCACATTGTCTATATGGACGACGAGAACGCCCGCGCCCTGTACCGAATTTTTGGGAAGGACCCCGATGGCAAGATCTCGCGCCTGCTCGATTGGACCGATCGCCCCGGCGACGTGGCCGACCCCTGGTACACCGGCAATTTCGACGCCACCTACCGCGATGTACTCGCCGGTTGCACCGCCATGCTCGAGCAGCTGTAGGCGCTCGGGCGGCGCGGGCACACGGGCCACGCCATCGGCATAAAACGAGCGTGGATTTTCTCCCACTTTGAGCGTTCGAGTGCGCTCTAAACGGGAGAAAATCCACGCTCGTTATCTCGGTGGGAGAAAATCCACACTCATGAATGTGACAAAGGGACTGTCCCTTTGTCACATCCGGGACTGGCCCTAGACCGGCTTGACCTCCAGCTTTATCCCCTCGGCGCAGGAGTCGCCCAAAACATCCGAAAGGGCCCAGGTCGCATATAGCGGCAAATAGAGAACCGCTCCGTTGCGCTCAACGTTGCCTCTCGAGAAAACAATCCCGAGCCTTACGCCATATTCAGCCGTATCAAGCACATGACCGAGCGCAGCGTGCGCGTGGTAATAGGAGCCCGATTTAACCTCGATCGGAACAGCCGTCCCATCCGGTCCGTCGACCACAAAGTCCACTTCACCGCGCTTTTTTGTCTGATAGTAGTAAAGCTGGCGATTTTGGGCAGCCAGCTGCTGGGCCACCACGTTTTCGTAAATGCCGCCCAGATTGGGCTCCTTGCTATCAAGATACGCCGCTTGGGCGACTCCAACGGGGTAGCGCGCCATCAACATGCCCGTATCCGATTGGTATAGCTTGAACTGCGATGGCCGTGCCGTCTTGAGCAGGGGCGACTTTGGCTCGGTTACGATATCGGCTTTGAGAGCAACGCCGGCATCGACAAGCCAGACAAAATCTCGCTGGTACTTCTCATAATGCGCCTTGGGGTCAATGGAATTGAGCACGAAACGCTTGTGTTCGCCCTCGAGCATAATAGGGAGCTGATCGTAGATGCTCTGCACCTGCAGGGCTCGCCCGCTTGCATACTTGGAGATATCCCGCCGGTACTGTTCGTTGAGCTCTGACTGTAGCTGACGAACAGAGGCAAGGTCGCCCTGCGTGTCAAGGAAACGCTGCACGACCTCCGGCATTCCGCCGACAACGGTATAGGTCCTGAAGTTTGCCATCATCGCGTCATGAATGTAATCAGGAATGGGCCTCTCGCTGATACACGCGTCACGTATCGTTTGGCGAGCCCCCTCGCTCACCCCGGTTGCCCAGCAAAACTCCTCAAAATCGAGCGGGAACATCCTAAGCTCGTGGACATACCCCACGGGATAGGACCTGACGCCCTTGAACTGGGTCCCGAGCATTGACCCCGAAAACGCCCAGCGGCACCTCCCGTCCTCAACAAGGAACTTTGCTATCGTCATGATGTCGGGGGCCTCTTGGACCTCATCGATAAACACGAGCGTTTTGCCTGGTGCAATCGACTTTCCCGAAAGAAGCGTCACCCTGCTGATGAAATCATCGGCATCCCGCGCCTCGAGAAGAGCATCTTTTGCCTGGCGATTTTCCATGAGGTTAAGCTCGATGTAGGTTGCATGGTTGGCTTTGCCAAATGCGCGAATCGAATAGCTTTTGCCGATCTGGCGAGAACCTGTAATGAATAAGGCCTTTTGCTCGGCAGACTTCAGCCAACGCTCCAGCTCTGCCGCTATTTTCCTGCGCAGCATAGGCTCTCCCCTCAGCGCCATCAAATGAAATGCAAAGTTTTATACGCTTGATTATCGATGAAACGCAGAATTTTTAGAACCTAAAATCGGATGAAATGCAGAGATTTGAGATTACAAGCATAGTAGAAGGGGCACCACCGGCGAATGTGACAAAAGAACTGTCCCTTTGTCACATTGCGCTCGACTACTCGTCGACGATCTCGGCAAGCCAGACGTTCAGCGTATCGACCTCGGGGCAGCAGAACTTTGCCGTGCCGGGCTCGTTGCCAGGCACGGTTCCGCCATAGCGCAGGATATCGATATAGGGAAAGCCCACATGGCAGGCCATAGCGCACATCTTGCCGCGGTCTCGGTCGAAGTCAAAGACGTCGCCCGGCTTGTGACCATGGTGGCAGCGGCACGCACCCAGCTGGTCCACGCAGCTCACGCGGATACGCGGACGCTTGCCACGCGGCGCGCCGAGCGGCTTGTTCTCGCCCGCAGGCTTGACGCCGCCCTCATCAGCATTACTCATGGTCAATCACGTCCAGGCAGGCCTCGATGGGAAGGCCAGCCGACTTATCCTCTTGGTCGGCATTGCGCTCGATAAGCTCAGCCACCACGCGCATGGCATCGGACGTCGCGCGCTGCAGACTCCAACCTGCCATAACGCGGCCGACGAGCACCGCCGAGAACGTGTCGCCCGTGCCCGGGAAATAGACCGGGATCAGGTCGAAGGGAATCGTGAAGTACTCCCCCGCCACATGGTCGTAACCGATGACGACATTCGCACCGTCGACCACAGCGCTCGTAATGACCACCGACTTGGCGCCCAGGGCACGCACGGCATCCACAAGAGTGCGGCCCTCATCGGGCGTGATTTGCTCGGCAATGGGCGTATCGGTGAGCAGGCACGCCTCGGTGTAGTTTGGCACCGCATAGTCGGCGCACTCGAGCAGGCTGCGCATGAGACCGATCGTGGACTCGGGCACGCCGGCGTAGAGCTTGCCGTTGTCGCCCATGATGGGGTCGACGAACACCTTGGTACCCTTTTGCGCGCGACGGTGGCAGAAGTCCGAAATGATGCGCGTCTCTTCCTCGGTCACGATAAAGCCGGTAGAGATGGCGTCGAACTCAAAGCCGAGCTCCTCCCAGATGGCGAGGCTCTGGCGCACGTACTCGGTGGTGTCGTGGATGTAGAACTTGGGATAGTTGAGCGTATCGGACACAAGTGCCGTCGGCAGGTTGTGGATGCGGTAGCCCATGTGCGACAGCACCGGCAGCATGGCGGAAAGCGCGACCTTGCCGTAGCCGCACATATCGTTGATCAGCAGCAGCTGAGTGTTCTTCATGAGGGTCTCCCTTGGTTCGGGCACGGCGCAGCAGCGCCACAGTGCGACTAAGTGTAGCGCAGGGGACGTTGTGAGCGGGCGCTACGGTCGCGAAGAGCGCATTGTTGCGAAAAGGTTACGAAAACGAGGTAGTCGTTGGGGACGTTCTTAAATGACTAGTCAAACAAGAACGTCCCCAACGACTATCCCGGCAATTAGCCCAAGGAGTGTCCCCAAGTGCCGGCACATAAGGAACGTCCCTAAGTGCCAAAACGACTGGTCGGGCAACGCCGATGTTTTGGCGAAGTCAGCGAAAACCCGCCAGAGTGAGCAAGGTGCCTTGAAACGAGGCGGCATTGACCTTCTGGTCATGCCGCCGAAGTTGAAAGGCAGATTGCCGCTCTGGCGGGTTTGCAGCGTCGAGCCGTTACGCGGTTTGGTAAAACCGCGTAACCACTAGTTTGGTACCTTGACATTGATTTCTCACGCTCCTAAATTAGTTAGGCACAAAACAATTCCACTACCTAACTAAAGAAAGGAGCGAAGCTTAGATATGTGTGTTGAACCACTCGCCTATCCGCATGAACCCGGCGGCGACCCCTCACGGCCGGCAGACGAGCCCGAGACCCAGTCCAAGGAGGACCGTCTCGCCAAGAGAATCCTCCATGGGCTGGGATTTTGCGGCCATTACATGCATTTTCACGGCGGCGGCATATCTGGCAAGGCGCCCATCGTCTGCCTGCTCGCCAAGCAGCCTACCGGCGAGCTGTCCCAACAGGAACTTGGCATGCACTTCGACCTCAAGCCGGGGTCCCTTTCCGAGATTCTGTCCAAGCTCGAACTGGGCGGTCTTATCGAGCGCAGTCGCAATCCCAAAGACCGTCGGCAGCTCACCATCCGCCTGACCGACGCGGGATGGGAAAAGGCCCGTGTTGAGCAGGCAGCCCGCATCCGCTTTAGAGAGCAGGCCTTTAGCGCCCTCACCCACGACGAGCGCGAGCAGCTCGCCGAAATGCTCGAGAAAATCCGTGTAACCTGGGAGGAACTGGATGATTAAAACCCTCATGGGCAGCATCCGCGACTATATGAAAGTCACCGTTGCCACGCCATTGCTCGTGCTTGGCGAGGTGCTCTGCGAGATGCTGATTCCATTTATCACCGCCAACCTGATCGACGCCATCAAAGACGGCGCCACCGTAGCCGAGATGCTTCCCACCGCGGGCTTTTTGGTGCTCATCGCGCTGACGTCGCTCGCTTTTGGCGCCGCTGCCGGCGTCACCTGCAGCCATGCGAGTTGCGGCTTCGCTAAGAACCTGCGTCACGACCTGTTCTACAAGATCCAGACGTTCAGCTTTGCCAACATCGATGAGTTCTCGAGCTCCTCGCTCGTCACGCGCCTGACCACCGATATCAACAACGTGCAGCAGGCCTTTATGATGATCATCCGTATCGCCGTGCGCGCGCCGCTGGTATTGATCTTCGCCTTTACCATGGCATTTATCATGGGCGGCAGCGTTGCCATGGTCTATCTGGTCATCATTCCGCTGCTGGGCTTTGGACTGTTCTTTATCATCTTTAAGGTGCGCCCCATCTTCTCGCGCGTGTTCCACAAGTACGACGCCCTTAACGAGTCCGTCGAGGAAAACGTCACCGGCATGCGCGTAGTTAAGAGCTATGTGCGCGAAGACTTTGAGAAGGAGAAGTTCGCGACCGCTGCGCGCGACGTCCAGATGGACTTCACCCGCGCCGAGAAGCTGCTCGCCTTTAACAACCCCATGATGAACATCTGCGTCAACGGCGCGTTTGTCGTCATCATCTACCTGGGCTCCAAGCTCATCATCACGAGCCAGGGCACGCTGTTCGACGTGGGCCAGCTCTCCTCGATCTTTACCTATGGCTTCCAAATCCTCATGAGTCTGATGCAGCTGTCGATGATCTTTGTCATGGTGACCATGGCCGACGAATCGGCGCACCGCATCACCGAGGTGCTGGCCGCCGAGCCCACGATCGCCGATCCCGCCGAGCCCGTGCTCGAGGTCGCCGATGGCTCCATCGACTTTGACCACGTGAGCTTTAAGTATTCCGCGCATGCGAAGCGCCAGGCGCTCGACGATATCGACCTGCACATTAAGAACGGCGAGACCATCGGCATTATCGGCGGCACCGGCTCGGCCAAGTCCACGCTTGTAAACCTCATCGCCCGCCTGTACGACGCCACCGAAGGCACCGTGCGCGTGGGCGGCGTGGATGTGCGCGACTACGACTTGGACGCCCTGCGCCACCAAGTGGCCATGGTATTGCAGAAAAACGTGCTGTTTAGCGGCACGATTGCCGAGAACCTGCGTTGGGGCGACCCGAACGCCACCGACAAAGAGGTCCGCGAGGCGGCACATCTGGCCTGCGCCGACGAGTTTGTCGATGGCTTCCCCAAGGGCTATGACACTTGGATCGAGCAGGGCGGCTCCAATGTCTCGGGCGGTCAGAAGCAGCGCCTGTGCATTGCGCGTGCCCTGCTGCGTCGCCCCAAGATCTTGATCCTGGACGACTCCACCAGCGCCGTCGACACCAAGACCGACGCCAAGATTCGCGCAGGGTTGGCAAGCTATCTGCCTAACACGACCAAGCTCATCATCGCCCAGCGCATTAGCTCCGTACAGGATGCAGACCGCATCATCGTCATGGAGGGCGGCCGCATCGCGCAGATCGGCAACCATGACGAGCTGCTTAAGACGAGCGAGATCTACCGCGAGACCTTCACCTCGCAAAACAAGATGTCTGCCGAGGGCGAAGGGGCCGTCGAGGCCGACACCGAGGCATCCGCAACGCAGGCTCAGACCCAGGAAGGAGGCGAGGCACATGAGTAAGGCAACGACCGCCGAGCGCGCGCTCAACCGCAAGGGCGGCACCATGTCGCGCCTCATCAAGACGCTCTTTGGCTTCTACCCCGTGCTTTTGCCCCTCGTCGTCGTCGGCGTGGTGCTCTGCGCCATCATCAACTCCATCGGCGCGACCTTCCTTCAGAGCGCCCTGCAGATTATTAGCGAATCGTGGCAGTCGGGCGATTGGGAAGCTGCACAGCCCAAGATCGCACAGCTCGTGACCACCCTCGCCTGCATCTACGGCGTCGGCATCCTGTCCTCGCTGTTCTGGAACCGCGCCATGGCCATCGTCACGCAGGGCTCGCTCGAGAAGCTGCGCGAGAAGATGTTCAACCGCATGCAGGACCTGCCGATTCGCTACTTCGACACGCACCAGCGCGGCGACATCATGAGCCACTACACCAACGACATCGACACGCTGCGTCAGATGATCAGCCAGTCGCTGCCCAACCTGCTCATGACGATCATCGTCATCGTCACCGTGTTCTTCATCATGCTGTATTACAGCGTGTGGATGTGCCTGGTCATCATTGCCGGCGTCGCCTTTATGACCTTTATGACCAAGCTGCTCGGCTCCAACTCCGCGCGCTTCTTTATCGCGCAGCAGACCGAGCTCGGCGTGGTCGAGGGCCATATCGAGGAAGTCATGAACGGCCAGAAAGTCGTCAAGGCGTTCTGTCACGAGTCTGCCGCCGAGGCCGATTTTGACGAGCGCAACGAAAAGCTCTTCGAGGTCTCGCAGAAGGCCAACATGTACGCCAACATCCTCATGCCCATCCTTATGAACCTGGGAAACCTGCTCTACGTGCTGGTCGCACTGGCAGGCGGCATTTTCCTGGCGCTGGGCGTGCCCAACCTGAGCATCTCGGGCATGACGCTGTCCATCGCCGTCGTAGTGCCGTTCCTCAACATGACCAAGCAGTTCTGCGGACAGATCGGCCAGATCTCGCAGCAGATCAACGCCGTGGTCATGGGCCTCGCCGGCGCCGACCGTATCTTTGAGCTCATCGACGAGAAGCCCGAGACCGACGAAGGCTACGTGACGCTCGTCAACGCGCAGGTGAACCCCGATACCTGGCAGCTCGAGGAAGCCGACCACCACACCGGCATGTGGGCGTGGAAGCATCCGCACCGCGCAACCGGCGAGATCGAGTACGTACCGCTGCGCGGCGACCTGGTCATGGACAACGTGGACTTTGGATACACACCCGACCATGAGGTGCTGCACGGCGTGTCCGTGTTTGCCAAGCCGGGCCAGAAGGTCGCGTTTGTCGGTGCCACCGGTGCCGGCAAGACGACCATCACCAACCTCATCAACCGCTTCTATGACATCGCCGATGGCAAGATCCGCTACGACGGCATCAACGTCAACAAGATCCGCAAGGCCGATCTGCGCCGCTCGCTGGGCGTCGTGTTGCAGGACGTGAACCTGTTCACCGGCACCGTGATGGATAACATCCGCTACGGCAACCTGGATGCCACCGACGAGGAGTGCATCGCGGCTGCCAAGCTCGCGGGCGCTGACGACTTTATCACCCGCCTGCCCGACGGCTACGACACCATGCTCACCGGCAACGGCGCGCAGCTGTCGCAGGGCCAGCGCCAGCTGATTTCGATCGCACGCGCCGCCGTCGCCGATCCGCCGGCAATGATTCTGGACGAGGCCACGAGCTCCATCGACACCCGCACCGAGGCCATCGTGCAGGCAGGCATGGACAAGCTCATGGAGGGCCGCACGACGTTTGTCATCGCGCACCGCCTGTCCACCGTGCGCAACTCCGACGCGATCATCTGCCTGGACCACGGCCGCATCATTGAGCGCGGCAATCACGACGAGCTGATCGCCAAGCGCGGGTATTACTACCAGCTGTACACCGGAGCGTTTGAGCTCGAGTAGGACCGGTTACTGACGGAGGGCGCCCCGAGGGTGGCGGGGCAATTCCTCCGTGCTCAAACATTCTCGCTGCGCTGCGAAACTGCGCGCGGAGGAAATACCCCGCCGCCCCCGGGGCACCCTCCTGCGCACAATCAGCCCGTCACTTAGAGCGGAATAAAAGATTGTGAGCCCCTGGCCGATTGGCCAGGGGCTCGTTTTGTGTGGGGGTATTTTGGCTGGCAGGTGCTGTATATTATTCGTATAATTTATCGTAAGTTCCCGTACATCGATTGGAGCCTTACATGCCTGCCATTAAACCTGTTTCCGATTTGCGCAATTACAACGAGGTGCTCTCCGATGTCCACGAGGGCTCCCCGGTGTTTCTGACCAAAAATGGGCACGGTTGCTACGCTGTGCTCGACATGAAAGATTACGACCGATTTTGCGCCATCAGCACGCTGATGTCGGAGCTTGAGCGCGGGCGCAGCTCGGGTGATGAGAGCGGATGGGTCTCGTCGGACAACGTCGCCGAGCACTTCCGCCGCAAGGCCGCAAGCCATGCATAGCTGCGCGGTCGTCTACTCTCCGCTGGCTCTGCAAGATCTCGACGACATCTGGGACTATATTGCCGTCGAAAAGGACAATCCCGCAGCAGCGGAGAGAATCGTAGAGGGCATCCTCGCTCGGATAGACCTGCTCTCCAGCTTCCCGGAGTCGGGCACGCCACTTTCATCGATCCATCCCCTACGCTCCGATTACCGGTTCGTGATCTGTGACAATTATCTCGCGTTTTACCGCTATCACCAGAAGGTCTATATCGACCGCGTCCTCCACAGAAAGCGCGATTACCTGCAGATATTGCTTGCCAAATAAAATGATAGCTAATTTGGGACGCTCTCTGAGTGTAGCCGTCAACAGTGGACGCAGCAAAGGAACGCCCCTTTGTCATGCAAAGTCTTTGGAAATCAAAACCACCCCTAAAAGGGGTGGTTTGCTCTTAGGGTATAACCCATGGATTTCCGGCACGCGTCTAAAGGCGCCGGCCCTCACGGGGTTCGGGCCGCACTGCAGATTGACCCGTGACGGGCCGGTCAAACCGGCGCTATTTACGCCCCGGCCCCCTACCGAAGGGGTCCTCGCACTCCTTGACGCTCAGCCGGTCGATCGCGATGTCGGCCTTCTCCTGCTCCCGGATGTACTTCGCAATGGTGGCCTCGTTCAGGCCGACGGTGGACGCGTAGTAGCCCTCCGCCCAGAACTTCCTGTTGCCGAACTTGTACTTCATGTTCGCGTGCTTGTCGAATGCCATCAGCGAGCTCTTCCCCTTCAGGTAGC
>JAHAGQ010000018.1 GCA_018373675.1 Collinsella sp. | reverse complement strand
GTCGACGAAACTGGAGAGGAGGTATTACGAGCTCCTGTGCGAATTGGAGAGAGCGCTCCCGCAAACTGCCTCTTGACAACTTATAGGAGCGTCGGTTTTGTTTTTGCAAATTCCGGGATGGTCGAAGGTGGCCGGTTTAACGTAGTAGATGGTCGCATTTCGTGGCAAACGGTCCGAACCAAGGCACAAGGCGGCCAACCTCGAATGGCCATTCTCGAAGTTGCGGTGGAATACGGACTGAATTGGCCCCTTAAAGGCAAAAACGCTCCGTATTTCACCGCGACTTATCGAGGGGATGGGTTTTAGATACGGCCAAGGTCGTAGGATCGAGCGGCCGCTTCGCCGGCGCAGATGAGGTTGGTTGTGGCTTCTTGCGGATCGAGTGCCTGTTCCAGGCCCATGGGTTTGCGGCAAATCGGCAGTACAAGGTCGATGCCTTGCCCATACACCGCATCCAGGTTATCAGCGCGACCGCCCACGACAGCAATCACCGGCTTGCCATATCGCTTCGCACGACGGGCCACACCCACCGGCGCCTTACCGGCGGCGGACTGCTCATCCATATTGCCCTCGCCCGTTATGACCAGGTCGACATCGCGCACGCGCTCGTCAAACCCCACGAGATCGAGCACCGTCTCCACGCCCGAACGCAGCTCCGCCCCGAGCGCCAGCAGCGCGGCACCCAGGCCGCCTGCGGCACCGGCACCGGGCACTCCGAGCACCGAGCCAAATGTCCGAGCACCCTCGGGTGTGCGCAACAACCCCTGGGCTCGAGCTCTGGCAATCGCCGCATCGAGCAAGCGACCGTAGCCGACCATCCAGCCGTCGTATCTGCGCAGCACCTCGACATCATCCGCCGGCAGGCCCTTCTGCCCGCCGAACACCGCCAGTGCGCCTCGACGCCCCACGAGCGGATTCTCGACATCGGAAAGCACAACGATACGAGCATCATCCAAAGCCTGCAGCGCGGGCGCCAGATCAACGCTCGCCACCTGCTCAAGGCCGGCAAGACCGGGGGCGACATCGCATCCCTGATCATCGACCACACGCGCGCCCAGCGCCTGCAGCATGCCGGCGCCACCATCGTTGGTGGCACTGCCGCCCAAACCAATATAGATAGTCTTTGCGCCCGTGCGAACCGCGCGAAGCATGAGCTCGCCCACGCCATAGGTCGAAGCCGCAAGCGCCGCCGATTCTGTACAGGGCGAGTACCCAATACCCGCCGCCTCGGCCATCTCGATGACCGCGGACTCGCGCTCGCCGTCCACCAGCATCCGGGCAGACGCGCGGTCGCCCAAGGGGCCTGCGACATCGCAGGTTGAGAGCTCACCGCCGCACGCGGCAACGGCATCGAGCGTCCCCTCACCGCCATCCGCCAGCGGCAATGTGCACACCTCGGCATCGGGCCAAACGCGGCGCACGCCTTCGGCAACCGCCGCCTCCGCCTGCGCACTCGAAACGCTGCCCTTAAAGGAGTCGATCGCCAGCAGCACACGGCGGGGCCGGCGGCACGCAGGACCAAAGTCAACCACCGTGCCAGCATCCTCACCGACACCTGCAAGCGCTGCGGCGTGAGCGGCGTGCGCTTCAAGATCAGCCCCACAACCGCAATCAGCGCCGCCCGCTCCGCGCAGACCGCCAAAATAGCTACTCAGCAGCTCACGGCATTCATCCGCCAGGACCCCGGCCGTCACGTTAAACCGATGATTCAGGCGCGAGTCGGCATTCAAATCGTATAGGGATCCCAGCGCGCCCGCCTTGGCATCGGCCGCGCCATACGCACAGCGTCCAACGCGCGCGTTGACCATAAGCCCCGCACACATGCAGCAAGGCTCGAGCGTTACATAGACCGTGCAATCGGAAAGGCGCCAGCGACCGAGCGACCGAGCGGCAGCGCACAGGGCCGCAAATTCTGCGTGCGCCGAAGGATCCTGATCGAGCTCGCGTCGATTATGCGCCCTCGCGACAATCTCGCCGTCGCGCACCACTACGGCTCCGATGGGCACCTCGCCCACCGCCGCGGCGGCGCGCGCCTCGGCCAGCGCCTCGCGCATGAACTTCTCGTCGATTTCGGTGATCGTCATCGTTCGCCTTCCCTGTTGCAAATTCAAAACGATGCTATCATTACGACTCACGGAGAGATGGCAGAGCGGTTGAATGCGGCGGTCTTGAAAACCGTTGAGCGCGAGAGCGTTCCGGGGGTTCGAATCCCCCTCTCTCCGCCACTCCTAGTGATGCACCGGCGTCATGGTCCGCTCAAACAGTGCATCGACCACGTCGGCTATCTCAGGTCGACGCTCAAGATCGTGGCCCGATTCCCACCATATCGTGAAAAGTCGAATAATACCGCCGGCGACAAACTCAGACGTCGTCTCGAGTGACACGGGAGCCAGGGCATCCTCGGCAAGCACGTTCATCACACGCTCGCGGATGGAGCGGGCAATGCGGTCGCAAATAACATTGGTCAACATGCCCGACATGCTGCTTGCCAAAATGTTATCCATGAGCCGCTCGTGCGTCAGAATCAAATCCATAGCATCGTCCAAAATCGAGTGCCGAAGCGCGCGCACGTCCTCGGCAGACACTGCACCGGCCTCATCGGGCTGTTTTTGCGGCAAACCCGACATAAGCTCATCGATATAAAAGGCAAAGTAATCGTTCTTGTCGCGAAAGTGCTTGTAGAACGTCGTACGGCGAATCATGGCGCGGTCGCACAGCATGGCAACCGTCAGGTCCTCAAAACGATGCTCCTCGAGAAGCTCGGTGAAGGCATCGAACAGGGCGCGGTAGGTTTTCTTAATGCGAAGGTCCACTGGTATCGCCATCCTCAGGGCAAAGACAACACTCGTCAATCTGTCGCATATCTTACACCTGTACCTCGCGCGCTTTACCCCGGTGCCAACCCCGCCGAAAACACAACGCTTACCGGAAAGTTCGGCACGGCAAAACGTTGCGGGTATACTAGTAGCGTTATACCAACGGCAGCTGGCGCATGCCGCCGCGGCCATTCGAAACGGAGACATCATGATTACCGTCATCATCGGCATCGTTGTTGTCATTGTGATTGTCTGCGCCATCGCCGGCATCTACAACAACATGGTCACCAAGCGTAACCGCATCGATAACGCCTGGCAGAACATCGATACGCAGCTGCAGCGCCGCAACGACCTGATTCCCAACCTGGTCGAGGCCGTCAAGGGCTACGCCAAGCACGAGCAGGAGACGCTCTCCGCCGTGATCAGCGCGCGTAACACCGCCGTCAAGGCCACCACGCCCGAGGCCAAGATGGAAGCCGACAACGTGCTGACCGGTGCACTGCGCCAGCTCTTCGCCGTAGCCGAGGCCTATCCCGATCTTAAGGCAAACACCAACTTTACGCAGCTGCAGGCATCGCTCGAGGATACCGAGAACAAGATTAGCTATGCACGCCAGAGCTACAACGACTGCGTGCTCAGCTACAACAACGCCATTCAAACGTTCCCGGCTGTCATCTTTGCCGGCATCTTCCAGTTTAAGGAGCGCCAGGGCTTCGAGGCCGCCGAAGCAGCCCGCCAGGCCCCGACCGTCAAGTTCTAGTAGTTTGGCAGCGCATCCTTAATCGGCCAAATGCATAAACCGCCCCGTCGAATGCATACTTCGACGGGGCGGTTTCCTTTTTCGCGAAGGTCCCCCTCTAAGCGCCGTGCATTTTTAGGAGTATTCAACATAACCAAGAGCTTCGGGCGCCACGATAAATGCCAAAGACCGCGAATATCCCTGCAAATCAAACACTGTCAGCCCATAACCCCGCCCATCATCCGTAGAAAACATCGAGAAATCCCGATTTTTTGCCCGAGGTCGGTATGCAGGGGCCTTCGATTGCAGAATACTCGCAAAAATGCACGTCGCCACCGCCCCCACATGGCGCGAAGCAAAACACAAGCGCGGCCTAAAAGGCCGCGCACCATCTTTAATTCAAATCTATATTGCCCGTACGACAGCGCCAGGGTGACGCAGGCCCGAGGGCGACCTTCCTTTCCGGCGCACTCCGCAGGACGAAAGAGCCTCCGCCGCACGAAGTGCGCAGCGGAGGCTCTTTCATGTCCGAGGACGCGCCGGAAAGGAAGGTCGCCCTCGGGCCGGACATATCCGTAAGACGAATTACGCGACGGTGTAAACCCAGTTGTGCTTATCCTCGACAGCACCGGACTGGATACCAGTCAGGGTCTCGCGAAGCTTCTTCATCACAGGGCCGATCTCGGTGTAGCCAGCCGGGAAGGTCACGGTCTCATCGGCACCGTAGACCTTGTTGTCGATCTCGCCGACCGGGGAGATGACGGCAGCGGTACCGCACAGGCCGCACTCCACAAAGGTGCCGGCCTTGACCTCGGCCCACTCGACGGGACGCTGGTCGACGGTCATGCCCAGGTCCTGAGCAACCTGAACGAGCGAACGGCGGGTGATGGAGGGCAGGATGGAGTCGGTGTGCGACTGCGGGACGACAAGCGTGCCGTCCTCCTTCACGAACAGGACGTTGGCGCCACCGGTCTCCTCGACATAGGTGCGGGACTCGGAGTCGAGATACAGGTTCTCGGCATAGCCCTCGCGGTGAGCCTCCATCGTGGGCTTAAGGGACATGGCGTAGTTGAGGCCGGCCTTGATGTTGCCGGTGCCGTGCGGGGCCGCGCGGTCATACTCGGAAACGCGCAGCTTAACGGGCTTGAGGCCACCCTTAAAGTACGGACCGACCGGGGTCACGAGAATGCGGAACGTGTACTCAGGAGCGGGAGCCACGCCGATTACGTCACCGGAGCCGATCATAAACGGACGCACATACAGGGTTGCGCCAGAGCCGAAGGGCGGAACCCATGCGGCGTTGGCAGAGACGACCTGCTTGACGGCCTCAACGAACTTGTCCTTGGGGAACGGGGGCATCTCGAGGCGCTGGGCGGAGTTGTACATACGCTCGGCGTTCATATCGGGACGGAAGCAGACGATGCTGCCGTCCTCGGCGGTGTAGGCCTTCAGGCCCTCAAAGACCTCCTGGCAGTAGTGGAAGATGCCGCCGCACTCGGAGACGTGCAGGGTGTGGTCGGTGGTCAGGCCGCCCTCATCCCACTCGCCATCCTTCCAATGGGCCTCGTAGCTGTAATCGGTCTTCATGTAGCCAAAGCCGAGGCTACCCCAATCGATATCCTTCTTCTCGACAGTCATATGTCGCTCCTTACATACACGGTTGCATACTCGCGAACCCGCACGCAAGGACCGAAGCCGGCCGCGTCGCAACGTCGCACGCCCGGAGCGTAGGGCCGGGCAGGACACGCGGGCAGCATCAAAGCCGATGGCGCGTCGATTCGCATGCAGGTGATTGTACTCCCCGCACGCCTTGGATAAAACGTTTTTCTTTAACTAAGTAAAGTATTTTCACTTGCCTCCAACACAAAAGGCCCGCCATCGAATCCGATGACGGGCCTTGGAATTAACGTCCGAAAACAAGCTCGGACTAGGCGTTCTTTTTACCGAGCTTAGCCTTAACCAGACCGACCACGGTCGGGATGATCGACACGGCGACAATGCCCACGATCAGCAGCTCAAAGTGCTCCTGCACAAACGGAATGCCACCAAAGAAGTAACCCAGCAGCGTAAAGACCGTCGACCAGGTAATGCCACCCAGCACGTTAAAGACGACGAAGTTGCGCCAGTGCATGCCGCCCATGCCGGCGATAAAAGGCACAAAGGTGCGGATGAACGGGAAGAAGCGGCCGAGGAAGATGGCCAGATGGCCCCACTTGTCCAAGAAATCCTCGGACTTTTTGATGCGCTCGGGCGTCATGGCCTTTACCTTGCCCGAGGCGATGATCTTGCGGCCAAAGAAGTGGCCGATCATAAAGTTGCACTGATCGCCCAGGATGGCTGCGGCCCATGCGGTGGCCAGAAGCGCCACGATGTTAAAGCCGCCATTATGGGCAAAGAAGCCCGAGGCAAACAGCAGCGAGTCGCCGGGAAGGAACGGGAAGAACACCACGCCCGTCTCGATAAAGATGATCAGGAACACGCAGCCGTAGGCCATAAGCGGGCCGGCGGCGATCCAGCTGGCAATCGCGGTGCGCGGGTCTTTAAGCAGCTCGGCGATAAAATTGATGAAACCCATGAAGTAAAACCTCTCAGTTGTGGGCGCGGACACGTCCAAGTTGACCAGTATACGGTTGCGGCGCCCCCTCGTGCGCAACCCCACAAAAGCATGACTCCATTACCAGCAAGTTTGCATAACTGACACTTGTCGCCCAAAGCACAGCAAAATCGCCCTTCCTAATCCCTAGCGAATCGCTATACTTTAGTGAATCGCATTGCCATGGCGCTAAGGGAGGGCGGCCAGTGAGCTTTATCAATACCATTCGCGAGGACATCAAGACCGTCCAGGCGCAGGACCCCGCCGCGCAAAACGGTCTGGTCATCTTCCTTTCCTATCCTGGTCTGCACGCCAAGTGGAACCACGTGCCCGAGCACTGGCTCTGGAAACACGGCCATCGCTCACTCGCCCGTGTGCTCTCGCAAATCACCCGCCATATCACCGGCGTCGAGATTCATCCCGCCGCGCAGCTCGGCAAGCACTTCTTTATCGACCACGCCATGGACGTCGTCATCGGCGAGACTGCCATCGTGGGCGACAACTGTGTGCTCTACCAGGGCGTCACGCTCGGCGGCACCGGCAACGAGACCGGCAAGCGCCACCCCACCCTGGGCAACAATGTCACGGTGGGCACGGGCGCCAAGGTGCTTGGCAACATCCACATTGGCAACAACGTCAAAATCGGCGGCAACTCGGTCGTCGTCAAGGACGTGCCCGACAACTGCACCGTCGTGGGCGTGCCCGGGCGCATCATCAAGCGCAACGGCTGCCGCGTGTTCGAGGAGAGTTTCGACGCCAAGCAGCATCGCGAGTATATGCCCGACGATGCCGCCGAGCAGAGCGCCCTCAACCGTCAGGGCATCACCGAAAACGCCCGTCGCGTCAAAGAACTCGAGCAAGAGGTGGCCGAGCTCAAAGCCCTCGTCGCCAAGCTCGTGGACGAGCGCTAGAAGCGGACGGCCACCGACAACATTGACGCCAGCACAAAAGGCGCGCCGGGGAATCCGCCCCCGGCGCGCCTTCTTTTCGATGTGACATGCGGGACCGCCCCCTTTGCCACCTTATGCGAACTGGCTTAGGTAGAGGTCGGCATAAGCGCCCTCGGCAGCCAGCAGCTCCTTGTGCGTACCCTGCTCGATGATATTGCCATGATCCATGACCAGGATGAGGTCGGCATCGACGATCGTCGACAGACGGTGCGCGATCACAAAGCTCGTGCGCCCGCGCATGAGCGCGTCCATGGCGCGGCCGATGGCGAGCTCGGTGCGCGTGTCCACACTCGACGTCGCTTCGTCCAGGATGAGGATCGCCGGGTTGTTGAGCAGCACGCGCGCGATGGTCAGCAGCTGACGTTGGCCCTGGCTGATGCTCTCGGCATCGTTAGCCACACGCGTGTCGTAGCCCTGCGGCATAGTGCGCACAAAGAAGTCGACCTGAGCGGCACGTGCGGCCGCGACAATCTCCTCGCGCGTCGCCTCGGGACAGCCATAGGCGATGTTCTCGGCAATGGTGCCATCGAACAGCCAGGCGTCCTGCAACACCATGCCAAACTGCTGGCGCAGCTCGCCGCGGTCCATGCGGCTCGTGTCCACGCCGTCGAGCGTAATGCGGCCGCCGTCGATCTCGTAAAAGCGCATGAGCAGGTTGATGAGCGTGGTCTTACCCGCACCCGTGGTTCCCACCACCGCGATCTTCTGACCCGGCTCGGCGGTAAACGACACGTCGCGCATAAGCGGCTTGTCGGGCGAATATCCAAAACGCACGTGTTCAAAGGCAACACGGCCCTCAACCTTGCCCGGCAGCTTGGCGGCGGCCGCCGGCAACGGATCGGCTTCCATCTCGGACTCGTCGAGCAGGTCGAATACACGCTCGGCGCTCGCCAGAGCGCTCTGCAGCGAGTTAAAGGTAAACGACAGCTGCGTCATGGGCTCGGACGCCTCATAGATAAACTGGAAGAACGCCTGGAACACGCCGACGGTCATATGCCCGGCAACCAACATGCTGCAGCCCACAAGCGCAATCACGATTTGCGCCAAGCGGCCGATAAAACGCACCGCGGGACCGACGGCGTTAATCATAAAGTCGGCCTTGGTGCTCACGCGCGCCAGCTCCTTCGAAGCCTCGTGCACCTCGGCAGAGCTCTGGCGCTCGCGGTTAAACGCACGGATCACCAGACGGCCCGAGTAGCCTTCCTCGACCGCGCTCGTAATCTTGGACACCCACTCCTGGCGCTCGCCCGTCACATCGTGCGTGCGGCGCGAAACGACCTTCGTCACCAGCAGCGAAAGCGCCGTAAAGAACAAAAAGACAAGCGTGAGCGGCACGCTAAACACGAACATCACGCTCACGGCGCCCACCACGGTACCGATCGACACCAGAAGCTGCAGCAAGCCGCGCTGCATGCTCTCAGACATCTTGTCTAAGTCGTTGGTCGCACGGCTGACGACCTCGCCGGGACGATGCACATCAAAGAAGGCAAGCGGCAGACGGTTGAGCTTTTGAGCGATGCGGTTACGCAGGTGCAGGTTAAGGCGTTCGGCCACGCTCGACATCAAAAAGCTCTGGAGCGCGTAGAACGAGGCAGCGGCCGTCCAGATCATAAAGTAGATGAAGATGGTCCTGCCGCAGTTCTCCCAGGTAACGCTGAAGGTAGCGTTGTTGGCAAACGCCACCTGAATGTGGCCCCACAGCTCATCGATCACGCGGGCGCTATATGCCGGCGCAGCGGTGTTAAAGATGGCATAGAACACGATGCTCGCGAACACGATATAGAAGCGCCAATGGTCACCGGCAGCCTCGCTCCACAGGCGGCGCACCGTCGCCCAGGTGTCGCGGGGTTTCTCGTCCTCGTCCTCGTCGTCCACATCGCGCATGCGCTCTGCCTCAGCGCGGGCGCGCTCGTCCTCGGCGCGTTCGTTTTCCTCGTAGAGCGCTTGGCGGCGAGCCTCGCGCTCGGCTGCAGCCTTGGCGGCCTCGTCCAGCTCGGGTGCTACGGCAGCCGTTTCCTCAACCAGTCCCGCGGCAACGGCGTCATCAACGCTGGCCTGCTTCCTGAGCTCCTCGGTCATGCTACTCACCTCCCTTCATCTGCGATTCCGCGATGGCGCGGTACACCTCGCAGGTTTCCATAAGCTCGCCATGCGTGCCCAAGCCCACAACCTCGCCGTCCTTGAGCACGACGATCTGGTCGGCGTGCAAGATCGTCGAGATGCGCTGGGCGATGATGAGCACCGCGGCATCGCGCGTCTCGTCCTGCAGCGCATGGCGCAGTGCCGCATCGGTCTTAAAGTCCAGGGCCGAAAAACTGTCGTCGAAGATATATAGATCGGCGCGCTTCATGAGTGCGCGAGCAATGGCCAGGCGCTGGCGCTGGCCGCCCGAGAAGTTCGTGCCGCCCTGGGCCACCGGCGTATCGAGCCCCTGGGGCTGGTCGAGCACAAAGGTGCTCTGGGCAACCTCCAGCGCATGGAACATGTCAGCCTCAGTCGCGCCTTCGTTGCCAAAGCGCAGGTTGCTTGCAACGGTGCCCGAGAACAGCCACGCCTTCTGCGGCACATAAGCGATATGCCCGCGAATCTCACCTTGCGAAAGGTCGCGCAGATCGACGCCGTTCAGGCGAATGGTGCCCTTTGTGGCATCGTGGAAGCGGAGCAAGAGCTTGGCCACCGTCGACTTGCCCGAACCCGTCGAGCCCACAATTGCCGTGGTCTGGCCACGGCGACAGGCAAAGCTCAGGTCGCACAGGGTGTCCTCGTCGGCATCGTCAAAACGGAACGACATATGGTCGAACACGGCCACCGCGTCGGCACCATCAACAGGCTCCGCCGCGCACGTGTCCAGCGTGCACTTGCCGTCCACAATGCTCGGCTCGATTTCGAGCACCTGCTGCGCACGGTTGAGGCACGCCGCAGCGCGCGGAAGCGTCAGAATCACCATCTGCGCCATCATCACAAAGAACAGGATCAGGATCGCGTATTCCAACACGGCCGAGATGCTGCCGATTTGCATGGCATGGACGCCCGCGCGGTTGCCGCCCACCCACAGCACCGCCACCTCGGCGATGTTCATCAAAAAGAAGCTGGAGCTGTCGAGACCCACAAACAGGTGGTTAACCTTGATGGCGTTGGCCGCGTAATCGCTAAACACCTCGTCCAGGCGCTGCTCCTCGTGGCGCTCCTTGTTAAATGCGCGGATAACGCGCACGCCCACGATATTTTCGCGCAGCACCACGTTCATACGGTCGATAAAGCTCTGCAGTCGCATAAAGATCGGCGCGGCGTTGGCAACGGTAAAGACCGCCGCCACCAGCACGATCGCAACCACCACGCCCAGCAGCGTGCCCATGGCAGGATCGATAAACCAGGCAAAGATGATGCCCGCCACGGCCAAGAACGGTACCGGCAGCACCAACTGAATCGTCTGCAGGACAGCTTGCTGAATCACGTTGATGTCGTTGAGCGAGCGCGTGATCATCGAACCCGTGCCAAAGCGCTCAAAGTCGCTGGCGGACAGCTCGAGCGACTTGTCGTACACGGCATTGCGGATATCGCAGGCCACGTTGGCGGCCAGGCGCGCCGAAAGATAGCAGCCCAACACCGTGCCGCCGCTGGCCATGCCGGTCGCGATAAGCATGTACAGGCCGTTGCGTAAAATATAGTCGACATCGCCCGTGGTAATACCGGTGTTGACCATGTTCGCCAGCATCGTGGGAACCAACAGCGTACCGACGTTATCTATCAGCACCGCAAACAGCGTCACCGCGATCAGACCGCGATACGGCCTCATAAACCTCATTAAGAGTCGCATGTGTCCCCCTCGCCCTTATCGTCTGCCTCGTTCTCGGCGGCCACTTGCCGTTTAAATGCCTCGCACTCTTCGTTCAGAACATGGGAGAATTTACCGACCAGGCGCATGATCTCGCGCTGTTCCCACGGCTCGAGCGCTTCGAATGCCTGTTGCTCGGCTTTTTGCGCCGGTAACGCGTAGCGCCTGGCAAACCGCACGCCTTCTTCGGTCAGTCGCACAACCTTGTTCTTACGACTGCCCTCGGCAAACTCCAACGTCGCAAGCTCTCGCGCCCTAAGCGTCTTGATCGCCGAATTGATGGTCTGTTTGCTGTAGAACCATTCACTCGTCAGCCGACTCACGGCAACGCTTCCGCCCGCTGCACTCGTGTCGACGAGCATCCAGTAGGCGCAGTCCGAAAGACCGCAGGCGCGCGCGAACTCCGAATAGATACGGTCAAGCCCGTTGAGCATCCGGTCGAAATCGACCAGGCTAACTGCACTATTCATCTCTCCCACCATTCGATAGTCCGAGTTTTGACCAATTTATATCTCTACATTAGTCCGAGTTTTGACTATCGTCAATAAGCTCGTTGTTTATAGTCGGCTCTACATAAGCATATCGACAAAAAAGACCGCCGGCGCGGGGGCGGCGCCGGCGGTTGCGAGAGAATATCGATTGTTGGCTGTTAAGCAGCGACGGCCTCGTAGACCGTGGCGCCCGAGAAGCTGTCGTGCAGGCTCTTGCCGCAGATCCACGGCAGTTCGACGACCTCGCAGACCGTGTTGACTAGCTCGGAGCAGTCAGTAAAGTGGCCCTTATCGTTGAGGGCCTCGCAATCCTGAACACGCCAATAGCCATCGGTGTGCGTGATGTAGTACTCGTGATCATTGATCGACACGAAAGCGCGCGTCTTGGAACGCAGCAGCTTCAGAAATCCTTCGAAGTCGGTCTCGACGACATCTCCAGCCTGGAACATGATGTTACCTCCTGGCCCGGCGCCACCATGGCGCGTTGATAAACGTTGGTGCTCCTTTAGTAAAACCTTTATCAGAGCTTATGCGCGCATCATTTAGGCAAGTGGTAAAAAACCGCAGGGTAGACGGGATAAAACGTTTAACCATCCCACCGGTTTGTCACATTCTGAAGGTACTTTTATGCAAACCTACTTTCCCAATTGGAATCTATCCTTTTGGCCAGGCAATTGACCGTCTATCGTTTGAGCCCAACGGGTATGAACGGGGCATCTGCAACGCCACCGCAAGGAGACACCATGGAGACCATCGAAGCACTCATTCACCGCCGCAGCTGCCGCAAATACAGCGATCGTCCCGTCGAGGCCGAAAAGCTTGCACGTATTATCGAAGCCGGCCAATATGCACCGAGCGGCATGGGCCGCCAGCCGGTGACGTTTGTCGCCGTCACCGACCCCGCGACCGTCGAGCGTCTCTCACAGCTCAACGCCCAGGTCATGGGCAGCAACGGCGACCCCTTCTACGGTGCCAAGACCGTTGTGGTGGTGCTGGTTGACCGCAGCGTGCCCACCCATCTGGAAGACGGCTCGCTCGCCATGGGCAACTTGCTCAACGCCGCCTATGCGCTGGGTGTCGATTCGTGCTGGATTCACCGCGCGCATGAGGTCTTTGACTCGCCCGAGGGCCTGGAGCTGCTGGCCAGCTGGGGCCTGCCCGCCGACGGAAGCCTGCGCGGTGTCGGTAACTGCATTCTGGGCTATGCCGAGGACACGCTACCCGAGGCAAAGCCGCGCCGCGACAACGTGGTATACGTCAAGTAGCGCGGGAGTGTCCCAAACTGCCGGCAGAAAAGGAACGTCCCCTTCTGCCGGCAAGCTATGTTGATATTTGAGTTGTCGTCGCTTCGCTTGTCTGGGCCGTCTCGGCTTCGCTGCCTTGTTCGTCCTCGTCCTTTTGCGCATCGGCGATGGTGGAGGCCGCCGCAACGATACCGCGCTGGGGCGCGACGCCCGTCTGGGCCTGAGCGCCCTCGACAATTTCTGTACCTACATGCGCGAGCTCGGGCGATTTAAACATTGCGTCCAAGTTGGCGCCACCGCCGGCGTAGCCAAGCGCAGCGAGTGCGATGACGATCACTGCAACGGCGGCCACGATCGGCACGTAGCGATGCCAGCCGGCGGGATTGAGCCCGCTGCGGCGAGCCGCCCCGCGGCTGATGTAACCGAGCGTTCCGTCGTGCTTGAGCTTTGAGCCCACCACGCGTTTGCGGCCCCACAGCGAGGACTCTGCCTGCATTGCCAAGCGGGCGCTTGCCGAAGGATAGCCGTATTTAGTGCGCTTGAACGAGCCATCAAACCCCGAGGCGTGTTTACCCCACGTCACCGATGTCGTGCGTCGGTTGACCGGCGCGGCACTCCGCCTTCTGCGGCTCGGTTTTGAAGTCTCAGCCATATGCCCTCGCACGCCGTAACCAAATCGAAACAATAACGCTTTGGACTGTAGCACACGCGTCGCGCGCGGTCACGGGCGCCTCGCTCAACGGTCATCGTCCTTCAGCAAGCGCCACAGCGTTGTACGGCTTATGCCCAGTACCTCCGCCGCACGGGTTCGGTTGCCGTGGAGATGATCTACAACCAGATGCGCGATATCTCGCTCGGTATCGGCCAGCGGTCGCAGGATATACAGGTCGCTTTCGAGCGTCGGGGCGCCAAAGGCTGCGGTCTTAATCACGTCCTCTTGGGCGAGCACTTCCTCCGCCACAGCGCGGTCCACCGCGCCCGCCCCCACCAATATATACAGTCGTTCCGAGACCTCGCGGAGCTGCAGATAATTGCGCGGCCAGCGGTAAGCATCGAGCGTCTTCGTCGCCGCGGAAGACAGCGTGGGCGCTGCCGTCCCAAATGCGTCAGCGAGATATTCCAAATAGCGCGCAACCTTCGTCGACGCGGCTCCCTGCTCGGCGATTGCCGGCGCCACGCTCACCGCACAGGCGAAGCGCTCGGTCACAAAGGCGGCTTGATCACTTTCGCTGCCGCCCGGCATGTCATTCGCCGTCAGCACCACATGGCAGCGCGTCGCCAACGCGGTGTCGGCCATCGTGGAGACCAGCTCGCGGAGGCGCTGGGGGCCAACCGCGTTCCAGCCCTCAATGCAAAGGGTCAGCCCCGTTTGGAACAACGGCGATTCGGCGCTTTTGAGCACATGGCGCCAACCGCGCTCGGTGAGCTCATCGAGCGCAACGGAAACAAAGGGCTGATCGGCAAAAGGACCGTCCAGGTAGAGGCGCTTGGCGATCTCGACCTGACCCGCGCCCAGCTCGCCCTCGAGCATAAGGGGCACACCGCGCGCGTAGCTCTCGACGACCGGCGCAGCCACTGAAGCCGCTCCCTCAACGATGCCGTACGCGCTCGATTCGTAGCGGACCTCAACTTCGTCGGCGTTGAGCCACTCGATGCCCGCATGCGCCGCGGCACCGCGCACCTCGCGGACCACGACAACCCAAAGCCCCCCGCCCTCTTTGTCGGTGGGGCGAACGGTCAGGCTCAGGCGCGTACCCTCACGCCCCATAACCAGACGCGCGCCGTCTCCTATACGGTCGAGACGCTCAGCAACAAAAGCCGCCACATCCCGCTCGAGCGCCGCGTCATTCATGGTCGAGATCGCGACGTCCCCACGCGCATCGATCGCCAATGCCGAGGCCCCGGCAGCAGCCAGGGCCTCGGTCAAGATGTTCAGCTTGGCATCGCTATCCATGATTCGCCCCTGTCCGCGGCGACGTGCAACCGCCGGCGGTCGCACGACCGAGTGTTTCAAAATTGAACGATATTGCTCACCAAACACTATAGGGCAGAAAGCGCCGTCCTGCGAGTATAGGTGTTGCCCCGCATCGCCATCCTGGCGGGGCGATAAGAGCTCTTCGGGACTTATAAACCTGCGGACAAGCCATACCCGCAAGAGCTCCTATCGCTCCACCGTGAGAATGCGCTCACCAGCACGCAGCACGCAAATAAGCTACTTCTCTACCAGATTCCCAGTACGTGTTGCATTCCCAAACTCATGCACGCAATGCCAATCCAGCAGCAAAAGCCCAGCGCGATGGGCTTGCCGCCCTTTTTGACCAGCTCGACGATATCGGTATTAAAACCAATAGCCGCCATGGCCATCACAATAAAGAACTTCGACAGCTCCTTGATGGGCGCCGTAATGGATGCAGGAAGCTGAAGCACCGTAGTGATCACGCTCGCCAGCACAAAAAACAGCACAAACATGGGAAACGCGCGTTTAAGGGAGAACGTGCTTTTGGCGTCACCGCCGGCCTTGCGCGCCAGACGCATCTGCCAGCATGCGAGGACCAACGTGATGGGAATAATGGCCAGCGTCCTGGTGAGCTTGACCACCGTGGCGCTCTCGAGCACATTGGCGCCGGGATGCATGCTGTCCCAGGCGCTCGCCGCAGCCGTTACGGACGAGGTGTCGTTGATGGCGGTGCCGGCAAACAGGCCAAAGCCCTCGTTGGTCAGCCCGAGCATACCGCCGAGCGTTGGAAACACGAGCGCCGCGATAACGTTAAACAGGAAGATGACCGAAATGGCCTGGGCAATCTCGCGATCGTCGGCATCGATGACGGGTGCGGTCGCGGCGATAGCAGAACCGCCGCAAATCGACGAACCCACACCCACAAGCGTCGCGATCTTACCCGGCACGTTCATAACGCGGCAGAGCACAAAGGCGATGACAAGCGAGGTCGAGATTGTCGCCACGATAATCGGCAGCGACTGGGCGCCCTTGGACAGGATCTGGGAGAGGTTCATGCCAAAGCCAAGCAGGATAACCGCGTACTGCAAGACTTTTTTGGACGTATAGGTGACGCCGGCGGCGAGCTGTTCGCGACGATTCTTGGGAAAGACGAGCGCCAGGACCATGCCAAAGAGGATGGCAAACACCGGACCGCCGACCACTTCAATTTGTTTGCCGAGCAACGTCGCGGGAATGGCGATGATTAGGCAGAACAAGACGCCTTTCCAGCGCTCGCGTACGATATTTGCCAGTTGCATATGGGATTCCTTCTTTCTATTTCACGTTTGCGACGGCTTATGATACGGCAACATTGAGCACAGCCTTGCGCAAACACAGACTAAGATGCCGCAATAGTTCTCAGGCAACAGCCGAATTACCCACCGCGGAGAGCTGATTCGCGGCATAATTAACAACTGACATATGAGTTTGATAGAACAGTTGCGAGGCGCTATGGAAGAATCGATGCACGTCGGCGAGCAGGAAACGAGCCTACAGGACCAGTCCTACCACACCATTCGACGCAAAATCGTCTACCTGGACTACAAGCCGGGCGAAAAGCTGGGCGTCAAGCAACTTTGCGATGACCTGGATATGGGGCGCACGCCCGTGCGCGAGGCTTTGGTTCGCTTGGCGCAGGAAGGCCTGGTGCGCACCGTGCCCCAAAGCGGCACCTACGTCTCACCCATCAACCTCACCCTTGCCGAGAGTGCCTGTTATATCCGCGAGCATCTGGAAAAGCAGGTGATTGTGGAGTGCTGTGCGCGCGCCACGTCGGCCGGCATCGAGCAGCTCGACCGCGCCATCGCGCTGCAGGAAAAGGCCATGGCCGATGAGGATCGCATCGGCTTCTTTTTGAGCGACAACCTCATGCATCACATGATTTTTAGCATCGCATGTCGCAGCACCGTGTGGTCGTGGCTCGAAGATACCAATGCCGACCTGGAGCGCTTCCGCTGGCTGCGCGCTGCCACGCAGGTTCTCGACAATCAGGACATCGTGAACGAGCACAAGCAGATTCGCCGCGCTATCGCCGGTCGCGACCCCATCGAAGCGAGCTTTTTGGTCAGCAAGCACCTGCACATGATGTTCCGCAACCAAACCGAGGTTCTGGACCAGTTCCCCGAGTACTTCGAGACCAGCAAGCTCCGCTAACCTGCCAAAAAGGGACAGGTTCATTTTGGCAGGTTTTATCTGGGCAAATGCAGAAAAGGCCCGGCTCCGTCTTGATGCGGAGCCGGGCCTTAGTCGCTAGAACGGCGGAACCAACTACTCGACAGTAACGCTTTTCGCCAGGTTACGGGGCTGGTCGACGTCGCAGCCGCGCAGGATGGCGACCTCGCGTGCGAGCAGCTGCAGAGGAACGCTCGCCGTGATGGGGCTGAACACGTCGCGGACTGCCGGCACGCGGATGATGCAGTCGGCGATCTTGTTGATCTCCTCGTCGCCCTCGGTGGCAACGACGATGACCTTGGCGCCGCGCGCCTTGCACTCCATAAGGTTCGACACGGTCTTGTCGTAGGTGGCGCTCTTGGTGGCCACAGCGATGACAGGGAAGCCCGGGTCGATCAGGGCAATGGGGCCATGCTTCATCTCACCGGCGGCATATGCCTCGGCGTGCAGGTAGCTGACTTCCTTGAGCTTGAGCGCACCCTCGTAGGAAATAGCGGCACCCATGCCACGGCCCACGAACAGCGCCGACTGCGCGTCCTTGCACAGCAGGGCAGCCTCATGAACGGCCTCGGTTTGGGTATCCAAAATCCACTGGATCTGCTCGGCCGTATCGGAAAGCTCGCGGAACAGCATGCGCGCCTGCTTGGTGGTCAAGCGGTACTTGACCTGCGCCAGCAGCAGAGCCAAAAGCGTAAGGCTCACGACCTGGCCGATGAAGCTCTTGGTCGAGGCGACCGCGATCTCCTTGTTGGCCTTGGTGTAGATGACGCCGTCGCTCTCACGCGCCACGGGGCTGCCCACCACGTTGGTGATGCCGAAGACCTTGGCACCCTTGATGCGCGCGTCGCGAATGGCGGCAAGGGTATCGGCCGTCTCGCCCGACTGGGACACGGCCACGACGAGCGTCGTCGGCGTGATGATGGGGTTGCGATAGCGGAACTCGCTGGCCGCCTCCACCTCGGTGGGGATGCGAGCCCAGCCCTCAATGAGATTCTTGGCAATGAGGCCAGCGTGATAGCTGGTGCCGCAAGCGATCACGT
Organism: Collinsella sp.; assembly: GCA_018373675.1. Taxonomy (GTDB): domain Bacteria; phylum Actinomycetota; class Coriobacteriia; order Coriobacteriales; family Coriobacteriaceae; genus Collinsella. The sequence goes on along the minus strand of JAHAGQ010000018.1, from coordinate 23,281 downwards.
AGACGCGGTCGATGTCGTTGAGTTCCTCGAGCGAAAGGCCCAGCTCGTCGATGTCGAGCTCGCCGCCCGGCGTCATACGACCAACCAGCGTGTCGCGCACGACGCGCGGCTGCTCGTGAATCTCCTTGAGCATAAAGTCGGGATAACCGCCCTTTTCTGCCATGTCCAGGTCCCAGTCGATGTGGGTGACCTTGGGCTCGATAACGTTGCCGGCCTCGTCGGTGTACTCGACGCCTGCGGGCGTGAGCTTGGAAAACTGACCGTCCTCGAGCACCACGACATCGCGGGTGGCGTCGATGAGCGCGATGACATCGGAAGCAACATAGGAGCCGGTTTCGCCCACGCCGACTACGATCGGGGAATCCTTGCGGGCCACGGCGATCACGCCGGGCTCGTCAGCGCACACGGCGGCCAGACCATAGGCACCGACCACGTGGGTGCAAGCCTCGCACACGGAGGCCATCAGGTCGTGCGCCTCGGCATAAGCCTCTTCGATCAGATGCGCGAAGACCTCGGTATCGGTCTCGCTCTTAAAGTGGTGGCCGCGACCCTCCAGCTCTTCGCGCAGCTCGGCGAAGTTCTCGATGATGCCGTTGTGGACGATGGCGATACGGCCGTCGCAGCTGGTGTGGGGGTGAGCGTTAACGACGGAGGGCTTGCCGTGGGTGGCCCAACGGGTGTGGCCGATACCGCAGGTAGCGTCGCTGTCAATGTTGGAAAGCTCGCTCTCCAAGCCCGCGACCTTGCCCACGCGACGGATGACGTCGAGGTGCGCCGCGGCGCCCTCGCCCACCTCGAGCGCGACGCCCGAGGAGTCATAGCCGCGATACTCCATACGCTTGAGGCCCGTGACCAGGATGTTCTTTGCAATATCAGAGCCGGTGTAGCCGACGATTCCGCACATAAGATAAATCCCTTCGTTCGCGTGACTGCAAGACGTCCACGCACAAGGGGCGCTGAGACGTATAACGTTCGAGTATTGTACTCACGCAAACGCAAGCTGATATACCAGAAGTGGTATCTCAACTTAGATACCACTCGATGCACACACGTCCAGCCGGTCCAAACCGCCACAAAGGTGCCTGCCCCCTTCGTGGTGGTCGCGCTGGCAATAGCGTTTGCCCAGATAAAACCTGCCAAAATAAACCTGTCCCTTTTTGGAAGGTTTGGGATGCTACAATCTGGCTTGTACTTGAAACGCATCAAAGGGGCCGCTATGGCAAAGGTAAAAATCAGCGACGTCGCACGCGAGGCCGGGGTTTCGTTGGGCACGGTTTCCAACGCGCTCAACCACCCCGAAAAGCTGCGCCCCGAGACCCTCAAGCTCATCAACGAGACCATTAATCGCCTTGGCTACCTGCCCAACCAAAGCGCCCGTCAGCTCGCGGGCGGCGCCACCAAGTCCTTTGGCCTGGTGCTCCCCCGTCTCGATCACGGCTTTTCGCTCCAAATCGCCAGCGGCGCCCACAACGAGGCCCGCAAGCACGGCTACGACTTGCTCATCGCCAACGCCGATAACGACGATATTCTCGAGGACCATTACCTGCGCTACTTTATGGGCACCCAGATGTCCGGCGTCATGGTTCAGCCCATGGCATCCCCCGACTGGCACCCCGCCATGACCAAGATGCCCGTGCCGATCGTCCATCTGGACATCCATTGCTCCGAGCCCGGCTACTACGTAGCGGCCGACAATGAGGCCCAGGGTCGCATCATTGCCGAACTTGCCATCGCCCGCGGCGCGCACCATATTGTCGTCGTCGGCCGAGCAGCATTTATGCAACTCACTCTGCGCGTCCTTGGCATTCATAAGGCGCTCGCCCTGCACCCCGATATCAAGATCGAAGTCATCGACGCCGGCGAATGGAATACCGCTGCCGACGGCTACGGCATCGGTGCCCAAATCGCCGAGCGCCCCGCGGACGAACGTCCCGATTTTGTCGTCGGCCTGACCGATGTGTTGGCCTCGGGCGTCGTTTCGGCACTGGTCGACAAGGGCATCTCTGTCCCCGGGCAAGTACGCGTAGCAGGCTGCGATGGCAACCCGCTCGCTTGGAGCGGATCGGTCCCGCTCACTACGGTAGCGCCCCCGGGCTACGAGATTGGCCGCAAGGGCGTTCAATTGCTCATGGAGCAAATCGAGAACAAGGCCCCGGCAAAGATCAAGCATATCCGTGTCGGCTCCGCAGCACGTACCGTCACCGCAGTCGCCGCCGAGGATATCAACCGCCAAGAACTGGTACGTCCGTTCCTACTGGAACGCGCCAGCACCCATGCAAGCAGCCAGACCGACGCCACGGCCATCAACCTCGGTGCGTATCTATAGCACGCCCGCGAGTATGCTAAGTCGCCGCTTAAGCAAAAGGGGCCCGACCATTGCCGGACCCCTTTTGCTTAAGCGCAAACGTGAGCAATCGCTCGTTTCAACGCCGCAATTTTCTAGCGCACAGTCTTGATTGCCGCCACCAGGTCGAACAACGTATCGAGCACGGCCTCGCAGCCATCCACCACGTCCTGCGGCAGCGGCACGATATCGGGGACGGCAAAGACATGGCAGCCGGCCGTAATGCCCGAGACGCAACCGTTGCGCGAATCCTCGACCACGGCACATTCCTCGGGAGCAAAGCCCGCGCGCTCGCAGGCGAGCAGATACATCTCGGGGTCGGGCTTGCCGTGCACGACGTCCTCGCCACACGTTACCGTTTCAAACTTGTCAAAGAGGCCGAATGCTTTAAGGTTGCGCTCGGCCGTAACATGGCGCGATGACGTTGCAAGGCCTACGTGACGGCCCGCAGCCAACAGCTCGTCTATGCACTCGGCAGCGCCGGCCTTAAGCTCCAGATCGGTCTTGACCATCTCGTCGCGAATCTCCTTGTGGCGGACATAGATCGCCTCGGCGGTCTTGTGGCTGCCGTAATGCTTATCGAGGATGTCCATAACATCGGGCAGCGTGCGGCCGATAAACTGATGGATCAGCGCTTCATCAATCGCGAGCCCCAGCTCAGCGGCACCTGCCTTCCAGGCCTTAATCCCCAAACGCTCGGTATCGACCAGCGTTCCATCCATGTCAAAAATAACAGCCTTGATCATATCGGTCCCCCTCGCCGGATTGCATTACTGCCACTCTACCGCACTTTACAAGCTTGTATATAACGTATATAGCATATTGCACTTTCGTTACATAGCTGGAAGTCTTATGACAAGCAGCTCGGTGGGATTATAGTTTCATCCGAGCTTTAATAACTGTAAGGAACTTTCATGCTTTCAGACACCGCCGCACCCGCAGAGGAGCTTCAGGACAAACTCGCAGCACTCGAGCAGCTGCTTTTGGCATACGGACGCGTCGCCATCGGCTTTTCCGGTGGTGTCGACAGCAGCTTTTTGGCCGCGGTCTGCGCCCGCATCATGCCTACCAATACCCTCCTCGTCCATCTCACCACGCCGCTCATCGGCACGCCCGAACAGGCCTCGTTTGAGCGGTCCGTTGATGGACAAGCCAATGAAGGGGCGCATTTTAAGCTCCCCGTGCTCAATCTTTCGGTGGATCAGCTGCAGCTCCCCCAAGTAGCCTGCAACGATGCCAATCGCTGCTACCACTGCAAGCACGCCGGCTTTACCGCCATCGTCAACCACGCCAAGTCGCTCGGCTTTCCCACCGTCATCGATGGCAGCAATGCAAGCGATCGCGGTGACTACCGCCCCGGCATGCGTGCGGCAGAAGAGCTCGGCATACGCTCCCCTCTCATGGAGGTCGGCTTTACCAAGGACGAAGAGCGCGAACTACTGCACGCATGGGGCTATCCCGTTTGGAACCTGCCGGCGGGAGCATGTCTTGCCACGCGCGTCCCCACGGGCGAGGAGCTTACGCGCGAGAAGGTCTCCCTGATTCGCGCCTGCGAGGATTACCTGCACGATCTTGATCTGGCACAGGTACGTGCGCGCTTGGTCGGCGGCTGCATGCATATCGAGGCCGCACCCGCAGATGTCGCCAAGATTGCCGCCCTCGGCGGTGCCGCCGTCGACGACAAGGGCAAGACCCCGCTGCCCGCCGCCATCGAGTCCGCGCTGCGCGAGCTGGGCTGCGACCATATCTCCCCCGAGGTCACCCCCTACATTCACGGCAACATGAACCTTTAGATTACGCCGTTTTACAAACGGCGTAACTGCTCGGCGCTGCGCGGGCTCCGGGCACGGCAATCTGACGTTCAACTTCACGGGCGCGACCAAAAGGTCAGCGCCCGCTTGTTTCACGTCACCTTACCGCACCCGAAGCCCGCTCGCTCGCATATGCTCAACCTGGACTGCGTTAACTGACCTGCCAAAAAGGGACAGGTTTATTTTGGCAGGTTTTATCTGGGGAAATATCGCGAGGCAGTCGCCCCTCTAGCACCCATCAAACTTCGAGAGACGATAGAGGGGCAATTCGGCTGCATCTACTTCTTCCGATAGCGGCGGTTGCGGCTCGTCGACGAACCCATTACTTCGATGAGTCCTTTATCCGCCATTTTTGGCAGATGGTAGCGGACGGACGAAATTTTGACCCCCGATGCAACCGCTATTTCTCGCGCCGTCATATCCACTTCGGCGCTGAGAGCCTCCAGGATCCTATCCGCTGTCGAAGCTGACGATTCTCTGCTCATATCGATAATCTCAAACGTGTCTTTGCCACATTTTGACAGGACATGTTTATCGACAAGATCCCCGCAGATCAGGCGAATGTCATCCGAATCCCACTTCAGGGCCTCTCGTATTTTTTGAACATCGCATACGCACCCATGCTCCCGCATAAACATGAGCAATGTTTCCTCGCGATCCGTCAGCTCGGTGCCCACATGGCTCTGAATCCACGTGCGGTTTTCAGCAAGCTCCGCCCCGTGCCGGGAAAGCAGCACCGTAAACGAATCGGCCTTAACGATAAATTTCGGCCTTCCAAGCGAACGAGACTCCATCTCGCGAATCATAGCCGGGATACCAGATCCCTGGCTTTCTGCAACGGCCCCCTCGGCATGCTCTAACGGCGTCGCCCCCATTAGGCTCATGAGCTTTGGGTTTCGGCAGCGCGATTCCCCGTCTGCAAGATTGTCCACCGTCTTTCCTCCCCAAAGCCCACCGGGGTTTTTGATCTCTATTCTGTCTGGATAGATATCGACACTCACGGCCTGCCCCACAAACATGGGCGAATATTCTCGATGGATGCAGGCATTTGCCAAGGCCTCGCGCAAAACCTCCTGGGGAACTTCCCAATCCTCCCTTCTGCCAGCACCTTGCACTATCGCCGCTTTGCGCAAGTTCCGTCCAATCGCGGCAAGGGCATCTTCGATGCAAGCCGGAATCGGGCCATCGCACAACTGGCGGTCAATAAACCGGGGTTGCCCGGGTGCAGATTTTTCCACATCGGAATGAACGGCGACATCGATCATCAGTTTGGGATAGAACTGCTGGGGGTAAATTCCCGCCGACAGAAGCCCCGCGAGCTTCACGGCACCATCCTTTGTAGTGATATTGAGTCTGACCAGCTGCTTTTCCAGCGTATCGGCCCCGCGCAAAACGCGCGGGGTCTGCAGCCGGCGATTTGCGATAATAGACCGCACGACATCTGGATCCAAATCCTCGACCGTTGCCTCCGAAACCACCGTGCCGTCTGCATCGCTCGGAAGCAACGCACTCTGCAGCTCATATAGCTCAGCGGGTGACATCTTGATATCTTTATCATCCACGCGCTTGTAGCTACCGTTCTGCACGCCGCGCGCGCCGATATAGCAAGGCTTCGCTTTAAGCTCAAGTTCAAAGATGCGCACCAGAAGCACCTGGAGCCCGTCGACCTCGCCTCGATCAAGCTCGTACCGCGGCGCATGGGTCACCACTGCCGCTGAGCCTCCGTCTCCGATACCCGAAACAAACTGATCGCGCACCCTATCGATAGCAAAGTTAGCCGAAGGAACAAATCCTTCGGCTTCGTTTAGGCCCAAAATAATGAGCCCACCCGCAGTGTTCGCAAAAGCGCTCACTGTCTCCCATACGTCTGCGCTCAATTTATTCGTGCAGGCTTTAACTTCTACCGATGCGTCATCAGTCCCCCGCCTGCGAAGGCGCTCAACGATAAGGCCAAGAGGTTCATCCAGCAGCATTGGCATTCCGTCTCTCTAAAACGATAGATTTATCTCTCTAAAGTATAGTATATCTCTCTAACTTTAGAGAGATAGGCATCTTATTTTAGAGAGAAATTTAGAGAGATGCATCAAATTCACTGCTAGATTTCCTAATGTTATCTCTTTAACTGACCTTCTCTTTAAAGAGATATTTAGAGAGACGAGCGTAATCTCTCTAATCAAGGGCTCCACTCTTTAAGGTGCACACTTCCTAACCGTACCCTAAGTTGCGGTGAAATAACTCACGATTAGCCTGCCAAAAAAGGACAGGTTTATTTTGGTAGGTTTTATCTGGGGAAACTCCGAATAGCCCCACATGCATAACCGCTGCAGCTCCATATGAGGCAAATGAACCAGCAGCGTTTGCCCCAAAATCTTGAGTATTTGTTCGACAGAACGGCCCCTGCCGGCTCCTGCTAGACTGGTAGATTCCCAACCGTCCATCCAGGAGCCTCAATGTCGCGCAAGTCCACCTACAAGCAAGTACTTTCCATCGGCACCGCCGTGGTGCTGGGGTTTGCGCTGTTTACGGGATCGCTCGACGGAGCGCCCAAGCTGCTGTCGCCGCAAAGCGATGAGCAGGCGGCGGCTCTGGCCGAAAAACAAAACGAGAGCCCCAGCCGCACCGACGACGAGGCAGACCTGGTTGCCCGGCTCGAATCGGGAACGGCGAGCTCCCCGGACCCTCAAAACGGCCAGGACTCTGGCGATGGCTCCGATTCCGCCGCAACCGACACCGATGACGACGTTTCCGCGGACAGTGCCGCCACCCCCATCGACGAGGTCGAAAACCCCGACCTCAACCGCGCCCGCGGTGTTTATCTCAGCAGCATTCCCGACTACGCCGGCAACCCCTACGTTGCCCTTCGCGCCGACAGCACGCACCCGCTCGGCACACCATCATTCACGCTCGATGAATACGAGCGCGCTACAGAAGAGGGCTGCTTTAAGAAGTTCTCCAAGCTCGACAGCCTGGGCCGCACCCGCAAAGCACTCGCCTGCGTGGGCCCCGAATCACTCGGTCAAGGCGAGCGCGGCGATATCTCGCGTATCCATCCTGCCGGTTGGCACCAGCAGCGCTACGACTTTATTCCGGGCCAGAGCCTCTACAACCGCTGCCACCTTATCGCCTGGTCGCTCTGCGGCGAAAACGCCAACCGCAAAAATCTCCTCACCGGCACGCGCTATCTCAACGAAACGGGCATGCTGCCGTTTGAGGAGCAGATTCTCGGCTACATCCGCGACACGGGCAACCATGTGCTCTACCGCGTCACGCCCATGTATAACGAAGAGGAACTTGTCTGCCGTGGCGTGCGCCTTGAGGCGCAATCGGTCGAGGACCACGGCAAGACCCTCTGCTTCCACGTATATTGCTACAACCTGCAGCCGCACGTGCAGATCGACTACGCCACCGGTCGCAACCAGGCATCCGGAGACTAGTGCCGACCGCGCCACCCGTAACCCAAAGATGATCTGTTTTCCTCCGTCCCCCAGGGATCAAAAAGGGCCGCCCTGGGTTACCCAGAGCGGCCCTTGCATCGGCATGTATGTTGCAGGCAACGCCACACGCTACTTGGCGCGACCCTCCTCATAGCGCTCGACCAGCTTGGCCTGAACGTCATAGGGAACCTGCTCATAGCCAGCGGGCTTCATGGTAAAGTCACCCGTGCCGCGCGTGATAGAGCGCAGGCGCGTCGAGTAATCCGTCAGCTCGGCGAGAGGTGCCTGGGCGATGACCACGGTGTCGCCGCGTTCATCGGTCTCCATGCCCGTCACGCGACCGCGCGATGCCGAGATGTCACCCATCACGGCGCCGGCGTAGCTCTCGGGAATAGTCACCGTGATTTCCTCGATGGGCTCCAGCACCACCGGGTCGGCATCGGCGCATGCCTTGCGCAGGCCGATGCGAGCCGCCGCGCGGAACGCCATCTCGTTGGAGTCGACGCTGTGATACGAGCCGTCGTACACAGCCACGCGAATGCCCGTGAGCGGGTAGCCGGCAATGATGCCGTCCTTCATGGTCTCCTGGACACCCTTGTCCACGGCGGGGATCAGCGAGCGCGGAATGCGGCCGCCCACGACCTCATCCACAAACTCGTAGCCGTCGCTCGTGCCGTCGGGCCCAATAAGCGGCTCCACGCGCAGCCAGCAGTCGCCGTACTGACCGGCGCCACCGGTCTGCTTCTTGTGGCGACCCTGGGCGCTCGCCGTGCGGCGGATGGTCTCGCGATACGGAATGCGGATCGGCACGCTCTTGGCCACGACCTTGGTGCGATCCTCCAAACGGTTGAGCAGCACCGAAACCTGCGCCTCACCAACGGCGGAGATGATAGTCTGGCCCGTCTCCTCGTCACGATCGATGCTCATGGTCGGATCAGCCTTGCACGCCTTCTCGATAAACGTATAGAGCTTCTCTTCGTCGCCACGGTTCTCGGCCTCGATGGCAATGCGGTACTGCGAGTTGGGGAACTTAAACGCCGCAGCCTCGACCTTACCGGTAATGGAGAGCGTATCGCCCGTCTCGGCCGCCAGCTTGGGCGCCACGATGATGTCGCCGGCATAGGCGTGACCGACCTCGGTCATGTCGCGGCCGCACATCACATACAGGTGGGCCAGACGATCGCTCTTGCGGGTACGCGCGTTGATCAGCTCAAGGCCCGGCTCAAGCGTACCCGTCAGCACCTTAATAAAGCTGATGCGACCCTGCTGCGGATCGGCCAGGGTCTTAAACACAAACGCCACCGGACGATCATCGTCGCTTGAAATCTTGAGCGAATCGCCGTCGATAAGCGGCATCTCGCCGTAGTCGGTCGGCGCCGGGAAGTATGTGGCGATGTCGTCCATCAGCGAGTTGACGCCCTGCTCCTTAATGCAATCGCCCGCAAAGACCGGCACAAAGATGCGCTCGGCGATCGCCTTCGACAGCAGGCCTTCAAGCTCCTCCTGCGTCAGCGTCTCCTCGCCTTCCAAGTACTTCATCATCAGTTCGTCGTCAGCCTCGGCCACCAGCTCGCACAGATGGTCATGGGCTTCCTCGGCCTGGGCACGATACTCCTCGGGAATCTCCGACTCAACGGCTTCGGTGCCGTTGCAATGGCGCGCCTTCATGCGCACCAGGTCGATGATGCCGTCAAAGTCCTCGCCCTCGCCCCAGGGAAGGGTCACGGCGCCCAGGCGCGTGCCAAAGCGCTCTTGCAGCAGGTCCATCGTGGTCGCAAAGCTGGCCTCGGAGCGCGACAGGCGGTTTACGAACACCGCACGCGCCAGGCGCAGGTCCTCGGCGGCATACCAGAGCTTAACCGTCGTAGGCTGCGGGCCGGCCTCGGCGTCGACCACAAACAGAGCCGTCTCGCAGACGCTCATCGCGGCAAAGGCATCGCCGATAAAATCGGGGTAGCACGGGGCATCGAGCACATTGATGCGCGCGCCCTTCCAGTCGATCGGCGCGATGGTCGTCGAGATGGAGAATGAACGCTTGACCTCTTCGGGGTCATAGTCGAGCGTGGGCTTGGTGCCGTCGTGGCCGCCCAGGCGGGCGGTCTTGCCGGAAAGGTGGAGCATGGCCTCGGCGAGCGAAGTCTTGCCCACCCCGCCTTGGCCTACGAGCACCACGTTCCTTACGTTGCCGGTCTTGGGAGCACCCATGATGACCTCCTTGCAGGGTCGCGCGCGATGCGCGACGCCAACGGGGAGAGTTCGCGGTCGATGCCGTCCCGGGAGCAGCACGGTCGGCAGCCGAGCCGACTCACCCTCCAAATGTCCTATGCCACCACCCTACCCTCACGGGCGGCCGTCCATGCATACCTTTCGGCGCACGTATGAATACAGGCGGCGAGAGGAAGAGACAAGCTTGTGAGGCGATTATTGAACCCCGTCGATGCAAACAAAAAGCCGCCACAGACCGTAAGACCTGCGACGGCTTCGCCTCAATTAATAGTTGAGTAAATACCTGAGCCTATCCCTCGATACGGCTCAAGAACTCACGGGTGCGCTGCTCACGCGGATGGTCGATGACCTGCTCGGCAGGGCCCTCCTCGACAATGCGGCCGCCATCCATAAAGACCACGCGGTCGGCAACATCGCGCGCAAACTGCATCGCGTGGGTCACGATTACCATCGTCATATTCTGCGCGGCAAGGTCTTTAATGACACGCAGCACCTCGGCCGTCAGCTCGGGATCGAGTGCCGAGGTCGGCTCGTCAAAGAACAGGATCTCCGGATCGAGCGCCAAGGCGCGGGCGATACTCACACGCTGTTGCTGGCCACCCGAAAGCTCACATGGCACCTTGTTCTCGTTGCCCGTAAGCCCCATCTGCGCGATCAACTCGCCCGCACGAGCTTCCGCCTGCTCGCGCGGGCGCTTAAGCACGCGGATCGGCGCGTCGATGATGTTTTTCATCACGGTATAGTGCGGGAACAGGTTGTAATTTTGGAACACCAGACCGAATCGCGAGCGCGCCTGCTTGGGCACATCGCCCTTCGCATAGACCGCGCCCGAACCCGCATCCGTCGCAACGGCAAGGTCACCAAACGAGAGCGAGCCTCCGTCGAGTGTCTCGAGCAGCGTGGCACACCGCAGCAGCGTGGACTTGCCGCCACCCGAAGGCCCGATAATCGCCACGACCTCGCCACGCTTCACCTCAAGCGAGATATCCTTGAGCACCTCATTGCCGCCAAACGCCTTACGTGCGTTTTGGATTTTCATCACTGAGTTAGTCATGATAATAGTCCAGCTTCTTTTCGGCGGCGCCCAGCAGCATCTCGACCACAAAGTTAAAGACCCAGTAAATCAGCGCCGCGATCGCAAACGGCACCATACTCACCTGCGAGGCGACCAGCGCCTTGGCCGTCGAGAACATCTCACCCACGCCAATGGCAAACGCCAGCGACGTGTCCTTGACCAGCGTGATAATCTCGTTGCCCATCGCCGGCAGAATACGCTTGGCGACCTGCGGCATCACGATATACAGAAACGTCTGCACGCGCGAATAGCCCAGCACCTCGGCGGCCTCGTATTGACCGCGCGGAATGGACTGCAAGCCCGAGCGATAGATCTCGGCAAAGTAACCGGCGTAGTTGATGGTGAACGCCACGACGCACGCCGTCCACTTGGAATCGGGCGTGAGCGAAATGCCAAACACGTAGTACGGGGCAAAGTAGATGGCAAACATCTGCAGCATGAGCGGCGTACCGCGCATGACCGAAATGTAGATGCGCGCAATCCAGCGAAGCGGCGCGATTTTGCTCATGCGCATAAACGCCACGGGAATTCCCAGCGGAATCGACCCCAACAGCGTCAGCACAAACAACTGCAAACTGACCAAGAAACCCTGGCCAAGCATCTGCATCATGACCTGAATAGACATTACTTGAGCACCCAATTATCGAAAGGCAAACCATAGCTTGAATATTTATCGCAGAGGTCCTTGACCGTGCCGTCCTCGTAGAGCGCCTTGAGCGACTCGGCTACAGCATCGGCCGACTTGGTGTCGCCCTTCTTAAAGCCAACGGCGTAGTGCTCGCTGGACAGCGGCTCATCAAGCTGCGTATAAGCATCGGGCTTGGCGGCAAGCTGATACTGGGCAATCGAAAGGTCGCAAGCCACGGCATCGACCGCGCCGCTCTCGAGCTGCATAAAGGCCGTGTTGTACTCGCCGATCGTGTCGAGCGTGGCAAACGTCGCCGCCAGATCCTTCTGGTCACCCTCGAGCACATCCTGCGCAGCGGAATCGGTCTGGGTAATCACGGTCTTGCCGGCAAGATCGTCCCAGCTCTTGATGCCCGCGTCCTTCTTGACCACGAGCACTTGCTCGTTGAGCATGTACGGCTCAGAGAACGTGTAGTCATCCTCGCGCCCCTCCATGGTAAAGCCGTTCCAGATGCAGTTGATGGCGCCCGAGTTAAGCAGCGTATCCTTGGCGTCCCAGTCGATGGCCTCGTATTTGACCTCCCAGTCCTGCTTATCGGCAACAGCCTTGGCCAGATCGAGATCAAAGCCGGTGTACTCACCATCGTCGCCCACAAAGCCGTACGGAGGATAGGACTTATCAAAGCCCACCACGAGCTTCTTGGACTCCGCAGCACCCTTCACATCCTTGGCCGCGGCAGAGCCAGCAGCGGAGCCCTTGCCGGCGCCACCGCCGCAACCGACAAGACCAAGGCCAAGCACCGTGGCGAGCGAGCCGGCTAGACCAACAAACTGACGACGAGACATATCGGTATTCATGGTATTCCCCCTTGATGGCACTTTAGTTAAGTAAAGTGATTCGTGTAACGTTCAGAATCATACACTTTAGCGTGATAGAGCACAAGGCGAGTTTGCCCGCCGCGTGAGGGGTGTGGGGGTTAAGTTTCCTGCTCTACAGTCCTGCTCACGACGGAGGCCACATTAAGTGGCCTCCTGTTCGTGCGGAACTCGCGATAAACTTAACCCCCACACCCCTCACGCGGCGGGCAACCGTCGTTGGGCTTATCACTGACACGAATAAACCGCTTGCATATCGTCTGCTGGCTTGGCACGGTACAATACTTGCAGCTTTAATTCATGAATTAGTGGAGTTATTGATGGCAGAATCTCGTGCGGAGCGTAAGGCTCGTCGTGCTTTGATCGAGGCGGCTGAGGGGTCAGAGGAGAAAAAATCTTCTAAGAAATCCAAGTCGTCTCAGGACGCGAAGGGTAAGTCGGCCAAGGGCAAGGCTAAGGCCAAGCGTCCCGGCTCTCGTCGGAACGACGATAAGGCATCTCAGACTCGCTCCAAGCGCCCGTATAAGAATCCGGTTCCGTCTGCGCGCAAGGCCGTTGATCCCAAGTCTCCTTGTTCCATCATGAAAGCTTGCGGTGGGTGTACGGCGCTCAATCGTCCTTATAAGAAGCAGTTGGCAGCCAAGCAGGCCGCCATGGAGGAGCTTTTTGCTACCCTTTGTGAGCGCGAGGGCATTAGCGTCGACCCCATTCGCGGTATGGGCGTCACCCTGGGCGACCCGGGTAAATATCCTGCGCCGCGTGGCTTTCGTCATAAGGCTGCCACTCCCTTTGCTCCCGGTAAGGAGGGCGCTGTCCGTTGCGGTTTCTTTGAGCGCGGCACGCACAAGATCGTTGCCGTACCCGAATGCCCCGTCGAGGCGTCGGGCGCTCGTCAGATTCTCAACGGCATCGCACGCGAAGCTGAGCGGTTGCATATTCCCGCCTTTAACGAGGACAAGCATCTTGGTTTGCTTCGCTATGCCGTCATCCGCTGCGGTTGGCGTACCGACCAGGTCATGGTTACGCTCGTGACCGCCCAGCGTGACTTACCGCATGCGCAGGAATTCTTTGAGGCCGTCGCCGCACTCGATCCGCGCATCGTCACCGTCGCCCAAAACATCAACGGACGCCCCGGCAACGCCATCCTCGGCGAGGAAACCCGCATCGTGTATGGCGCCAAGTGCATGCGCGACCAGCTACTCGGCTGCGAGTTCGATATCTCCCCCACCGCGTTCTACCAGACCAACCCGCAACAGACCGAGCTGCTCTATCAGCTCGCTATCGACGGCATGGATTTGCACCAGGGCGATGTGCTCATGGATGCCTACTGTGGCAGCGGTACCATCGGTCTTTGCGCAGTTAAAGATGCCCAGAAAAAGGGCATCGGCATTATGCTGCTCGGCGTGGAGCGCAACCCGGCGGGCATTGCCGACGCACGTCGCAATGCCGAGCTCAACGGCCTCACCCGCAGCGCCTGGTTTATGGCCGACGACGCCACCGATTGCATCCTGGATGCCGCCGATAACAACGAGCGGGTCGATGTCCTTTCCATCGATCCGCCGCGCGCCGGCTCTACCCCCGAGTTCCTCGAAGCTGCCTGCGCGCTTAAGCCGCGCCGCATCACCTATATCAGCTGCAACCCCGTAACTCAAGAGCGCGACCTGCATCAGCTCCTCGACGGAGGCTATCGCCTGCTCAAGATCACGCCCGTCGACATGTTCCCTCACACCGACCACACCGAAACCGTAGCGGTCCTCGAACGCCGCTAACCAACCTCAGTAGATTTTTGGGACAAGAAAGGGGGCGACCCGCCTGGGCCGCCCCCTTCGCTTGGTTTATAAACTCCGCTACATCCCATTGCGCAGATCGCACACGCCGGCTGCCGCCATCTCGCGCAGCAGCGTCTCGCGGTCGCGCGTCACGATCAAATCCAGCGGGAAGTGAATCTCGTCGAGCATCTTGCGCGCGTGATCGAGCTTGCCAATGGCCATGCCAATGTGGGCATCGGTTGACACGCCAATGCCCACGCCCAGCTCGGCGCAGCGCTCGGCGATCTTGCGGCATACGGCCCAATGCTCAGTGTCGACACCGTGTTCAAGACTATGGTTGTTGATCTCGATAATCTTGTGCTTGGCCTTAGCTGCCAACAGCACCTCGTCGATATCGAACGGCACGCCCGAACGCCCCGTGTGACCCAGCATGAACACCTTGGGGTGCTCCAGGGCATTGATATACATCTCGGTCGCCTGGGCCAGCGTCGCGCCCTCAGCAATCTGCGGATTATGCACGCTTGCAACCAAATAATCCAAATTACGCGTAACCAAATCGAACAGCGAATGCTGACGGCTGTACGAATCGCCGGCAATATCGAGCGTGACAGGAGTGTCCTCGCCAAACAGGCTTCCGTCCAGCGAAACGATATCGGCCTCGGCACCACGCAGCACCAGCACGCCGCTCCAAATGCGCGGCCAGATATCCTGGTTGATAAAGAACTGATAACTGCGCAGGTCATTGGGGCAAGCCGTAACCATAGAACTCAGATGGTCGGCGGATCCGAGCACCTGCAAGCCACGCTCTGCCGCCCAGTACACATTCTCCTCAATGGTCGAATATGCATGCGCAGAGAACATCGTATGGGTATGAATGTCACAAGAAAGCAGGTAGGGCATCAGGTCTCCTTATCTGGCACGGCCGTCGCTTATATTCATTGTACGCATAGCCTTCGATAGTCGTAAAACCACTCCATCCCAAAGACACAACGTCCATGACAACGGGGTCCGGCTTAACACCAAACCCCGTTTCACGTAAAACATTGTAGGCAGAGCGCTTTACTTTTAACGATACTCGTCCGCCAACTGTTTCCAAGCGGGTAGCGAATTGATAATCGTTTCGTAACTCACGCAATAGCCCAGGCGGAACCAACCCGGCATACCAAAGCTGTCCGAGGGAACCGCAAGCAACTCATACTTCTTTGCGCGCTCGCAAAACGCATTCGCATCGGGCTCCAACGCTTTCACCCATAGGTAGAACGCGCCATCCGGCTCAACATAGGTGTAGCCATACTCCGCTAGTGCGTCGGTAAGCGCGGTACGGTTGCGTGCATAGGACTCAACGTCACTCGGCTCATCGATGCAGTCGATAATTACGCGCTGAAAGAGCGCCGGCGCGCACACGAAGCCCAGCGTACGGGCGGCACCGGCAACGGCGGGCATTAGACGATCTGCCTGAGGATTCGTATTGGGAACAAGGATCCATCCCACGCGCTCGCCCGGCAGCGAAAGCGACTTAGAATACGAGTAGCACACGATGGTGTGCTCGTAGATCGAGGGCACCCAAGGCACCTCGGCACCGTACACGATCTCGCGGTACGGCTCATCCGAGATGAGCATAATCGGATTCTCGGGATCGCGCTGAGCGTTGGCCTCGCGCAGAACATTGGCCAGTCGCGTCAGCGTGTCGCGTGTATATACGGCACCGGTCGGGTTATTCGGCGAGTCGATGATGACGGCAGCCGTCTTATCGGTAATCGCCTTGAGCACGTTGTCCACGCTCAGCTGGAACGTATCTTCATCGGCGAGCGCCTCAACACACGTACAGCCGGCCTTCTCAATCCAAACGCGATACTCCGGAAAGTACGGGGCGATAACAATAACCTCGTCGCCCGGGTTCGTAACGGCGTTGAGCGTGCAGGTGAGCGAAGCCGCGGCGCCCACCGTCATAAAGACGTCCTTGCCCTCATAGCTCGTGCCAAAGCGGCGGTTGAGCGATTCGGCGACGGCTGCTCGACATTGCGGCAGGCCCGGAGCGGGGGTGTAGCCGTGCAACTGGTCACTCGGCAGCTCCAGGGCCTTCTTAATCGACTCAGCCACAGCAGCGGGCGCCGGAACGTTCGGATTGCCCAGCGAAAAATCGAATACGTTTTCCGCACCGATCTGCGCCTTGCGCTCAAGGCCATAGCTAAAAATCTCACGGATGATGGAGCTTTCCGCACCGCGAGCATACATAGTTTCGTTGATCATCTGTTCCCCTTTCGCATAGGCGCTATTGTACGCTTTAGCCGAGCACAGTGCCGCAGCAATGTTGATTGGGGACAGACTTAAATGCGTGAAAACGCTCATTTAAGTCTGTCCCCAATCAACAGACGGCCCCATATCGCTCAAAAGAAAAAGCCTCCGCAGGTTTCCCCGCGGAGGCTTTCGCCACAAAGACTATTTGTCGGCGTCGGTGTCGGCATCGACGACGGCATGGTCATCGTCAGCATCATCGGATGCGGCTTCGGCATCCTCCTGCATGGCCGCCTGCGCAAAGGCCGCGGCATCAGCCGCCAGCTCCTCCTCGCTCATTCGAGGCACGCGCTTCTTGGTCGGCATGCCGGCCGCCTTGGCATTGCGCTCCTCCTTGGCCGCCAGGATATCGCCCTCGCGCTCAAGGTAGGCATTCCACTCGTTGTCGAGCAGGGCGTTCACGGCGTCGCCCTCGACGGTCTCGCGCTCAAGCAGCACCTTCGCCATCAGATCAAGCTGATCGCGACGGGCGTCCAGAATCTCGACCGCACGACGATGGGCCTCACGCATAATGCGCTGAACCTCGATATCGATGCGGCGCGCCGTCTCCTCGGAGTAATCCTGGTGATCGGCGTAATCGCGACCAAGGAACACCTGATGTTGCGCCTCGCCAAACACTTGCGTGCCCAGCTCCTCGCTCATGCCCAGGCGCGTGACCATCTCGCGCGCCATCTTGGTTGCGCGCTCCAGATCGTTGCTCGCGCCCGACGTAATATCATCGCACATGAGCTCCTCGGCAACGCGACCGCCCAAGAACACGGCGAGCTCGTCGAGCATCTCGTTCTTGGTCTTGAGGAAGTGGTCCTCCTGCGGAAGCTGCAGCGTGTAGCCCAGCGCCTGGCCGCGGCTGACGATCGAGATCTTGTGGACCGGATCGGAGTGCTCCAGGATGTGGCCCACCAGGGCATGACCGCTCTCGTGGTAGGCAATCGTGGTGCGCTCGGTCATCACGCGACCCTTGCGTTGCGGTCCGGCAATCACGCGCTCCATCGACTCCTCGACCTCGTCCATCGAGATCACGGAACGATGACGGCGAGCGGCCAGCAGCGCAGACTCGTTGAGCAGGTTCGCCAAATCGGCACCAGTAAAGCCAACGGTCATCTGGGCGAGCTTCTCAAACTTAACGTCCTCGTCCATCGGCTTGTTCTCGGCATGCACGCGCAAGATCTGCTCGCGGCCCTTCACATCCGGACGGTCGACCGTAACCTGACGGTCAAAACGGCCGGGACGCAGCAATGCCGGATCCAGGATGTCAGGACGGTTGGTCGCAGCGATCAGGATGACCGACTCGCTTTCCTCAAAGCCGTCCATCTCGACCAGCAGCTGGTTGAGCGTCTGCTCGCGCTCGTCGTGACCGCCGCCCAAGCCAGCTCCGCGCTGACGTCCCACGGCATCGATCTCATCGATGAAGATGATCGACGGGGCCTGGGACTTGGCCTCCTTAAAGAGGTCACGCACACGGCTGGCGCCGACACCTACGAACATCTCGACAAAGTCGGAACCCGAGATGCTAAAGAACGGCACGCCCGCCTCGCCGGCAACGGCCTTGGCCAGCAGCGTTTTACCGGTGCCCGGAGGGCCAACCAGCAACACGCCACGCGGGATCTTGGCGCCCAGCTTGCGATAGCGATCCGGATCGCTCAAAAAGTCACGGATCTCCTCGAGCTCCTCGACTGCCTCGTCCACGCCGGCAACGTCTTCAAACTTGACCTTGGGGCGTGTGGCCTCGTTGGTCTTGGCGTTGGTCTTGCCAAACTGCATGTTCCTGTTGTTGGCGCCCATCATCTGGCGCATAAAGTAGAACATGATGGCGATAAGGGCGATCGTCGGAAGCACACTCATCGCCAAGTCGCCCCAAAAATCGGGATCGTTGGTGTTGACGATGTACTTGGTATCGGGGTGCTCCGCCATGAGCTCGGCAAGCGAATCGGAGCCGACATAGGTCGAGGAGAAGCTCTTGAGCTCGCTCGTATCGCCCTTGTCCTTCTTCGTCTTCCAGTAATGACCCGTCACGCTTCCGTCTTGAACCGTATAGGTCAGATCTTCGACGCGATCCTGCTTGATGGCGCTCACCATCTCGCTCGTCGCGAGCTTAACGGTATTGCTGGAATTGGCAAAGCCGGAGCCCATGTTAAAGAAGGCGTAGCCCAGAAGCGCGCAAGCCAAAATAAAATACAGCCAGCCCGTACGCGTGGGCTTCTTGCCTCCGGGCATCCCCGGGATCTTAGGCTCCCGGGGAGTCTGGGAATTGTTATCGTTATGGTCGTCGGGCATCTTACGAATAAACCTCCGGTTTCAAAATGCCCAGATACGGAAGGTTACGATAGCGCTCGGCATAGTCGAGGCCGTAGCCCACCACAAAGGCATCGGGGCAATGGGTTCCAACATACTTGGGCGTGATGGCCGAGAAGCGGTCCTCAACGTCCTTCCACAGGAAGGCGGCGACCTCCAGAGAAGCGGGCTTGCGGCTCTCGAGGTTCTTCATCAGATACTTGAGCGTCAGGCCCGAGTCCAGAATGTCCTCGACGATCAGCACGTCGCGACCGCGGATGTCGATATCCAGGTCCTTAATGATACGCACGATACCCGAGGACTTCACACCGTCGCCATAGCTCGAAACAGCCATGAAATCGATGTTGGTCGGCAGCTCGATCTTACGCATCAGGTCGCCCATAAAGACCACGGCGCCGCGCAGGACCGCAATCAGCACCAGATCCTTACCCGCGTAATCGCGAGTAATCTCCTCGCCCAGGCGAGAGACGATACCGTCGATATCCTCCTGCGTGAACAGAACCTTCTCGATATCCGGATGTTGAGAAGCCATGACAACCCTTTCTTGTGCTTATCGCCCACACACCGCCGTATGGACGCGAACTTCACATTTTAGCAGCGCACGGGGTATATTTTCCAGCCCGTACGCCATCAGCGCGGGAATACCGTCAACGTCGCACAGAATAGCTGGCGTGGGACGCTATTCCGCATCGACCACGCGGAGCAGATATGCCACGCGCGTTGCGGCCGTGCACTTAAAACGCTCGTCCGCGCGAACTCCGGCGACCCACACCACGGCGCCCCCCGGCGCCGTCCTCACCATGGGCACGCCGGCGCGCTCGGAAACGGGAATGCGAGCCTCACCTAGCAAGTCGGATACTTTCTTGCTTCGACCACTCATCCCTAACGGGCACATCACGTCTCCCGGTACAGGACCGTCCACCCACAGGCGCGCCAATCGCGCCTCGGCAGGGATCTCGCCACGCGAGCCCGCCAGGATCCGCTCACTATCGCTGTCGGCAAAACCCAGGGCAGCCGCGTCTACCAAAGCTGTCACTTCCCCGGCAGTTGCAAGCTCACGGGCGCGGCGCACGATATCGCATCCCGGCTCAACGGCCATCGGTTCTGTGACCAGCATACGTCCCCCGCCCAACGGCAAACGACCGGGCACGGTAACCCAGTCCGCGACCAGGCCCTCGCGAGCCGCCGGCGCCTTGAACGCCAGCATGCCAAACTCAATGCGTGCGTCAATCCCCGCCGGAAGCGTGACCGAGCCGGCGCCCTCGGCAACGCAGGAAAGGACTCGCTCCACATGTCGCATCTCTGGACGAGCGTCCGGATCGATGCGCTTAATCGCCAGTCGCACGATGCGCCGCGCGATTACCACCTCGGCCGCAGCAAGGCGCCTGGCATCGAGCACCAGCGCGCCCGCCGCCTCCTTACGCAGGCAGCTTCGAAACGCCTGTGCCGAAAGCTGAGACAAAAACGCGTCCTCATCGCCTAAGATCTCGCAGGCGGCGCCAATCGTCTTGCAGACGCTCGCGTTGCGCTGCGCCACCACCGGCATCACTCGATGGCGCACGTAGTTTCGCAGATACGAGATATCCTCATTGCTCTCGTCTTCACGCCACGGCTGACCATGTACCTGTAGATAGCCCACGAGCTCGCCATGAGTTAGGTCGAGCAAGGGACGCACCACGATATTCCTCCGGCGAGGAATGCTCGATAGGCCAGCGGGCCCTGAACCCTTAATCGCGTTCATCAAAAACGTTTCCGCGCGATCCGAAGACGTGTGCGCGGTGCAGATACGAGCCGCCGTTCGCGGTGCCCCCGTCTGGGCGCAGAGCTCGCGAACATACCTCCGCGCCGCGGCATAGCGCACCTCGCGGGCCGCGGCCTCAACATTGCCCGACTCCCCATCAAAATAAGCGTGCTCCACGCACAGCGGTAAACCATATTTCGCGCAGAGCTCACGCACAAAGGCCTCGTCGCCATCGGACGCCTTGCCGCGCAGATGATGGTTTACATGCAGCACATGCAGGCGCTCGCGAGCAATGGGGGCAACACCGCGTCCGTCTTGGATATCCAGCTTTGATGTGCACGCCATAAGAAGCAGTGCCGTCGAGTCCGCGCCGCCTGATACCATGAGCACGACAGGAGCAGCCTGCTGTCTCGTCCGGGTCTCATCGACTGCCCCAGGCACGGCATGGTGTCCGTAATGCTGTGATACCGTTGGCATTCGCTTCCTCCTCTATTCGTCCGCACCCATTGTATCCTTTGGAATCTTATGTCTCGTCTGCACCTTCATATCCTCGGCAGTGGCTCTAAAGGCAACTGCGCACTCATCGAGGGCCCGCAGGGGCTCATTATGGTCGATGACGGACTGTCTCGCCGCGAGACATTAAAGCGTATGGCAGAACTGGGGCTCTCGGCAGACAACGTCTCGGCTCTTCTCATTACTCATGAGCATAGCGATCACATCAAGGGTCTCGATGTCTGGTGCAAGCACTGGCACGGCCCCCTCTTTGCCAGCAGGGGCACTCTTTCGAGCAAAGAAAATCTTTCGCATCTGCCTGTCGAGGAATTCGATCCCGGTGACACCCTATCCATTGCCGGCATCCACGTGCAAACCTACTCAACGTCACACGATGTCATCAATCCAGTCGGCTATCGATTCGACACCCTCGATGATTCCATCGGCTTTGCCACCGACACCGGAGAGCTATCGAGCCAGGCCATGAACACCCTCGAAGATTGTCGAGTCCTCGCACTCGAAAGCAACCACGATGCGACCATGCTGCGCGAGGGAGAATATCCCCGCTTTCTTCAGGAGCGCATCCTGTCTGCAAGGGGACACCTCTCCAATGGCCAAGCCGCCGAAGCCGCGCGCGAACTTGTTACCGATCGCACCGAACAGCTCATTGCCATGCATATCAGCCAAGATAACAATCTTCCGAGCCTTACCGTCAAAAGCTATGCCAAAGCTCTGGCCGCAACCCTGGATGACGAGGTCGGCAGCTCCGCAACCCTTCTCCAAGGATCGCGAAAACTCTCGATACGCCCTGCGAGTCAGTATCAACCGGCAACCATTCAATAGACTGTCCTAGACAGCAAAAGGGGCCGAGAATCGCTTCCCAGCCCCTTTTGCTGTCTTTTAATAGCGCAGAACACCAACGAAGTTAGTCAATGGAGATCTTCGTAACGTTCTTCTTCTCGACGATCTTGGGAACCGTAACGGTCAGGATGCCGTCAGCGTACTTAGCCGAGAGGCCCTCGCTCGAAGCGTCCTTTAGATACACGCCACGCGTCGCGCTGTACGAGCTGAACTCCTTCTGCAGGAAGTTCTTGCCCTCGTTCTCCTCGTCTTCCTCGACATTCACGCTAATGGACAGACGGCCCTCATTGAGCTCTACATCGATATCGTCCTTGGCGACACCGGTCAGATAGGCCTTGACCTCATAGCCGTCGCCCTTATCCTCAACGTCAACGGGAAACGCCTTGGAAGCAATCGAGTTGTTTGCAAGGTCGGTCATATCATCAAACAGATCGAACAGCGAGCTAGCAGAAGGACGAACGCCAAAAACCGAACGATAAGGAACCATGCTTGCCATGTTTACCACTCCTTTTAGGACTGCCGAGCCATCTTCTAGGTGACTGGGACTTCTTTTGACGTTCTTATATATGCCCACACAGTGCTTATATATACATCGACTATAAAGTTTTTTGAGTCATGTACTATAAGCATATCTAAGTGTAATTGACTCAGGTTTTAGTAAGGTTAAGGTTCTTTGAACCAGAGCTTAAATAACGAGTATGTTCGCAGCTACAAATAACAAGGGGCTTACAATGAGCGCGTACACGTTGTTGGTAACGAGCTAAAGGGCATCATGGACGACCAAAACCAGAACAAAATGTTTATGCAGACGCAGGGGGAAGAAACTTCCACGCAGCCGCCACGGTTCCATCGCCCCCACATCTCGCAAGAGCCCATTAATGATCCTGAGCCCGAATATGTGACGAGAAATCGATATCAAACGCTCGAGGATGCCCAAACGGGACGTAAACATATGGGCGTCGCCTCGGGAGACCCTGTATATCTGAAAGACGCACCATTATCTAAAAACAGCGCAGCTAGTGATGAGCCACTGAAAGCATCCGCCGCTCATCAACAAAGAGGTCCTCGACCAAAGCAAACCTTAACGCATTCGGCTCGTTATCTCGAGACGCCAAAACAAGGAAAATCAATCTTCGTTTCGTCAAGTAAACGACGCAAGCAGCATCGACTGACAATCCTGCTTTTGATCATTGCGGTCATAGCAGTTGCCCTTGTTATTCGATTTATTTTCTTTAAATAAAAGCTCAATACCAAAAACGATAAGATCGTCTGGTGTAAATGAGTCATTTACGCCCGGTAAACGCAAAAAAGGGGGAGGCCGCGAGGCCTCCCCCTTCTAAGTTCAAGCGCACGGCTCGGTGCCGTCCACCGGTCAGCGGCGCCCTGGCCTCCCACGGGCTGACCCCGCAGTACTCTCGGCGCGATGGGGCTTAGCTTC
>JAHAGQ010000002.1 GCA_018373675.1 Collinsella sp. | reverse complement strand
ACCGAGGAGGAGCCCCTCAGCCCGCTTTCCGTCTACGGCCAGACCAAGGCCGCCGGCGACATCGCCGTGGCCGGCTGCCCGCGCCACTACATCATGCGCTCCAGCTGGGTCATCGGCGAGGGGCACAACTTCGTCAAGACCATGAAGGGGCTGTCCGACCGCGTAGCCGACCCGGAGGACGGGCTCGAGCGGGTCACCGTCGTGGACGACCAGCTGGGCCGCCTGACCTTCACGCGCGACATGGCCGGGGCCATCTTCCACGTGCTGGACGCGAAGGCCCCCTACGGCACCTACGACTGCACCGGCTCCGGCGCCGTGAAGAGCTGGGCGGACATCGCCCGCGCCGTCTTCGAGGCCGCCAACGGCAACGGCGAGAAGGTCTTGCCGGTATCGACCGCCGACTACTACGCGAGCGCCGCGGGCCCCGTCGCCCCGCGCCCGGTCCACTCCGCACTCGACCTGTCCAGGCTCGAGTCGGTCGGGTTCCACATGCCCGACTGGGAGGAAGAGCTGGGGGAGTACCTCAAGACGCTCTAGCAGATTAGCGGCTCGTCGGGAAACCTGGCGAGCCGCTATTTTATTAATCTTTAGCATTTCGCATCTCGACTTAGGGCCTTCTTGCCGACATGTTAATCCAAATCCAGCAGTTTCCGCTGCAGTCAGCATGCTCGATTCGATTTTTGGCCAATCCAAGGTCTATGAGTCTTTTTGCCAATGGTATGTCCCCTGCGGCCCAACAAAGGTCTGGCCATTTGGAAACGCAATTGCACGCAGCGAGTTCAAATAGTGCTGAGTCGCCTCGTCCATATCTTTACCTCCTTTCGGGGCTCGATTTACAACCCATATATTTGGCTATCTGCCAAATACCATCGTGCGGGATTGAGCCACCTTGTGTCCCTCAAATCAATGAGTATGGCGAGAGCGCTGTTGAAAACGACTACAGCGCCCACTCTTCATTTAGGTTAAAGGCTTACAACCCGATCACAAACCTCCAACGCAGCAGATCGATGCGTGACGATGATGACGGTATGGCCGAGATTTCGCATACGATCCAGCATTTCTCGCTCGGTCTTGGGGTCGAGGGCCGATGTGCGTTCATCGAGCAGAAGCACGGGGGAGCCGGAGTAGACCGCACGCGCAACGGCAAAGCGTTGCTCCAGGTCTCCGTACCAGTTGTCGCTGGTGTCGTCCCAGGTTAGGTCCATCTGGCACCATTTGCCGTCGATCTTTACGGCGTTCCAGGTGTGGCCGTTGCCGGTGACGCGGCCGTTGGCGATGCCCGCGGCGTCAAGGAGCTTGGAGTAGATGCGCTGGTAGCTCTCGCAGGTGCCCTGGTGGCGCGTGAGGCCGCTTTCGGCCGAGCACCAGTTGAGGCTGTGGTCGTATTCCAGATGGTCAAGAGTCCAGTCGTGCAGCCACAGGGCGCGGGCGTAGTCGGACCCGTCGGTATCGGCGCTGCATTTGTCGACTGCGGACTTCACGATGGCGCTGACCGCCGGATAGGCGTCGTCGTTCGCGCTCGCAAACACGTTTGAGCGCAGATAGTACACGCCGGCCGCCTTATCCATCAGGTAAAAGCGCAGGTAATAGGTGCCGCTAGCGGTCATTTCGAACTGGTAGTCGTGCGATGTGCATTCGCCGGTGTATTGCTGCCACTGGTTACGGCTGGGGTCGGCAACGCTTTCGCTGCTACCGTCGGGATCCATATACGTCGGTGCGTCCATGCGGAATTGGTACGCACCGCTTCCGCCCGTCGCAGTCACATGGAACGTGGTCTCCTGGCCGAGCCTCGGGTCGTTCCATTGGACGGTGAGCGTGATGTCGCCGCTTTGCGCGGTGGTGCTGTGCTGGTAGTTCGCGGCCGCGTTCGCCGGTTTGATTTCAAATGGGATCGCGCAGGTGCCGCTGTAGTTCTGGTCGTCGGCGGTCACAACGGCGGTCGCCTGACCGATGGCTACGTTGTTCTCGTAGGCGACAGTGTACTGGTCGCTCGGCACGGTCGACGACGTGACGGTGGGCATCACGGGATTGCCCGTGTAGCGAATGTCGGTGTCCTCGATACTGAACATGCTGGCGTCGATCGGCTGCGTTGCGTTGGCCGTTACATTGGTGCCGGAGGCGGCGCTGATTTGATCGTTTGCCCGGGCTTGGCCCGACGTGGTTTCGGCTGGGCTCTCGTTAGGTTTGCCGGCGCTTTGCGCGGCGGGTTCTGGCGCACTGGCGATTTCGGCAAGCGCGGGTGACGGGATAAAACCAACCGTCATTACGAGCGAGAGCGCGATGGAAAGGACGCAGGAGGCAGGCTTACGCATGACGGCCCCTTTTCTGTAATCGGAACAGTTACGATTCTGCAAGCGTACCGGCATTTCAACGATTGCAGTATAAACGAAAAACCGCAGGTTGTAGACGAGTTTGGCGTGTTTCAAGGGCGCGGTAAGCATTTGCCGTTCCAAGCGATGTTGCGAACGCAGACTGGTGATTGCTTGCTGGCTTGTGGTGGTGTTTGGGTTGCTAAGCGAGGGCTGCTTGTTGCGTGGGTTGGTTTTATTGGTGTGGGTTTGGACACTGTATGGAGATGACGATGGCTGGAGCGGGGTAGGGAGTTGTGGTGCGGATTGGGGATGCTGGGTGGCTGGCCGATTGCGTGCAACGGCCTAACGCGTTGTTTGCGGTGCACGGCCAATAGATCTCTGTAGGGGGCCTACCCAACGTAAGGCGTCTGAAGGCATTTCCCTGGAAGCTCGGGCTTCCTGGATATCTTGGCGATTAAGATGCGCCCCATGCTCAGCCGGCATATAGAATGGACTGTGGACGTGACGATTGCCTGCTGCTGACATGTTGGTTAATCGACGATGATGGCAGCGACGGAGATTGATTGGGGCAGTCGGCATGTTCGCGAGCGAAAAGGCGGCCCTGCTCGGCGATGTGCCGACTTTTATTGTAGCGAAGGCGTTGGTGACGCCGAGAGGCGGCAAGGCCGACAAAACTATTGCGAAGGCAAGGGATCAACATGGCATTTGAAGCACGTCAGAGTACGGTTGGAAAGCTGCTTAATGACTCAATCTATAGAATCCCTCGCAATCAGCGCGCTTACGTGTGGGATGAGCATAACTGGAAAGATCTATTCGAAGACATCAAGCTTGTGACAGAGGAAGTTGCTACGTCGCATTTCATCGGTTCGATAGTGCTGATGGAGGAAGAAGAAGAAGACAGCCTCGGGGTTTTTACAATAATTGATGGTCAACAAAGAGTTATTACCCTAACGCTCTTGCTGTCTAGCCTCATGTTCGCTTTCAAGAAAAGGAATATGATTAACCACGCTAATGGCACAAAAAAATATCTAGTGGCGATAGATACTAAGGATGTTGAGCACGCGATCGTCGCTCCGGAGAATCATTTATCATTAACGAGGATCGTCGAAGGAGTAATTGCTATCTCTCCTGAAGATGCGGCTGCCATGTCTGCTGTGGCTTTCTCGAAGAGCAAACGCGCGTCCGGATCAAAAGACGAACTGATCGTTAAAGCCTTCCAATATTTCAGTGCAAGTTTCGCCAAGATGAAGGATGAGGAGTTGCTGGCCTTCAGGGATGCGGTCATTTCTGTCGCATATGTAAACATCAAATCATCGTCTGAGGAAGATTCGTACACAATATTCGAAATATTGAATGCGCGAGGTATCGAGCTTGAGGACCATGAGCTTCTGAAGAACTATATTATGCGCTATATCCATCCTATAGAAAAGCGCGATGATGCAAAACAGGTATGGTCGGAAATTGAAGCAACAGTCGGCTCGAACATGAAAGCTTTTTTGCGTCACTACGCAATTCAAAAATATCGCCTAGGTCAAGGCGACAAGGATGGAGCATATAAGAAAATAAGGGATTTTACGGATCCAAAGAAGGCTGCTGATCTTCTCTATGATTTAAGGCTAAAAGCCGGATATTATGCAGAGATTGTCGAGCCAACCAGCGATGACAGAAATGCGGAAATCTTGAGTTTCTTAAGAACACACAATGTCCGCGTCTTCAGGCCGCTTCTTATGAGTTTAATGCACGCTCGCGAAATAGAGCAGCTAACGAGCGAGCAGTATGATGATGCGATTGGATTTATTTACCGGTTCTATATTTGCTATAAGATAATCGGGGGAATGGAGTCGAACCACCTATCGGATTCGATCGTGAAACACTCATACGCAATCGAGTTGAACTGCACCCAGCAAGTGTTAGATGAGTGGAAAAATAGTTTTAACGAAAAACTGCCTTCAGAAGAAACATTTCGAATTAATCTCCTTTCGCTTGGATGGTCTCATTCGTGGCCGTTGTATAGCGAAACAAAGTTGAAGGATCGCTGCAAGTTGGTCCTTGCCTTGCTCGAGGAGCTTAAGTCTGGTGTTAGGGTTTCTGAGGCATTCACAATAGAGCACATTCTTCCGGATTCGCAGGCTCAGGAAAACTCGATTATTGGGAACTTGCTCATGCTAGAAGAGCGACTTAACGCGAAATGTAAAGACAAATCGCTTAAGGAAAAGCTGCCCATATACGCTGAATCGCGTTATGCCACTACAAGAGCTTTTGCTAAACGCTATGCGAATGGTTGTTTTGACGTTAAGAAGCGCGTTGATTTTATCGCGAAAGATTTGTTTGAAATGGTCATCCACTAGCTTGCACCGCGCGGCCGCGGCGCTTGAGCTCGTCAAGAAGTGCATCGACCCGGCGATAAGGCGGCAGGCCGAAGGGTTCGAATGGGATCCGAAAGCGCTGGAGTAGGCTCTCGCGTGGCCATAGGAAAGGTAAGGGTGGAAACCGATGGCGGACAAGGAGCGACCAAGGTGAACGAGGATGACATCATCGGCGTCGTGAGGGAGTACCTCGAGGACAAGGAGAACTCGTACGCCCTCATGCTTACCGGGGAATGGGGATGCGGGAAAACCTACTTTGTCGAGCACGCACTGACCGAGAAGCTGGAGGAGGATGAGAGCCGGCATCCCGTCGTGGTGGCGTCCGCCTACGGCGCCAAGGACTTAGCGGAGCTCTGCGGGGCGATTGAGTCTGATTTCATCTCGAAATACGCCATAGGGTGCGCGGCCGGCGGGGAGAGGGGCAGGTGGGATTCACTCGTCGGGTTCGCCAAGGACACGGGAATATCGTTCCTCGGGAAAAAGATCAGGGAGCTGGAGAAGAAGGCGGGCGTCGATCTCAAGATGGCGCCGCTGAATGCCGTGAACCTCATCATCGGCCCCGAGACCCTCCTCGTCATAGACGACGTGGAGAGGTGCGACATGGGCATTCGCGAGCTGCTCGGGGCGGTCGACCACCTCGTCGTCGGCTGCAGGAAGAAGGTCCTCCTCGTCTGCAACGAGGATGAGTGGAGGAAAGGGCTAGGACCGAAGGGGGAGAAGGGGACGACCAGGGAGTACGAGAGCCTCATCGAGAAGACCGTCTGGCGGAAGTGCCGGTTCAGGCCCTCGGTCGGCTCGGTTGTGGAACGCGTTCTGGGAGGCGTGCTGGGCGGCATCTACCCAGGCGCGCTCGAGGACGCCGTTTCGGCGATTGAAGGAAGCGAATCGCCGAACTTGCGATCCCTCAGCAAGATGCGCCCCGTGCTGGTCGGGATGAAGGAATCCGGGTTCTTCGCTGAACCCACCGACCCGGAGTCTGCCAGGGCAGTTTTCAAAGAGGCTTTCGGCTTTGCAGCGGGGGCGGCGAAGGGGATGCGCATCGGGCCTCCGTCAAGCCGGGAGGATTCCATCCTTAGGGGTGGCATTTTCGAGTCGCGCCGGCTCAAATACGCCGCTCTGGACTTCATCCCCCGCTTTTTCGAGAGGTGTGAGGGGGTCGATTCCAAGCATGTTCGTTCCTGCCTGGAAGATTACCTTGCGACCTTTCATCCCGACGGGCCGGCCGCGCGGAAAGCTATTGAATGTATCGACGGCATCAGACACGCCACTTTCCGCGATGCCGATGTCCCTGGCATGGTGGAGACTATAGTCGCCGGGATTGTCCCCGGGGACGGGAGCCGCGGCTTGTCGTTCGACGTCTATCCCGACGTCCTGCGTGCCGTCAAAGGCATTGCGGGGGAATTTGCTGACGCCTTTCCCGAAGGGGTCGCGCCGCTCGTCAAGGCGATGGAATCCTCCATTGGACGGGATCCCGAGTCTGCAGTGAGGTCAATCGGAAAGAATCGAGTCGAATGGCAGGAGATCCCTTTCGACTCGAGCGAAGCGCATGAGATTCCGGCTTTGGAGGAGGTCGACAGGCTGAGGGAGCTCGCCTTGACGACGCTACGCGAACGGGAGTCGGAGTCTCTTGGCAACGTCCTGAAAAACGCCCCCGACCAATTCGCGACGAAGCTCTATCTGGCTTTCTCGAAATCAGATGACTGGTCGGAACCCATCCTGTCGCTCATTTCCCTCGACACTTCCCTCCTCGCGAGGGCGATGGAGAAGATGCCTCCCGAAGATATTCGGCTTGTGCACAGTGTCCTTTTTCCGGGCGACCACATGAGGTCGTGCACGGCCTCGCTCGAGGGCGAGGACAGGAAGGCCCTCGTAGCTTGGGCCAAGAGGCTCGGATCGGAGATCGGCAAGGTCGAGACCATGGAGTATTACCAAAGGATCTATTTCGACGCCATATCCAAGAGTCTCGAATGTCTTGCCGATATCTAGGATCCGCAGCTTTTGCCAAGTTGAAACGTGGCTTAGGATTTGCAGAAGATCTTCTAATGGCAGTCTTACGACAAGGACGAGGATGCCCTAATGCCTTGCCCAGGCTCCATCCAGCTCCGCCGCGCAGCTCTCGAACACGCACCTAACGGCGGCCATTTCCGACGGGGTCACGCGCCCTCCGCTCGCCTTATCCGAGGGCCTATGCGGCGGGGCTTGACTTCGAGGACGTCGTCGACTCGTCCCTCGAGCTTGTAAGGCTTGCTGAGGTAGGCGGACTAGAGTAAGAAAAGAGAAATCAAAAGGCGAATTTATCGCGAGGAGCAAAATGTCCCAAATAAATCAGATCCAAGAAGAGCTAAGGCAGATCGAAGGCGGGCGTTTTCAAACACTAGCAAATCAGTATCTATATAGGAGATATTCGCTTAACAACATCATTGAATTAGGATCCCAATGCGGCACGGATAAAACCACGACCGGAGTGCCAGACATGTACTCCGTAGGAGAGAATGGACACTACCTCTTCGCGGCATACACAACCTCTAATTCCGACATCCGCAATAAGCTGCTAAATGATGCTAAAGACTGCCTCGACAGGAGCAAAACCGGAATCAATCCGCAACTCATAGATCGAATCATCCTGTGCCACACATACTTTCGCCTTTCACCTCTGGTACTCGAGGAGGTCCGTGCCATCGATCCACGGATAGAAATAATCGGGCCAGAGACAATTGCGAGCGACCTTGATGGAAAATACCCTGCGCTAGCGCATACGGTATTGGGCGTTCCACTCGGAAAGGGATCATTCATCGCCCCAGACCGCTTCATCGAGCGAAGCCTGAACGACCGTTTCTCAACCGACCTGTCGAAGCTCCTCATGCACAGGGATTCCGAGTTTTCAGTCATCGTCGAATCGATAGAGCAAAACAAGGCAGTGGTGATTCAGGGGCAGTCTGGATCGGGGAAAACCAAGATCGCCCTCGACGCATGCCTCTCATTCAGCAAACGGCATCACTGGGATCTTCTTATCTTGGACTCTAGGTATTCATCGCATCTCGACGATGATATCGAGCTGATTTTGTCGGAGTCGGAAAACATTATCCTTCTAGTCGATGATGCAAACGGCAACCTGTCACTTGAGCACTTGCTGGGAATCTGTTTGGAAAACAAAAAGCTAAAGATTGTCCTCACCTGCAGGAAGATGCACCGAAGCGAGTTGACCGCAAAAATCGGCAGTTATCTAAATTTCAGAGAAATAGAGCTGGAGCCTCTAACCGCGGAAAATATAGAAGCGATACTCGAGACCGAATACAACATAAAAAACATAGCACTGAGGGAGAGAGTATCGGCAATCGCAAACGGAAACCTGCGCTTGGCTATCATGGCAGCAAGCCCCATAGCAGACGGCAATTTCGAAGCCATCCAAGAGCCATACGATCTTCTGAACATCTATATGAATTCCGCCTTAGCTGGGTACTCCAGCAGAGAGCAACGTCTCGCAGAGATCCTTGCAATCTACGACTGCTGCGATCTTATTGAAGGAGACCCTTGTTATGAGGATCTCTTGGGCTTGGGGTACGACGACGCCGAGATTCGGGATTTTGCATCCAGATTGAACGACCAGGAAATCGTCACGATCCTTACCTCAGCCGGTGGCGTGCTAGCCATAAGGATGGAAGAGCAGAATCTTCGCGACTTCTTGATATGCCGCCACTTCGCAAAAGAAGGGAACGGCAGTTTTGCAGATTTCATTCTGCATACCGCAGAAATGCCGAACGCGCCGTATCTCAAAGCCGCCAAGTCAATGGCTGAAGTATGCGGAAGTGCGAGCGTGTACGACTATCTTCGAAGGGAATGCGAGAAAGCTTGGGATGAAATAAAGAATCGGGATGAGCGAATTGCCGATCAGTTCATAATCACATTCAATCAACTCCTCCCCGTACAGGCGCTCGCCTTTGCCTCAAACCGCATCGAAAGTGCTGCTTGCGCTGACGTATCGGAAGATATTCTCGGCATGAATTCGACATCGGACGGATCTATGCCCCTGCATATTTCCGTATCCCTGATGAACTCGAGCGAGTATTCGCAAACAGCCTCCGAGTTGTTCGTGAAGTGTGTAGAAAGAGGCACAGAGCGGGCGACCGAGTACAACTGGGCATGCGGGCAAGACGGCGCTTTCGCTTACGATTTCGATCGTACGGGATTCGATTTGGAAAACAGCAAACTCGATGCCCTCGCTCAAAAATATCAACAATCGCATTCCCGCAATGTTGCAGCATGTCTGATCGTCTTGACGAGTTCATACCTCTCTTCAAGGGTCCAGCGCGTTCGGCAAAACGGCATAACGTACACATACAACACCCTGATCTTTAATTTCACATCAGAGCTGGCCGAGCTCCACGCCCATTGCTTCCGGGCGCTCTCCGTTCTAGTCGAAACCGAATTCAGCAGGCAAGTTAGATCCACCTTTCGGCAGCACTTCTCGTTCTATGGCAAAGAACCTGAAGCGGAGCATGCAGAAAACATGCATTCGGTGCTCTCGATGATCGAAGATCTATTCCCCAAATATATAAGCGAAGACTCGACAATCGATCTCTCATGCAGCTTAAGCATCAACCAGATTTACGAAACATGCGCGCAGAATCCCCCTCTGAGCCTCGATGGGTTCCGCCAGAGCACATTCGACGCACTTGGCCTGGAGAACTCCGAGTCTCTCGTAGAGAAAGAACCGAGGATATCCGCGGAAGAGTTACCGCTAGAACGACTGACCGAAGCCCTGGGAAAGCTAGCCGAAGATTATGAGATTTCCGATAAAGAGTGGGAGTCGGGCAGGGCTATCGGAAAAGTCCTTCTGGAAATCGCCAAAAGGACCCCAGATACTGCCTCAAGCATAATCGCACGCAATATCGCTTCGTCGCCCTCGACGATCCCCGTCCCGTACGAAGCACTTGACCATCTTGCTGAAACCATCGGCAGGAAGGTCCTTAGAAACGAGCTGGGCGCGGTGATCGACGTGAGTGACCATCCGGCCCTGTTTGACTATCTTGATTTGCTAGCAATAAAGAACGGGCCCGACAAGGAGGAGCTCGACGAGATCCTCGCAAGACTCGATGACGGCAGAACGCATCTCTGCTTGGAAGATTTGGAGATAGTCGAGCCAAAGCATCCTGGCTATATCCTCAAATATGCTTCTAGGTTTTCCGAACGCACTCACAATGATGGGGTTTGGCGGTTTTTCGGCAACTGCGGAGACGAAAAGCGCGTCTCCGCTCTAGATTCGTACTTCGGATCCAATCCCTTACCGGCTATCAACCTGTATTTTCTCGCACTTGAAGGACGCCCTTCTTTCGACTATAACCTCGCTTTCCTACGCTGCCTTTTACGCCTTGACAGTTCAATGATTGACCGTTTTTTGGAATACGCTGCCAGCCTCGACTACCGACAAAGGCACGATCTCCTGCGAAGAATCAGCTCGTTTTGGACCGTCCAGGACAATCGTGCTTGGAATCTGCTGAAAGCATTGATCGATGAAGTGCTGAGCGAACCACTCGGTAGGTTTGAAATAGCCGCTTTGTTTCCCGTTCGTGACGCAAATGCGCTCTCGAGCGATATTTTTTGGGAGCGCCTGGAATATATCATCCGCGAAAGGATCGCCGACGCAAATAGTCTCGATAGAATTAGCTGGGCCTTGTCCGATTGCAATGACGAGGCGAGGGTCAGGGCTATCACCCTCATTCTGTCGCTCGATAAAGACGGGATATCGATCAACGATTTGGATCTCCGTCGATCTTCAATGAGCGGGTCTCCAGAAAAAGGCTTTATTCCAGCAAAGCTCAAGGAGATTGAGGCGATTGAATCGATTGCTGCTCAGCTGCCCGCAGGTGTTGAATATTTAAAACACAGAGAATGGCTGTTAAAAGTGAGGTCTTCAATTGAAAGAGACATCGAAGACGAAAAGTGGAGGCTATTCCACGGCAGGCAGTAATCGACTTTAACACCTAGAATTAGGAAAAGCCTCGGGGGCTCCTGCCTAGCCCTTCGACCTGCACTGCGTGCAGAAGACAGTCGAGGACGAACCGTGGTGCAGCTCCATGAGCTCGAGCTGCATCGCCCTGATCAGGTCGTCGAGCTTGTTCAGCAGCCACTCGTCGATGTTTGTGTCAACGGCCAGCTGAATACTGTTCAGTTTTACGCTACCACTGACAGCGAGGCCGAAGTGGCTCGTTGCCATTTCGAAGCCGCGCGCGCGGCGCGGAA
The DNA here is from genome assembly GCA_018373675.1 of Collinsella sp. Taxonomy (GTDB): domain Bacteria; phylum Actinomycetota; class Coriobacteriia; order Coriobacteriales; family Coriobacteriaceae; genus Collinsella. Next base: position 158,672 of record JAHAGQ010000002.1, on the reverse strand, counting down.
GGGCGGCGTGGACCCCGAGTCCACTGCCTGCAAGCTCGACAAGATGATTTGGTTGCTCTGCACAGGCGACTTCTACCGCGAAGGGGGTCTAAAGCTCTTTTCAACCAATGCACTTGTTGAATCGAACCTGAGCGCCTATTCGGGGGATGGCATTTAAATTGGAGCCACTTTCAGAAAAGCGGCGCTGCAAACGCATGCCAAAACTGGCAAATTATTATGAAAGGTAATCTTATGGTAAACGCAGAGGAATCAACTAAGGCCGGTCTATCGCGCTTGCAAGACGACGCAAGGCCGACTATTTGCAGCGACTCTCTCGAACTTATTTCGAATATCGCAGAGGTTGGCCTGGACGAAATTCTCCAAAACGAGTTCTTGAAGGACATCCCCGTCATCTCAAGCCTAGTGAGCATCTACAAAATCGGAAACAATATCCACAATGCGCATCTGCTGAAGAAGTATGCGTGTTTCCTCGATGAGTTCAACCGCGACTCTTTTGAAAATGGCTCATGGAACAAGTACAAGCAATACTTTGAAGAGTCAAATAGGAAGCGCGATATTGAGTACCTGCTTATCCTGCTCGAAAGATACATTGAGGAGGACAAAGCGCGGCGACTAGCAAAGATTTATGAGGCCTACCTAGATAAAGAAATTAGCTGGGACGATCTTCGTTTGTTTGCAGAGACTTTGGACAGATTTCTACCTGGAGACTACGAAATGCTTCGAGAAAAGGAAACTTTTCAGACGCTCAGAGGCAGAGATGCAGAAGTTCTTCTTCGATTAACCGGGCTGGGATTGCTGATTGAGGATATCCATCGGCAGCAGTGGGACGTAGTAGATACGACGCTCATCTTCGACGATCCCGACGAAATTGAGAAAGAAGAAAGGGTTTATCGTAGGACCGAATTTGGAAACAGGATGGTATCTATACTTGGCTAGCTACTGCAGACAACAATCTGAGCGCGCTCTTGTCGTCTTGGTTAAACTGCTCGGATCTACCAGTGATTTTTACTGCATTAGGCATTCGGAAAGGGAATCGGTTCTTCACGATTCGCATCCTTTCTAGTGCTGCCTTTATTTAATGATCGAGATATGCTCGGCGACTGCGGTGTTCTGCCCCTTAGGTTACAGACGGTTGTTTCTATTGAGCTTCCAGAGGAAATACATGGGGTTCTCTTTTGCCTTGGCTTCTCGCAAGAAATCTGCGGATTGAGATGCAACGGCCCCTATGCCGGCAGCCCCGAGGAAGGCCATGGCATCAGAAGGTGATGCGATTCCGTATTGCCCCAATGTAAAGCTCGCAATTCCGATAGCGGCTTCAATGCCTGCGGAGGTGACTAATCGGGATCGCTCGTTTTTCATCACTAAAGATATCTTGTGAAGCTCGGGCTCTATTAGGTCGTTCTTCAGGTCAGCTAATGTCGAGGTGTCGATGGGCCTTTCGCTCAGGCCTTTGGACAAGGTATCCCTAAACACAAGAAACGACTCTTCGTTTCTAATGCGGCAATCAAGGATGCTACGCAACGTTGCATTTTCAGCAATGGGGAGGGGGCAAGATAACCGGCGAATGGGTATGGTCTGATCTTTTCGAGGATAAAGGGTGGAAGTTGCGGACTCGAGGAACTCAATCTGAGCTGGACGAGTGGTTAAATACGAGCTATTCGAAAAATAGGGATTGACGAGGGCTTGAAAGCAATCGTCCAACAAAGGCAGTAGGATAGTCGAGATGCCGCCTTTCTCCAGCATGTCTCTATCCAATCGCGTTTCGCCTTGGCTTGCATAGAGCGATTCGTATTCAGACGGGATTACCAGGAAATCGACATCCATCTCATCATGGGACCCATATGCATCCATTCCCTCAATCGCTACACACAGATTCCCATCTGGTGCTTGTTTTAAAGTGCACGAGGTAGAGGAACAGAATTGTCGTACGAGTTCATCCCAATAACTCGATATCAATCCTTTTGCTTTTGATTCTCTTTCGATTTGTCGCGCTAGGCAATCTTTGCAAAGAGGAATGTAATTGCTCGAAAATCCGAGTATTCCAGCTTTGACTATGTCTTCGACTCGCATGGTCAAATAGATCCCGAATGCAAGTTCATCGACTGAGGCATAATCATCGTGCCCCATTTCGAATGCCGATTCTATAGGGCAATGAATCAGTGTTTTATCTGCATACAATGCTGAGAACTTTGCCAAATGGTAAATGTTTTGCTCTCGACAGGCATAGTCAGTGCAGGGGAATTTGCCTCCTTCAAGGGTGGAGTCAACAGAAAAATTGAACAGGGATTGATTTTCGATTTTTTCGATTGGGATAAGGGGTGCAAGGCCCCTAATAAAGGCGTCGAACCTCCTTTGCCCCAGTTCTTCTAGGTACGCAATTATTTCGGCAAGAGAGCTGTTCTTGAATGCGGCTAGATAAGAATAAAGGTCATCGTATGCATGAGTCGCCATTTCGCTCACCTACACTTTCGGAAAGAGTTTTGCGTCGTTATTTCCGAGGCGTCGTTGGGCTCGCAATCGACTCTAGTGTGCAGCTGCTTCTCGACGTACTCCCTCATGTTCTGCCTCCACATGTAACTAATTGATTTGCTATGTGCCATTATGAATGGTATATAGCAAATCAATTAGTTACATTTAATGGAGCATTGCGAGCGTGGCGCGCGCAAAGAAGAGTCGTTGTATGGAGGCTTCCGGCAACGGCCTTTTGTACGTCCGTGACTGTTGGGTGCTATCGCGGATGACGTCATTGTTGCCTGTACTCTCGATCCAAGGATGTAATTACGGAAGTGCGGGGAAAATCGAGAACCTTCGAGCACAACGCGATTTTTAGCACCAAAACCGCAGTTCGCGGAAGCGAAAACTGGGGCCTGGTTAGCATTTCTTCGATTTTCCCCGCACCTCCGAATTTGACCCCTTGCCGCACCTTGATCACGTCTTCAAGTGGCTGGTTCATCGCTAATGGAGTTTTCTGCGGTGCTTGAATTGCGGTGTTGTGATTAGGGCAAAAGGCTCTTGGCTCCGGGGAGGCTCATCGCACGAAAATTCAAGTTGCTGCTGAAGTAGGGCTTGCTTCGGCAGCGCTAACAATAAGGGCGGCTCTGCTAGTCTCGGGAGACCGCGGCATTCGGCGGGCTTGCCGAATGCCGCGGTCAGTAGCGGTCAGTAGCGGTCAGTAGCGGTCAGTAGCGGTCAGTATATTCTTCGGAGCCGTTTCTCTGGGCTTCGGCGGACTTGCCAACTCGCGCTTGGGCACTACTCAGTAGATTACTCAGCAGTGCCCAGTAGATTACTCAGTAGTGCCCAGCAGGGGGAGGGCAGCAAACGCAATGGGCCTGTTTCCCGGCTAGGACCTGCAGCCTCAAACTTCGCTTGGCATCCTGTAGAACTGGTGCGGGTCTTTCGGGCTTTTCCCTACCCATTCCAACAGGCCTCGACCGGCAAGGTCTTTCAGAGTCTTCGAGGCCGTTTTCCTACCGACATTGGACTCCCGCGCGAGGTCGGAGGTCGTGATTTTCCCCTGAGCGGCGGCAATTGCCATCGCTGCTCGTTCGCGCTCGCTGAGGAGCGGTCGGTTGTCGGCCGCGGTTCTCCTGAAGGCCGCTTTCTGCAACCCAGGACGCTCGAAGACGACGACGGTGCTGTTGACGGTCTGCTCGAAGCGGAACCTCACGCCGGCTGCCTCGCAGGCCTCCTTGATGCGCGGTATGCCCGTGCCGTACTGCTCGATGACGCCGGCGCGGAACAGGGTGCGCGCGATCGCGGGGTTTCGGAGGCCGAACTCGCTCGCGGTACCGTCTAGGTGCTCTTGCGGCGAGTCGCCCTCGGGGAACAGGCCCGGGCTCACGATCTGGACGGTGTCCATGAACACGTTGACCTCGACGGCGGTGCCGGTGGTGTAGTCGCGGTGGCACAGCGCGTTGGCAACCGCCTCGCGGATGGCCTCGGCCGGGATCTCGGGGATCTCCTTGCGGTACATGCCCGTCTCGCCGATGACGAACTCGCGCCTGATGTTCGACGTCACGAAGTACTCGGCGAAGTCGAGCAGCTTGAGCATGGTGCCGCTCTCGCGGCGCAGGTCGAGGATCTTGGCCTTGGTGTTGCCGCCCAGAAGCCCCAGCTTCATCCTGGGGTAGGTGTCGGATCCCTCGCAGAACAGCTCCACCGCGGCGTTTCTTAGGCTGCCGTCGGGCGCGACGAGGTCGAGCCTTGCCAAGGTGTCCTCCACGCCGGCGAACCCGCCGCCCACGCGTCCGGCCCTGCCGCCGCGCGCGACGAAGTCACGCACCGCCTGCTCGTCGGCGTCGGAGACGGGCCTGCCGGACGGCAGCGAGTCCCACGGGCTACGGGCGCGCTCACGCTTGACGACCATGGCGCTCAGCTCCGAGGCCGACAGCGCTTTGTTCGAAGTCCCCACGCGGGTGAAGTAGCGTCCGTCGGCGGAGTAGGGGGCGTCGGCACCTGAGAAGGCAATTTTGATGTATCGCAGCCCATCATCGGCGTCGAGGCACTCGACCGTCGGGAACACCGCGGGCTCGATCTTGTCGGACACCCACGACGTCACCTGGCGCAGCGTTGCGTCGCTGACATCCTGGCCGATGACATCGCCGTTGTCCTTCACGCCGAAGTAGAGCTCGCCGCGGCCGTGCTTGTTCAGCATGGCGCTGATGGCTTGCAGTGCTTCTTTATGCTCGCCAGTGGACTTCTTGAACTCGACGGTCTCGCTCTCGCTGCCCAGGTTCATCCGCGCTGCCTTTCCCGTTCGTTGCTTGTCTCGTTGGATTATACCGTGGTCACCATGGGCGAAAACGTGGAAGCGCGCTTGCTTGCCTCTACCATGTTCTCATGCGCCTTAATGCCCTTTGTGAAGAATCATCCCATTGGGAAACGGGTCCCTATGGAACGATTTTGGTATCAGGCATAGGGGGGCGCTATCGTGGATGTCGTCACCATTGCCTGCGCCCTCGATCCAGAGATGTAATTACAGAAGTGCGGGGAAAAATCGAAAACCTTCGAGCACAACGCGGTTTTTTTGTATCAAAACCGCAGGTCGCGGAAGCCTAAAACGGGGGTCTGGTCAGCATTCCTTTGGTTTTCCCCGCACTTCCGAATTTGGCCTCTCGCCACATCCCGATTACGTCTTAAAGTGGCGCAAAAAGCCGTGTGCTCTGCTTGATTTTGCTCAGGAATTATGCCTGAGGGGTAGTGGATTCGCCTTTCTCCGCCGTGCAGCGGCACGTGTAGGGCTCTCTGGCTCAGGCGCGAGTCGCTTCCCGTCTGAAAAAGTTCTTAAAACAGCTTTAAAGTTGCCTTTGGCCTACATTGACAGCGTACAATATGCATGTTTACCATGGCAAAAGCTAAATTTGGGGAGGGGGAGCGCACGGTGGAAGTGCTGGTTGTTGGCAATACCGTGTATGTCGATGACGACTTTTGTGCCAAGGCGTTTCCCGGTGACCATGTTCAGGTCGTGGCGGCCAACGAGGCGCGCCGCGACGGGTCGTCGCTCCATGCGTCTTGGAAAGAGCTGCTGCAGCACCTGGACCAGGCTTACGAATTCGACCGTGTGGTCTACCTCTCTACCTATCTCACGCCGCATACCGAGGCCGTTGGCGACATCGAGCTGCTGCGCTCCGTCTTTCGAGCTTGCATGGGTCGCCAGATTCAGCTGCTGTTTGTGACTGGTCCCATGGGAGCGGACGGTGCGGTGGACGCTGCGGGGCAAAACGGCAAGGGCATCATTGCCCGTGCGGCCAACGGCCTGTGCCGCTACTATGCGGTCCGCGACGGCATTCAGGCCAAGATCTTGTGCGTGCCGTATCTGTACACCGCCTCGCCCACGCTGGAAGACCCGATTTTGACCCCGCTGTTCTAGGCGTGCTCGCAAGGCTCTGCTGTCATGAGGGCTGGGGCGGACTCACCGCTCGGTGCCCTCTGCGCCGAGGAGCTGGCCGTTCTGGTGCGTCGCATCTTCGACAGCTGGGATGCCACATTCGAGGAACTCGAGGTTCCGGATAGCTTTGCCCACACCGTGGGAGACCTGGGCGAGGCGCTCAAGGGCTTGTTCCCGGGGCTCGACATTACCTACGACGGGGACGCCGTCGTCTCCATTGCTCCGAGCGATACCGTCCGCACGCGCTACGGGTGGTTCCAGCGCTATGACGTGCTGCGCGATCTTTCGACCATACACGCCCGCTGGGAGCAGACCCTCGCGGGCAAGCGCCATCCGCTGCGTGCCGCCATCGACCGCATGCGCGGGCGGACACTGCCCATCAAATGCCTGGAGACCGCGCTGGCCTGGGTGCTCTTTGAGGGCCTGGAGCTGGTGTTTTCGCAGTCTGCTCAGCTTAACGTGCTCGACTACCGCCTGCTGTACGTGGTACTGATCGGCACGCTGTATGGGCTCGATTTTGGCCTGGTTGCGGCGCTGCTGGCGTCGGTGGGTTTGGCCGCGAGCTACTTTACCCAGTATGGCTATACCTTCCAGGGTCTCTTTTACGAGCCGTCTAACTGGCTGCCGTTTATTGCGTACTTTGTTGTGGGTGCCGTGTGCGGCTATGTGCAGCTGCGCAACAGCGAAGCCATTAGGGCGGAGCGCGATCAAAACGAGCTCGTGCGCAACCGCAATACGTTCCTTACGCAGCTCTACCACGACGCGATCGAGGACAAGCGCGCGTACAGGCGCCAGATCGTGGGTCGCCACGACAGCTTTGGCAAGATCTTTGCCGTGACGCAGGAGCTCGACGTATTCAACCCACGCGACATCTATCGCAAGTGCTGCGAGCTTTTGGGCGAGATCCTCGAGAACGATTCGGTGGCGATCTACCATGTTTCGGGCGGGGCATTTGCACGCCTGGTGGCAGCAAGTCCCGCGATTGCCGAAGATGCCGCGCGCTCGCTCACGCTTGAGCAGCTTGCACCTCTTTTGGGCGACGGGGGTCGTTCGAACCTGTGGGTGAACCGCGAGCTGACGCCGGGGCTTCCCATGTTTGGATACACGATCGAGCGCGACGGGGCACCCGCTGTGTTGATCTTTGTGCGTAGTGCGGCCGAAAACCAAATGACCCTCTATTATCAAAACCTGTTCCGCATCTTGTGCGGCCTGGTCGAAAGCGCGTTGGGCCGTGCCTTTGACTATGAGGCGGTGGCGCAGGATAAACGCTGCGTTGACGGCACGTGCGTGCTCAAGCAGGCTGCCTTTGGCCAAGAGCTTGCGGCGGCGCAGGCGCTGGCAGATAGCAAGATGGGAAGTTTTTTGCTCCTGCGCGTGGTACCGGGCATGGAGCCTGTCGGCGAGCTTGCGGGCGCAATTGGGTCGGCAATCCGCGAGAGCGACGCGGCGGGCTTGGTCGACGGCGACGTGCTCTACCTGCTTATGCGCCAGGCAAAGGCGTGCGATCTGCCCATTATCCGCGAGCGCCTGAGCGCAAAGCATATTGCGGTGGAGCCCGTCGACGGCGAGGACATCGTGGCGCTGTTGCAGCACATCTCTTACACCGGTGACGGTGAGGGGGGTGCCGCTTGATCTCGCTTGTCGTTGCTGCCGTCTTGCTGCTGATTCATGCGCTGGTTTACCTGATGCTGTGGACGCTTATGAAGCTGGGCCTGCTGCCGGTGCGCGGGCACATGCTGGCTGTGATAGTGCTGGTGCCGCTGTGGGGCCCGTTGCTGGTGGTTCTGCTATCGGTCCGTAGCGCGGTGTTTGGCGAGGGGCTGAAAGAGTCTGCGCTGGAGTCGCTGCGCTTCAACGACGACCTGCATCGCAGTATATCGGTATCGAGCGGTGAGGACGATGCAGTCGTAGTGCCGCTCGAGGAGGCGCTCATCGTCAACGACCCGGCATACCGGCGCCGCCTAATGCTCTCCATGCTCACCGAGGAGCCCGATGCCTACCTGGCGCAGCTGCAGGCGGCTAAGCTTAACGACGACGTTGAGGTGGCGCACTATGCCGCGACGGCGGTGGCGCAGATCTCCAAGGAGTCCGACCTTAAACTGCAGCAGCTGGAGCGCGCTTTTAAGACGGACCCGAGCGCGCAAAACCTCATCGAATACTGTGATTTTCTTGGTGAATACTTGGGCTCGGGCTTGGCCGAGGGGCGCGTGGCTCAGATTCAGCGCCAACAGTACGCGCGCCTGCTTGCGCGTCGCTGCGAGCGCGAGGATACCCTTGAGCTGCGCATTCGATACGCGACGGCTCTGGCCGATGTCGGACAGATCGACGAGGCGCAGGCCGTGACCGACCAGCTGGTGCTCGACGTGCCCGAGGAGCAGGAGGTTTGGATGCTTTGCCTGCGCCTGGCCGTGATGCGCCGCGACGGTGACGAGGTCCACCGTGTGATCGATGCGATCGACAACCAGCATGTGTATTTGAGCGCCTACAACCGCGAGCAGCTGGCGTTTTGGCGCGACGGGGAGGAGGACCGATGAGCGTGGTGCAACATATCCGCGACCGTGCAGGCCGCTTTCGTTGGATGGGGCTGCTCGTAGTGTGGGCCGTTTTTTTCGTCATGGCCGCCGTGCTGCTGATCGAACGTGCCGGCGTGCAGTACAGTGCGGGCCAGCACAAACTGGGGATGCTTGCCGCCAACGATGCGGTGCCGGCCTCCTCGGCAATCTTTGGCCAAAAGCCCACGTGTCTGGTCATTACCGATTCCGATCAAGCTGGCGTCGAGGACGTAAAGGAGCAGTTCGACCAGATCCTGCTCGACATGAAGATCGCGCACCGCGACGTTGACCTTGCCCTGGATGGTGCGGATGCCATTCCCTCGCTGGCCTCCTTCGATCGCGTGATTTTGCTCATGCCGTCGCTCGATGGGCTCAGTACGCACCTGAGCGACATTATGAGTTGGGTGAGTGCCGGCGGTTCGCTTATGCTCGCCATGCCGCCGGATAACTCGAGCTATCTGCAAGTGATTGCCTCCAAGCTTGGCATTGAATCGGCCGGATATGACTATGTAAAAGCCGAAAGCATTGTGCCGAGTGAGGACTTTATGCTGGGCGGGGGAGAGCGCTACGAGCTCTCGGACCCCTTTGATTCGTCGCTTTCGGTATCGCTGCGCGAGACGGCGCGTGAGTGGGCTAAGACTGGCGATGCGGGCGCCCCACTCATTTGGTCTAATGACTGCGGTAGCGGGCGCACCGTGGTGTGCAATATCGGTATCTATGACAAGGTCATGCGCGGTTTTTACGCCGCGGCGATCAGCTTACTGGGTGATGCCACGGCCTATCCGGTCATCAACAGCGCCGTGTTCTATTTGGACGACTTTCCTAGCCCCGTGCCCTCGGGTGATGGTACTTATATCAAGCGTGACTACGGCCTTTCCATTGCGGATTTTTACACCAAGGTCTGGTGGCCCGATCTGCAAAAGCTCGCGCAAAAATACGGCATTCGCTATACCGGCGTGATGATCGAAAACTACGAGGACGCGGTCAGCCAGACCGAGCCCGCGCGACAGGCCGATACCACGCAGTTCCGCTATTTTGGCGGCATGCTGCTGCAGATGGGCGGCGAGCTGGGCTTTCACGGCTACAACCATCAGCCGCTTGCGCTCTGGGACACCGACTATGGTACGTTGTACGTCTACAAGACCTGGAAGAACAAAGAGACGCTCGTCGCTTCGCTTAACGAACTTATCGCGTTTCAGGACGAGGTCCTGCCCAACGCTCACGGCTCGGTTTACGTACCGCCGTCGAATATCCTTTCGGCCCGAGCGCGCAAGCTCATCGGCACCGACGTTCCGCGCATTAAGACCATCGCCAGCACGTGTTTTGAGGACGGCACGGACCTGCCGTACGTACAGGAGTTTGGCGTGGCGAGCGATGGCATTGTGGAGCAGCCACGTATTGTTTCGGGCGGCATGGTCGACGATTCCTATATGCGCCTGGCAGCCGTGTCCGAGCTCAACATGCACTACGTGAGCACGCACTTTATGCACCCGGACGACCTTTTGGACCCCGATCGCGGTGCCAAGGAGGGCTGGGAGGTCTACAAGGGCGGCCTGGTCGACTACCTGGAGTGGCTTACCAAATCCGCGCCCGACCTGCGGCACCAGACGGCGTCGGAGTGCTCCGGCGCCATCCAGCGCTTTTCGTCGGTTACGGTAAGCGTGGATACAAGTGCAGATGCCTGGACGCTCAACCTGGACAACTTTCACGACGAGGCTTGGCTCATGTTCCGCGCCAATAATGGTGAGCCGAGTGCGGTGACGGGTGACGAACTGACGCACCTTACGGGCAATCTGTATCTGCTCAAGGCAAATGATAAGACCGTGACGATCGAGCGCAAGGAGGGTGGCGATAAATGAGAATCTGCTTGGTACTCGAGGGTTGCTACCCCTATGTGCACGGCGGCGTATCTACCTGGATGCATGGCTACATTACGGCCATGCCCGAGCACGAGTTTGTGCTGTGGGTGATCGGCGCGCATGCTGCTGACCGTGGCAAGTTTGTCTACGAGCTGCCCGGCAACGTGGTCGAGGTGCACGAGGTGTTCCTGGACGATGCTCTGCGGCTTTCGGGCGAGCAACATGAAGCCAGTTTTAACGACCGTGAGCGCGAGGCGCTACGCCGTCTGGTGTCGCTCTCCAATCCGGACTGGGACGTGTTATTCGATATCTTCCACCGCCGTCGCGTGCATCCGCTCTCGTTTTTGCAGAGCCGCACGTTTATGGATATCTTTCGCGACGTGTGCCTGGCCGAGTATCCCTACACGCCCTTTGCCGATGCATTCCACACCATGCGCTCCATGTTGCTGCCGGTGCTCTACCTGCTGGGCAGCGAGGTGCCGGTGGCCGATGTGTACCATGCCATCTCGACCGGCTACGGTGGCCTGCTCGCCTGCCTGGGCTCAAGCGTTCACCATGCGCCGGTGTTGCTGACCGAGCATGGCATCTATACCCGCGAGCGCGAGGAAGAGATCATTCGCGCCGATTGGGTGGTGCCGTCGTTTAAGGACCGCTGGATCCGCTTTTTCTACCTGCTTTCGGAGGAGATCTACCGCCGCGCCTTCCGCGTGACGAGTTTGTTCCATAACGCCCGCAAGACGCAGATCGATATGGGCTGCGATGCGGACAAATGCCTGGTCATCCCCAACGGCATCCAGTTCAACCGCTTTAAGGACATTCCCTTAAAGCCCGATGACGGCTGGGTGGACATTGGCGCTGTGGTGCGCCTGGCGCCCATCAAGGACGTCAAGACCATGATCTATGCCTTCTTTGAGTTGCACGAGCGCCTGCCCAAGGTGCGCCTGCACATCATGGGCGGCGTGGACGACGAAGAGTACGGCGCCGAGTGCCACGCGCTGGTCGATACCCTGGGCGTGCGCGACCTGATCTTTACCGGTCGCGTCAACGTGGTCGAGTACATGGAAAAGCTCGACTTTACCATTTTGACGAGCATCTCCGAGGGCCAGCCGCTTAGCGTGCTGGAGTCGCTTGCAGCGCGTCGTCCCTGCGTGACGACCGAGGTGGGCTGCTGCCGTGAGCTGCTCGAAGGCGCCCCGGGCGACGACTTTGGCGTGGCGGGTTTTGTGACGCCGCCCATGTATCGCAAGGGCCTGGCCGATGCCATGGAGCGCATGTGCGTGAGCCGCGCCCGTCGCATTGAGATGGGGGAGCGCGGGCAGCGTCGCGTTGCCACGTACTTTTTGCACGAGCAGATGCTCGCCAACTATCGCGCGCTGTACGACGAGACGGCGTGTGCGTTTAACCTGCCCAGAGAGGGGGAGTAGCCGATGGCCGGAATTGGTTTTGAGCTCAAGCGCCTGTTTAGGCGCAAGGGCCTGTTTGCCACGATGCGCGCCTATGGCTACGCTGGCATTGTGTGCACGGGCCCCATGCTGCTGGGCGTGCTGCTCCAGGTGGGTATCTTGGTGCTGTGCGGTCTGTGGGGTGTGGGCCGTGCCAACCAAGACCTGCTGGTGTGCATGGTGACCTACACACTGCTGGCCTCACTTTTGCTCACGAGCTTTTTCTCTATGCCGGTCACGCGCTTTTTGGCCGACATGTTGTTTGCCGAGCGCGAGGACGAGATTCTGCCCTCGTTTTGGGGCTCCAATGCTGTCATGCTCGTTGCGGGCACGGTGCTCTACGGCGTCTTTTTGCTGTTCTCGGGCGCCACGCTGCTGCAGGGGCTGCTGTGCCTGTGGCTGTTCAACATTATGATCGTCAACTGGAACGGCATGAGTTACCTCACGGCCATCAAGGATTACCGCGGCATCCTGTGCAGCTTTGCGGCTGCCATTGGCGTGGCGTGCCTGTGCGCCCTGGCCGCGCTGGCGCTGGGGCTGCCGCCGGTCGAGGGCCTGTTGGCGTCAATTGCTCTGGGCTACGGCGTCATGCTCGCCTGGGACGTGGTGCTGCTGTACCGGTATTTTCCTCAGAGCGACCGCAGCCCCTGGCCCTTTTTGCAGTGGCTCGATCAGTTTATGCCGCTGGCGCTCACGGGTCTGTTAACCAATCTGGGACTCTTTGCGCACCTGGTGATTATTTGGGCCGGTCCCATTGGCGTGCAGGTCAAGGGCTTGTTTTATGGTGCGCCCTACTACGATGTGCCGGCGCTCATTGCGTTTTTGACGATCCTGGTCACGACCGTCAACTTTGTGGTCTCGGTCGAGGTCAACTTCTATCCGCGCTACCGCGACTATTACAGCCTGTTCAATGACGGCGGCGTGGTAGGCGATATTGTGGTGGTCGAGGAGGAGATGCTCTCCACGCTTAACAGCGAACTGCGCTTTTGCGCGCTCAAACAGTTGTTTGTGACCGCGGCGGTCATCTCGCTCGAGACCACGGTACTGTCGGCCTTACCGTTGGGCTTTAACAACCTTATGCACGGGTATTTTCGCACGCTGTGCGTGGGCTATGGCCTGTATGCCGTGGGCAATACGGTGATGCTTATCTTGCTGTACTTTACCGACTACAAGGGGGCCGTGCTGGCCTCGGGGTTGTTTGCCGGTGTGGCCGGGCTGGCGACTGCCGTGTCGTTGCTTTTGCCGCAGCAGTTTTACGGCTTTGGCTTTTTGTTGGGTGCAGCGGTGTTTTTTATCGTGGCGCTGCTGCGGCTCGATACCTATACCGCCAACTTGCCGTATCGTATCCTGAGCCAGCAGCCCATTGTGGCGACCGACAAGACGGGCTGGTTTACCGAACTTGGCCGGGTGCTCGACCGTGTTGAGCAATGCTACGAGGACAAGCGCGCGGGCGGTGAGCCGCGCAGTGCGTTTGAACGTATGGTGGTCCGCCTGTACCAAAAACATTGGGGAGGTTCTGATGATCGATAAGTTGATGTCTCGCCGCTGCCTGATCGAGGCAGCTGCCGGCGCGCTGTTGCTTTCGGGCTGTTGGTCTCAGGACGAATCCTCGACCAAAAAGGTCAAAAAGCAGGACAAGATTAAAAAGGCTGAGGCCTCGGACGGTACCAAGCACCTTCGCGATAAAGATGAGCTGTACGAGGTCTACGACGACTCGGGCATTGTGACCATGTACCTGACGGTCTCGCGCGGCAACAGCTCCGAGAACACCGACCACAGCTGGGCCGAGATCAACACGTACTCGGTGTATGACTATGCCGACATGGGGGTGACGCGCTATCAGGTTATGGGCCTGCTGCAGGCGGGCGACGAAGACGGCCCGGTGGCCGGCGAGGTTGGCTATGGCGAGGAAGCGCCCAATGCCACCGTGCAGGTGCGCGGTCAGACATCGAGCAACAACTCGCAAAAGAATTACAAGGTGGAGCTCAAAAAGGGCAAGGGTACTTGGCGCCAACAGCGCGCGATTGCGCTCAACAAGCACATGGGCGAGGGTATGCGTTTTCGCAACAAGATGGCCTATGACCTTATCCGCGGGATACCCCAGATGATGGGCCTGCGTACGCAGTTTGTGCATCTATGGGTGTGCGACCAGACCGAATAGTTCAACGACACCTTTGAGGACTACGGCCTGTTTACGCAGGTGGAGCAGCTCAACAAGACGGCGCTTAAGGCACATGGCCTGGATAAGAGCGGGCATCTGTACAAGGTGAACAACTTCGATTTCCATCGCTACGAGGACACCATTAAGCTTGCCGACGATCCCGACTACAACCAGGCAAACTTTGAGGGCATGCTCGAGATTAAGGGCGATTCGGACCACACCAAGTTCATCGAGATGCTCGATGCGCTCAACGACGAATCACAAAAGATCGATGATGTGCTCGATACCTACTTTGATACCGAGAATCTGGTCTATTGGCTGGCGTTTCAGATCTTGACGGGAAATTGCGATACGCAGAACCGTAACTGCTATCTGTACAGCCCGCTTAACTCAAATACCTGGTACTTTTTAGATTGGGATAACGACGGCATGCTGCGTAAGCTGGAGCTTTCTCTTACCGGGTTTTCGGACTACGCGAGCTGGGAGCGCGGCGCAAGCAACTACTGGGGTAACGTGCTGTTTAACCGCGCGTTGCGCAGCAAGTCGTTCCGCAGCGAACTCGACCGTGCCGTCAAGGACTTGCGCTCGTATTTGACCGAGACTCGCCTGACCAAGATGATCAAGCACTACCGCGAGGTGACTGAATCCCTGGTCTTTGCTTCGCCCGATATCGACAATCTGCCTGTCACCAAGGACCAATACGAGCAGATCGCCGCGGCGATTCCCTCCGAGATCGAGGAGAACTACAAGAGCTTTCGCGAGAGTTTTAAAAAGCCCATGCCGTTCTACATCGGCGTGCCGCAGATCGATAACGGTAAGCTGCGCATTAACTGGGATGCGTCCTACGACTTTAAGGCGCGCGACATTCGCTACACTGTAGAGCTAGCGCGCGACTATGCCATAAGCGACGTTGTCTTTAAGGCCGAGGACGTGCTGCTTCCCGAGGTGACCTGCGATGCACCCGATGCCGGTCAGTATTTTGCACGCGTGCGCGCCACCAACTCCGACGGCTATACGCAAGATGCGTTTGACTATTACGTTACCGACGATGGTAAACAGTACGGCATGAAGTGTTTTTACGTACAAGACGACGGTAAGGTCGTGGAGGACACGTATGAGGAGGGCTAGCGCGCTGCTTGAGCGCTTGGCGGCTCCGCCTGTGCGTGCCACGCAGGAGCGTTACCGCCATGAGCTCAAATATCTCATTAACGAGGGCGAGCACGCCGCGCTTGCCTGTCGCATGGCGCCGGTTTTTAAACTGGACAAGCATGCGCGGGCGGGCGGTTACACCATTCGCAGCCTGTATTTTGACGACTACTGCAACTCGGCCTACGAGGAAAAAGACGCCGGCATTCTCATGCGTAAAAAGTATCGCGTGCGCATCTATAACGGCAGCGACAAGGTGATTAAGCTTGAGCGCAAAAAGAAGTACGGCAGCTGGATCCACAAGGAGGACGCGCCGCTTACGCGCGGCGAGTTTGAGCAGATTCTGGCTGGCGACTACGGCTTTTTGCTGAGGAGTCCCTATCCGCTCTGCCGCGAGTTCTACATCGAGTGCATCTGCAACATGATGCGCCCGCGGACCATCGTGGACTACGAGCGCGAGCCGTGGGTGATGGATGAGGGCACCGTGCGCATCACGTTTGACATGAACGTGCGTGCCGCGGTGGGAAGCTTCGATATCTTTGACGTGACGCTGCCCGCGCTGCCGGTCCTGGAGCCCGGCAAGCTGGTGATGGAGGTCAAGTTTACGGAGTTTTGCCCGCAGCTGGTGCGCGATTTGGTGCCGCCGGGCGCGGCCGAACTCACGGCGGTCTCTAAGTACTGCCTGTGTTATGACAAGACCGCCTACCTGCGCGGATTTAACTATTGGGAATCGGATTTTGGGAACCGAGGGGATATTTAGACCATGAGCACCAGGGACTTTTTTAAGAACTCCGTTTTGGAGGCGTTTGGCCAGGTCGATCCTGCCAAGATCGGCCTGTCGCTGCTCGTGGCGCTCGCCATGGGCATCCTGATCTATTACGTCTACAAGCGCTTTTTTACCGGCGTGGTGTATTCGCGTAGCTTTGCCGTGACGCTTGTTGGCATGTGCGTGCTCACCTGCATGGTCACGCTCGCGATCTCGACGAACGTGGTCATCTCGCTCGGTATGGTCGGTGCTCTGTCTATCGTCCGCTACCGTACGGCGGTTAAGGACCCGCTCGACCTGCTGTATCTGTTTTGGTCCATTACCACGGGAATTACGGCCGGCGCCGGCATGTACGCGCTCGTGGCGCTCACGGCCGTGGTCATCGTGGCGATGATCGCCGGCTTTGCGAGCCACCAGGACAAGGCGCGCGTGTACATGATGGTCATCCACTACACGGGCCAGACCACTGGCGACGATATCGTGCGTGCGTTTGGGCGCACCAAATTCACCGTTAAGTCCAAGACGATGCGCGGTGATAAGGTCGAGATGGCCGTCGAGGTGTTCTCGGATGGCGTTGATATGCCCTATGCCGACGCCATTCGCGCGCTCGACGGCGTTGAAGACCTGACGTTGATCCAATACAACGGCGAGTACCACGGCTAACTATGTTCCGGCGTTTTAACAAACGCCGGACTGCTCGACGCTGCGCGGGCATCTGCCGGGCGATCTGCCTCTCAAGCCGTCGCTCGCGTACATAAAGTACGCTTCGCTCCTCTTTCGCGGCACCTCGCCACGGCAGCTGCCCGCTCGCTGGCGCTTGCTCGACCTGAGTGGTTGAAATGATCCGCTGAGACCTTTCCAGTCGAATATTTTTTGGGCGAGGGTTGGGTATCATGGTGAAAGCGATTTCAACGACAGGGGTGCTCGTGGTAAAGATGAAAGATGTGGCCGAGCTGGCCGGCGTTTCGAGCGCCGCCGTCTCGCGCTACCTCAACGGTGGCTACATATCGGCGGATAAGGCCGAGCGCATTAAGAAGGCGATTGAGCTGACAGGATACGTGCGGTCCAGCCAAGCTCGCGCGCTGCGCACCGGTTCCACCAAGCTCATCGGCGTTATCGTGCCTAAAATCAACTCGGAGTCCGTGAGCCGCATTACCGCCGGCATTGGCCAGGTGCTCGGTCGCCGTGGCTACCAGATGCTGCTTGCTAACACTGACAACGCGGCCGATCGTGAGCTCGAATACCTCGATTTATTCCAAAACCACCCAGTCGATGGCATTGTGCTGGTGGCAACTATGATCACTGACGAGCACCGTCGGGCGATTGAATCGTGCCGCGTGCCCATCGTGCTGATCGGCCAAAATGTTGAGGGCGCGGCGTGCGTCTATCACGACGATTACGAGGCCGCCTTTGAGCTGGGCCATGCACTTGCGGGTCGCGTGGACGGCAAGATTGCCTATATTGGAGTTACCGAAGAGGACCGCGCGGCCGGTTATGGCCGCCGTCGCGGTTTTGAGGCCGGCTTGCGCGCCGCGGGTAACCCACTCGATGCCGCCTTGATTCGTTTGGGCTCGTTTACGCTCGACTCGGGCTATGGTGCGGCGCGTGAACTGCTTTCCGTCACTCCCGATGTTTCGTTTATCGCCTGCGCGACCGACACCATGGCGGCGGGCGCGCTGCGTGCTATCGATGAGGTCCGCGGCATGGGCGAGGGCATACACCGCGTGAGCGGTTTTGGCGACAACACGTTTTTGCGCGCGCTGACGGGCGGCATTCCCACCGTGCATTATGGCTACCTGACCAGTGGCGTCGAGGCGACCAATATGTTGCTCAACACGCTCGATGGCGTGGAGGGGGAGAGCGGTCTCAAGACGCTCAAGCTCGGCCATCAGCTTATGAATGTCTAGGCCTTGGGCACGTCTGCCTGCCTCTGAGGCGCCTGGTTTTTCCGTAAAACTACCATTCGCCGGCTTTTTCCTACCGTTTACCGCTATATGAAAACGATTGCAGACATATGAAACTGAAATCGATTACAGTGTAAGTGTCAAAGATGGCCGGGTGCAAATGCGCCCGTTGGAGGAAAGGGAAGTCATGGACTACCGCAAATCAGCCCAAGAGGTGCTCGACAACATCGGTGGCGCCGACAACGTTGTTTCGGCCGCACACTGCGCCACGCGTCTGCGCCTGGTGATTGCCGATAACGCCAAGGTTGACAATGAGGCCCTCGAGAATATCGACGGCGCTAAGGGCGTCTTTGAGGCCCAGGGCCAGCTGCAGATTATTTTTGGCACCGGCACCGTCAACAAGGTCTACGAGGAGTTCATCGCGCTCAGTGGCGTCGAGGCTGCCACCAAGGCCGAGGTCAAGGAGGCCGCGGCGCAGCAGCAGAACATCTTTATGCGTGCCATTAAGGTGCTCGGCGACGTCTTTGTCCCCATCATCCCCGCCATCGTGGCTTCGGGCCTGCTGCTGGGCATTATGAGCGCCCTCAACTTTATGGCCTCCAACGGCTTTATCGCGCTCGACACCAATAACTTTATCTATAAGATCGCCGACCTGGTCTCGGGCACGTCCTTCGGCATTCTGCAGATCCTGATCGGCTACTCCGCGGCCAAGGCCTTTGGCGCCAACCCGTATCTGGGCGCCGTCGTCGGCGGTGCGTTCATCAACTCCTCGCTGCAGAGCGCCTACACGGTTGCCTCCGAGGGCGTGCAGACTATGGTCACCGTCATTCCCGGCGTGTACAGCTTTGAGTGGGTCGGCTATCAGGGCCATGTGATCCCCATCGTTATCGCCTGCGCCATTCTGGCCTTCCTCGAGAAGCGTCTGCACAAGGTCGTTCCCGAGATGTTCGACCTCTTTGTGACCCCGCTCGTCTCGGTGTTCGTGACCGTGCTCGTGACGCTCGTTGCCGTCGGCCCCATCTTCGTGTGGGCCGAGAACGCCATCCTCGGTCTGATCCAGGCCCTGCTGACCCTGCCCTTCGGCATCGGTTCCTTTATCGTCGGCCTGTTCTATGCCCCCACGGTCGTTACCGGTATCCACCAGATGTACACCGCCATCGACCTGGGCCAGCTCGCTCAGTACGGCGTGACCTATTGGCTGCCCATCGCCAGTGCCGCCAACATCGCCCAGGGTGGCGCTGCGCTCGCCGTTGCCTTTAAGACCCGCGATGCCAAGATTAAGGGCCTGGCGCTTCCTTCGGCTCTGTCCGCCTTTATGGGCATTACCGAGCCTGCCATCTTCGGCGTGAACCTGCGTTTCTTTAAGCCCTTCATCGCCGGCTGCATCGGCGGCGGTTGCGGTGCCCTGGTCTGCGCACTCACCTCGCTTGCTGCTTCCGGCACGGGCGTTACCGGTATCTTCGGTATCCTGCTGTGCCTGGCCCAACCCGTGCAGTACACGATCATGTTTGCGGTCGCCGCGCTGGTTTCCTTTGGCGTCTCGTTTGTCCTGTACAAGGACGAGCCCAAGGCTTCCGAGCAGGCCTAAGAGCTTTTGATTGAGGGAATGCCCGCGGGCTGTATGCTCGCGGGTGTTTCCCGCATCTGGCGCCGATCTGTGGCGCCTTGTAACTTTCGATCCGTTAGGACTTTGATATGTCTAATGCACTTGGCCGGGACCTTGCAAAGCTGGTTGCCGCTGTTGACGCCGCCGCCTCTGAGTGCGGTCATGGCGCGTATGGCCAGCGCTTCCATATTATGCCGCCGGCGGGCTGGCTCAACGACCCCAACGGTCTTTGCCAGGCGGGCGGCGTGTTTCATGCCTATTTTCAGTATGCGCCGTTTGATGTCGAGGGCGGCGTTAAGGTCTGGGGTCATGCGACGAGTCGCGACCTTATGACGTGGGACTACGTTGGCGCTCCGCTACTGCCCGACGAGCCGTTCGATTGCCACGGTGTGTATTCGGGCTCCGCGCTTGCCGAGGACGGTCGCATTCGCGTGCTGTACACAGGCAACGTGAAGCTTTCCGATGCGGACGGCACGTACGACTACGTCAATACCGGCCGCCGCGCCGATACCGTTTATGTGGAGAGCGTCGATGGCCTTGCCGGTCGGGAGTTCAGCCAAAAGCGCGTGGTGCTGGCGTCCGAGGATTATCCCGAGAATTTGACCTGCCACGTGCGCGATCCCAAGGTGTGGCGTGACGCGGATGGGCGTTATCACATGGTGCTGGGCGCCCGTCGTCGCGTGGATGGTCCGCATGTCGATAGTCGATTTTGCGCCATGCACGGCGAGGGCGCCGGTCGCGATGTGGGCGAGATCCTGGTGTATGGCTCGGCCGATATGCTGAGCTGGGAGCTCGAGAGCCGTGTGTCTACGCCCGAGCGTTTTGGCTTTATGTGGGAATGCCCTGGCTATATTGAGCTCGATGCGAATGGCGATACCGCTGCATTTTTGTCGTTCTCGCCCCAGGGCCTTGAGGGCGGTCGTTGGGATCGCGGCAATGTGTATGCCGCTGGCTACATGCCTGTATCGGGCGACATTACGGGTGGCAAGGACGCTTATGAGCTGGGCGAGTTCCGCCTGTGGGACGCCGGTTTTGACTTCTATGCGCCGCAGGAGTTCACGGCCGAGGACGGTCGCCATATTCTAATCGGCTGGATGGGCATGCCCGATGAGCCGACCTATGGCAACGCACCGACCGTGGTGTGCGGCTGGCAGCACTGCATGACGGTGCCGCGCGAGCTTACGGCCGGTGACGGCGGCGTGGTACTGCAGCAGCCGGCGCGCGAGATTGAGCACCATTATGCCTCGGTGCGTGTAGGGGAGGGCTCGTTGGAGGTTGCCGGCGATACCTGCTTTGACGTTGTTGTCGACGGTGTCGACGGAGCGTTCACCGCAACCGTTGATGGCGAGCTGAAGCTGTCGTTTGTGCCCGCCGAGGGCGAGCTGCCCTCGCGCTTTGAGATGCGATTTACCGATGAGGGTCGCGCTTCTGCCGGTTGCGGTCGTACCGTGCGCTGGGAGCCCATCGACGAGGTTCGTAACGTGCGCGTTGTTGGCGATATCTCGTCGGTCGAGGTGTTTGTGAACGATGGCGCGCTCGTGTTTTCGACGCGCATCTATCCCGAGGCCTATGGCGTGTCCGTTGATGCTCCGGGTGCGAACGTGACCTATCACACGCTCAACATCTAGGCGATTCGTCGCCTATCGGCGCTATACTGCAGCCGTTGCCCACGATGCGGGGAACACCCGCATCGTGGGTTTTTGCTTATGAAGGGACGGTGCCGTGTGGATGTACAGCAGCTAGAAGAGGCCTGGGCTTTGAGGTCCAGTGCGCGCGAGGCGCGTCTTGTTGCGGCCCCGCATGTGCCGGCGGCTCTGTCGCTGCTGGGTATTGTGCGTCCCGGTGACCGTCTGGTGGCCTTTGCGGATGACTTTGCCGATGCGTTTGCGCGCGGCTTTGATGGCTGCGATGTCGCGCTGGTGGGCTCGTCATCCGTCGAGGCGTTTGTCGCCGCGTCCGAGAACTTTGATGCTTCGTTTGATGCCGAGGGGCCGCACCTGTGGTGGTTTGTGAACTCTATCGGCGGGTTTGGTCTGCGCGTCCCCGATCTTCGTGCGTTAGGCCGCGCAGCGCGTGAGGCTCATGCGCTGCTCGTGGTGGATAACACCGTGGCGTCGGCTTTTGGCTGCGATCCGCTGCGGCTAGGTGCTGCGCTGTCGCTTGAGGCGCTCGACCGTGTGTGCGCCGGTAAGGCTCCGCGCAAGCTCGTTGCCGCTTCGGTGGCGCGCTCGCAGCTCAAGCGCCATCGTGTGGATGCTGCTGCCGAGTGCGCGCATGCTTTGTTTGCAGGCTGCGGTGCTTTGGCACTCGACCTTTCTGCCGGGGAGGCCGACGTGCTGGAGCGCGGGCTTTCCTCGCTTAATGTCCGCATGCAGGCACACTTCGACCGCGCCCGTGCGCTAGCCGAGTATCTGGCCGCCAATGAGATGGTACGCAACGTGCGCTATCCCGGACTGAGCTCGCATCCCGACCATGCGGTTGCAACGGGAATCCTCGAGCACGGCTTTGGCCCGGCAGTTGAATTCGACCTTATCGAGCGTAGTGCGGATGATCTGTTCGTTGCTTTGCCGGAGGAGTTTCGCACATCGTCCGCCGGCGGCGCAACGACGCGTCTTTCGGCTCCACGCGGCAAGCAGGGGAGCACCATCCGCCTCTTCGCCGGCACCGATGACCCTTTGATCGTGGCCGCCACCCTAGATAATGCCTTCCGCAACTAGCTAAATCATCCTCGTCTTCATAAGTTGCGGTGAAATATGGATTGATTTACGGCTTTAACCGCATAAACAGTTCCTATTTCACCGCAACTTAGGAGAAGGGGTTGTGCAGCTAAAAAAGCCCCGTCCCAAATTAGCTACTTTTTGATGCTGGCGATGAGGTCGTTGGCTTTGGTGGCGATGACGTTGTTGATCTCGCCCTGCAACGTCTCGTAGACCGCGATGGCTCGCTCGCCGGCGGGGGTGAGCGTGGATCCGCGGGCACCGTCGCGCTCGATGAGTTTGCAGCCCAGCTGGCCTTCTGCCTCGTTCACAATGCGCCAGGCTTTGGAATACGCCATGCCCATGCTCTTGGCGGCACGGTTGAGCGAGTGTTCGCGGGCGATACCTTGCAGCAGCAAGACACAGCCGTGGCCGAAGACGCCCGGCAAATCCTTGTCGCACGCTTGAATGACCAACTTTGCCGTCGTCTTGTACTCCATCTGCTCCACGTCTCCCCGCTAAAGTGTTTGCTGGGCAAACGCAAAGCCTGCGTCAAACCCTCGTGTGCTCTTCTTAAATCATGCATTGTAGCAGTCAAAGTGCGTTAAGATACTTCCCCAGTATTGGGCGCCCAAGGTTGGGCTGGGTCCTACGAGGCCTGCAGCCGACCGGTCGCATGGAAAAAGGAGAAACATGGCTACGTTCTTTCCCGGTGAGTCCCACACGTTTTCGGAGTATCTGCTGGTCCCTGGTTACTCGTCCTCGCAGTGCATCCCCAACAACGTCTCTCTTAAGACGCCGCTAACCCGCTTTAAGCGCGGTGAGAAGCCGGCAATCACCCTGAACATCCCCATGGTTTCCGCCATCATGCAGTCCGTCTCGGGCGTCGACATGGGTGTCGCGCTCGCTACCGAGGGTGGCCTGTCCTTCATTTACGGTTCCCAGAGCGCCGAGTCCGAGGCCGCTATGGTCAAGGCCGTCAAGGATCACAAGGCTGGCTTCGTTCAGTCCGATTCCACGCTGACCCCCGACATGACCATGGAGCAGGTCATCGAGCTCAAGGAGAAGACCGGTCATTCCACCATGCCGGTTACCGACGACGGCACTCCCAAGGGTAAGCTCCTGGGCATCGTCACCAGCCGTGACTATCGCCCCAGCCGCGATGACCACCAGACGAAGGTCTCCGAGTTCATGACCCCGCGTGAGCAGCTCATCGTAGGCGACAAAAACATCAGCCTCAAGGTTGCCAACGACGTCATCTGGGACAACAAGCTCAACGCTCTGCCCATCGTCGACGACAACGATCACCTCATGGGCATCGTCTTCCGCAAGGACTACGA
Source organism: Collinsella sp. (assembly GCA_018373675.1). Taxonomy (GTDB): domain Bacteria; phylum Actinomycetota; class Coriobacteriia; order Coriobacteriales; family Coriobacteriaceae; genus Collinsella. Next base: position 135,310 of record JAHAGQ010000002.1, on the reverse strand, counting down.
CAGCCACAAGACCAACCCCAACGAGCTGCTCGACGGCGACAAGCGCTACATGGTCGGCGCCGGTATCAACACCCGCGACTATGCCGAGCGCGTGCCGCTGCTCATCGAGGCCGGCGCTGATGTCCTGTGCATCGACTCTTCCGAGGGCTTCAGCGAGTGGCAGAAGCGCACCATCGAGTGGATCCGCGCCAACTACGGCGAGGATGTCAAGGTCGGTGCCGGTAACGTCGTCGACGCCGAGGGCTTCCGCTTCTTGGCCGACTGCGGTGCCGACTTCATCAAGGTCGGTATCGGCGGCGGTTCCATCTGCATCACCCGCGAGACCAAAGGCATCGGCCGTGGCCAGGCCACCGCGCTGATCGACGTCTGCCGCGCTCGCGACGAGTACTACGAGGAGACCGGCGTCTACGTACCCGTGTGCTCCGACGGCGGCATCGTCTACGACTACCACATGACGCTCGCCCTTGCCATGGGTGCCGACTTTATGATGCTGGGCCGCTACTTCGCCCGCTTCGACGAGAGCCCGACCGAGCGCGTCAACGTCAACGGCCAGTACATGAAGGAGTACTGGGGCGAGGGTTCTGCGCGTGCCCGCAACTGGCAGCGCTACGACCTGGGCGGCGCCGCGAAGCTCAGCTTCGTCGAGGGCGTCGACTCCTATGTTCCCTACGCCGGTTCCCTCAAAGACGGCGTGGGCGGCACGCTCTACAAGGTCAAGTCCACGATGTGCAACTGTGGTGCCCTCTCGATCCCCGAGCTCCAGGAAAAGGCGCGCCTAACGCTGGTCAGCTCCACCTCCATCGTCGAAGGCGGCGCCCACGACGTTGTCGTCAAGGACTCTCAGCAGAGCGTCAGCTACCGCTAAACGGCTTTCCCAAGCACCGCACCTTGCCGTTCAAACCGTCGCTCGCGTACCAAAGTACGCGTCGCTCCTCTTTCACGGCAATCTGCGGCACTTGGAAAACCCGACCATACATGGGCGGGTAACATTTAGCGGTTGATTCACAACCACGTTATTTAGATAAAGCGAGATGCCTGCAAGTCGCAGGCATCTCGCTTGTTGTATTTGCTATTATCAGTCGAGTCAACCTTAGGGTCGGGCGGCTTAGCTTTGTTCGCTACAAGTTCCGCACGCAAAGAAGAGCACTAAATGTGCTCTTCGTCTTGCGCAGGACTGTCCGCAGTAGCGAATAAAGCTAAGCCGACCGACCCCAGCAAAGATTAAAGGAGCTGATATGTGCGATTGCACAGATCATAAGGACGAGATCCCTGCCTACGACGCGCAGGCCATTGAGTCCAAGTGGATGAAGGCCTGGGAGGACTCCAACCTCTTTGCCGTCGACACCGACGACAGCAAGCCCAAAAAGTATGTGCTCGAGATGTTCCCGTATCCGTCGGGCGACCTGCACATGGGCCACGCGCGCAACTATACCATCGGCGATGCCATGGCCCGTCAGGCCCGCATGCGCGGCTTTGACGTGCTGCACCCCATCGGCTTTGACGCCTTTGGCCTGCCTGCCGAGAACGCCGCCATCAAGCACAATACGCAGGCTGCCGCCTGGACGTATAAGAACATGGACCAGGCGCTCGCCACGATGAAGCGCATGGGCTTCTCCTACGATCTGGATCGCATGGTCAAGACCTGCAGCCCCGACTACTACCGCTGGGGTCAGTGGATCTTTGAGAAGCTGTGGGAAAAGGGCCTGGTCTACCGCAAGAAGAACCCGGTCAACTGGTGCCCTAACTGCAAGACCGTTCTGGCCAACGAGCAGGTCACCGAGGGCAAGTGCTGGCGCTGCGGCACCGAGCCCGAGAAGCGCGACCTGGAGCAGTGGTACTTCAAGATCACCGAGTACTCCCAGGAGCTGCTCGACGACCTGGAGAAGCTCCCCGGCTGGCCCGAGCGTGTCAAGCAGATGCAGGCCAACTGGATCGGCCGCTCCGAGGGCGCCGAGGTCGACTTTACCCTGTGCGACCAGGATGGCGAGCCCATCGAGGGCGACGAGGGCAAGATTACCGTCTTCACCACGCGTGCCGACACCCTCTTTGGCGTCTCCTTCTTTGTCCTGGCTCCCGAGTACGCTCGTCTGCACGAGCTCGTCGAGGGCACGGAGTACGAGGAGGCCGTCACCAAGATCGTCGAGGACTCTAAGCATATCTCTGCCGTCGAGCGTGCCCAGGGCACCCTCGAGAAGCACGGCGCCTTTACGGGCCGCTACGTGGTGAACCCCGTCAACGGCGAGAAGGTCCCCGTGTGGGTTGCCGATTATGTCGTGGCCGACTACGGCACCGGCGCCGTCATGGCCGTTCCCTGTGGCGACCAGCGCGACTTTGAGTTTGCCCGCAAGTACGACCTGCCGATCGTGCCGATTATCCTGGACGATGACGATCGCGCTGCCGTCGAGGCCAGCGGCGAGACCATCGATACCTTCCATGCCGAGACCGTCGACTGGGATTGCGCCCACGCTGCCGAGGGTACGCTGGTCCAGTCCGGCAAGTACACCGGCATGCGCGGCGGTAAGCACTCCGAGGGCGAGGCTGCCATCGTGGCCGACCTCGAGGCCATGGGCTGCGGCCGTCGCAAGGTCGAGTTCCGCCTGCGCGACTGGCTCATCAGCCGTCAGCGCTATTGGGGCAACCCCATTCCGGCCATCCACTGTGAGCACTGCGGCATCGTTCCCGTGCCCGAGGATCAGCTGCCGGTGACGCTGCCGGAGAACCTGGACCTGGGCGCTGGCGAGACCCTCGCCGAGTGCAAGGACTTCTACGAGACTACTTGCCCGGTCTGCGGTCGCCCGGCCAAGCGCGAGACCGATACCATGGACACCTTCACCTGCTCCAGCTGGTATTACCTGCGCTATACCGACCCGCACAACACCGAGCTGCCCTTCTCCCGCGAGGCGGCAGACCGTTGGATGCCCGTCGATAACTACATTGGTGGCATCGAGCACGCCATTTTGCACCTGCTCTACAGCCGCTTCTTTACCAAGGCGCTGCGCGACCTGGGTCTGCTGAGCGTGGACGAGCCCTTCACCAACCTGCTGTGCCAGGGCATGGTCAAGGACGAGAACGGCGACACCATGTCCAAGTCCAAGGGCAACGTTGTGCCCCCGAGCTCGGTTATCGAGCCCTACGGCGCCGACACCATGCGTCTGGCGATCCTGTTTATCGCCCCGCCCGAGAAGGACTTCGACTGGGATCCCAAGGCCGTCGAGGGCGCCAACCGCTTTATCAAGCGCGCCTGGCGTATCGTGTGGCAGCTCGTCCAGTCGGGTGACGCCAGCGTGGCCTTCGACAAGTCCGTGCTCGACGAGGCTGCGATGAAGCTCTATCGCGAGCGTCACCGCACCATCGCCAAGTGCACCGAGGACTTCGATCGCGGCCAGTTCAACACCGCGATCTCGGCCGTCATGGAGCTCGTCAACGCGGCGAGCGCCTACCTCAACGCCACCGAGGCCGCTGACCGCGACAAGGCCCTGTGCTACGGCGTGGCCAAGGACATCGTGAGCGTCCTGGCGCCCATCTGCCCGTTCTGGGCCGACGAGCTGTGGCACGAGGCGCTCGGCTGCGAGGGCAACGCCTACACCGCCGCCTGGCCCGAGTTCGACCTGGCCGAGTCCATCGAGGACACGGTGCAGATCGTCGTCCAGGTGCTCGGCAAGGTCCGCGGCCGCATTGACGTGGCCCGCGATGCCTCCAACGAGGAAATGCAGGCTGCCGCCGAGGCTGCTGTCACCAAGTGGACCGAGGGCAAGACGGTCGTCAAGGCCATCTGCGTGCCCGGCAAGCTGGTCAACCTGGTGGTTAAGTAAACCTCGCGCACATAGTTGACGCACAAAAGACGAGGGGCGATCCGGCTGGGTCGCCCCTCGTTTTGCGTTATATGCCATGCTTGGCTTGTGCCGAGCGTCATCCTCTACGGAATGTGCACCAGGTCCCTAAAGTAGACGTTGCCGCTTTGCTCCTCAAACATCCAGATGTTGAGGTAGATGTCGTTGAGGTCGTTGTTCACGTCAAAGTCCGGATCGTCGAAGGTGCCTACAAAGGTGAGCATCGCGGTCGTTTTTTCGCCTGCGGCGACGGGTTGGCGCATGCGCACGTCGCGGACGACACCGTTGACGTAGGCATAAGCATCGACATCGCCAAACATCATGTCGACATCGGTGTTGTTTGTCACCGCAAAGACCAACACGGCGTCACCGTAGCCATCCGTGTCCTTGCCCACGCAGGCAACATGGACGTTCTCGTCTGCCTCAAGGTCGATGGGGAACTGTTCTTGAGGGTCGGGACCTAAACCCTGGGGATCGACTATATCTTCGTCTAATTTGTCGAAACGCTCCGAAGGCGTCGTTTTCTCGATGGCTTTGGTGCTGCCGAGGTCCGGCTCGCATTGTCCGGTTTTACCATCGATGTTGTTGCAGCCCGCCAGAGCGAACGAGCAGGCAGCGACGACGAGCGCTGTCGCGCAGAGGGTGCCTAGGCGTTTCATGGTGCCTCCTTGCCGTAGAGATACTGGAAGGTTGTACGGTCAATGCGTGCGGCAGGCTTTCTCGCTACAGAATGCCTCTCAGCTCTAGTCTGGTCGATGTGTGCCCAGGGATGGAATGCCCATAGGGCCCGATTGGGTCGGCGCGCTGGGACGCATGGCCCGTTTTGGGGCTTTTGGGGAGCACCGCACAGGAGTCCTCGTCTAATTGTCCTATTCTTGTGGAGAAGCTGTGGGCGCGCTGACCTGCGAATTTCGTTGACGCTTGCACGTTTTCGCAGGTATTGGTATAGTTTGCTTGCAAATGAAGTAGTAATTGAAAGAAGTGGGGTTTCGGCTCCGCTTCTTTTTTGTATGGATGGAGGTGCCGCAATGGTCAAGACCAAGACCGAGCAGGCGATCATCGACGCGCTCGAGGCCGTCGCTCCCCAGCACGATGTCGACATTGTCGACGTTGAGCTCGTGGGCGCCACCAAGGCCCCCTGCGTGCGTGTGCGTATCGAGGGTGCCGAGGGTCAGAGCCTGTCGCTCAACGACGTCACGGCCAATACCAAGTGGGTCGGCGACGTGATCGAGGAGCTCGACCCCATTTCTTCGAGCTACACGCTCGAGGTGTCGAGCCCGGGTATGGCGCGCCCGCTGCGCCGCCCGCGCGACTTTGCCCGCTTTGTGGGCGAGGACTGCGAGCTCACCTCCACCGCCACCGAGGGCCGTCGCAAGTACTCCGGCAAGATTGCCGCCGCGACCGAGACGAACGTGACCCTCGAGCTCGAGGACGGCGAGTCCGTCACCCTCGATTTCTGTGATGTTAAAAAGTGCAAGTTGAAGCCCACCTATGACTTCAAGCCCGCGAAGGAAGGAAACTAACATGGCAGCATCCGACATGATGTCCGCCCTGATGGAGCTTTGCCAGGAGAGGCACATCGACCAGCTCTACCTGATCGACCGCCTGGAGCAGTCGCTCGCCAAGAGCTATGCCGAGATCCTGCATCTTGAGTGGGGCGCCAAGGTGACCATCGACCGCACCACCGGCAAGATTTACGTCTATCGCCTGGAGCCGATCGACGATTCCATGGACGAGGAGGGCAACTTCACCGAGTTCGAGGAGATCGACGTCACCCCCAAGAACACGAGCCGCATCGCCGCCCAGCACGCCAAGGCCGAGATCAACGCCATCGTGCGCAACTCCGCTCGTGAGCAGATCTACGAGGAGTTCTCCGGCCGTATCGGTGACCTCATCAGCGGTACCGTGCTGCAGTCCACGCCCGACTTCACCATCGTCAAGATCCGCGATGGCGTCGAGGCCGAGCTGCCGCATTTTGACCAGCGCCGTTACGAGAACGAGCGCAACGAGCGTCCGATGGGCGAGCGCTACCTGCACAACCAGCACATCAAAGCCGTGATCATCGACGTCCGCGATCCCAACTCCAACCTGCAGCCGGTTCGCGGCGAGCACAGCCGTCCGCCGATCGTCATCTCCCGCACCCACCCCGAGCTCATGCGTCGTCTGTTTGAGCAGGAGGTGCCCGAGATCTATGAGGGCACCGTCCAGATCAAGTCGATTGCCCGCGAGCCCGGCCAGCGCTCCAAGGTCGCCGTCCACTCGCTCGACGACCGCCTGGATCCCGTGGGCGCCTGCGTCGGCCCCAAGGGCAGCCGTGTCCGCGCCGTCGTGGGCGAGCTCCGCGGCGAGCGCGTCGACGTCATCCTGTGGGATGCCGATCCGGCCGTTTACGTCGCCAACGCACTGTCGCCCGCCAAGGTCACCCGCGTCCTCATCGACGAGGAGAAGGCCTATGCCGGCGTCATCGTGCCCGACGACCAGCTTTCGCTCGCCATCGGCAAGGAGGGCCAGAACGCCCGCCTCGCCGCTCGCCTGACCGGCTGGCACATCGACATCAAGTCCGAGACCCTTGCCGCCGACATCCTCAAGAACGTCCCCGTTCACGAGGAGCCCGCCGCCGACCTGATCGGTGACGAGGAGGACGATGATGTCCGTCGCTGCGAGTACGTGTCCGAGGACGGCGTCCAGTGCCGCAACCAGGCCCGTCCGGGCTCCCGTTTCTGCGGTGTCCACGACACCGACGCCTTCGATGATGCGGAGGACCTGATCTAGCGCGCGGTCGCGCCGGGCAGGTCCCGGCGCATCTCCCACGCTCGTTCAGTCTCTAGGCACCCAAGGTGCCAGAAAGGGTAGGTGAAGTCATATGGCAAAAGTCCGTGTGTCCACCCTGGCCAAAGAGTTCGGCATGACCTCCAAGGAACTGATGGGTCATCTCGCCGAAATGAAGATTCCCGCTAAGTCCGCTTCCTCCGCCCTGGAGGACGCTTACGTCGCCATGGTCCGCAAGCAGCTCGCCTCGGTGATCGAGGCCCGCGCCAAGGAAGTCGAGGCCGCCAAGCAGGCCGAGGAGGAGGCAGCCGCCGCCGAGGAGGCAGCGCGCGCTGCCGAGGCCGAGCGTGAGCGCATCGCCGCCGAGAAGGCACGCGAGGAGGAGCGCCGCCAGTTCGCCGCCGCCCAGGCTGCCGAGGAGGCCGCCCGTGCCGAGGCCGAGGCCAAGAAGAAGGCTGAGCAGGAGCGCCTTGCCCGCGAGAAGGAGGAGGCTGCCCGCGAGGCCCAGCGCCGCGCCGTCCCCGCTTCCGACTCCGGTTCGCGCTTCCGCTCGCTGCTCGACCAGATCGCCGCACAGGAGACCGTGCTCAAGGAGAAGAAGGACGCCGAGGAGAAGGCCAAAGCAGAGCGCGCCGCCGAGCGCGGCAACCGTCGCAGCGGCAACAACGACCGTCGCGGTGGCCGTCGTAACGATCGCAACGCCTCCGACAACAACTCCGAGCGCAACGCCTCCGAGAGCCGTCCGCACAGCCATCGCACCAACGCCAGCAACAACGTCGCTGCCGGCATGGACTTCCCCAACCCCGATAAGCAGGGCAAGGGCAAGAAGCGCAAGGGCGGTCACGGCAACGATGAGGACCACTACAGCCGCATGGCTCGCGAGGCCGAGGAGTACAGCCGCGAGAAGGTGCTCGAGGAGGCCCGCGCTGCCGTCGAGGAGGCCTCTCGCGAGTCCACCGGTCGCCGCAAGAAGCGCAAGGAGAAGCGCGAGCGCGAGGCTGCTAAGGCTCAGGAGGAGCGCAAGATTGAGGAGGCGCTGGCCCAGGGCGTGAACCCCGAGGAGCTAGACGCCATCAAGGTCTCCCAGGGCGTTACCGTCCAGGAGCTCGCCGAGGCGCTCGACGTTCCGGCCAACGACATCATCAAGCGCCTGTTCCTGCTGGGCACGCCGCTCACCATGACACAGTCCATGTCCGACGACCTCGTCGAGCTCGTTGCCGACGACCTGGGCCGCCAGATCAAGATCATCACCCCCGAGGAGGAGAACACCTTCTCGTTCTACGACGATCCCGCCGACCTTAAGCCCCGTGCCCCGGTCGTCACCGTCATGGGTCACGTCGACCACGGCAAGACGAGCCTGCTCGACGCCATTCGTCACACCGGCGTCGCTGCCGGCGAGGCGGGCGGTATTACCCAGGCCATCGGTGCTTCGCAGGTCATGATCAACGACCGCAAGATCACCTTCATCGATACCCCGGGCCACGCCACCTTTACGGCCATGCGTGCCCGCGGTGCCAAGGTGACCGACATTGTCATCCTGATCGTGGCTGCCGACGACGGCGTCATGCCTCAGACCATCGAGTCGATCAACCACGCCAAGGCCGCCGGCGTACCCATCGTCGTCGCCGTCAACAAGATCGATAAGCCGGGCGCCAACCCCGACCGCGTGCGCCAGGAGCTCACCGAGTACGGCATCATCCCCGAGGAGTGGGGCGGACAGAACATGTTCGTCAACATCTCGGCCAAGCAGAAGATCGGTATCGACGACCTGCTCGAGACCGTGCTGCTCCAGGCCGACGTGCTCGAGCTCAAGGCCAACCCGGACACCTTTGCCTCCGGTAACGTCCTCGAGGCTAAGCTCGACAAGGGCCGCGGCTCGGTTGCTACCGTGCTGGTGACCCGCGGTACCCTGCACGTGGGCGATACGCTGGTCGCCGGCCTTACCTATGGCCGCGTCCGCGCCATGCTCGATCCCAAGGGCAACGCCGTCACCGAGGCTGGTCCCTCCGACGCCGTCGAGATCCTGGGCCTGCAGTCCGTGCCCAACGCCGGTGACGAGTTCCGCGTGTTCGAGGACGAGCGCGAGGCTCGTGCCCTTGCCGACGAGCGTTCGCTGAAGGCCCGTATCGAGGAGCAGAGCCGCGTCAAGCACGTCACGCTCGAGAACCTCTTCGAGACCATTGCCGACGCCGAGGTCAAGGAGCTCAACCTGATCATCAAGGCCGACGTCCAGGGCTCTATCGAGGCTCTTCAGGACTCGCTCGACAAGATGGATCAGTCCGAGGTGCGCATCAACACGATTCACTCCGCGGTCGGCGCCATCAACGAGACCGACGTCGTCCTGGCCGACGCCTCTAACGCCATCATCATCGGCTTTGGCGTCCGTCCCGACGGTAAGGCCCGCTCCGCCGCCGAGCGCGAGGGCGTCGAGATCCGTTGCTACGACGTCATCTACAAGTGCCTCGAGGAGCTCGACGCCGCCCGTATCGGCATGCTCAAGCCCACCGAGGTCGAGGTCGCCACGGGTACCGCGACCGTCTTGGACACCTTCAAGGTGCCCAAAGTCGGTATCGCCGCCGGTGTCCGCGTCGAGGAGGGCGAGATCGCCGCGACCGATTCCGTGCGTCTGGTGCGCGACGGTATCGTGGTCTTCAACGGCAAGATCGCCTCGATGCGCCACTACAAGGACGAGGCCAAGAGCCTCAAGAGCGGTTCCGAGGGCGGCATTGGCCTGGAGAACTTCCAGGACATCAAGCCCGGCGACCAGATCGAGGGTTACCGCATCGACCAGGTTGCCCGTACCGAGTAGGGGGTAGCGCTATGAAGCAAACGCAGGCAACCCGCCGTCTGGGCGAGCAGCTTCGCGAGAAGCTCGGTTATATCCTACTCTTTGAGGTTTCCGATCCGCGTCTCGACCTGGTTACTTTGACTGCGGTCGAGGTCGCGGTGGACCGTTCGTTCGCGCGTGTGTACGTGTCGTGCGATGCGAGCCGCTACGACGAGGTCATGGAGGCGCTCGCAAGCGCCAAGGGCCGCATTCGTAGCCTGTTGGCTCGCTCGCTCGATTGGCGTGTCACGCCCGAGCTCGATTTTCGCATCGATCGCTCGACCGATGAGGCCGAGCGCATCACGCGTGCGCTGGAAAACGTTCCCGCCACGCTTGCGATCGAAAAGGACGAGGACGGCTATCCGATAGCGGATGCCGCCCAGGAGGCAGCTTTAGATGACTAATTCCGCCGACCTCGCCTCGTGCGAGTCTGCAGATATTCAGCGACGCATCCTCGAGCTCATCGAGGGTGCGTCCTCCATTGCGATTTCGGGACATACTTCTCCCGATGGCGATGCCTTGGGCTCCGTATTGGGTCTGGGCCTTTCGCTCATGAAGTTTTTCCCCAACAAGGACATTGCGCTGCTGCTGGCAGACGATGACCCGGTTCCTCGCATCTACCGCTTTATGGAAGGCTCCGATCGCCTGGTGCCGGCATCTGCGTACGCCGGCAATCCGGACCTGTTCATCTCGGTGGACGTACCGGTCGTCGAGCGCCTCAATAATTCCGCCGAGGTGCTTCGTCGCTCCAAGCATGTGGTGTGCTTCGATCATCATCCGGCGCGCGAGGAGTTTGCCGAGCTGAGCCTGAGGCGCGTCGATGCCGCGGCCTGCGCCATGATCATCGACCGTTTCTTGGACAATTGCGGCATTGTCGCACGTGATGGCGTTGCGACCTGCCTGCTGTGTGGCCTGGTTACCGATACCGGCCGTTTTCAGTACCAAAACGCCGATGCCGCCGCGTTCCACGCCGCTTCGCGCCTGGTAGCCCATGGCGCCAATCCGGCTCGTGTCGCGCTCGAGGTCTATCAGAGCATGCGCGTCGAGTTTTTGCACCTCAAGTCCATTGTCATGGGCCGTATTAAGACGGTCGCGCACGGACGCGTGGCGTATAGCTATGCCTACCAGAGCGACCTTGAGGCCTGCGGCGTCACCTCTGATGAATGTGACGGTCTGGTCGATGTGGTGCGTGCGGTGATGGGCGTTGAGGTATGTCTGTTCTTAAAGGGCATCGATGGCGATACCAAGGTGCGCGGCAACCTGCGCTCCAAGGGTGACCTCGATGTGTCCGAGATCGCTGCCAACTTTGGCGGTGGCGGGCATCATGCCGCTGCCGGCTTTACCAACAACGGAACGATTCGCGAGACGCTCGCCGTGGCACTTCCCATGCTGGCCGAGCTGGTGGGGGAGGATCCCGCTTCGGTGACCGTCGAGCTCTAATTTTTTGGATGGTACATGGCTCGTCGTACGCCTTCTCAATTGAATATGCTGCTCGCCGTCGATAAGCCGGTGGGCTGCACGTCCCACGACGTGGTTTCGCAATGCCGACGCGCCCTCCACGAACGGCGTGTCGGTCATGCCGGCACGCTCGACCCCATGGCATCCGGTGTCATGGTGGTGGGCGTGGGTCAGGCCACGCGTCTGCTGGGCATGCTCACCCTCGACACGAAAAGCTACGTCGCCGACATTTCGTTTGGCGTCGAGACTAATACCGACGATGCGGAGGGCGAGGCGGTCCGCACGGTGGCTGTTGCCAACGAGCTCCGCGATCCTGCCTATGCTCGTGAGCGCTTGGCCGCCATGCTGGGCCCGCAGATGCAGGTGCCGCCGGCGTTTTCTGCTATCTCGGTCAATGGCGTTCGCGCCTACAAGTCTGCTCGCGAGGGCAATGCGGTGGACCTACCTCCGCGCCCCGTCGAGGTCTATGCCGCCGACCTGATCGCCGTGGGCGGCGAAGGTGATACGTGTGTGTGGACCGTGGCGTTCTCGGTGAGCAAGGGCACCTATATCCGTGCGCTCGCTCGCGACCTGGGCCACGCTTGCGATAGCGCCGCGCATATTTCCGCGCTGCGCCGCACGGCTTCCGGTGTTGTTTCCATTGGCGCTTGTCATGCGGTCGAGGAGCTTTCTCCCGAGTCCGCGGCTGGCTTTGCCCTGGATCCCATTGCGGCCCTGGGCGCCACACGTGTTGACTTGCCGGGCAATCTTGCCGACGACCTGCTCTGCGGCCGACGCATTCCCGTTGAGCGTGCGCTTGCCGATTTCGATTCCTCGAAGGCGCCGTTTGCGTTGGTGCTCGATGGGGGACTCAAGGCGCTCGCCCGCATTGAGGGCGGCCGCTTTGTCATGGAGCACGTGTTTCCGCAGGCAATCGGCGGTGTTCGATGATGTTGTCCGTTCGCGAGCTCGCGCGTATCTTTTTCGCGGGCGAGTCGGACGAGGCTCGCATCGTTACTCCCGATGTGTTTGATAAGTGTGAGCACCTGGGTGCCGCATCGATTGCCATCGGCGTGTTCGACGGCGTTCACCGTGGACACCAGGAGCTCATTGCGGCGCTTGTCCGTGATGCCCGTGCCCATGGCTGCAAGGCGGTCGTAGTTACCTTCGATCCCGACCCGGACGTCGTGGTGAGCCCTTCGCCCGCTCAAAAATTGATGACGACGGCCGACCGTCTGCATGCCCTGGCTCAAACTGGGGTCGATGCGGTGGTGGCCGTTCCCTTTACGCCTGAGGTTGCGGCGCTTGACCATGTTGCTTTTCTCTCGCTGGTGTCGCGTCTGGTCGACATTCGATCGATTCGCGTTGGCAGCGACTTTAGGCTGGGTCGTGGCGGTGCTTCTGGTGTTGACGAGATGCGCGCCTGGGGTGCCGAGCGCGGCGTTGACGTATACGGGCACGACTTGCTTTGCGAGGGCGGTGAGACCATTTGCGCCACCCGCATTCGTCATGAGCTGGGACAGGGCCATGTGGAGCTTGCTGCTGGGTTACTCGGCCGTCCGTATATGGTGCGTGGCGGTGTTATTCGCGGCCGTCACGAGGGTTCTGGCATGGGCTTTCCCACGGCAAACTTGCAGGTTCCCGACGGCATTCAGGTGCCAGCCGATGGCGTGTATGAGGGTCTGGTGCTGGTCGATGACACCGCGTGGCCCGCTGCTGTGAACGTCGGCCTGCCGCCAACGTATGCTGACGATGCGGCATCTGCGCATCTCGAGGCTAATTTAATTGGTTATACGGGCGACCTGTACGGCGCTTCCGTTTCGCTGGCGTTTACGCGCTGGCTGCGTCCCTCGCGTGTGTTCGATTCGCTGGATGAGTTGATCGCGACCGTCGAGGGTAATATCGAGGATATTCGTCACAACTTGGGCGATCAGGGGGTGAGCATCCGTGATTAGCGATGAGGAAAAAGACCAGGTACGCGCTGCGTCTGACCTGGTTGCCATCGTGCAGGAAACGGTCGAGCTCAAGCCTCGCGGCCATGAGTTTTGGGGATGCTGCCCCTTCCATGGCGAGAAGACGCCGTCCTTCCACATTATCCCCGCCACGCAGGTGTGGCATTGCTTTGGTTGCGGCGAGGGTGGCGACGTTTTCACGTATATCATGAAGCGCGAGAACCTGAGCTTTCCCGAGTCAATCCGTTACTTGGCCGATCGCGCGGGTATTGAGCTGCATGACACCGGAGATCGCCGCGAGCGCGGCACCAAACGTGCCCGCATCTACGATCTGTGCGCCGAGACCGCCCAGTTCTACCACACCATGCTCATGCGCGGTAAGGACGGCCGTCCGCGCGAGTACTTTGCCAGCCGCGGCATGGGCGGCGACGTCTGCCGCCGCTACTGCCTGGGCTTTGCACCGGGCCGTAACGCGCTGGTGTCGCACCTGTCCCAGGCGGGTTTTACCCCGCAGGAGATGATCGACGCCAACGTTGCCGTTAGTCGCGGGCGCGGGCAGCTTGCCGACCGCTTTTACGACCGCGTGATGTTCCCCATCTTTGACGAGCAGGGTCACAACATTGCCTTTGGCGGTCGCATTATGGGCGACGGCCAGCCTAAGTATCTCAACACCGCCGAGACGAGCGTGTTTCATAAAAAGCGAAACCTCTACGGCTTTAATTGGGCCAAGGAGTTTATCGTCGCGCAGGATACCGCCATCGTGGTAGAGGGCTATACCGATTGCATCGCCTGCTGGGAGGCGGGGATTAAAAACGTTGTCGCCACGCTGGGCACCGCCCTCACGGAGCATCACGTCAAGACGCTCACTCGCTTTGCCAAGCGCATCGTGTATATGTTCGACGGCGATGCAGCGGGCCAGAAGGCCGCCCGTCGCGCGATTCAGTTTATCGAGCAGGATTCCATGGACCTGCGCTGCGTGGTGCTCCCCGACGGCAACGACCCCATGGAGTTCATCACCGCACATGGTGGCGAGGCACTGCAGACGCGCATCGACGCTGCCGAGCCGCTTATGGACTTTGTCTACCGTTCGCTGCAGGAGTCGAGTGACATCACCACGCCGGGCGGTCGCGCTAAGGCGCTGGAAGATGCGCTGACGCTTATCTATCCGTTGCGCAACAGCTATATGATCGACACGTACTTTATCCAGATTGCCGATCTGCTGGGTTTGGATCTGGAGACGGTGCGCGCGAGCTCGGGTCGTGTGTTTCGCGATGTCGCCAAGCGCGAGGATGCGGAACGACGTCGTGAGCAGAACTATGAGCGCCAGCGGGCACAGACTGAGCGGTCCGGTAGCGCGGGCGGTCGGGCGTCGGGTTCTCGCGATGCCGGTCGCGGTGCTTGGGCATCGGGCGCGACGCCGCCGGTGTCCGCGCCGGTCGAAGAAGAGCCGTACGACTACGTCCCGCTCGATGCCTACGGCGCCGCGCCCGTGGAGGTCGTCGACGACCTGCCGCCGATCGATGTGCCTGATGGTATGGGCGCTGTGCCTGTGGCTGACGGTTCGGGCGCACCGGCTGCGGCGGCGCCGATGGTTCTTACCGATCTTGAACGCAAGTCCTTGGCAGGGGAGCGCGAGCTGTTGACGATGCTCACGAGCTACCCCGACCTGTTCCGCACGTATGCCGACCGCATCTGCTCCATCGAGTGGGTTGACCCGCGTCACGAGTCCATTGCATGGGCCGTTCTGGCAACGCCGCCGGGAACCGATCCTGCAGCCTGCATGGATGCGGCGCGCTCAGTGTGTCCCGATGCGGCAACGCTTGTGAGTGCCGGGCGCATCTCCGCGACGAGCAAGCACCCCACCGAGACGAACATCGTGTTTATGCTTGATACGCTTGAGCTCTACACCATCAAGCGTCGCATGCGTGCCGCACAGGCCAAGCTGCGCCAGGACCGTTCACTCGATGATGAGGCCCGTCGCGCGCTGACCGTGCAGGCCGCGCAGGATTCGCAACGTCAACGCGAACTGCAAAAGTCGATCGGCGGCGTGGCGGACCCGTTCCGTTTAATCGGCCTGGAGGCCGCGGGCACCGAACAAGCCTAGATGTTGTGGTCAACCAGCGTATTCTCGCCTATATCCAGTCTTCTTTTTGGGTATAGACGTCAATGTGTGTGCTAAAGTATTGAGTCCTGTGGACTATGAAGGGAGAATCTGTGCCAAAAAAGACTGAGAGCACGGGTACTGGGCTGGAATCCTACGTTGCAAAGCTCATGGGCAACGGCTCAAACAGGACTTCGGTAACCGAGGACGAGATTCAGGTCGCCCTGAAGGATATCGATGTTTCTGACGAGCAGCTCACCGCGGTGTATTCCGCGCTGCGCAACAGCGGCATCCAGATTATCTCCGCGAGCGGTAACGACGACGCCCCCATGGGTGTCGACGATGACGATACCGATACCGATACCGATACCGACGATTTCGATGACGACGACGAGCACGATTCCGGCTCGCTCGACGATCACGAGCTCAAGATGGCCCGTCAGGCCGACGCTGAGATGGGTTCTTCCAAGAACAAGAAGAAGCGCACCGTGCGCACGTCCCGTTCACGCTCCCGCGTGCGTGGCATCGATGCCTCCACGGTGATGCTGACCGGCGACCCGGTCCGTATGTACCTCAAGGAGATCGGCAAGGTCGACCTGTTGACCGCCTCCGAAGAGGTCGATCTGGCTATGAAGATCGAGGCCGGTCTCGAGGCTACCGAGAAGCTCGAGGCTGCCGATGCTGGTGAGCTCGAACTCACGCGTGCCGAGATGCGTCGTCTTACGCGCATTGAGAACGTGGGCCTCGAAGCCAAGCAGGCGCTCATCAGCGCAAACCTTCGTCTGGTCGTCTCCATCGCCAAGCGCTATGTCGGTCGCGGCATGCTGTTCCTGGACCTGATTCAGGAGGGCAACCTCGGTCTGATCCGCGCCGTCGAGAAGTTCGACTACCAGAAGGGCTTTAAGTTCTCCACGTACGCCACGTGGTGGATCCGTCAGGCCATTACGCGCGCTATCGCCGACCAGGCCCGTACCATCCGTATTCCCGTGCACATGGTCGAGACTATCAACAAACTCGTCCGCGTGCAGCGTCAGCTCCTTCAGGACCTGGGCCGCGATCCGACCCCCGAAGAGATCGGTGCCGAGATGGATATGAGCGCCGACCGCGTCCGCGAGATCCAGAAGATCTCGCAGGAGCCCGTGTCGCTCGAGACCCCCATCGGCGAGGAAGAGGATTCCCAGCTGGGCGACTTCATCGAGGACTCCCAGGCTATCGTTCCGCCCGATGCGGCCAGCTTCTCTATGCTGCAGGAGCAGCTCACCCAGGTGCTCGATTCGCTTGCCGATCGTGAGCGCAAGGTTATCGAACTGCGCTTTGGCCTTGTCGACGGACATCCCCGCACGCTCGAGGAAGTCGGTCGTGAGTTTGGCGTCACGCGCGAGCGCATCCGCCAGATCGAGTCCAAGACTCTGGCCAAGCTTCGCCACCCGAGCCGTAGCAGTAAGCTGAAGGACTATATCGAGAGCTAGTCAAGCAAGAGGCGCCCTCAAGCACATCCGCTTGGGGGCGCTTTCATGTAGACATTGGGGACGTTCTTGAATGACTGGTCGTTTAAGAACGTCCCCAATGACTGGGTCGGAAAATTTCTTAAAAAAGTTCTTGCCCTGAGCTGATTCGTCCGTATAATAAACTTCGTTGCTTGAGAGCACGCACCTATTCCTCGGTAGCTCAATGGTAGAGCACGCGGCTGTTAACCGCGCTGTTGTAGGTTCGAGTCCTACCCGGGGAGCCAGAATTTTCCAGCCCTTTCCGTTGGGCTTTAAATTCCTCGGTAGCTCAATGGTAGAGCACGCGGCTGTTAACCGCGCTGTTGTAGGTTCGAGTCCTACCCGGGGAGCCAGGTTGTAAAACCCGTCGCTTATGCGGCGGGTTTTTTCATGCCGCGATCGCCGTTCGCGAACGTTACCATATCAACATTTCGTGTCGAGGATGTAATCCCGAGGCCCGCCACCTCAACATGGCGCGGTCGTTGTAGAATATTGCAATGATTGCTCCCACGACATGGTGCCGCGAGCACCAAGAAAAGGAGATTCTTGTGTCTGAGACCATTAACGGCAGCCTGAGCGTCTCGAACGACGTTATTGCCGATATTGCCGGTTATGCCGCGATGACGTGCTATGGCGTTGTCGGTATGGCTGAGCAGCTCCAGGGCGCCGAGAGCGTGCGCCTGCTTGCCGGTCAGCGCCTCCGCAAGGGCGTGCTTGTTTCCGCCGACGAGAACGGCCTCACGGTCGACCTTCACGTCGTGCTCGAGAACGGCGTCAACATGAAGTCCGTCTGCCACAATCTTTCGAGCTCCGTCGCCTTCACCCTGCAGGAGATCGCCCAAATCGATCCCGCCAGCCTTAAGATCGGCATTCACATCGACGCGCTCAAGAGCCGTCTGAACTAGCATCCGAATACGGAGATTTCACCACTCATGATTGCAAAGACCATTCGCACCTGTTTTCCGATCGCTGCGGCTGCCGTTTCCGAAAAGGCCGAGGAGATCAACAAGCTCAACGTCTTCCCCGTACCCGACGGTGACACCGGCACCAACATGTCGCTCACGCTCTCCTCGGTGACCAAGGAGCTTTCTGCCCTTCCCGCCGATGCCGACATGGAGGCCATTGCCGGCGCCATCACCCACGGCTCCCTGATGGGCGCCCGCGGCAACTCCGGTGTCATCACGTCGCAGATCCTACGCGGCGTGGCCGAGGGCCTTGTCTCTGCCGATGAGCCCATTACGTCCGCCAATATCGCCTTCGCCTTCCGCCGTGCCGTCAAGGTCGCCTTCCAGGCTGTTCGTAAGCCCATCGAGGGCACGATTCTCACGGTCCTGCGTGATGTTTCGACCAAGGCAGACGAGTGCGAGAAGAAGAAGTTCTCTGCCGAGGATGCTCTCGACGCCATCGTCGTCGAGGCTTACCAGTCCGTCGCCCGCACGCCCGACCTGCTGCCCGTCCTCAAGGAGAACGGCGTGGTCGACTCCGGCGCCTTTGGCTTTGCCATCTTCTTGGAGAACTTTGTTGCCGCTGCCCTTGGCCGCAGCACCGTGGTCGAGGATTTCTCCGCTACGTTCGATTCCGCTGGCTCTGCCCGTGACGCCGCTCTTGACCGCGTGGAGATCGAGGCCAACGACGACTGGGAGGGCTCGGAGTTCCGCTACTGCAACGAGTTCCTCTTTAAGGCCGACGCCCCGTTTGACGAGGACGAGTGCCTGAAGTTCCTGGGCTCCATGGGCGACTGTGAGCTGCTCGTTGGTGCCTATCCCGACTACAAGATCCACGTGCACTCCAACACCCCTAACCTGGTGCTCGAGCACATGCTTCAGCTCGGTCAGATCTACGAGGTCTTTATCCACAACATGGAGATGGAGGCCCACGACCGTACCGCTAAGATCCACGAGGACCAGGAGAAGGCCGCCGAGCCCGCGAAGGCCCTGGGCTTTGTCGCCGTTGCGGCTGGCTCTGGTGAGGCCGACATCCTCAAGTCCCTCGGCGTCGATGTGATCGTGTCGGGTGGCCAGACCATGAACCCCTCGACTGCCGACCTGCTGGGCGCAGTGGACCAGGTCAACGCGACCTCGGTCATCATCCTTCCCAATAACGGCAACATCCGCATGGCTGCCGAGGCTGCTGCCTCCGCCTGCACCGACAAGAAGGTCGCCGTCGTTCCCACCAAGACCGTCCCGCAGGCCTTCTCCGCGCTGTTCGCGGTCCTGCCCGATTCCGAGCTCGAGGACGCCGTTGCCGCTATGGTCGATGCCATCAGCGAGGTCCGCGATGGCGAGGTCACCCGCGCCGTGCGCGACTCCAGCGCCTCCGACGGCTCGCCGATTCACTCCGGTGACGTTATGGGCATCATCGCCGGTTCCATCGACGTGGTCGGCTCCGACGTGAAGCAGGTCACGCTCGACTGCATCAACCGCATGCAGGAGGAAGAGGAGGGTGACGCGCTGACGATTTTGGCCGGCGAGGAGCTGTCCGACGAGGCCTTCCAGGAGATCGTCGACGCTATCGAGGAGGCTCAGCCCGATCTGGAGATTGATGCCCATCGTGGCGAGCAGCCGCTCTATCCCGTGATCTTCTCGATCGAGTAGGCTCTGCCTATGTCCGAGCTGTGCTCCGTGCCGCGCGTCTCGGAGCGTTTTGCCCAGAGCAATGCGCTCGACGAGGATATCGCGCGACTCAAATATGTTTCGGGTAAACGTGAGGAGGCCCTTCGCCGTCTGGGAATTCGGACGGTGGGGGACCTCCTTCTCCATATTCCTCATCGCTACCTGGATTTCACTCGCTCGTGGTCCATTGAGATGGCTCCCATCGGTACCGTGTGTACCATCATCGCCACGGTCGATCGTATCGTTCAAAAGCAGCCCCGTCCGCGTATGCAGGTGACTGAGGTCTCGCTCGTGGACGAGACGGGCGTGCTGCAGGTTGCCTTTTTCCGTCAGCCTTGGATTGCCCAACAGCTTAAGCAGGGCGAACGCCTGGCCGTGATGGGCAAGGTCGAGTTTGCCTACGGTTTTAAGCAGATGGCCTCGCCCCACTTTGAAAAGCTTGAGGACGGGCGCGCCGCTGGTACCATTTTGCCGGTCCACTACGTAAGTGACGGCGTGAGCCAGGCGTGGATGCGCCGTATCGTGAGCGGTGCGCTCGAGGTCGTCGGCAATCCCTTCGATCCGATTCCCGCACGCTTGCGCGTCAAGCGCCGCCTGATGAGCAATGCTCGTGCGCTGCGCTCAATTCACTTTCCATCGAGCATGGCCGAGCGCGATATCGCGCGCCGCCGCCTTGCCTATGAGGAGTGCCTCTACCTGCAGCTGGCGCTGCGCTTGCGCAACGACGGCGGCTTGGTCGAAGTCGCTCCCTACGCCCACGCCGCGGGCGAGCACCTGGCGGCGCTCAAGGAAGCCCTGCCGTTTTCGCTGAGCGACGAGCAGGAGGCCGCGTTCCAAGACATCCTGCACGACATGTGCGATGGCGGGCGCGTGATGAACCGCCTGCTTCTGGGTGACGTCGGTACCGGCAAGACGGCCGTCGCCGCCTGCGCGCTGGCTGTCGCGGCCGATTCGGGCACTCAGTCCTGCGTTATGGCGCCTACGGGCGTGCTGGCGCGTCAATATGCCGATAAGACCGGCCCTCTGCTCTCGCAGGCTGGCATGTCCTGGGCGCTTCTGACAGGTGCCACGCCGGCCGCAGAGCGCGAGCGCATCCATGCACAGCTGGAATCGGGCGAGCTTGATGTGCTCTTTGGCACCCACGCGGTCCTTTCGGATGACGTTACGTTCAAGCATCTGTCGCTCGTGGTCATCGATGAGCAGCACCGGTTTGGCGTCGGCCAACGCAACGCCCTGCGCGCGAAGGGCCCCGGTGCCGATCTGCTCGTTATGACGGCAACGCCCATCCCGCGTACGCTGGCGCTTTCGGTCTACGGCGATCTGGATACGAGCATCATCCGCCACCGGCCTGTTCCGGGTGCCGGTGTGACGACGTGTGTTCTCACCGAGTCGAGCCGTGACCTCGCCTATGGAGTCATCCGCGAGGCACATGACAAGGGTCAGCAGGCCTACGTGATTTGCCCGCTCGTGGAGCCGAGTGACTCGGCCGATGAGCTGGAAGACGTGCCCGGTATTGCCCGCGACGATGAGGGCCGCGTAACCGTCCCCGTGCCGCTGCACGATACGGCGACCGAGCTCGATCGCCTGCGTTTGGTGTTGCCGGGTCTTGCCATCGAGCGCCTTCACGGCCGTATGCCAGCGGGGGAGAAGGACCAGGTTATCGATGCCTTTAAGCGTGGCGAGATTGACGTGCTCGTCTCGACTACGGTGGTCGAGGTGGGCGTCGACGTGCCCAACGCCACCGTCATGGTCATCGAGAACGGCGAGCGCTTTGGTTTGGCTGCCCTGCACCAGCTGCGCGGTCGCGTGGGCCGTGGCAGCGTGTCGGGCACGTGCCTGGTCATGACGCACTCCAAGGGCAACGGCGGCGCATCGGCGGCACAAGACCGTCTCCAGTCGCTCGAAAAGACCTCGGACGGCTTTACGCTCGCCCAGATGGACCTGCGCCTGCGCCATGAAGGCGAGATCCTGGGTTATCGCCAGCATGGTGGTGTGACCCTGCGCTTTGTCGACCTGGACGCCGACGAGGAGCTGATCGAGTGGGCCCATTTGGACGCGGTCGAGCTCTTGCGGTATGCTTGCAACCTTGACTCTGTGGCGACGCGTCCCTTGCGCGACGCGGTCGCCATGCGTTATCGACATATCTTTAAGGAGGTCAGCGGAGGATGAGAATCATCGGCGGCGAATGGCGCGGTCGTAAGATCGAGGAGCCCCGTGGTCGCGATGTCACCCGCCCCACGACTGATCGCGTGCGCGAGGCGTGCGCATCTATGGTCATGTCGGCATTCGATTTCGATTTGGACGAGGTTCGTGTGTTGGACGCCTTTGGCGGCTCCGGTGCCTTAGGGTTAGAGATGCTCTCTCGTGGGGCCCGCTCGCTCACGACGTTTGAGATCGATCGCAACGCCGCGCGGCTCATTACCAAGAATATCGAGTCGCTCTGCCGTGACCGTGCGCGTTGGCGCGTGGTCACGGGCGATGTCCTTGCGAGCGCTTCGCGCGGCCGCGTGCCGGGCGGCCCCTTCGATCTGGTCTTGCTCGACCCGCCCTATGCTTTTGGTGCCAAGCCGGTCGACGAGCTGCTGCAGAACCTGGCCCAGCAGGGTCTGCTCACCCCGGGTGCCTATGCTCTGTTTGAGCATGCTGCCGCCGACGCGGGTGCACATCCTGCCGGCTTTGTAACCGTGCGTGAGAAACGCTATGGCATCACCTCGGTCGACCTGCTCCGTTGGGTCGGCGAGGGCGAGGATGACGATACCGCCACCGATGCCGATGACAGCGACGGCACGACGTTTCAGGGGGATGCCCATGAGTGACACCATTAACCGCGTCATCGTTCCGGGTACCTTCGATCCCATCACGTTTGGCCATATCGACGTCATCCGCCGCGCCCGCCGCATTTTTCCCAGTGTGATCGTGGCCGTTGCCGAGTCGCAGGGCAAAAACGGTGTGGGCACCACGTTTACGCTCGATGAACGCGTGGCGCTGGCCCGTGAGGCACTCGGTGATATCGATGGCGTCGAGGTCCTGCCCTTTACTGGCCTCTTGGTCGACTTCGCTCGTGATCAGGGGGCGGGGGCCGTGGTCAAGGGTCTGCGCGCCATGACTGACTTTGAGTACGAGCTGCAGCAGGCCGACCTCAACTACCGCTTGGATAACGAGCTGGAGTCCATCTTTGTCATGAGTGCGCCGCAGTACGGCTATATCTCGAGCTCGGTCGTTCGCCAGATCGCCTCGCTCGGCAGCGATGTATCGACGTTTGTCCCACCCAACGTGGTTGAAGCGCTCAGACATCGCTTTTCGTGACGTTTTTTATTGCCTGGTGGCATGTGGTAAACTAGCACGATGATATGTTACCTATGAAAGGAGACCGGATGCCGGGCGAGAATTTTCCTGGCGATAGGATCGTCAGCTTGGTCGATGAGCTCGAAGGGCTGATCGAGGAAGCCAAGCCGCCTTTCGGCAAGAACGCTCAGTTCAAGGTCATCGACGCCGACGTGTTCTTCAACATCCTCGACGAGATCCGCATGAGCTATCCCGAGGAGTGGCAGAAGTCCCGCCGTATCCTTAAGGAGCGCGAGGAGCTTATGGCTTCCGCCGCCGCTCAGGCCGATTCCATCATCGCCGACGCTCAGCAGCAGGCCCTCACCATTGCCGGTGAGCAGGAGATCGTCCGTCTTGCGCAGCAGCAGGCCGACGACATCCGCGATCGTGCCCAGCAGTACGAGCGCGAGACGCGTTATGCTGCCGAGGACTACGCAGAGCAGGTCTTTACGCACCTGGAGGAGAACCTCAAGAGTCTGACCGGCACCGTTACCCGTTGCCGTCAGCAGCTCAACGAGGGTGCCGCCCAACAGAATGGTCAGTGGTAATGGCTGAGTTCCCGAGCGTTACCGTCGATCTTTCCGAGCAGCTCGAGTTTCCTGGAGATTCGTATCCGCTGACCGGTAAGGTCGATGTCGCCACCTACACGGTAGGCGAGAAGGAGTACCAGCTTCAGGACGGCATCGACTACGACGTTGTCTTTACCAATGCCGGTACCGGTGTCTTGCTCACGGGCATGGTCCGCGCGCACGCCACCGGTGAGTGCGACCGTTGCCTGGAGCCCGCCTCGTTTGATATCGCCGGAGAGATCGAGGAGTTCTACCTCTTTGAGGAGCCCGAGGATCCCGAGGCCTACGAGGACGGCTACGAGCTCCTGGGTGAGGACCGCATCGTCGATCTGGGTGAGCCCATCAATGACGCGGTCGTTATGGACACGCCGTTTGTGGTGCTCTGCAAGCCCGATTGCCGTGGTCTGTGCCCCACCTGCGGTTGCAATCTCAACGTCGAGCAATGCGATTGCGCCGCCCAGGCAGAGGCAGAATGGGCCGCTGCCACGGAAAATCCATTTGCAGCATTGAAGAATCTCAAGCTCGATGAGTAAAACTGTGGTAGTATCGCTACTTGCGCGTAATCGCCACACTGGATAGTTCATAAGGAAGGTCACTATGCCCGTACCTAAACAAAAGCAGGGTCGTATCCGCACTCACACCCGTCGTTCCGCCAACATGAAGATCTCGGCTGCGGCTCAGTCCACGTGCCCCCGTTGCGGCGCTGTCAAGCTTCCGCACCACGTGTGCCCCAGCTGCGGTTTCTACAAGGACCGCGAGGTTATCGTTACCGAGTAACGGTATACTCTGGATGCGATGCCGTTCCAAATGGAACCACAATGGCCGGCTCAGTGAGTCGGCCATTTTTGTATAAGGAGCATGTATATGAGTAACGTTCGCGTTTGTGTAGACGTTGTGGGCGGAGACGAGAAACCTCAGGTTGTTCTCGATGGTATCGAGGCTGCGCTTGCCGCCGATCCCGATATCGAGGTCTTGGCAGCTGGCCCCGCCGAAATCGTCAATCCCTTTGCAGCTTCCCATGCACGTGTTGAGGCCCTTGAGGCACCTGACGTTATCGCCATGGATGACGATCCCATTCGCGCCGTGATGACCAAGCGTAAGTCGTCGATCGTGCTTTCTTGCCGCGCCATTAAGAAGGGCAACGCGGATGCGTTCTTCTCCGCCGGCTCGACCGGTGCCATGACCGCCGCTGCCACCGCCTACGTGACGCCGTTTAGGTATCAGGCCGAAGACAAGAAGCAGCCGGTGCGCCCCTGTCTGACCAATGCACTGCCCAATCGCGCCGGCGGTCTGACGGTGCTGTGCGACATGGGTGCCAACCCCGATGTCGAGGTTGACGATATGGTGCGTTTTGCCCAGATGGGCAGCGCCTATGCCCGCGTCGTCCTGGGCATCGAGCATCCTCGCGTGGGCCTGCTCGCCAACGGCACCGAGGACGAGAAGGGCTCCAACTTTACCAAGGCCTGTTTCCCTGCTATGAAGGCCGCCGTTCCCGGCTTTGTTGGTAACTGCGAGGGCACCGACCTCACCTCAGGTAACTTCGATGTCATCGTTGCCGATGGCATGTCGGGCAATATTGCGCTCAAGGCCACTGAGGGCGCTGCCAAGTTTTTGCTGCAGGAGCTCAAGGGCGCCTTTATGGCCTCGCTCGGCACCAAGATCGCCGCGCTGCTCATTAAAAAGCAGATGCGCGAGATTAAGGCCAAGCTCTCTGGCGACGCCAAGGGCGGCGCGATTCTTCTGGGCCTGCGCGGCGTGGTCCTGATCGGCCATGGTGCCACCTCAGTCGAGGCTGTCAAAAACGGTACGCTCGCGGCGGCCGAAGCCGTGCGCGCCGGGCTGGTCGAGAATGTCGCCAACTCTATGGATGGTATCGTTTTATAAGAGCGAGTTAGAGCGCTGTTATGTGCTTCGCGGTGCACGCCGTGGGGTAGAATCAGAACCGTGTCTTGGTACCGCCCGGGCGGTACCATTCTTTTGGTATTCATGCACTATGAGAGGAAGCGCTATGGACCGCTCCGAAATCTTCGACAAGATCGCCGAGGTCGCTGCTGACGTTCTGGGCGTCGATGTTGCCGAAATTAGCGAGGAGACCACCTTTGACGACCTCGATGCCAACTCGCTCGAGCGCCTGCAGCTGGTTACGGCTATCGAGGACGAGTTCAACCTCGAGATCGATGACGAGACCCTGCTCTCGCTCAACTCTGTCGCCGACGCCGTCGACGCTATCGAAGCTGCCAAGGAGGCCTAAGTCTTGGCTTTATCCGACCGACTTACGCGCGCCCAGGAAATCCTGGGCCACGAGTTCAACAATAAGGTGCTGCTGCGCGCGGCCCTTACGCATCCCTCGGCAGTCGAGGGACAGCCGGTTTCTGCCAGCTATGAGCGCCTTGAGTTCTTGGGCGATTCCATTTTGGGCGCTGTGGTCGCACGCTCCCTGTTTGAGTCCTATCCGGAGTTTGACGAGGGCAAGCTCACGCGCCTGAAGGTGTCGCTTGTCTCGGGCGCTACGCTGTCCGAGGTTTCTCACGAGCTGGGCATCGACGACATTATCATCTTTGGTGCCTCTGAGACCGGTACTGGTGCGCGCGGCCTGCATTCGGCCCTCGAGAACGTCTATGAGTCGCTCGTGGGTGCGCTGTACCTGGATGCCGGCTGGGATGCGGCGGCGGAGTTCATTCACCGTACGCTTAAGCCGCATTTGGCTTCCGAGCGTGCCGAGCATCCTGCGAACCCCAAGTCGTTTTTGCAGGAGTGCGTGCAGGCCGACGGTCACGAGCCCCCAGCGTATAAGCTCGTTGGCTCCGAGGGCCCGGCGCATGCGCCCACCTTTACCGCCGTGGTGTTGATCGATGGTATTCGTCAGGGTCGCGGCTCCGGCTCCTCTAAGAAGGAAGCCGAGGGAGCTGCCGCGCTCGAGGCGCTCGATCGCATGGGCTACACCACCAACGGCGTGATTCTGAACAAGAAGCTCGTTTAAGCGAGGAACCGTGTATCTCAAGTCCCTCACGCTCAAAGGGTTCAAGTCGTTTGCCGACCGTGCCCATATGACGTTTGAGCCGGGCCTGACCGTCATCGTCGGTCCCAATGGCTCGGGAAAATCGAACATTTCCGACTCGATTCTGTGGGTCCTGGGCGAGCAGAGCGCCAAGCAGCTGCGCGGCCAGGCCATGGAGGACGTCATCTTCTCGGGCTCGTCGGCGCGCAAGCCGGTGGGTGTCGCCGAGGTCACACTGGTGCTCGACAACTCGGACCATATGCTGCCGGTCGACTTTGACGAGGTCGCCATCACCCGCCGCATGTATCGCTCGGGCGAGAGCGAGTACCTCATCAACTCGAGCCCGTGCCGCCTGATGGACATTCAGGACATCCTGCACGACTCGGGTCTGGGTAAGGATACACATTCCATCATCAGCCAGGGCAAGCTCGATGCCATTTTGCAGAGCCGCCCCGAGGAGCGTCGCGCCCTCATCGAGGAGGCCGCCGGCATTTCCAAGCACAAGCGCCGCAAGGAGCGAGCGCTCAAAAAGATTAAGTCGATGGACGAGCACCTGATGCGTGCCCGCGACATCAATAAGGAAATCGCCCGTCAGCTGCGACCGCTGGAGCGTCAGGTCGATCGCGCGCGCAAGTACAAAGAGCTGTCCTCGCGCGCGAACGAGCTTACGCAGATGCTAGCCGTCGACGAGCTGCGTTCGCTGCAGTCGCAGTGGAACGACCTGGAGAGCCGTTCCAAGGAAGGCGCCGCCGAGCTGGAGCTTGCGCAGTACCGCTTGGGCGAAAAGGAGCGCGAGCTCGAGAAGCTTCAGGTCATGCTCGAGGAAAAGGGCCTGTTTGTGGGCGACCTGGGCGAGCAGCGCCGTCATATGCAAGATGTGGTCGGCCGTATTAACTCCGACATGCGCCTGCTCGAGGAAAAGGGTCACAACATGGTGTCGCGCCTGTCTGACATGCGCGGGCAGATTTCGAGCTCCGAGCATCAGCGTCGTCGCGTGGTCGAGGAGCTCGAGGACGCGCGTGCGCAGCTTGAGGAAGTGACCGGCGCGCACATGCAGGCCCAGGAGGACGTTGACGCCGCTGGTCCTGCCGCCGCAGAGCTCCACGAGCGGCGCGTGGCGCTCGACAATCAGATTTCGCAGCTTACGCGTGAGCAACGCGATGTGCAGCGCGTGGCCGACAACGCCGCGCTCGAGCTCGCCAAGGTGAAGGACTCGCTGAGCAATGCCGAGGTCGAGGACAACATGTATGCCTCGCGCCTGGAGCAGATCGACGAGCAGCTCGAGGAGGTCATGGCTTCGCTCGAGAGCCGTCGCGACCGCGCCGAGGAGCTTGAGGGCGCTCTTGAGGAAGCGCGCCAGGCTCAGGTCGATGCGCGTGAGGCCACCGAGACGGCACGCGCGGCCCTGAAGGACCTGCGTGCCCGTGAGAGCGAGGCACGCAACAAGTTATCCGAGGTGCGCTCGGAGCTTGCCAGCCAAAAGAAACTCGATGCCCGCATGGCCGACAGCTCGCCGCTCGTGAGCCGTCTGGTGGGTGCGCTGGGCGACGATGTCTTGGGTCGTCTGGGCGACGTGCTGGAGGCCCCGCGCGAGCTTGAGGGCCTGGTTGAGCAATTGCTCGCCGGCGATATCGATGCGCTGCTGTTTGATGACGCCGCCACGCTTGAGCGTGCCGGTCGTGCGGCTCTGGACCAAAAGAAGGCCTCGGGCGAGGCACTGCTGGTGGCGCGCGGCGTGAGCGGCTCTACCGCCGCTGAGGGCGCCTCCGGTACCCGTCTGGTTGATCGTCTGTCCGTGCGCGCAGGCTACGGTCCCGTCGTCGAGGCGCTGCTCGGCGGCTATTACGTCGTTGACGATCTTGCTGCCGCGCTGTCGGCGCCGGTCGTTGAAGGCGTGACTTACGTGACCCCCGATGGCGCCCGCGTCGCCTGCGGCGGCCTGGTGCGCGTGGGGCTTGATGCCGGCGAGGCTTTGGGTGCCTTGGAGCGCAAGCGCCGCATCCGTGAGCTCGAGGGCCTGGAACCCGATCTGGCTGCCATCTTTGAGCATGCTTCGGACCAAGTCGTCGAGGCCAACGTTGCCGTCGAGGAGGCCCGTGCCGCCGAGGGCGATGCCGCCGGTGAGATCGCCCGTCTTGAGGGCGAGCGCCGCTCGCTGCTCTCCGAGATCGGCCGCTTGGAGCAAAGCGCCAACAATGCCGAGGTCGAGCGCGTGCGCATCTCCAAGCGCCGCGAGCAGGCTGCCGAGGCCGTTCGTGCCGCGCGCCCGCGCGTTGACGAGCTCACCCGTTCGCGTGACGAGGCGCGTGCACAGGCAAGCGACCTGGGTCTCCAGATTGCCGAGGCCAACGATGAGCTCGATCGCGTTCGCCGTGACGATTCCGAGGCCGCCGGTAAGCTCGCCGATGCCAAGGTGCGCCTGGCCCAGACGAGCGAGCGCCTGCGTTCGCTGAAGGGCCGCGTGCCCGACCTTGAGCATCGTCTTGAGGGCATCGACCGTCGTATCCGCGGAACACGCCAGGCTTCGCGCTCGCTCGAGCTGCTGCGCCTGCGCGTCGACCCCATGCACGAACGCTATTCTGCCCTGTTGGAACGCGCGTCGGATTGGGCAGCGCGCCTGCGTGACCAGGCCTCTCTGGAGGAGGCGGACTCCGCTTCGCTCAAGAAGACCATCGAGGATGCCAAGGCAGAGGTTGCCCGCGCTAAGGAGCGAGTCGATACCGCCTCCGCCGCGCAAAACGAGTTCAAGGTCGCGCGTGGCAAGCTCGAGGTGCAGGTCGAGGCTGCCATCAAGGCCATTACCGCCGATGGCACGACGGTGCTCGAGGAAGCGCTCATGCTTCCGGTGCCCACGGACCGCGATGCCGCCGAGCGCGAACTCAACCAGCTTGTGCGCCAGATCAACAACCTTGGTCCCGTTAACCAAGTTGCCATGGAGGAGTACGAGCAGCTCAAGCGCCGCGCCGACTACATCGAGGAGCAGCTGGCCGATCTGGAGAGCGCGCGCAAGGCGCTCACCAAGATCACGGTGGCCATTGATCGCAAGATGCGCAAGGCGTTCCTGGTGACGTTTGAGAAGGTCGACGCGAACTTCCGCGAGATCTTCGCTATGCTCTTCCCGGGCGGCCAGGCTCATCTGGAGATGACCGATCCCGAGCATCCTGCCGAGACGGGTATCGAGGTCGTGGCGCAGCCGCGCGGCAAGCGCATCACCAAGATGATGCTCATGTCGGGCGGCGAGAAGAGTCTGACGGCGCTCGCCCTGCTTTTTGCCGTGTACCGCACACGTACGGTTCCGTTCTATGTGCTGGACGAGGTCGAGGCGGCGCTTGATGACGCTAACCTGTCCAAGCTCATCGGAGCCCTCGATGTGCTGCGTTCCGATACGCAGCTCTTGGTTATCTCGCATCAGCGCCGTACTATGGAGGACGCTGACGTCCTCTATGGCGTCTCGATGCAAGCCGACGGCGTCAGTCGCGTCGTCTCGCAAAAACTCGATCGCGAAACCGGAAAGGTCGTGAATGCATAATGGGATTCTTCGATGCTCTCTCGCGCAGACTTGAGCGCAGCCGCGAGGCCCTCAACGAGGTCTTCTACTTTGGCGGTGAGGTCGACGAGGATTTTTGGGAGGACCTGGAGGACACCCTCGTAATGGGTGACATGGGCGCCGAGGTCGCTATCAAGGTCTCCGATGACCTGCGCGATGCCGCGGCCAAGAAGAACCTCAAGACCGCTCCGCAGCTTCGCCGCGCCCTGGCCGAGCAGCTTGAGCAGCACTTTGTGCCCATCGAGCGAGATCCGTTCTCCGATACGCCGAGCTGCGTGCTGTTTGTGGGCATTAACGGTGCCGGCAAGACCACGACGGTCGGTAAGATCGCGAGCGCCATGGCTGCCCGCGGCAAGAACGTGGTGATCGGTTCGGCCGACACCTTCCGCGCCGCCGCCATCGAGCAGCTTGATGTGTGGGGCCAGCGCGCTGGCGTCCCCGTCATCAAGCGCGACCGCGGCTCCGACCCGGCAAGTGTTTGCTACGACGTGCTCGACGAGGCCGACAAGCGCGGCAGCGACCTGGTGCTTATCGATACCGCCGGCCGTCTACACACGAGCCCTGAGCTCATGCGCGAGCTTGCCAAGGTGGTCAATGTGACCCGTAAGCGCGCCGCCAATATGGCCGCCGGTCCCATGCCGGTTTCGGTCGTGCTTGTGATCGACGCCGCGACGGGCCAAAACGGTCTGAACCAGGCGCTCGAGTTTAACGAGGCGCTGGGCCTGGACGGTATTATCATGACTAAGCTCGACGGCACGGCTAAGGGCGGCATCGCCATGGCCGTGGCCGAGAAGCTCAAGCTCCCGATCCTGCGCATCGGCGTGGGCGAGCAGGTCGATGACCTGCAGGAGTTCAATGCCAAAGATTTCTGCCGCGCCCTGGTGGGCGAGTCCAATTAAGGAGTGACTAGTGTTTGATTCCCTGAGCGATCGCCTCAACGACACATTTGACCGCCTGCGCGGCAAGGGCAAGCTGACCGAGGCCGATATTACTTCGGCCATGCGCGATATTCGCATGGCGCTGCTCGAGGCCGACGTTAACTTTAAGGTTGTCAAGGAGTTCGTCGCCAAGACTAAGGAGCGCTGCATGACCGCAGAGGTCATGGAGTCGCTCTCTCCGGCGCAAAACGTCGTCAAGATCGTGCTCGACGAGCTTACCGAGATGCTCGGCTCCACCGAGAGCAAGCTCGTTTTTAGCAACCGTATTCCCAATGTCATCATGCTCGTGGGCCTGCAGGGCTCCGGTAAGACCACGGCTGCCGTAAAGCTGGCCTACCTGCTCAAGAAGCAGGGTCGCTCGCCGTTGCTCGCCGCGTGCGACGTCTACCGTCCCGCTGCTGCCGACCAGCTGGCCACGCTCGGTGGCGAGATCGGCGTACCGGTCTTCCGCGGCGACGGTGCGCACCCGGTCGATATCGCCAAGGGCGCCATCCAGGAGGCCGTCGACCACCTGCGCGACGTGGTCATCGTCGATACCGCCGGACGTCTTCAGATCGATGCGCAGATGATGCAGGAGGCCGTGGACATCAAGAAGGCCGTTAAGCCCGATCAGGTGCTGATGGTCGTCGATGCCATGACCGGCCAGGATATCGTCAACGTCGTCTCGACCTTTGCCGAGCGCACCGACTTTGACGGAGTGATCATCTCCAAGCTCGACGGCGATGCCCGTGGCGGCGGCGCGCTTTCCGTGCGCCAGGTGACCGGCAAGCCCATCAAGTTCGTGAGCATGGGCGAGAAGCCCGATTCGCTGGAGCCGTTCTATCCCGATCGTATGGCCAAGCGCATTCTGGGTATGGGCGACGTTGTCGGCATTATTGAGAAGGCCCAGGAGGCGGCCGACGCCGAGCAGCTCGAGGCTGCCGAGCGCATGCTGCGCGAGGGCTTCACCATGAATGACATGCTCGACCAGATGAAGGCCGTCAAGAAGATGGGCGGCATGAAGGGCATCCTGGGCATGCTCCCCGGCGGCCAGCGTGCGCTCAACCAGATGGGCGGCAACCTGGACGAGGGCATCTTCGACAAGAACGAGGCCATCATCATGTCGATGACCAAGGAGGAGCGCCTTCGCCCCTCCATCATCAACGGTCAGCGCCGTGCCCGCATTGCCAAGGGCGCCGGCGTGACCCCCACCGAGGTCAATAGCCTTATGAAGCAGTGGGGCGAGATGAACAAGATGATGGGCCGCATGCGCACGATGGCCAATCAGGCGCAGGCCGGCGGCAAGAAGGGCAAGAAGGGTAAGAAGGGCAAAAAGATGCGCATGCCCAATATTCCCGGTCTGGATGCCATGGGGCTGGGCGGCATGGGCGGCCTGGGAACGGGCGGCCCCAAGTCCGATATGGACCTGCTGCGCCAGATGGAAGCGCAGATGCGCAACAAGAAGTAACGACTGGTTGAGTCGTGTATGGCGAAGGCCGCCTGGATGGTATTCCAGGCGGCCTTCGCCGTTTGTTCGCTGGTTGTCGCACGCGTGGAAGCGCGTTCTCGACGAGGTGCTTGCCGCTAGTGGCAGCCGCAGCCTTCGTGCCCGTCATGGTCGTGGTGACCGTGGCAGCCGCAGGACTCGCCATGCTCGTGGATGTGCTCGTGATCATGTCCATGGCAGTCGCAGGTGGCCTCGCCGTTCTGTGCGAGCGTGCCGGCAATGAGGGCCTCGACGCAGGCATCGCAGCCGCCCTGGGCGCCCGCATAGACCGTGATGCTGGCTTGGGCAAGCGCGTTGATAGCGCCGCCGCCGATACCGCCGCAAATGAGCGTGTCAACGCCACCGTTGGCAAGCAGGCCCGCCAAGGCGCCGTGGCCGGTGCCGCCGGTGCCTACGACCTGCTCGTTGAGCACCTTGCCATCCTGGATGTCGTAGATCTTGAACTGCTCGCTGCGGCCAAAGTGCATAAAGATGTTGCCGTTGTCGTACGTCGTTGCCACCCTCATGGTGCCGACCTCCTTTGTTGGCCATGCGGCCGTCGTCGAGGCGATGGGGGAGTACGCGATATTGCCGCCCTCGATGACGAGCGCTCGTCCGTTGACCAGCGCATCGGCCACCTTGCGATGCGCGCGGCTGCAAATGGCCGCCACCGTTGCACGGGCGATGCCCATCTGCTGGGCGACCGCCTCTTGGTTGAGACCTTCCAGGTCGCACAGGCGCAGCACCTCAAGCTCGTCGACGGTCATGTCGATGGCATCACCGCTGGCCAGGCCATCGGGGGTGAAGCCGCGGTATTCGGGGATGATCCCGACGCGGCGCAGTTTTTCGCGTCTTCCTGCCATGCACACTCCTTATCTGACATATGTCAACAATAGGATAACGCGTTAGTCGTTGGGCGCAAGGCATTTCTGGCATATGTCAGAAAAAGGCTAAGATGCCTCGTTGCCGCTTGCGGAGCCGCGCTGCCGTGCATTGCGTGTGCCGGACTAAGTGTCCAATTCGACACTCGCGCGCCTGGGCTACAATAAATCTCGCTTATAGGCGACTGACAGGAGGGTCAATGAGCAAAGCTGATCAGCAGTTTGTAACCATGTGCCGCGATATCTTGGATCATGGCACCACCACCGAGGGCCAAAAGGTCCGTCCGGTGTGGGAGGACGGCACCCCTGCCTATACCATTAAAAACTTTGGTGTCACGGCGCGCTATGATCTGCGCGAGGAGTTCCCCGCGCTCACTCTGCGTCGTACGGCGCTTAAGTCTGCCATGGACGAGATTCTGTGGATCTATCAAAAGAAGTCCAATAACGTGCATGATCTCAACAGCCATATCTGGGATGAGTGGGCCGATGAGACCGGTTCCATCGGTAAAGCCTACGGCTATCAGATTGGTCAGAAGAGCCATTACGCCGAGGGCGACTTCGACCAGATGGACCGTGTGCTGTACGACCTTAAGCACACGCCGTATAGTCGCCGCATTATGACCAATACGTACGTGTTTAGCGATCTGTCCGAGATGCACCTTTATCCGTGCGCCTATAGCGTGACCTATAACGTGACGCAGCGTCCTCAGGACGACAAGCCGACGCTCAACATGATTCTCAACCAGCGCAGCCAGGACATTTTGGCCGCGAACAACTGGAACGTGTGCCAGTACGCCATTTTGCTGATGATGGTCGCGCAGTCGGTCGATATGATTCCCGGTGAGCTGCTGCACGTGATCGCCGACGCCCATATCTATGATCGTCATGTCGATATCGTCCGCGAGCTTATCGAGCGTCCGCAGTTTGCGGCACCCAAGGTAACGCTCAACCCCGATGTGCATGACTTCTATGCGTTTACGACCGATGACCTGATCGTCGAGGGCTATGAGCACGGCCCGCAGGTCAAGAACATTCCCATTGCGGTGTAGGTGGTGCTCATGACGTGTAAGCTATCTGCTATCGTCGCCGTGTGTGACGATTGGGGCATTGGGTGCGAGGGCGACATGGTGGTGTCCAATCGCGCCGATATGCGCCATTTTGTGGCCTGCACCAAGGGCTGCCCGGTTATCATGGGACGCAAGACCCTGCTGAGTTTTCCCGGCGGGCGTCCGCTCAAGAACCGCCGCAATATCGTGCTCACCCGCGACGAGAGCTTTGCCCCCGAGGGCGTCGACGTGGTGCATAGTATCGACGAGGCGCTCGCCGCGGTTGCCGATGAGCCCGTTGCCTGGGTGATCGGTGGCGGCGATGTCTATCGGCATTTTTTGCCGTATTGCGTCGAGGCCGAGGTCACGCATAACCACTGCGTCCATGTCGTGGATACGTACTTTCCCGATTTGGAAGCCGATCCTGCGTGGGAGATTGCGCAGCGTAGCGGGGTCGCGACGATTGCCGCCGGTGAGGGTGACGAGGGCGTCGATTATGAGTTCGTGACGTATCGTCGCATCGAGGCGTAAATCGTCTGGCGTGAACGGTATCATCGGGTTGATTGAATGCATGGGGCGGCGCTTAGCGTCGCCTCGTTTGGTATAGATGTGCTGTAAAGAAGGGTGCGGGCTGGCTGCTATGACTGATGCCGTTGAGGTTCTGCGAATTGATTCGCTCGAGGACGAGCGGCTCGATGCCTACGTGCGACTGACCGAGCGTGAGCTTCGCTGCGTGCTGGAGCCGCAGAAGGGCATTTTTATCGCTGAGAGTGCCAAGGTCATCGAGCGTGCGGTTCGCGCCGGATATGAGCCGGTGAGCTTTCTTCTGGGCGAGCGCTGGCTCGACCAGATGATGCCGCTGTTTGACCAGCTTGTCGTGCGCGAGGGAGCGGGTCCGGTTCCCGTGTTCGTGGCCTCCATGGAGCTCATGGAGCAGTTGACGGGCTTTAACGTGACGCGCGGCGCGCTGGCGGCGTTCCGTCGCCCGCGTCAGATTCCGGTTGATGAGTTCTTGGGCGGCGTTGTCGAGGCGGCGGGGGGTCGTCCGGTGCGCGTGTGCGTGCTTGAGGGTATTGTCGATCACACCAATGTTGGCGCGATTTTCCGCTCGGCTGCCGCATTGAACGTTGACGGTATTTTGGTCAGCCCGACGTGCTGCGATCCACTGTATCGTCGCTCGGCCCGCGTGAGCATGGGCACCGTGTTTCAGGTGCCGTGGACGCGCATTGGCAGCGAGGCTCGTGTGTGGCCGCATGATGGTCTGAGCGCGTTGCACGATGCCGGTTTTTCGTGTGCCGCTATGGCGTTGACGGACGACTCTGTTTCGCTTGATGATCCTGTACTGCGGAAGATTGATCGCTTGGCGATTTTTATGGGCACCGAGGGTGCCGGCTTGGGCGCCAAGACCATTGCCGGCTGTGACCACGCGGTGCGCATTCCGATGGCGCACGGGGTCGATTCGCTCAACGTGGCCGCGGCGAGCGCCGTCGCCTTTTGGCAGCTGTGCCCGCACGTGAGCAATGAGTATCACTACCAGCCGGGTTTGTATCACTAGGCAGATATTTTGCACTGGGCTCTGATTCGGGGTGTTTCGGTCGACGCCGGTCGGTGCTAAGCTGGTATTTGCTTTGGTCTTAAATTGCCGTTTTGTTGTTTAACATACGTTGGCGGGGAGGGCGTGTGGCTAAGAAATCTACGGCTATCGATGTAACGCAGGGTGTCATTTGGCAACAGCTGCTGTCGCTGTGCGTTCCCATCTTTTTTAGTTCGTTTTTTCAGCAGGCCTACACGCTTATCGGTACGTATATCGTTGGCCAGTTTGGCGGCAAGCTCGCGCTGGGTGGCATTCAAGCCACGATGGTGCTCACCGAGCTCTGCATTGGCTTTTGCGTTGGCGTCGGCGCCGGCTGCGCGGTCATTACCGGTCAGTATTTTGGCCAGCACGATGATGAGCGACTGAGTCGTTCGGTCCATACAGCCATGACGTTCGCGCTGGTGGGCGGTATCGCTTTCTCGATTCTTGGCATAGTGTTCGTTGAGCCCATGCTGGTGCTTATGAACACGCCGCATGAACTATTGGCCGAGGGCGTGGCCTATGCTCGCTGTTATTTTGCCGCGATGGTTGCGGCACTGCTGCTTAATATGGGAACCGCACTGCTGCGTGCCGTGGGCGACACGCGCGGCCCCGCCGTGATCATTGCCTCTGGCTGCCTGGTTAACGTGGTGCTGGATATCATTTTTGTCGCTGTGTTGCATATGGAGGCGCTGGGCTGCGGCATCGCGGTGGCGCTGACCATTTGCTCCAATGCAACGATGATCGTGTTGCGCATGATGCGCGCTCCGGGTGCATGGCGTCTTTCGCTGTCTAAGCTCGGTATCGATCGCGGTATTTGCAAGAGTATGATCTCGTGTGGTCTGCCACTCGGTTTTCAATCGGCTGCCTATTCGATCTCGAACGTGCTGATCCAGGTGTCGGTTAATTCGTTTGGCGCCGATGTCACGACTGCTTGGGGTCTATCTGGGCGCCTGGATGGCATTATCTGGATGGTGACCGAGGCACTCGGCGTATCGATCACTACGTTCTCGGCGCAGAACTTTGGCGCGCGCAACTACGAGCGCATGCGCAAGGGCTACCATACGTCGCTCGTGCTGTCGTTTATGCTCATTGGTGGCCTGTCTGCCGTGCTGCTGGTGTTCTCGGGCCCGCTGTCGCGTTTGTTTGTCGACGATGCTTCGATTTCGGCGTACACCACGACTATCCTCCATTTCATTGCGCCGTTCTATGCGATTTTCTCGATTATCGAGAACGCCTCGGGTTCCATCCGCGGCGCCGGCGTGAGTTTGCAGCCTATGATGCTCACCATCTTTGGCACCGTTGTCTTGAGGGTGATCTGGGTGTTTGCGATCATGCCCTTCGATCCGTCGCTCGAGCATCTACTGCTGGTTTACCCCGTAACCTGGCTCATCACCGCAACCATGTTCACCATCTACCACCACAGCGGCAACTGGCTAGGTCGCGCCACCGCCTAGCTCATCCGTCAGATACCCCTGATAAGTTGCGGTGAAATAGTTCCTGAAAAGCCCTTGCGGACCGTCAAACAAGTACTATTCCACCGCAACTTCCTTATGAGCTGTAGGTGTTGGCGGAAAACGAATCAATTAGTATTCGATGCCTTGGCGGGCTAGGAGGCCTTCGTCGAAGTAGTGTTTGATGGGACGTATTTCGGTGACTAAGTCCGCGAGGTCGGCCAACGGCAGCAGCCCGCGGCCGGTGAGCACGAGTTCCGTGGTGGCGGGCTTTATCGCGATCAGCGCTTCGACATCCTCGCGTGTCACGAAGCCGCGGCGCATGGCCTCGCCGAGTTCGTCCAAAATCAGAACGTCGACCTGTGATATCTGCTCGCATGCGAGCTCCATGATCTGTGCGGCGCAAGCCTCGGGCGTGTCGCGGTCAGCTTGTACGAAGCGCAGCCCCAGGCGCGGCGC
The DNA here is from genome assembly GCA_018373675.1 of Collinsella sp. GTDB lineage: Bacteria > Actinomycetota > Coriobacteriia > Coriobacteriales > Coriobacteriaceae > Collinsella. The sequence continues at coordinate 98,041 of JAHAGQ010000002.1, read as the reverse complement.
GGCATCGTGTTCGGCGCAGTGCAGTTTCTTGGCAAACTGCAGCCTAAGAACGTCGAGCCCGTAGCCCGTCGCGCGCAGCGCGAGCCCCAGCGCAGCCGTCGTCTTGCCCTTGCCGTCGCCTGTATAGATTTGAACCTTGCCGACTTACAGTGATGCCATCTCTGTCCTTTCGTGCCCGGCGTCGGTTTATCGCCGTCCGGGTTGGGTATTCTAGAAAGCATTATCAACCCCAGTAGATGGAGTTCAAGCAGATGGAGATGGATGACAACAAACGTAGACGGAATATGATTCTCTACGTGCTCATCGCCTTCGTCGTCTACCTCGTGCTCTCGACCGTTCTGTTCCCCAACATCGGTCACACGCAGCAGATTACGAAGACCGATTACTCGACGTTTGTCAAAGCGCTCGATAAGAAGAGCGTCGACAAGGTCGAGTACAACACGGACGATTACTCGATTTATTACACCAAGAAGGGCGAGGACGAGAACATCGCCTACAAGACGACCGGTGTGCCGAATGACGCGGGCTTTACCGATCGCGTGCTTGAGTCTGGCGCTTCGCTGGAGTCGGTCGTTCCCGATAAAAACTCGGGTTTGATGACCTACTACCTGCTCACACTCATTCTTCCCATGGCGATTTTCTTCCTCATCGGTTGGTGGCTCAACCGCCGCATGAAGAAGGCTATGGGCGATGACGGCCCGTCGATGAACTTTGGCGGCGGCGGTTTTGGCGGCGGCGGACTGGGTAAGTCCGGCGCGCGCGTGATCGCCTCCAAGGACGTGGGCGTGACCTTTAAGGACGTCGCCGGTCAGGAAGAGGCCAAGGAGTCTCTCAAGGAGGTCGTCGACTTTCTGGAGAAGCCGCAGCGCTACGAGGAGATCGGCGCCAAGCTGCCGCGTGGTGCTCTCCTTGTTGGCCCTCCGGGTACCGGTAAGACCCTGCTTGCCAAGGCTGTTGCCGGCGAGGCCGGTGTTCCGTTCTTTAGCATTTCGGGCTCTGAGTTCGTTGAGATGTTTGTCGGTCGCGGCGCTGCTAAGGTTCGTGACCTGTTTAAGCAGGCCAAGGAAAAGGCACCGTGTATCGTCTTTATCGATGAGATCGATACCATCGGTAAGAAGCGCGATGGCGGCGGCTTTAGCGGCAACGACGAGCGCGAGCAGACGCTCAATCAGTTGCTGACCGAGATGGATGGCTTCGATAACCATAAGGGTATCGTTGTCCTTGCCGCAACCAACCGCCCCGACAGTCTCGATCCCGCTCTACTGCGCCCCGGTCGTTTTGACCGCCGCATCCCCGTCGAGCTGCCCGATCTGACCGGCCGCAAGAACATCCTCGAGCTGCATGCCAAGAGCGTGAAGACCGAGCCGCCGATCGACCTGACCGCGATTGCCCGCGCCACGCCCGGTGCCTCGGGCGCCGACCTGGCCAATATCATCAACGAGGGCGCCCTGCGCGCCGTTCGCGAGGGTCGCAAGCGTGCAACCCAGGACGACTTCGAGGAGTCGGTGGAGGTCGTCATTGCCGGCCAACAGCGTAAGTCCACGGTGCTGTCCGACCACGAGAAGCAGGTCGTTTCTTATCACGAGATCGGCCATGCCATCGTTGCCGCTCGCCAGAAGGGCTCTGCGCCGGTCACGAAGATCACCATCGTGCCGCGCACGAGCGGTGCTCTTGGTTATACCATGCAGGTCGAGGAGGACGAGCGCTTCCTGACGACGCGCCAGGAGGTCTTGGACAAGCTCGCTGTCTATTGCGGTGGCCGCGCAGCCGAGGAGCTCATCTTTGGAGAGATGACGACCGGCGCCGCCAACGACATCGAGCAGGCCACCAAGCTCGCCCGTAATATGGTGACGCGCTTTGGTATGTCCGACGAGTTTGGCATGATGGCGCTCGGTACCGTGCAGAACGCGTATCTCAATCAGGACACGTCGCTCACCTGCGCCCCCGGTACGGCCGAGCGCGTGGACGCGATTGTCGCCAAGCTGATCGAGGATGCGCACGACCGCGCTTTGCAGATTCTGAAGGAGAACAAGTTTAAGCTCCACGAGCTGGCTCGTTATCTGTATAAGAAGGAGACGATCACGGGCGAGGAGTTTATGAATCTCCTCACGCGCGAGAATCCGCTGATGCCGAAGCAGCAGTAATACTAGTTGCGCAGTGTCAATCGCCCCATTTGAGTGTCCATCTCAAATGGGGCGTTTTGCGTGGGGAGTGTTGTATATGAAGATCGTGGTGAGCGCCTGTTTAATGGGCGAGAGCTGCAAGTATAACGGGCTCGACAACTATCATCGAGAGCTGATCGAGGCTTGCGAGCGCACGGGGACCGAGGTCCTCTTGGTGTGCCCTGAGGTCTTTGGCGGCCTGCCCACGCCGCGCAAGCCGTCCGAGATTGTGAACGGAGAAGTTCGTACCTGCGAGGGTATCTCGGTCGATCGCGAATTTCGTCTGGGCGCTCAACGTGCGCTCGATATGTGCGAGCAAGCGGGCGGCCCGTCCGAGATCGTTGCGTGCATTTTGCAGGATCGCAGTCCGTCGTGCGGCGTGGGCCATATCTACGACGGATCCTTCAGAGGCACGCTCACAACAGGTAACGGTGTCTTCGTTGACCTGCTCCTGCGCCACGGCTACCGCGTTATCCCGGCTAGCGAGTTCGACTCGAGCATGTTACGGCAATAAAAAACCGCCACAAAGGTATTGTCCCCTTTGTGGCGGTTTTGGTCGGTTAGGCCAGGATAGAATGGCCGTAGGCGTTGGCGGCCTTGATGGCGGCGGCAAACTTCTCGTCGGTGAAGGGCTCCGGGTTACCCTGCTTCCACTCGTTGGTGGCGTGGGCATACTCACACAGCGCCGGGATGTCGGCCTCGGTAAGGCCGACCTGCTCCAGCGTCACGGGCAGCCCCATCTGCTTGTTAAAGGCGGCGTAGCGCTCAAGGTTCTCGGTATCGCCCGTATAGGCAAACAGCACGAGCACGCCCAGGCTCACGACCTCGCCGTGCAGATAGGTTCCCTCGCGCGCAATGCTGCACGTCGCATTGTAGAACGCGTGCGCCACGCTCGAGTTGTAGTAGTAATCGTTTTGGTTGGTCAGGTTCGAGACATAGCCCGTGTTGACCACGATGTCGAGCGCGATCTGCTTTACGGCCTCGGTCGACAGGTCCTGGCGCACGTCCTCAAGACCCTGGACGCCATAGGTAAACAGCGGCTCGGAGCAGGTGTGGGCGAGTGCCAGGCCAAGACCGGCGGTGTGCTCCAAATTACCGGCGCTCGTGGCGTACTCGACCTCGGGCTGCTTAGACAGGGCATCGCCCGCGCCGGCCCAGAAGTACTCTGCCGGTGCCTCGGCGATGATCTTGGGGTTGATGAAGATGTGCGCCGGTCGGTTGGGGTACGAATAGCCCTCGAGCGAGCCATCGTCATTGTAGACAACGGCAATGGCGGTCGCGGCCGAGCAGTTGGAGCAAATCGTCGGTACGGTAAAGACGATCTTCTTGAGCTCGATGGCCGCGGTCTTCACGGTGTCGAGTGCCTTGCCGCCGCCACATGCGATGAGCACGTCGGCTTCCTGGCAGGCAGGGGAGTTCACGACCTTGGCGATATTGGCACGCGTACTGTTGGTGCCATAGACGCGCGTCTCCAGGACCTCGACATCGGTACCTTCAAGTGCCGCCTCGATTCCCGGCAGCGCCGCAGCCAGGGCTCGCTTGCCGCCAATGATGGCGACCTTGGTCGCTCCGTACTCGGCCAGTGCGGCGGGCAGCTCGGTAAAGCAATCCTCGCCAACGGTATAATCACTCATTCCAATCGTGCGCATGGCAACCTTCTTTCTTTCGATAAAGTGCTTTCAGGTATTTTGCTCCTAGAGAAGGTCCACAGCCGCGAGAAATTTCGAACGTATAAAACCAGTGTTGAGGGTTTTTCGCCGGCGCGGAACGTGCTAGCATACTCCACATAAGCGTTGATGGGGACGAGTAGTCGGCCGTCCGCATGTTACAGAGAGCGGGGAGCGCTGAGAACCCGTGCATGCGACCGATGAAAATCACCCCGGAGCTGCGGTCCCAACGGACGCGTCGCACAGGCTCGTCTTAGTAGATATCGCCGAGATGGTCGTCGATACAGGCCAGCCGAGTAACGGATGCGAGCGCGCGAATACGCGGGCGAGGGCATCTAAGCTGGGTGGTTAAACGAAGAGCTTTTGCGGGCGTACAGTCCGTTTTGTGGCGCTTCGTCCCAGCTTGTAGGGACGGGCGCTTTTTTGGTGCCCAACGGGCGTGCGCGCCCACGACATGAAAGGGGTACCGTGGCAAACGAGTACAAGCAGACGATGAATCTGCCCAAGACCGGTTTTCCCATGCGTGCCGGTCTTTCCAAGTCCGAGCCCAAGCGACTCAAGGACTGGCAGGACAACAAGGTCTACGAGCAGGTTCTGAAGAAGAACGAGGGTCACAAGAAGTTCGTGCTGCACGACGGCCCTCCGTACGCCAACGGCCCGATCCACATCGGCCACGCCATGAACAAGATCTCCAAGGACATGATCAACCGTTACTGGATGATGCAGGGCTATGAGGTTCCCTATGTCCCCGGTTGGGACTGCCATGGCCAGCCGATCGAGCATAAGGTCGAGGAGAAGCTCGGCACCGAGAAGTTCAACCAGACCTCCACGGCTAAGATCCGCGAGCTTTGCAACAAGTTTGCTGTCGAGAACATCGAGCTGCAGAAGGCCGGCTTCCGTCGCCTGGGCGTGCTTGGCGACTGGGACAACCCCTACCTGACGCTCTATCACCAGCATGACGCTGCCGACATCGAGGTCTTCAAGGCCATGTTCGATAAGGGTATGATCTATCGCGGTCACAAGCCCGTCCATTGGTGCAAGCACTGCCACACCGCACTCGCTGAGGCCGAGATTGAGTACTCCGACGAGACGAGCCCCTCCATCTTCGTGCGCTTTGAGATGACCTCCAAGCCCGCCGGCCTCGAGAACTTCGACGGCCCGGTCGACTTCATCATCTGGACGACCACCCCGTGGACCATCCCCTCCGACCAGGCCGTTTCCCTCAAGCCCGGCGCCGCCTATGTCGCCGTTGAGCACGATGGCCGTGCCGAGGTCATGCTCGAGGACCTGGCTCCCAAGTGCTGTGAGGAGTTTGGCTGGGAGTACACCCCGGTCATGGTCGACGGCAAGCCCTATGTGGTTCCCGCCGAGACCTTCCACCACATCCACTACAAGCAGCCGATCTTTGACGGTGTTGAGGGCGTGGCGCTGTTGGCCGATTACGTCGGCGTCGATGACGGTACCGGTATCGTCCACAACTCGCCCGGCCACGGCGTCGACGACTACTTTGCCTGCCTCAAGGAGGGCATCACCGACATCTGCATGCCGGTCGATGACGACGGCAAGTTCTACACCGGCGAGGAGTTTGGTACCGGCGGCCCCTTCAGCGGCATGGATACTGACGAGGCCAACCCGCATATCATCGAATTCCTGCGCGAGCGCGGCACCCTGGTCCTCGAGAAGAAGATCACGCACAGCTATCCGCACTGCTGGCGCTGCAAGCACCCGGTGCTCTTCCGTGCTACCGACCAGTGGTTCGTCTCGATGGACAAGACGGGTCTGCGTGAGCAGGCTGGCAAGGAGGTCCGCGAGAACGTCAAGTGGTATCCGGCCCATGCCGCCAACCGCATTGGCGCCATGGTCGAGCAGCGTCCCGACTGGTGCATCAGCCGCCAGCGCAACTGGGGCGTGCCTATCCCCAGCTACACTTGCGCCGACTGCGGCGAGAAGGTCATGAACGACGCCACGCTCGACGCCGTCATCAAGCTCTTCCACGAGAAGGGCTCCGACGCCTGGTTCACCGACGCTCCCGAGAGCTACCTGGGTGAGGCCTGCGTCTGCCCCAAGTGTGGCGGCCATCACCTCAAGGCCGATAAGGACATCCTCGACGTGTGGTGGGATTCCGGCGTGTCCTGGAAGGCCGTTTGCGAGTACCGTCCCGAGCTGGAGTACCCGGCGGACGTGTATCTTGAGGGCTCCGACCAGCATCGTGGCTGGTTCCAGAGCTCGCTGCTCACTTCGGTGGGTGCCAACGGCCACGCTCCGTACAAGGCTGTCGTCTCGCAGGGCTTCACGCTCGACGGCCAGGGCCGCAAGATGTCCAAGTCGCTCGGCAACGTCATCGACCCCAATAAGGTCTGTGACGAGATGGGCGCCGACATCATCCGCCTGTGGGTTGCCTCCGTCGACACCAGCTCCGACGTTTCCATCGACCACGAGATTCTCGCTCGTACGTCCGATGCCTACCGTCGTTTCCGCAACACGCTGCGCTTCCTGCTTTCCGAGCTCGAGGGTCAGTTTGAGCCCGAGACCGACGGCGTCGCTTTTGCCGACCTGCTGCCGCTCGACAAGCTCATGGTTGCCCGTCTGACCCAGGTTCAGGCCGAGGTCGACGACGCTTACTCTTGCTACGAGTTCCCGCGCGCTTACCGTGCACTTTACGACTTCGTGGTTACCGAGCTTTCCAACGTGTACCTCGATGCCCTGAAGGATCGCCTGTACTGCGACAAGCCCGGCTCGCTCGAGCGCCGCAGTGCCCAGACCGTGCTTGCCGAGCTCTTCTCGATGCTCATGCGCGATCTGCAGCCGATCCTGTCCTACACGGTCGACGAGGCCATGGCCTATGCGCCCGCCGGTTGCGTCGATCACCAGAAGTACGCCGCGCTGCTCGATTGGTACAAGTCGCCCATCACGGTCGACGAGGCCAATGAGTTTGAGGGCGTGCTCGAGGCTTCGCTCGAGCTCCGTAGCGCCGTGACCAAGGCCCTTGAGGATGCCCGTTCTGCCGGCACCTTCACTAAGAGCCAGCAGGTCCGCGTCAAGGCGGTCGTTCCTGCCGAGATGTACGCGCTGCTGACCGGCGACAAGGCCGTCGACCTGGCCGAGTTCTATATCGTCTCCGATGTTGAGCTGACCCAGGGCGAGGAGCTCTCCGTTGCCATCGAGGCTGCCGAGGGCGAGTGCTGCGACCGTTGCTGGAACTACCGCACCACCGTCGGCGAGTACAACGGCCACGCGCATATTTGCAAGCGCTGCGCCGATGCTTTGTAGGTTACGGCGTTCGTAGAACGCCGTAACCTACCGACGCTGCAAACGCCCCTAAGCGGCAATCTGACGTTCAATCGTCGGTCGCGTACCAAAGTACGCTTCCCTCCTCTTTCACGTCACCTTGCTCGCTTAGGGACGTTTTCGCTGTTGGTGACGATAACGCGGCATTTCCATTGCTGGAGCTAGAGGCTTTCTTTCGACTTGCGTTTTTAGTCGAAAGCTATTAAGCGACATTCCGTTATTCGGAATGTCGCTTTCGTTTTTAGCTGGTTATTTCGCTTGCGTTGGTGGATATGTCGTGCGTTCTGCGTATGGCAATATAAGATAGTTCTTTGTATTAAACGTAATTCGATGTTCTTGAGGGTAGGGGATTGATTTGGGTCGTGCTGGGGATATGACGCCGCCTTTGCGTTGGCGGTTGGGTGTTGCTGGTGGGGTGGCGCTCGTTGTGCTGCTTGTTGACCAGTTGACCAAGCTTGCGGTTCGTGCCGTGGGCGATGCACTGCATGTGACCGTCATCCCCGGCGTGATCGACTTCCTGTTTGTCCGCAATATCGGCGCTGCCTTTAGCATGGGCGAGGGGCATGGCATCGCGTTTGCCGTGCTGGCGCTGGCGGTCATTGTCGCTATTGCCGCGTACCTCATTCGTGCACCCCAGCTCGCCCATTTTGAGGTTGTGGGCATGGCGATGGTTGCGGGCGGTGCTATCGGCAACGCTATCGATCGTTTGGCCTTTGGCTTCGTGACCGATTTTATTGCCACCACCTTCATCGACTTCCCCGTCTTCAATGTGGCCGATATCGGCATTACCTTAGGCGTCGTGCTCGCCCTCTTCGGATACATGTTCTTGAGCCCCGCGGCCCGCGAGGTTGATGCGACTGCCGAGCTCAATGCCCGTGATGAGGCCCGCGCTAAGCGCAAGGCCAAGCAGCGTGGGGAGCGTGCCCGCAAGATTCGCGAAAGGAATGAGCGTTAATGGCCGACATCCATATTCTTGTTGCCGACGATTCCGCTGGTCAGCGTCTTGACGCCTATTTGGGCGCCAACGATGGCTGTCCCACGCGCTCTGCCTGCGCGCATCTGATCGAGGGAGGCGCCGTTGCCGTCAACGGTGAGACTTGTCTCTCTAAAAAGTGCGCCGTACGCGCCGGCGATCGCATCTCGGTCGACTTGCCCGAGCCGCACGACCCGACCGACGTGATTCCCGAGGCCATTCCCCTCGATATCCGCTACGAGGACGACTACCTTATCGTGCTCTCCAAGCAGCGTGGCCTGGTGTGCCATCCCGCCCGCGGCCACGAGAGCGGCACGCTTGCGAACGCCTTGGTCTACCACTGCGGTATCGATCATCTTGGTACCGTGCAGGGTGAGGACCGCCCCGGCATCGTGCATCGCCTGGATCGCGATACCTCGGGCCTTATGCTCGCGGCAAAAGACGACGACACCCAGCGCGCGCTTCAAAATCTCATTCGCACGCGTACGCTCGACCGCCGCTATATCACGCTTGTCCACGGGCACATCGCCATGGACGAGGGCACCATCAATACCGGTATCGCCCGTTCTACGCGCGACCGCGTCAAGATGGCGGTTTCGGACGACCCCTTTGCCCGTCAGGCCATTACGACCTTTAAAGTCCTCGAGCGCTTTGATTCCACGCGCTTTGACGATGGTTATACGCTCGTTGAGTGCCATCTGTTTACCGGTCGCACGCACCAGATTCGCGTGCATATGCGTCATATCAACCACGCCTGCGTGGGCGATCCACTCTACGGCAAGTGCGATGCGCGCGCCGACCAGGGCCTGACCAGGCAGTTCCTTCATTCCTGGCGCGTGGCGTTCGACAATCCCGTGACGGGGGAGCGCATTGAGTGCCGCGACGAGTTGCCGTGGGATCTCGCTGCGGTTCTCGACGATCTGGCTCCGCGCTCGCTTGGCCGCACCGCCGCCGGCGACGACATCGTCCCGCAGCTTGGCCTTCTCGAAGCCTAGCCGGTATTAGGTGGTTTCTTGAACTCGGTAAGACTGCGGTAAGATATACGGTTGTTTACGTAACGCGTTCTCGGGAGCCTGCATGCTCGCCTTTTTACAAACTAACACGCCCATCGTGATCTTTAACCAGATTGTGGTTACGCTGCTCACGGTCTGCTTTCTGTACCAGGTGGGTTTCTTTGTCATTGGCGCTCTTCGTGGCGAGGTCGCGCCTCCCAAGGCCAAAAAACTCCATCGCTATGCCTTTTTTATCGCGGCGCATAATGAGGAGGCCGTGATCGCCAACCTCGTTCGCTCCATCAAGGACCAGGATTATCCGTCCGAGCTCATCGAGGTTTTCGTGGTCGCCGATGCCTGCACCGACAACACGGCGCAGCTCGCGCGCGAGGCCGGTGCCATTGTTTACGAGCGCAATGACCTGGCCCGCAAGGGCAAGAGCTGGGTCATGGACTTTGGCTTCGACCGCATTCTCAACGAGTATCCCGACACGTTTGAGGGCTACTTTATCTTCGATGCCGATAACGTTATCTCCCGCGATTACGTTTCCAAGATGAATGATGCCTTTGACCAGGGCTTCCATGTGGTCACGAGCTATCGCAATTCCAAGAACTTCGGCAGCTCGTGGATCTCGGCTGCTAATGCCACGTGGTATCTACGCGAGGCGCGCTTCCTCAACAACGCGCGTAATATCTGCAAGACGTCCTGCGCTGTTTCGGGTTCGGGCTACCTCATCTCCGCCAGCGTTATCGAGGGCATGCACGGTTGGCAGTTCCACACGCTGACCGAGGACATTCAGTTCACCACGTTCTGCGCCATTCACGGCATTCGCATTGGCTATGCGCCGGCGGAGTTCTTTGACGAACAACCCGTGACGTTTAAGGCGTCCTGGAAACAGCGCATGCGTTGGACCAAGGGCTTCTACCAGGTGTTCTTTACTTACGGTAAGCACCTGGTCAAGTCGATCTTCCGCTACCATCGCTTTGCCGCCTACGACATGTTCATGACGATCGCCCCGGGTATGCTGCTGTCGCTCATCTCGATGCTCGCCAATGCGACGTTCCTGATCGTGGGTGGACTCTCGCACGGCTTTTTGGCTACCGAAGTCGAGATGCAGGCCTGTGCCGCTTCGCTCATTATGACCTTCGCCATGATGTATCTGACTTTCTTTATCCTGGCGCTGCTCACGACTATCTTTGAGTACAAGCACATTCACTGCGCGCAAAAGTGGCGTCTGGTGACTAACCTGTTTACCTTCCCGATCTTTATGTTCAGCTATATCCCCATCACGGTGGCCGCGCTGTTCCTGAAGGTCGACTGGGTCCCGACGCAGCACGCCGTCAGCGTTACCCTTGACGAGGTCATGCAAGGCGCCAAATAACCACCACCAAAACCACCGCAAAGGGGACAGGCACCTTTGTGGTGGTTTTTGCTTTTGAGCAGCTGCTCAAGGAGGTTTTCGATGATCTATATCCCGTTTTGGATTTGCATCTTTGCCGGCGCGTGGATTGATGCCCGTGAGCGGCGGTTTCCCAATGAGCTTGCCGGCGCATGTGCCGTGGCGGCGTTAGCAGGTGTTTGGCTCGACAGGGGCGTTAACACTGCACTTGATCATGCCGGTCTTGCGGTCATCGTCTACCTTGCCCTTGTGCTTACTGAGTCGCTCTGGCGGCGCCTTCGTCAAGCCCCGGGGATTGGCATGGGGGACGCCAAAGCACTCTTCGCGCTTTGCACGCTCGACCCTATGGGTGGCATCGTGGCATTTGCCGTCGCACTCCTGGCCCTGGCCCTCTCCTGCCTCTTCACAAAATCGCGCTCCCTGCCATTGCTCCCGTTTTTAGTGCCGATTTTTGCCATAATCGAGGTCGTGGGCTGCACTCTGTAACCGATTGCGCATCGTTCTTAAGGAGCATGCCATGGCAACTAATCAAGAAACGGCCGCCATCAAGGCGCGTATGGACCGTATTCCTTCGGCGTTGTCGCCCGAGCTCGTCGAGCGCATTGCCGCCAATCGTGCTTCGGGCACTGTCAATCCGTATCGTTGCAACGACGACCAGGTCATTCGTCGTGTCGATCGCGATGCGGACAAAGGCACGCTTATGCGTCCGGCGTTTATGCGCGATACCGAAAAAATCCTCCATCTACCGGCGTACACCCGTTATGCAGGCAAAACGCAGGTTTTTAGCTTTCGAAGCAACGACGACTTGTCGCGTCGTGGTCTACACGTGCAGCTCGTCTCGCGCATTGCGCGCGATATCGGTCGCGCCCTCGGGCTCAACTGCGATCTGATTGAAGCGATCGGTCTGGGTCACGACTTGGGGCACACGCCTTTCGGCCATGCCGGCGAGCGATTCCTCAACGATATCTATCACGAGCGCACGGGTCGTTATTTTTTCCATAACGTGCAGTCGGTCCGCGTGCTCGATGCGCTGTACGGTCGCAACGTGTCGCTTCAGACGCTCGATGGCGTGCTCTGCCACAACGGCGAGTACGAGCAGCGTGTGTTCGAGCTCTCGGACATGGGTTCCTTTGACCAGTTCGATCGAACCGTCGAGGATTGCATTGCCACAGGCTATAGCGCAATTGAGCACTTGCGCCCCATGACGCTTGAGGGCTGTGTCGTTCGCATCTCGGATATTCTTGCCTATGCGGGGCGTGATCGCCAAGACGCCATTGCGGCAGGCCTGCTGTCACCCGACGCTTTTGACGATGGGCTTGGCGGAGCATACAACAGCTGGATTCTCACGCATGCCTCTATCGATATCGTCGAGCACAGCTATGGCAAGCCGCGCATCGAGATGAGCGAGGACCTGTTCGAGGAAATCCGCCGCGCTAAGCGCGAGAACTACGAGAAGATCTATAGCAAGGGCGGCATCGAGGGCGACTCCGAAACGGAGCTGCGCGAGGCGTTCGAAAAGCTCTATGACCGTTGCCTGCAGGATATAAACGAAGGCGACGAGTCTTCGTATATCTTTAAGCATCACATTTCGCGCATTGAGCGGCAGCTTTCCTACTACAATCGCTCCTATGCATGGCAGGATGATAAAGATCAGACCGTAGTGGATTACATTTCGAGCATGACGGACGGCTATTTCTGTGAGCTGACGAGCAAGCTGTTCCCGGGGCTGAAGTTTCCGCATCGTACCTATATTAACGAACGGTAGTTCGTATATTTTCGGTATACTGTTGAGGAACAACGATTTTGATGGATGCACGGGATGGCTATGGACGACCTTTTTTCTGCCTCGACGCGCGAGCGTTCCTTTAAAAATGCGCCGCTTGCGGTGCGCATGCGCCCCAATTCGCTCGACGAGTACGTGGGCCAGCAAAAGGCCGTCGGTAAGGGTTCATGGCTGCGTGCCGCGATCGAGCACGACGTGCTTTCGAGCGTGATTCTGTACGGGCCTGCCGGTACGGGCAAGACGACGCTGGCCCACATTATCGCCAACCATACCAAGAGCGAGTTTGTTGAGGTCAGCGCCGTCACGGGTACCGTGAAGGACCTGCGTCGTGTGATTGATGAGGCCAAGACGCGCCTGAATACGTACGACCGCCGCACCATTCTATTCATCGATGAGATTCACCGCTTCTCTAAGTCGCAGCAGGATGCCCTGCTGCATGCAGTTGAGAACCGTACCGTCATTATGATTGGCGCTACGACAGAGAACCCGTACTTTGAGGTCAACTCGGCACTGTTGTCGCGCGGGCGCGTGGTGGAGCTTGAACATCTGAAGGATGAGGATATCGCCACGCTTATTGAGCGTGCGCTCGAGGCACCACAGGGCTTGAACGGAAAGTTCTCGGCCGATGAGGATACGGTCAAGACCATCTGCACGCTGGCTGCGGGTGACGCTCGCTCGGCGCTCACGACGCTCGAGCTTGCGAGCGAGATTGCCGTCACGCGTCCCGATACCGAGGGAACGCCAGCGCCTGCGGCGGGGGAGCGCTATCCCATCACCGTGGTTGACGTGAAGATTGCCAACCCGCGTCGCGGCTTTACGTATGACAAAAACGGCGACATGCACTACGACGTTATCAGTGCGTTCATCAAGTCCATGCGCGGTAGTGACCCCGATGCCACGATCTATTGGCTCGCGCGCATGATCGATGCTGGGGAGGATCCTAAGTTTATCGCTCGCCGCATTATGATTCACGCTTCTGAGGATGTTGGCAACGCCGACCCGCAGGCGCTTTTGGTGGCGCATGCCGCGTTTAAGTCTGCCGAGGTCATTGGCTATCCCGAGTGCCGCATTAACCTGGCTCAGGCTGCACTCTATGTGTGCTTGGCGCCAAAATCCAATGCGTGTGAGGCTTCGATCGATGCGGCGCTGGCCGATATCCATTCTAGTGGGCTTCGCGAGGTGCCGAGTTATCTGCGCGATCGCCATCGCCCGGGCAGCGATGAATACGGTGTGTATAAGTATCCACATGATTATCCCGAAGGCTGGGTCGATCAGCGCTATTTGCCCGAAGGCTTGGAACGCGGTGCATTTTGGCAGCCTGCCGGGCGCGGCTGGGAAGAGTGGCGCGTAGAGCAAAGCGAACGCGACCGCAGCGGGAATGCACCGAGGTAGCTGCTGATAATTTTGTCCCACGTTGCTGCTCTTGGCATGTTCGGTCCCCTTTGGGGTACCATGAAAAGCGTCTGTATTTCGATTCTTCCGGGAGGCTTGTATGAGTCCCATTCAAATCGCCCTGCTGCTGCTCGCCGTTGCCGGCGTGTGGGCCATCGCTGAGCTCGCGCTTACCCTGCGCAAGACCCGCAATGTTGTCGACTCGCTCGATAAGACCGTGAACGACCTCAACAACACCATCGCCGAGGCTCAGCCTGTGGTGGCAAAGCTCGATGGCGCTGTCGATGAGCTTACGCCGGCGCTTGCCCAGATGGAGCCGCTGCTTAAGTCGAGCAAGACGGCAGTTGATGCCCTTACCTCCAATCTCGTAGAGGTCGAAGCCGTGGTTCGCGACATTTCCGAGGTTACGGGCAGCATGGCCGAGGCCAGCAATGCTGTGTCGAGCGTGACCGACTCTGCCGCCGGTGCTGTGCAGAAGCTCTTCAATAAGGTGAAGGCTCCTGCAGCCGACGCCGATCGCAAGCTCGCCGCTGCCGCTGCGGAGGCCGAGCAGCCTACCGAGCGCGTCCTAATTGGCGAGGACGAGGCCGCCGCGGGCGACGATGATGGTCAGAAGTCTGTATCCAAGCCGGCTCAGTATTACACCTATACGCCCGCCGAGACCTCTGAGGAGTCCTGCGATGAGTAGCGAAGCAACCTGCCCTATCACGCTGACCGTTGCCGGTGACCCGCGTCTCGCTCGCCTTGTGCGCATGACGGCAGCCAACGTTGGTGCCCTGTGCTCTATGTCTGTCGATCGCATCGAGGACATCCGCATGGCTGCTGAGGAGGCTTTCATCTTTGGTTGCACCGCGGTCGACTGCGATGACATCACCATCAAATTCGATGTCGATGAGACCCACGTTGGCATGACTATTACCTTTGGCGACCAGGCTACGGTCGATGAAGACGACCAGGCTGCGGTGTATGCCGAGCTCATCCTCGCGAGCGTGTGCGACTCCTACGAAAAGACTACGGCGCCCCTGACGCTTTCCCTCGACCTCAAGGCGGATATCTAATATGACCGAACGTTCCCGGAGCGGCAAGACCGCTTGGGACAAGGAGAAAACCCGCGAGCTGTTTCGTCGTTACAAGGAGACCGGTGATCCGGACGCCCGTGAGCAGCTCGTCATGTCCCATATGAACCTGGTAAGGTTTCTTGCCAACAAATTTAAGAATCGCGGCGAGCCGCTCGACGACCTCATGCAGGTCGGCTATCTGGGCTTGCTCAAGGCTATCGACCGTTTTGATCCCGAGCGCGGACTCGAGTTCACGACGTTTGCGACACCCACTATCCTGGGCGAGATCAAACGCCATTTTCGCGACAAGGGCTGGAGTGTGCGCGTACCGCGTCGTCTGCAGGAGCTCTCGGCCAAGGTCAACCAGGCTACTGACAAACTTACCAACGAGCTGCAGCGTTCGCCCAAGGTTGAGGAGATCGCTGAGTATCTAGATGTGACTGTCGATGAGGTCCTCGAGGCTATGGAATCGTCTTCGGCCTATACCTCGGTGCCCATCGAGGCTCCTGGTGCGTCCGATTCCGACGATGCCCCTTCGATTCTCGACCGTTACGCCGACGACGACAACGAGCTCGACTTTACCGATGACCGCCTAGTGATCGAGGAAGCCATCCGTGATTTCTCGCCGCGCGAGCGCGAGGTGATCGAGCTGCGCTTTGTGAAGGGCATGACCCAGATCGAGATCGCCAAGAAGCTGGGTATTTCTCAGGTGCAGGTTTCGCGTCTGCTTCGCCGCACGCTTAAGAAGATTCAGGACAAGATCGACCCCGACGGAGTGATGATTCGTTCATGAGTGAGCACCCCCAACAAACCGATCGCGTGCTGCGCGACACCCGCATTCTGACGCTTCGCATTTGGGCTGTTGTCGGCTGCATTGTCATCGCCGCTGTCATCTTTAACCTTATGGGCATCCTGGCCCCGGTTATCGAGTTTCTCGCCGTTGGTTCCATCATTGCCTTTGTGATGTCCCCGATCACCAACTGGCTCGAGCACCATGGCGTGAATCGCGGCATCGGTTCGCTTGTCGCGCTTATTGTTGTTGTTGCCGTGCTCGTCGGTGTCGTTTGCATCTTGTCGCCGATTCTCTTTGGTCAGATCATGGAAGTCCTGAGCCGCCTGCCCGAGCAGCTTCGTGTTGCGGGTGGCGACCTCAATGAGATGATCTCGCATGCCAAGACGCTCAACAACACGCCGCTCAAGGAGTATTTGGACGATAATCTTTCGTCGCTAGTTGCCGTGGCATCGAAGTATGTGTCTCAGATCGCTGCCGAGCTTGGCCGCGGTGTGTTCCCGATCATCACTAATACGGCCTCGCAGTTGTTCGTGATCTTCCTTGGTCTGGTGCTTGCGTACTGGATGGCCTGCGACTACCCTCGCATGCACCACGAGGTCTGCACCATCATCGGTCAGGAGAAGGAGACCTCGTACCGCTTTATGGTCGCCATCCTTTCTCGCTCTGTCGGTGGCTACATGCGCGGTATGGTCGTGACGTCCATCTGCGGTGGTTTCCTCGCCTTTATCGGTTTTATGATCATCGGTCATCCGTATGCGGCGCTCATGGCTATCTTTACCGGCATCATGCATTTGGTTCCGGTCGTCGGTCCCTGGGTGAGCGCAGCAATCGCCACGGTTCTCGGCTTCATGTTCAGTCCCATGTTGGCGTTATGGACGCTCATCGTGACGATGGTCGCGCAAAACGTCACCGATAACGTCATTTCGCCCAAGGTCATGCAGAGCTCGGTGCAGGTGCATCCCATCATGAGCCTCACGGCGCTCGTTATTGGCTCGGCACTCATGGGTCCCATCGGCATGATTATTGCCATCCCGCTGTGTGCGGCCCTCAAGGGTATCTTCGTGTACTATTTTGAGAATGAGACCGGCCGCCAGCTTGTGGCCTATGACGGCGCCGTGTTTAAGGGCACACCGTACCGCGATGCCGATGGCAATCCGGTCGCCGCCTACGACGCGCTCGGCGACGACACTTTCATCTACGAGTCCGAGCTCATCGGCAACGAGACTGCGCCCGAGGCCAAGGCCATGCCCAAGCCCGAGCTCGATAATCTCTGGATTAAGCTCTCTGGTCTGCAGCCTGATGCCACGGGCTTCTTCAAGAACCCCTTTGCCAAAGAGGATGATTCCAACTCGGACGACGATACCAATACCGGCATCGACGGCTCCTTGAACGATGATGACAACTAGCGGGGTAATTCGGATTAATATTCATACGCGCTAACATGCAATTTCGCTGAAGGGCCGGCATTGTGCCGGCCCTCTTTTTTGCACTTGCGCGGTGGGATGGTAATATCGTTACGTTTGAACTGTTTCGATGTGAAACCGAGGAGATTCCCTCTATGAGTGCTGACTACCCGTCAATGACTACGGCCGAGATCCGCTCCAAGTTCCTCAACTTCTTTGAGGAGCGCGGTCTTAAGCTCTATCCTTCTTCGTCCCTCGTCCCCGACGATCCTTCGCTGCTGCTTGCCAACGCCGGCATGAACCAGTTTAAGGAGTACTACCAGGGCAAGAAGACCATGAAGGAGATCGGCGCTATCTCCTGCCAGAAGTGCGTCCGCACCAACGACATCGATTGCATCGGCGAGGACGGCCGTCACCTGTCCTTCTTCGAGATGCTCGGCGACTTCTCCTTTGGCGGCGTCTCCAAGCAGCAGGCCTGCGCTTGGGCCTTTGAGCTCATTACCAAGGAGTTCAAACTGCCGCTCGACCGCCTGTACTTCACCGTCTTTACCGAGGACGACGAGACCCACGATGTGTGGCGCTCCCTGGGCGTTGCCGAGGATCACATCTCTCGCCTGGGCGAGGACGACAACTTCTGGGCCGCTGGCCCCACCGGCCCCTGCGGTCCGTGCTCTGAGATCTACTTTGATATGGGCGAGGAGGTCGGCTGCGGCAGCCCCGACTGCAAGCCTGGCTGCGACTGCGACCGCTTCCTGGAGTTCTGGAACCTCGTCTTTACCCAGTACGACCGCCAGGAGGACGGCTCCATGCCGGAGCTGCCGCATCGCAACCTCGATACGGGTATGGGCCTGGAGCGCATGGCCGCCATCATGCAGCATAAGACCGCCAACTACGACGGCGATCTGATGCAGCACCTCATCAAGCTCGGTGAGAAGATCAGCGGCAAGACCTATGACGCCGATGACTACTCCGGCGTCAGCCGCTCGCTGCGCATCATCGCCGATCACTCCCGTGCCGTCGACTTTATGATTTCCGACGGCATCCTCCCCGGTAACGAGGGTCGCGAGTACGTCCTTCGCCGTCTGCTCCGCCGTGCCGTGTTCCACGGTCGCCTGCTGGGTATCGAGGGTGCCTTCCTGACCAAGTTCATCGACGAGGTCAACGCTCAGATGGGCGAGGCCTATCCCGAGTTGCTCAAGAACGTCGCGCTCGTCAAGGGTATCGTTGCCTCCGAGGAGGAGCGCTTCTCCACGACGCTCGACAACGGCCGCGTCTACCTGGATGAGGCACTGGCAGCGCTTGCCGAGGGCGCTGTGCTTCCGGGCGATGTTGCCTTTAAGCTGCACGACACCTTTGGTTTCCCCATCGACCTAACCGTCGAGATCGCCGGCACCGCTGGCCACGACGTCGACATGGACGGCTTCACTGCCTGCATGGAGGACCAGAAGGCCCGCGCCCGCGCCAATGCCAAGGGCGACGCCTGGGGCAGCTTCAACGACGTGTGGGTCGAGCTTTCCGACAAGGTCGCTGCGACCGAGTTCGACGGCTATGACAACGATGTGATCGAGGGCGCCAAGGTTGTCGCCATCGTGCGCAACGGCGAGTCCGTCGAGTCCGCTGCCGCCGGCGAGAACGTCGAGGTCGTGCTCGACCGCACCCCGTTCTACGCCGAGATGGGCGGCCAGCAGGGTGACGCCGGCGAGCTTTCCGCCGAGGGCGTTTCGCTGACCGTTTCCGATACCAAGAACCACAACGGCCTGTATGCTCACGTCGCCCACGTTGCCGAGGGCACGCTGACCGTCGGTGCTACCGTGACCGCCGCGCTCGACGCCGAGCGCCGTGGTTTCCTGCGCCGCAACCACACCGCCACCCACCTGCTCGACGCCGCCCTTAAGCAGGTCCTGGGCGAGCATGTCTCCCAGGCCGGTTCGCTGGTGACGCCCGAGCACCTGCGCTTTGACTTCACGCACTTCGAGGCCCTGTCCTCCGAGCAGCTCAAGGCTGTCGAGGACCTGGTCAACCAGCAGATCTTCGCTTCCAAGCCGGTTGTGACCCGTGTCATGGGCATTGACGAGGCTAAGGCTGCCGGCGCTGTCGCTCTGTTTGGAGAGAAGTACGGCGATGTTGTCCGCGTCGTCTCCGTGGGCGCCGAGGACCAGCCGTTCTCCCGCGAGCTCTGTGGTGGCACTCATGCCGCCAATACCGCCGAGATTGGCCTGTTCAAGATCATTTCCGAGTCCTCCACGGGCTCCAATGTCCGCCGTATCGAGGCCGTGACCTCTAAGGGTGCCCTCGACTACATGGCCGACCGCCTGGCGCTCGTTGACGCCGCCGCCGCTGCGCTCAAGTGCCGCGTCGACGAGGTTCCCGCCCGCGTGGAGAACCTGCAGGCCGAGCTGCGCGAGACGTCCAACAAGCTCAAGAAGGCGCTCACTGGTGGCTCCTCCGATGCGATCTCCAGCGCCATCGAGGGTGCTGTCGAGCTGAATGGCTACAAGCTTGTTGTTGCTGAGCTTCAGGGTCTCGAGGCCGCTGACCTGCGCAACGTTTGGGATACCGTGCACCAGAAGGTCGCCGGCCCTGTCGCTTGTGTCGTCGCCAGCGTGACTGAGAAGGGCACTCCGGCCCTGCTCGCTGCCGGCTCCGATGACGCCGTCAAGGCCGGTTTCCACGCCGGTAACGTGATCAAGCAGATCGCGGGTCTGGTCGACGGTCGCGGTGGCGGTCGTCCCAACATGGCCCAGGCCGGTGGCAAGAATGCTGCCGGCATCGCCGATGCCCTCGCGGCCGCCAAGACCGCGCTCGGCGCCTAAGAATCTAAGAAGTCGCTGTGGTTGCGCTCGCGCTGGACATAGGGGAGACCAGGATTGGCATCGCCGTCTCGAGCCGTGATGGCAAGATGGCGATGCCTGTCAAGGTGCTTCCGGCTGCCGAGGTCACCGGTATGGCCAAGACGTTCCGCTACCTGGTTGAGGACTATGAGCCCGACATCCTGGTAAGCGGACGTCCCCTGACCATGGCCGGTGAGCCCGGCCCTCAGGCCGTGCGCGTTGCCGCTGTGGCGCAAAAGATTGCCGACGAGCTCGATCTTCCGTTGGAGTTTGAGGACGAGCGTCTGTCCTCGCAAGAGGCCAAGCGTATCCTGCGCGAGCAGGGACTCAACGAAAAGCAGATGAGGGGCAAGATCGACATGATTGCCGCCAGCCTGTTTTTGCAGACGTGGCTCGATCGTAAAAACGAGGAGGTTTCGCATGCCTAGTGCTTCCGATCCGCGCCAGCCGAATCGTACACAGCAGCCGGCGTCGCGCCCTGCCCAGCCTGGCCAGCGTCCGGCACAGCCGACGCAGCGCGCAGCTCAGCCTGCCGCGCGCCCGGCGCAGTCCTTCTCTCGTTCGGCCCAACCTGTTCAACGGACGGGTCAGCAGCCTTCTGCTCGTTCGGTTCAGCATTCGGCTTCTCACGCGGTTCAGCAGCCCACTGCTCGTTCGGCCCAGCCTGCAGGCGGTACCCGCTTTAAGCAGCAGGCATCTACCCAGCGAGTGCAGGCCCCCCAGTCGCATTCGCATCACGCTCTCGGTTCCCACGGCGTTGCTCCGGCTACGCGCTCGAGCTATAACACGCACGTCCGCCGTGGTACACAAAAGAAAAGCTCCCCGGTGCCTATGATTATCGGTGGCGTCGTCGCCGTGCTTGCGCTTGTAGCGATCGTTTTCTTTGTCGTGCCAGCCGTCAAGGGCTTCTTTGGCGGTGAGGATGCGAAAGTCGCTGCTGGCCAGCAAGTTACTATCACGATTCCCGACGGTGCCTCGGGCGATACTATCGCCTCGATTCTCTCCGAGAACCATATCGTCGAAAATCCCAAGGATTATTATGCGGCGGTGAAAAAGCTCAACGCCGATATGTCGCTCAAGCCTGGTACTTATTCGTTCACCACACTCATGGATGCGACCAAGGTTGTTCAGCAGCTCATGGAAGGCCCCAACGCGGGCTGCAATGCGCTGACTATCCCTGAGGGCCTAACGGTCGATCAAGTCGCCGACCGTGTGGCCCAGGCTTACGACAGCATCTCTAAGGAAGACTTCCTCAACCAGGCCAAGGCCTCCAACTACGTGGACGACTATAGCTTCCTTAAGGGCGCCGCCAACGATTCGCTCGAGGGCTTCTTGTTCCCCAAGACCTATTCGTTGGGTGATTCGCCGACGGCCGATGACGTGGTTCGCGCTATGCTCGATCAGTTTAAGACCGAGTACAAGTCGCTTGACTTTGCGAGCTGCGAAGCCAAGATCAAGGAGCGCTACGGTGTGGAGATGTCCGACTACGACATCGTCAACCTTGCCTCCATCGTCGAGCGCGAGGGTCTCAATGCCGATCAGCGCGCGCATGTGGCATCGGTGTTCTACAACCGCCTTGCCGGCAAGCTCGACGGTCTGCGCTATCTCAATAGCGATGCGACTATGATGTATGTCACCGGTGGCGAGGTTACCGCCGACGACCTGCAGAGCGATAGTCCGTATAACACCTATAAGCATGAGGGTCTGCCGCCCACGCCCATCTGCTCTCCGTCGCTCGAGGCACTCAAGGCCACGCTTGAGCCGACCGACTCCGATGACCTGTATTTCTACATTACGCAGGACGAGGAGTACTTCTCGCAAACCTACGAAGAGCATCAACAGTCTTGGAATTAGCATGAGGATTTTTAGCCCCAAACGTTACGTTGCCTCGGTCGATCGCATCGACCTTAATACCCTGTGGGCCGACGGCAAACGCGCCATTCTGCTCGATCGCGATAACACCTTGGTGCCGCGCGACACCGAGGAGGTTCCCGCCGCGGTTTCCGCTTGGCTCGATGCCGCCCGCGCCAAAGGCTTTAAGCTGTGCATGGTGTCCAACAACTGGCATCGCGACCAGGTCATGAGCTCTGCACGCGAGCTGGGACTCGAGGCCATCAGCCACGCCATGAAGCCGGCGCCGTTTGCCCTCAAGGCGGGTCTTAAGCGCCTCGGCGCCACGGCCGACGAGGCGGTGCTGATCGGTGATCAGCTCTACACGGACGTGTGGAGCGGCAACTTCGCCGGCGTCGATACCATCCTGGTAAAGCCGCAGGCGACGCAGGACCTGTGGTATACGCAGATCTTCCGTATCTTTGAGCGCCGGGCCCTTCGCGACCTTCCCTGCGAGGAATAGGTCTCGCTATGTCCCAGCACACCAAACACGGCTGCGACCATATCTTCTTTATCGGCTTTTTGGGCGCGGGCAAATCGACGCTCGCGCGCAACGTCGGCACTATGTTCAAGCGGCGTTTTATCGATACCGACCGTCTGGTCGTGCGCCGTTGCGGCAAGTCGGTAACCGAGATTTTTCAGACCGAGGGCGAGGATCGTTTTCGCGAGCTCGAGACCTCGGCGCTCCGTTCGCTCCAAAGTGAGCGCAGCCTGTTGGTTTCGTGCGGGGGCGGCATTGTCGAGACGCCGGTGAATATTGAGCTGATGCACGAAATGGGTACGTGCGTGTACCTCGAGGGTGACTTCGAGGATTCGATTCGCCAGATTCGTCGGTCCGACACGCGCCCCGATTTTCGCTCTCCCGAGCATGCCGCGCGCCTGTTTGAGCATCGCCGTCCGCTGTATCGCCAGGCCGCCGACCTTACCCTTGATATTCGCAACAAGTCCTTCGAGGACGTTTCCTACCTTTGTGCCGAGATGCTTTTGGAGCGTGGGCTGCTATGATTCGCCGTCAACTGATCAATTTCCAAAACCGCAGCGTCGATGTCCGCGTCGGATTGGGCGCGTTCGATGAACTGTCGCGTATGTTTGCCTCGGCCGTGGGCAAGCCTAAGCGCGCGATGGTCGTTTGGAACACCGCCACATCTGAGCGTTTTGGTGAAGTCGTCGAGCATGCGCTGGTCGACGCCGGTTTTGCCGTGTCGCTGCTTGTCCTTGAGGTTTCGCCTGCTGGTGCCACGCTGGCCGATGCTGATGCTATCTTTGGCGCCCTGTCTGCCAACGGCGTTACCTGCGACGATCTGGTTGTCGCCGTTGGCGATGCCGCAACCTGCTCGGTTGTTAGCTGGTGCGCCAACCAGTGGTGCGGCCGAACCGAGTGCGCGCTGTTGCCGACGACCTTTGACGCCATGCTCACGGTCGCGACGACCATGAAGCCGCTCGTCGCCTCGTCGGCCAATGCGCTTCCCGCTATCGCGTTCCGTCCCGAACCGGGCTTGGTCGTGTGTGACCTCGACCTTGTTCGTGAGGCGGACCCCGAGGACCTCAAGCTCGGCTTTGTGGTGCTTGTTGGCACCATGCTTTCGAGCAGTAAGTCCCGCTGGAATCAGTTTACTGAGACCGTCCCCGAGATTCTCGCGGGCGAGGAGGTCGCGCTCGTCAATGCCGTTCAATGGTCTCAGACTGCCCGTAAGGACGTACTGATGGCCACGAACCCGAGCGCTCGCCATGCGCTCGATTTTGGCAAGACGGGGGAGCGTACCCTGCGCGCCTGCTTGGGCGATGCCGCCTCGCAGGTCCCTGCCTATCAGCTGTTATCCGAGGGCATGCGCTTTGAGGCGCGCCTAGCACATGATGCCTGCGACTTTGATATCGATTACGTCTTTGAGGTCGATGACTGCCTGGAGGACTTTGGCATCGAGGAACTTGCCTTCGATCTGGAGCCTGCCGCATATATCGAGGAGTTCCGCAGGCAGCAGTTTGTCCGCTCGAACCGCAGTATGTTGCCGCTGCCCGCGGCACTCGGCGCTATTCGTCTAACGTGCGTTGAGGACGAGGTTCTTGAGCGCCATGCTCACGCCTACTTGGCTTCTCGCAAAGAACTTCTCTAAGTTTTATTGACATCCATCGTCTTTCGTATCATGTTGAGGGGCGGGTTTCCAATCGGTTGCGGATCGCATGCGATTCCGTCGTTCGGTTGAGACCCGTCCCGTCTTTATAGAGACAACAAGAAAGGAATCTGCATGTCTGAGTTTGCTGCCGGTCCTGCCGGTCGTATCGAGCGTGTCCGTGCCCTGATGGCCGAGCGTGGCTACGACGCCATCGTGGTGCGCGACGAGGCCAACCTTCGTTGGCTTACGGGCGTGAAGGGCGTTTTCGATTACACCTTTGAATTCCCGCACGCGGCGTTTATTACGGCCGACCAGTGCCTGTTCCATACCGACTCGCGCTACCTCAACAGCTTTGAGGAGAACACGCCCGCCGGCAGCCCCTGGGTTTACGACATGGACGAGGGTACCATCCCCGGCTGGGTCGCCGGCAAGATTGCGGCTAACAAGTGCCGTGTCTGTGCTGTCGAGGACGATATGCAGATTAACTTCTACCAGGGTATTCAGCGCGGCCTGGAGGACCGTTCCGTCGCCTGCATCCTACCGCTGATGCACGACGACATCCGCAAGATGCGCGCCATCAAGGATGCCGAGGAGATTGAGCTTATGCGCCATGCGCAGTCGATCACCGATGCCGCTTTCCAGCATATGCTCGGCTTTATTAAGCCCGGTATGACCGAGAAGCAGGTTCGCAACGAGCTCGAGAACTTTATGTTCGCCAACGGCGCCGACAGCCTTGCCTTCGGCTCCATCGTGGCGAGCGGTCCCAACACCGCCAACCCGCATGCCGTGCCGAGCGATCGCGTGATCGAGAAGGGCGATTTCGTCCTCATGGATTACGGCGCGGGCTACTGCGATTATCGTTCCGACATGACGCGCACTGTCGTGATGGGCGAGCCTACCCAGGAACAGCTCGACCTGTACGCGCTCGTGCGCCGTACGCACGAGGAGTGCGTCGCCGCCATCCATCCGGGCGTCGAGGGCAACGACATTTTCAAGCTTTCCAAGAAGATCATCGGCGATGCCGGTTATGGCGATTACTATAACCATGGCCTGGGCCACGGCGTTGGTATCGACATCCACGAGCTGCCCAACTTTAACCGCAGCAAGAACATCATCGAGGTCGGCTCGGTTGTCACCATGGAGCCCGGCGTCTACCTGCCCGGTGTGGGCGGCGTGCGCCTGGAGGACTACGGCGTCGTCACCGAGAACGGATATGAGCCCTTCACCAAGACCCCGCACGACCTGCACGTCATCGATTGCTAGCCCATTTCGATAGATTTTTGGGGCGGGGCGTCCGGAGCAATTCGGACGCCCCGCGTTCTCTTTTTATGCGCTCGCTGCAGGCGCCGTCTGCAAGTGTATAATTTCGGTCGTATGTAATTTGGACGCTTGTGCGTTCTGCCCATAACAAGAAAGGTCGCTATGCCTACCATTTCTACCGCCGACTTCAAGAACGGCCTCGGTCTCCGCATTAAGGACAAGGTCTACACCATCGTCGAGTTCCAGCATGTCAAGCCGGGCAAGGGTGGCGCTTTTGTGCGCTACAAGACCCGCGACATCAAGAGCGGCCGCGTCGTCGAGAACACCTGCAACGCCGGCACCAAGTTCGAGAGCGTCATGCTCACCACCCGTGAGTTCCAGTACCTCTACAACGATGGCACCGACTACATCTTCATGGACAACGAGTCCTATGAGCAGGTTCCCGTTCCCGAGGACATGGTGGGCGAGAACTCCAAGTGGCTGCGCGAGAACGACATATGCCAGCTGCTCTTCGCCGACGATGAGCTCATGGGCGTGACTCCGCCGATGTTCATCGAGACCACCATCGTCCAGACCGACCCGGGCTTTAAGGGCGACACCGTCCAGGGTTCCACTAAGCCGGCCACGATCGACACCGGCGCTGTCATCCAGGTCCCCATGTACCTCAACGAGGGCGAGGTCATCAAGGTTGACACCCGCGACGGCAAGTTCGTCTCCCGCGTCTAGCAACCAAATCTTCTAGGAGGACTCATGCCCCAGGAAATCAAGATTGACGGCATCGGCATTTCGCCCGATGTTCTGACCGCCATCGTCTCGCGCGCCGTGTCGGATGTCGAGGGCATCGCCTCCGTTGGCGTCAAAGACCTTGCCACCAACCTTGTCTCCATGATGCTCTCGTCCAAGGCCCCGGCTTCCGAGCCGGCGGTCGAGGCCGAGGTCGTCGGCGACAAGCTCGCACTCACCGTGCGTGTCGTGGTGTTCTTTGGCTATCCGTTCAAGAAACTCGCCGAGGCCGTTCGCGCCGCCGTGGTCGCCGCCATCGATGCCCAGGTGGGCGTCGAGGTCGAACGCGTTGACGTTTGCATCGACGGCCTCGTTTTCCCCAAGGAGTAACCTTTGAGCCTTAAGGTTTATCGCGGGCGCACGCTTGCCCGCAGTCAGGCGCTGCAGCTGCTGTTCCAGGCCGAGGCCACGGACAGCCCGCTCGAGCGCGTCCTCGAGGGCGATTTCCTGATTTCGAAGGGTCCCCTCGACCCCTATGCGCTGGAGCTTTGCCGCGGTGCCTACGAGCATATTGATCGCATCGATTGTGCCCTGCGAGCCGTCGCCAAGAACTGGGATCTTATGCGCATGCCCGGTGCTGACCGCAACCTGCTGCGTATCGCCATCTACGAGATGCGCTTCCTTACCGACGAAGAGGTCTCGGACGCCATCGTCATCAACGAGGCGGTCGAGATTGCTAAGGCTTATGGTACCGACCAGTCCGCATCGTTTGTTAACGGCGTGCTGGGCAAGATCGCTCGCAGCGAGGAACTGCCGGGCGAGGACCTGTACCAAGAGCTGCTGGCCGAGGATCGCGCTCGCGAGGAGGCACAGGCTGCCGAGGCAGCCGCCAAGGTCGCTGCTGCTCAGGCTGCTGCCGGCGTGCTTGCCGAGGATGCGGACGCTGCTGAGGCCGTCGAGGCCGACTCCGTCGAGGAGTAGCCATGCCAGGGGGTTCCGTCCGCAACTTCGATGAGATCTCGGATCGCCTGGACCAGATCATCGCCACCGTTCGCTCCAAGGATACGTCCTTGGAGCGTTCGCTCGATTTGTTTGACGAGGCGATTGAGCTGGGCTCCCGTGCGGTCGATATGGTCGACAAGTTTGAGCTGACGCCGCGTGAGGCCGACAAGCTCGAGCAGGAATACGATGAGGATGCGGCAAGCGAGTCCCAAGATAGACAGGCTGCATCCCCGGATACGAATGGTTGATGGCATTCATGAAACGCGTGCGTCTTGATGACGAACTGATTTCACAGGGCATCTGCGCCGATCGCGCGGATGCCCTTCGCACTCTTATGGCCGGCTTGGTCTCGAGCGGCGGTGAGCGTTTGACCTCTCCGGGGCTCAAGGTGACGCCGGGCCTGCCGCTGCACGTTAAGGGGCGCATTCCGTACGTTGGGCGCGGCGGCCTTAAACTCGAGGGCGCGCTCGATGCGTTTGGGATTGATCCGACGGACCTTGCTTGCCTCGATGTGGGCTGCTCCACGGGCGGCTTTACCGATTGCCTGCTCAAGCGCAGTGCCGCCACGGTCGTTTCGGTCGACGTGGGCCGTGCTCAGTTCGATTGGTCGCTTCGTCAGGACGATCGCGTGACGCTCCACGAGCGCACGAATGTGACACAGCTGCCTGAGCTTGGCTATGCCGGCACCATCGACTTGGCTGTGTGTGATGTCTCGTTTACCAGCATCGCGAACATTATCGATGCGGTGCTGGCGTGCCTGGAGCCCACGGGTGCATTCTGCACGCTCGTAAAGCCGCAGTTTGAGGCTCCGGCGGCGCTGGTGGGCGAGGGCGGCATTGTGACCGATCCCGCCGTGCGCCGCGATACACTCGTGGCGGCGGTTGAACTCTTTGCTGCCAAGGGCCTGTTCCCGGTCGATGTGTGCGTGTCACCCATTCATGGTGCCAAGGGCAACGTTGAGTTTTTCCTGTACGGCACGAGATTTGACCCCGGCGACCGCACGCAAGACGAGCTGCAATCCCAGGTATCGGTTTTGAGCGAGAAAGCTGCAACGCTATGAAGGTCTTTCTGGTTCCCAATTACTACAAGCAAGAGGCGGTCGAGAGCGGCCTGATGCTCGAGCTTTGGCTGACGCGCCAGGGCTATGAGGTCGCATGGGCTGCCGACCAGCGATCCAAGATTCAGAACACGCCTGATATTGACGGCTCCGATCTGGTCATTACGCTCGGCGGCGACGGTACGTTGCTGCGCGCTGCCCGCATCCTCAACCATCGCGAGATTCCTATCCTCGGTCTTTCCTATGGTCACCTGGGCTTTTTAACTGCTGCGAGCCCCGAGGAGCGCGACATTCTGCAGGTCGTGAGCGACGCCCTTTCCGGCGAGCTGCATGTGAGCCGTCGCGCTACCATCGCCGCGGATATCGTGTCCGTGCGCGAAGACGGTACGAAGGATGTCGTGCGCACCTTCGCCCTCAACGACATGGCGCTTACCCGAGGTCCGCTGTCCGATATGGTCGAGTTCGACATCACGGTGTCGGGCCACCATATCGACCGACTGCGTGGCGACGGCGTGGTCGTGTCCACGGCGACTGGTTCTACGGGTTACGCGCTCAGCGCCGGTGGCCCCATCGTGAGCCCCGATTACACGGGCATGGTCTGCGTGCCCATCGCTCCACATACCATTCAGGCTCGCGCTTTCTTGACTTCGCCGAGTGATGTCGTTGAGATCTTTATGTCCGATGATCGCCCGAGCGTGCCGGCTATCGCCATCGACGGACAGTTTATTACCTGCGATGGCACGGTCGAGAGCGTGGCTGTGCGTCGCGGGCCCGGAGATGTGCTGCTGCTCGATTATGGCCCCGAGAGCTTCTATAACTCGGTGAGCCGCGTATTCTACGGAGTCCGTCATGATCGATGAGCTGCAGGTTTCTAACATTGCACTCATTCGCGAGGCGACGCTGGTGCCGAGTGCCGGTCTGACTGTCCTGACCGGCGAGACCGGCGCCGGCAAGACCGCGCTGCTCTCGGCTCTCAAGCTTATTTTGGGTGAGCGCGCGGATTCGTCGACGGTGCGCGAGGGCGAGGCGCTGGCGAGCGTCGAGGCGCGGCTGTTTGACGGCCCGCACGACACGGAAGGCTTCACGGTCCAGCGCAGCCTTTCTGCCGAGGGCCGCAGCCGCGTGAAGATTGACGGCCGCATCGCCAGTGTGCACGAGCTTTCGGAGCGCGTTGGTGTGATGATGGATCTGTGCGGCCAACACGAGCACCAGCGCTTGCTCGATCCGGCGCATCACGTTGCGATGGTCGATGCATGGGCAGGGCGCCCGGCACTCGAGGCGCTGGATGCGTACCGCGCCTGCTTTAAAGCATCGCGCGCTGCAGCCAAGGAGGTTCGACGTGTCGAAGAGGCCTCGCGTGCCCAGGGGAGCCGCGTCGAGGAGGCGCGCTTTGCCCTCGAGCGCATCGGCGAGGTCGACCCCAAGCCGGGTGAGTATGAGGAACTCGAGGAGCTGCTGCCGCGCTCCGAACATGCCGAGGTACTGGTTGCCACGGCTAACGATGCCCATGCATCGCTTGCCTCTGAAGGGGGAGCGCTCGATGCCGTGAACAGCGCCGTGGCAGAGCTTTCCCGAATGGCTACCGTCGATCGCAAACTCGGCGACATTGCCGATGCACTTTCGGATGCCTGTATCTCCCTTGAGGATTGCGCGAACGAGCTTCGTGCCTATCGCGATGGCATCGCCTTCGACCCGCGCGAGCTCGCTCGCATGCGTGAGCGGTATTCCGACCTCAAGGGCCTGTTGCGTCAGTGGGGCCCCACCATGGACGATGTTTTTGCCATGCGCGATCGCTCGCAAGAGCTGCTGTCCCTGGTCGATGATGGCGATGAACAGATCAAAAAGGCGCGTGAGGCACTCGGGAGCGCCGAGCGCGAGTTGTTTGCCGCTGCCAAGGCACTTAAGCGCGCCCGTAATACGGCGGCCCCTCGCTTCTGCCACGAGGTCTGCCGCCAGATGGCTCGCCTGGAGATGGGCGGCGCCGAGCTCGTCTGGGAGTCACGTGATCTTCCCCGTGCTGAATGGACGCCCGTTGGTCCTTCGAGCTACGAGCTGCTATACCGCAGCGGTGCCGGCTTGACGCCACGTCCCCTGCGCCGCATTGCCTCGGGCGGCGAGTTAAGTCGCGTCATGCTGGCAAGCAAGGTTGTCCTCGGTAACGCGGACGGTGTTGATACGCTGGTGTTTGACGAGGTCGATGCTGGTGTCGGTGGCTCCACGGCGCGTGCGCTCGCGGGCGTGCTGGCAGATCTTGCCGCCACACATCAGGTCATCGTCGTAACGCACCTGGCGCAGGTCGCCGTCATGGCTGACAAGCATTACGTCGTCAGCAAGGAACCGGGCGATGTTCCCCAGACGCATTTGGACGAGGTAACCGGTGAAGCGCGTACCGCCGAGATCGCCCGCATGTTGAGCGGCGATCAGTCCGAGGTAAGCTTGGCCCACGCGAAGCAGATGCTCGAAGAAGCTCGAGGTTAGGTCGTATCAGCGGTGTTGGTGGGACAAAATGGACTGAAATTTTTGTCCCACTACGCGTTTTACTCAACGACCTTATCCGGCTGGATGAGCTCCTCGTAGTAGCTGATATGCTCGCGAGCGTCTTCAATCTCGGGCAGCAGGAAGTTGTAGATGACTTCGATGATCATCGTGGCGCTGATCTTGGAGAACGCAAAGTCGCCCGTTGTCAGCAGCGCTTCGTGGTTGACGGTGTTAAAAGTGTAGTCTGCCAGGCGCGCGAGCGGGGATTTACTGTCGCTGCTGATGACGACTACGGTTGCGCCGCAGTTGTGAGCCGCTTTTGCCATGCGATTCAGTCGGCGCGATTTGCCGGAGTTTGAGATAAGCACGATGACGTCACCCGGGCGTAACGTGAGCGCAAAGCCGATTGATGTCTCGCTAATGGTGCTCGCCATGCAGCGCAGGCCCAGCTGCGAAAACTTAAACGTCGCATCGAGCGCGACCGCGTTCGTATTGCCCACAGCTGCAAACTCAATAACTCCTGCATGCTTAAGGGCATGCACAACAGCCGCCAGCGTATCGTGGTCGATCCCGTCGATGGTCGCATTAAGCTCGCTCACCTTGGCAGCCAGGATATTCTTGAGGCTCTGCTCCATGTTGTCGAGCGAGACCTCGTCAGTCAGGCCCTCGTTACGCTGGCTTTCCAAATCCCTCGCCAACGAAAACTGAAAGCTGCGGAAGCTACCAAAGCCAAGCTTGCGGCAGAAGCGCGAAACGGTCGCCTCGGACGTGGCGGCGGCGCGCGAGAGTTGAGCGGCCGTGAGGCGTGGCGCCTCGGACTGGTGCTCCAATATATAGTCGACAATGCGCTGCTCGGACTCGCTGTATCCCTGATGGGTGCTAATGAGGGAAAGTGCGCTCTTGCTACTATCGGTCATGGATGGCTCCTGGTTGGCATGAAAATCTAGCTTGATTTGCAATGCCATAGTATACGGGCATTTTTAATTACAAGATACACCTTGCCGTTTCAAGTGTTGATGGTAAACTTTCACTTACCGTTTACGGTTATGAAAGAACCTTTCACCGGAGAATTGCACCTTGTCTCTTCTCACGCGGACGGTAGGTTGGTATCTTTCAGTTGTGGAAAAACGCGCATCGAAGCGCGTGTAGGGGAGCGCCCGCGGGCGCTGTACTCAAGAAGGAGGGACACATGGCTAAGTTTGACATCATCGCCGCGACCGGTTGCCCGACCGGCATTGCGCACACCTTCATGGCGAAGGAGGCGCTGGAGAAGGCAGCTGCCGAGCGCGGTCTGACCATTAAGGTCGAGACTCATGGCCAGGTCGGTGTCGAGAACGAGCTCACCAAGAGTGAGATCGCTGGCGCCAAGGCCGTCGTCGTCGCAGCCGATAAGGATGTCCAGGCTGAGCGTTTCGCCGGTAAGCCCATGGTTTCCGTCGGTGTTTCCAAGGCCCTGTCCGTCGAGGCCGCCGGAAAGCTGATCGACCGCGCGCTCGCCGCCAAGGGCGACGACACGGTTGCCGCTGCCGCCGATGTCGAGGACGAGGTCGAGGAGAAGGAGTCCATCGGTCACGTCATCTACAAGCACCTCATGAACGGCGTCAGCCACATGCTGGTCTTCGTCGTTGCCGGTGGTGTTCTGACCGCCATTTCGTTCCTGTGGGGCATCACGTCATTTGATTCAACGGCTGCCGACTACAACAGCTTTGCCGCGATGCTCAAGATTATCGGCGGTATCGCCATGAACCTCATGGTTCCGGTGCTCTCCGCCTACATCGCCGAGTCTATCGGCAAGCGCCCGGCGCTCGTCCCCGGTTTCGTCGCCGGTATGATTGCCATCCAGGGCTTGCCCGTTAACGCCGATACCGGCATGATCGACGCTGGAGGCTCTGGTGTGGGCTTTGGCTTCCTGGGCGGCATCGTCGGCGGCTTCCTCGCCGGCTATGTCATTTTGCTGCTCGAGAAGGTTTTCTCTAAAATTCCCGCGAGCCTTAATGGCCTGAAGGCAATCTTCCTGTATCCGCTGTGCTCTACCGCCATCGTCGGCCTGGTCATGCTCGGTATTTCCGGCCCCATGGCTGCCATTAACCAGGGCATGATGGATTTCCTGCAGAGCCTCGGTAACTCCGGTCCGGTGATCCTTGGCCTGGCCATCGGCTGCATGTGCGCATTTGACATGGGCGGCCCGGTCAACAAGGCTGCTTACGCTACTGGCACCTTCCTGCTCGGTACCGCTCTCGAAGCTGGCGTCGGCACCGAGACCTACAACTTCGGCACCAACTTCATGGCTGCCGTCTCCGCCGCTTGCATCGTTCCGCCGCTGATCACCACCTTCGCCGTCGTTGTCGGCAAGAAGTACTTCAGCCAGGAGGATCATGACGCCGGTATCGTCAACCTTATCCTTGGTTGCACCCACATCACCGAGGGCGCCATTCCGTTCATGACCAAGAACATCTGGCCTGTCATGCCTATCATGATGGTCGGTTCTTCCATCGCTTCCATCTTGACCATCTTCTTCAACGTTCACGATCCGGCGCCTCACGGCGGCTTCCTGGTCCTGCCCGTTGTCGAGAACGGCCCGCAGTGGGTCCTCGCGATCCTCATCGGCGCCGTGGTCGGTGGCATCCTGTTCGTGGCCTTCAAGAAGTACGACTTCGAGAAGAACCAGAAGCCCGCTCCTGCAGTCAAGCCGGCTGAGGCCCCTAAGGCCGCTGCTGTCGAGGCCCCCAAGGCCGAGGCTTCCGACTTCGTGAAGGTCGAGAACGTCTTTGTCGCCGAGGACTTCGCTTCTCGTGACGAGGCTCTGAGCTTCGTTTCCAACCAGGCTGTCAAGGCCGGTATCGCCAGCGACGCCGACGCCGTGATGAACGCCTTCCTGGCCCGCGAGGCCGAGGGCACCACGGGCATGATGGAGGGCTTCGCCATCCCGCATGCCAAGTCCGACGCCATTACCGAGGCTGCCGTCATCGTCGTCAAGGACGAGTCCGGTGTGACCGGTTGGGACACCATGGACGGCGCTCCCGTCAACGTGGCCATCGCGCTGCTCATCCCGGGTGCCCAGGCCGGCACCACGCACCTTAAGATCCTGTCCAAGGTCGCCGAGGCGCTCATGGACGAGGACTTCCGTGCCACCGTCAAGGGTTCCACCGACGCCGCCGAGATCGCCAAGACGATCAACGCCCGCCTGGTCTAATCCCCCAGCCCGCGAATAACATCGCCCCCTGTATATAAGGCGGAGTCCCTCCCCAGGGCCTCCGCCTTTTTTCTATCCCTCCCATAAGTTGCGGTGAAATAGGGACTGTTTAAACGATTCAACCCCAAATTTAGTCCCTATTTCACCGCAACTTACAAAAGGGCATAGAGGGGGCTACCTATCGAGTCTTTGTCGCGAACAGATCATTAGCCAGAATTCCGTTCGCACGATATTGCTCTGGACCGACCGAGTTTCTGCAGCTTGCTCGCCCACAGGGGGCCGGGCGCGGCCAGTGAGATTTCCTGCTCTACAGTCCTGCTCGCACGAAGAGCACATTAAGTGCTCTTCGGCTCGTGCGGAACTCGCGATAAATCTCACAGGCCGCGCACGGGCCCCTGTGGGCGAGCAAGCGGACGACAAACACATCTGTCCAATAATTCGTCTGAAACATAATGAAAAACCGTTTGATGTGAGTTAATATAAACAACGTCGTGAATCTGACTCCTGCCACATACATGACAGGGGTTAAACACAAAAAAGGAGTCAACTATGGTTTCTGAGAAGGCTACCCTCGTTAATCCTCAGGGTCTGCACATGCGTCCGGCTGGTCTGTTCGCCTCCACCATGGGCAAGTACGCCTGTGACGTGACGGTCGTCACCCCCGAGAAGGAGGTCAACGGCAAGTCCCCGATGGCCCTCATGGCTGCTGGTATCCCCTGCGGTACCGAGGTCGAGGTCAAGTGCGACGGCGCCGACGAGGCCGAGGCTCTGGCTGCTGCCATCGAGCTCATCAAGAGCGGTCTTGGCGAGTAGAACTCAAACGGGTCGCATGTTGAACAACTAAGTTCATATTTGGGGGCGCAGTGACCTGTTGTAAGGTAACTGCGCTCTTTTGTCATGGATATGGCAAAACGCTTTATCACATGACACGGAGAGAGGAATGGGAATGTATCAGGGAGTCAACGCTTCCGAGGGCATCGGTATCGGCACCGTCATGGTCGCCGTCGATCCCGACTTGACGTTTGAGCCGCACGAGGTTGCTGATTCGGCAGCAGAGAAGGAGCGCTATCAGTCCGCTCTTTCGGTCTTCTGCGAGAAGACCCAGGCTCAGGCCGACCACATGAAGGAGACGGTGGGCGAGGCCGAGGCCGAGATCATGAGCGGACACATTGTTCTGGCTCAGGATCCGGGCATGACCGACGCCATCAACGCCGCCATTGACGGCGGTACCTGCGCCGAGCAGGCGCTCATGGACACCTCGACCATGTTCGAGAACATGTTCCTGTCCATGGACGACGAGATGTTCCGTCTTCGCGCGGCTGACATCGCCGACATCCGCACCGGTATTCTGGCCGAGCTGCTGGGCAAGGAGGTCGTCGACCTCTCCGTCCTGCCCGAGAACACTGTCGTTGTCGTGCACGACCTCACGCCGTCCATGACCGCCACGATCGATAAGGCCCACGTTGCCGGTATCGTCACCGAGACCGGTGGCCGCACGTCGCACTCCGCGATCATTGCGCGCGCCCTCGAGATCCCGGCTGTCCTTTCGGTCTCCAACAGCTGCACCGCACTGCGCAACGGCATGACCGTTGTCGTCGACGGCGGCAAGGGTATCGTCGAGGCCGATCCCGACGAGGAGACGCTCGCCGCCTACACCGCCAAGGCCGAGGCCTTCGCTGCCGAGAAGGCAGCCCTCGAGGCCTTCCGTGGCAAGCCGTCCGTGACTGCCGATGGCATCAAGAAGATCATCGCCTGCAACATCGGCAACCCCGATGACGTGCCCAACGCGCTCGATCACGACGCCGAGGCTATCGGTCTGTTCCGCTCCGAGTTCCTGTTCATGGACTCCGCTGAGCTTCCTTCCGAGGAGGAGCAGTTCAACGCCTACCGTAAGGTCGCCAGCGCGCTCAAGGGTGCTCCGGTCATCATCCGCACGCTCGATGTGGGTGGCGACAAGGAGATTCCGTATCTGCATATGGTCAAGGAAGACAACCCCTTCATGGGCTTCCGCGCCGTGCGTTACTGCCTGGCCAATCCCGACCAGTACAAGGTCCAGCTCCGCGCTCTGCTGCGCGCTAGCGCCTTCGGTGACGTCAAGATCATGATCCCGCTCGTCACCTGCGTCGAGGAGGTCTTGGCTGTCAAGGAGCTCGTCGAGCAGTGCAAGGCCGAGCTGACCGAAGAGGGTCGCAAGTTCAACGAGAACATCGAGGTCGGCATCATGGTCGAGACGCCCGCCGCTTCGCTGCTCGCAGACCGTCTTGCCGAGGTCGCCGACTTCTTCTCCATCGGCACCAACGACCTGATCGGCTACACCATGTGCGCCGACCGTGGTAACGACACCATCTCCAACCTGTACCAGGTTTACTATCCCGCCGTGCTCCGCTCGCTCAAGAACATCATCGAGAGCGGCGTGAAGGCCGGCATCATGGTCGGTATGTGCGGCGAGGCCGCTGCCGATCCGCTGCTCGAGCCGCTGCTGATCAGCTGGGGCCTGGAGGAGTTCTCGATGAGCGCTCCGTCGATCCTGCGCGCCCGCAAGACCATCAGCCAGTGGACCAAGGCCGAGTGCGACGAGCTTGCCGAGAAGGCACTCGCCTGCAACACCGCCGCCGAGGTCAAGGCACTGCTCGAGTCCGCAGCTCGCTAATTTGGTATCAGAGGTAACCGCGTGGTTGGAATGGGCCGGCCACGCGGCCCTCACATATACAGGGGGTACTGTAAATGTTCTACACGCTAACCGCTAACCCGGCTGTCGACATGACGGTTTCGAGCTCTCCGCTCGAGCCCGACGAGAACGTCCGCACCGGCTCGGCCAGCTACACGGCTAACGGCAAGGGCCTCGACGTGTCCTTCGCCTTTAAGAAAATGGGCGTCGACACCGTCGCGCTCGGCTTCTTCGCTGGCTTCACGGGCAAGTTCATCGTCGAGGAGGTCATGAACCTGGGCTGCCTGTGCCGCCCGGTCTGGACCGACGGTATCACGCGCATCAACACCTACGTCAACGATGGCCAGCACGAGTACGGCATCCTGAACCCGGGTGCTCCGATCACGCCGCAGCACCAGGAGGAGCTCTACAACATCCTGGATACCGCGGGCGATCTTGAGTGCCTGATCGTCTCCGGCTCCGTGCCTCCCAAAGCTACGCCTGACTTCCTGGCTAAGGTCATGGAGCACGCTCAGGCTCGTGGTGCCGACGTCGTCCTGGACCTGTCCTCCGACAAGCTCAAGGAGCTCGCTCACAAGAAGCCGCTGCTCATCAAGCCGAACCATCACGAGATGAAAGCCATCTTCGGCGTGCCGGTCGACACCGACGACGAGGTTCGCGTTGCCATGAAGATGGCTCACGACGCTGGCGTTCAGAACGTGCTGCTCACCCGTGGTAGCCGCGGCGACGCTTACTTCTCCAACGGCGAGGACATCTGGTACGCCAAGCGTGAGTTCAACATCAAGCTGGTCTCTTCCGTCTGCGCCGGCGACTGCACCCTCGCTGCGTTCCTGCACAAGTGGTACAGGGATCGCGACAACGTCGAGGAGGCCATGAAGCTCGCTATGGCCATCGGCGCCAACGTTGCCGAGTCCGTCGGCATTGGCGACTTTGGTCACGTTGACGAGTACAGCAAGCGCGTTGCTGTCCGCAAGCTCGATCGTCAGTAATTGAAACGCGACATATTCGTGCGCATGTGGCGCCCCGGTTTCGGCTGGGGCGCCTTTTTGTTCCGCCACGGGGGAGAGGTGTCCCGCCGTGCTTCAGCGCTTCCACACCGTTCGCCGAGTTGTCCTAGCCTTTTACCGATGCGTGGAATATACTTTCATTAACACGTTGCTTCGTGAAAGGAACATTCATGATTTACACGCTCACTGCAAATCCCGCCATTGACTACAACATCGCCTGCGACGGCCTTACTCCCAATACCGTCACGCGTACCCGCAATGCCGTCTACACGCCCAACGGCAAGGGCCTCAACGTCTCGTTTACGCTTGACCACTATGGTGTCGACACCACGATCCTGGGTTTCTTCGCCGGCTTCTCGGGTGAGTTTATCGTTAAGGGCGCCGAGGCCCTGGGCGTGCCCGTCAAGCCCGTGTGGACCGACGGTATTACGCGCGTCAATGTGTTCCTCAACGCCGGTCCCGACACCGAGTACAACATGGTCAATGCCGGTGACGCCATCAATGAGGCCAACGAGCAGGAGATGTTTGAACTTATCGATTCGCTCGATGACATGACCTGCCTGGTCATCAGCGGCTCGCTGCCTCCCAACACTTCCGAGGGCTTCTTGGCCGAGGTCCTGCGTCGCGTGAAGGCAAAGGGCGCCGAGTTCGTGCTCGATATCTCGAGCCATCAGCTGGCAGACCTCATTGCTCTGGAGCCACTGCTGATCAAGCCCAATGACGACGAGCTGCTTGACATCTTTGGCATCAAGGTGAGCGGTGGTGGCGACGAGTCCGTCAAGGGCGCTATGGCCGAGCTGCACGCCAAGGGCGCCAAGAACGTGCTGCTGACCCTTGGTGGCGCCGGTGCGTACTTCTCCAACGGCGAGCATATCTGGTTTGCCAACCGCACCTTCGACGTCAAGCTGCTGTCGACTGTGTGCGCCGGCGATTCCTCGCTCGCTGCCTTCCTGTCCGTGTGGCACGACGCCCCCGAGCGCGTCGAGGACGCCCTGCGCCTTTCGATGGCCACTGGCGCCAACGTGGTCGAGTGCCCCGGTCTGGGTGATTTTGCCAAGGTGGACGAATATAAGAAGCACATCGAGGTTCGCCAGG
Organism: Collinsella sp.; assembly: GCA_018373675.1. GTDB lineage: Bacteria > Actinomycetota > Coriobacteriia > Coriobacteriales > Coriobacteriaceae > Collinsella. The sequence goes on along the minus strand of JAHAGQ010000002.1, from coordinate 59,816 downwards.
TCTGCTAGTTCCGGCACCTTGTCTGAATAGTTTGATTATTTCGCATCCGTCTTAGACTAGGACGGATGCGTTTTTGTTTATCGGACTTGCGTGTGCAGTGGAGGCTGTTTCTTGCTAGACTTCTTGCAGACGCAATCGATAGCCAATTTGATAGTCGCAGGAGGCCATAGGCATGTGCAATGTTTCGCTCAACGGTACTCAACCGTCCGATGCGTCCCTGCGCGTCCTGCGCGCGCTTGAGGCGGCTGGTCTTGAGGCTTGGTACGTGGGCGGTTGGGTGCGCGACGCCCTTATGGGGTGCCCCAGCCACGATGTTGATATGTGCTGTAGCGGCCTGTGGCAGGAGTCCAAAGCGGCGCTCGAGGCCGCCGGCATCGCGGTTGTGGAATCGGGCATTAAATTTGGCGGAATCACGGCTATTTCCGATGGCGAGCGTATCGAGGTCACCACGTACCGTCTGGATGGCTTTTACACCGATGGTCGTCATCCCCAGAGTGTGGAGCGTGCCGCCTCGCTCGAGGACGATCTGGCGCGCCGCGACTTTACCGTCAATGCCATGGCCTGGCATCCCGAGCGCGGGCTTGTCGACCGCTACGACGGCCATGGTGACTTGGAGCGCAAGCTGATTCGCGCTGTCGGCGATCCCAAGCGTCGCTTTAACGAGGACGCCCTGCGCATGCTGCGTGCGGTGCGCTTTGCCTGCCGTCTGGACTTTATGATTGAGCCCGAGACCAAGCGTGCGCTTGCCGAGTGCGCGCCGCTGCTCGATGCCGTGGCGCGTGAGCGTGTGGGTATTGAGCTCGAGGGCATTCTTTCGACCGGTCATGGGGGAGACGCGATGCTCCGCTATCCCGAGCTCATCTGCGCCGCCGTGCCCGAGTTGGCAGCGGGTCGCGGGTTTGATCAGCGCAGTGTCTATCATGCGTTTAACGTCTACGTGCATATCGCCCGTGTGCTGACGGTGGCGGGGGAGCTCGCGCTGTGTGACGGCGTCGCGCCCTCGTCGAGCCTTATGTGGGCGGCGTTTTTGCACGATGTGTCCAAGCCCGAGTGCTTCACGGTCGATCACGCCGGCAGCGGACACTTCTACGGTCATCCCGAGCTCGGCGCCAAGAAGGCGCGCGTCATTATGGATCGCCTGGCCCTCTCGCACGACTTGGTGCGCGACGTGTGCCTGCTCATCAAATACCATGACAAGCCGCTGCGCCCCGAGCGCTCCTGCCTGCTCAATATGATGCGCGCGCTTTCGGGTGAGGGCGTCGACACGGCCCGCCTGATTGACGAGCTCATGGACCTTAAGCGTGCCGACACACTTGGCAAGGCCCCGTCGTGCTTCTATTATGTTGAGACGATTGAGGAGATGCGCGCGCTGGCGCACGAGCTGCTGAAGGCAGGGGAGCCCTATACGCTCAAGATGCTCGCCATCAACGGCGGCGACCTGATCCGTGCCGGAGTCAAGCCCGGGCCGGAACTGGGTCAGCTTCTCAACTCCGCCCTCGACGCCGTGATCGAAGACGATATTCCCAACGAGCGCGAAGCTCTTTTGGTTCATCTCAACTTGAATTAGCTACCAAGTTTACCTGCGTATTCCATAACCTGCCGACAATTTTTCGGCAATTTGGAATTTCTTCTTGCGCTGATGTTTTTTGTCCCGTAATATATTTCCTCGCAGCACGGCAGTGCAGATGTCATGTGGCCCGTTCGTCTAGCGGTTTAGGACGCCGCCCTCTCAAGGCGGAGATCACCAGTTCGAATCTGGTACGGGCTACCACTTCTTTTCTGCTGAGGCTTATGGCCCGTTCGTCTAGCGGTTTAGGACGCCGCCCTCTCAAGGCGGAGATCACCAGTTCGAATCTGGTACGGGCTACCACGCATCTGATACCCGGACTTCCTATGGAAGGCCGGGTTTTTTTATTTTCAAACAACCGTCTGCAATTCCCGTTTGAACCAGAGCTTTGCGTTCTGCCTATGGCCCTTACGGGTACAATATCCAAGATATTTTGACTGTTAGAAGGAGTCTCATGACGGAGTCCTCTCAGCATACGTCTAAGCCCCAGGTCGAGGTTGAGGCCTCGGGCGGAGATGACAATAAGAGCGCACGCCGCGGAGCCATCTTTATCGGCGTCGTGCTGGTAGGTTATATCGTCTATCTGGTGGTAACCGGGCAGATGGGGCAGTTCTGGGCCGCTATGTCGAGCGTCCAGGCGTCATGGCTCGTTGTCGCGTGTCTTTGCATGTTCATGTACCTGTTCTTTGGCATTGTGGCCTATGCGATCGCCGTCTGGCTCGATCCCAATTCGCCCGTCGGCATCCGCGACCTGATCTCGGTCGAGGCGAGTGGCATCTTCTTTGGTAACCTGACGCCCATGATGATGGGCTCCACCCCGGCTCAGATCTATCGCCTGACCAAGGCCGGCCAAAACGTGGGCGAGGCCGGCGCCACGCAATTCACGCGTTTTATCGTGTACCAGTTTGGCCTCGTTGCCTGGGGCGCTATCCTACTGCTTGCTCGCATGCCGTTTTTTGCCGAGCGCTATGGCGACATGACGTTGCTGTGCGTCTTTAGCTTTGGTGGGCACTGCTGCATCTTGCTGGGCATCTTCGCCGTCGCGCTCATGCCTAAGACCGTCACGCGCGTCGCCCATTGCATCATCAATTGGCTTGAGCGCATTGGTGTCTCGGCCACTAAGATCGAGGGATGGCGCACGTTTGTCGATGGCGAGATCTACTCCTTCTCCGAGAAGTTCAAGCTTTCAGCCGGACATTTTTCTTCCATGCTGCTCACGGTGGTCATCACCATGCTGCAACTCGCGTTTTTCTATCTGGTGCCGTATTTCCTGATGCTTGCCTTTGGCCGCCACGAGGTCGACTTTTTCTCGGTCATGGCCGCGAGCGCCTTTGTCCAGCTGCTGAGCTCTGCGGTCCCCCTGCCCGGTGGAACTGGTGGCGCTGAGGGCGGCTTTGCATTGTTCTTGGGTCATTTCTTTGGGTCGGCTTCGACCGCCGGCTATCTGCTGTGGCGCCTCATTACGTTTATTGCGCCGACCATTTTGGCTGCGCCCCTGCTGGGACTTAAGAGCGCCCACAACGAGAGCATCCATGCGCGCTGGGATCGTGTGATGCGCAAGCTCGGCCGCACGCTTCAGACGCCCTCTACGCCCACTATGCCGCACCCCACGAATGCTGTTACCGTTGATCCCAAGAAGCGCGCTCAGAAGGCTTCTGGGACCGCTAAGCCGGCTTATAAAGCCTATGTGCGCCAGACAGGCGATGGTATTCGCGTATCTCCGTCGGCACTCAATAAGAAGAAGCATCCCAAGTCGCAATAGGGCAGTCGTGCGTTCTTCATGATGCGGGGCATATTTGTGCTGTATGGGGGATAATCCTCTTACGTAGATTATCTCTCATCTGTTGATGAATGCTTGCATATCGAAGGGACACGCCCATGGCAACCAGCAAACCGCGTCTTGATCGTCGCATCATTCGCAGCCGTAATGCCATCCTTTCGGCTTTCGAGCGCCTGCTCATGGAAAAGCCGCTGGCAGACATTACGGTGAGTGCCATCGCGCGCGAGGCCAATGTCGACCGCAAGACCTTTTACGTTCACTTTGGTACGGTTGACGGCCTGCTCGATGCCATTGCCGTCGATGTGGTGGAGATGATTGTCGACTCGGTCGAGAAAACGCTTGCTTCTATGGACGGTGACACCAGCGAGCGCGCTCTTGGCGCGGCGGCGACCTTCTTTAAAACCGTTAATGAGGCACTGTGCAACAACTTAGTGCTCAATCGTCAGCTGATCGAGAATACTCCGCTCGATGATTTCATGGCTCGTCTTCGTGCGCCGCTCGAACATGAGATTGCCGAGCGCGATCTGCTGCCCCAAGGTCTCAAGGACGAGATGTTCGACTACTATCTGGCGTTTTTGCTGTCGGGTATTATCGGTATCTATCGCACGTGGGCACTGTCTGACGGCTCGGTTCCTATCGAGCGCGTCTCTGAGGTCGCCAACGATCTGACTCTCAATGGTCTGTCGAGTCTGGAATCTCGCTTGGATTAGGCCTAGTTGGGCTCGTCGGCGTGGAAATCCCTGTTCACGAGGTTCTCCGGCGCCTTGGAGACCTCGCCGGTGTAGGAGCTGTAGCCTGAGGATCCTTAAAAGAAAGTCCAGTTTATTCTTCCCACTCCAAATGGGAATCCTCCGATGCGCCTTCGCATACTCGCATGACCTCGATACCATGCGAGCGTGCGAACTCGACGAGTTCTGCGTTGCGGGCGTTTATGGTGCCGAAGGCGGAGGGGCACACGATAAGGCGCGCGCAGTGGACGAGGAGCTCTTTGGCGCGGGCTATGGTTTTATCCCCGATCGGCTCGAAGGCGCGCTCGGCCACGCATTCCGTCGCCAGGTCGCGCGCGAGCTCGCAGTCGATGTCCCCTTCGTGCAGAACGCCCGCGTAGAACGCCTTGCCCTGTCGGATGAGCTGGCGAAACACAGCCGACCCCGTACCTGCGCCAGCGATGACGAACGTGTGCGCATCGCCGTGTGGGCGCCCAATTTCCACGCTGCCGAAGCGTTCGTTGAAGGTGCCATGTTTAAGGCCGTAGAGCTCGCCAATCGTCTCGCGCGTGAATATGTCCTCGGGTGCGCCGGCGCGGAAGACCCGGCCGTCCTTCACGCAAATCACCTTGTCGGCGCTTTTCTGCGCGAGCTCGAGTTCGTGGATGGACATGATGATAGCCACATTCCGCGATTTCGCAAGGTGGCGAAGTATTCGCAGCAGGTCGATCTGGTAGCGGATATCGAGATACGACGTGGGCTCGTCGAGCACGAGCACGCGCGGATCCTGCGCGATGGCGCGTGCGAGCATGACGCGCTGGCGTTGCCCGTCGCTTATCTGCATGAAGTCGCGCTCGGCGAGCTCTTCCACATGTGCGGTTTTCATGGCCTCGTCGACCCGACTATGGTCGTCGGGCGAGAGTGTGCCCATTCGCCCGGTGTAGGGATGCCTTCCCGCCTCTACGATATCGCGGCAGGTGAGGAGCTCGGTCCGGGGGCGATCTGTCAGCATAACGGCAAGGTTCCTTGCGAACTCCGCCGTCTTCCATCGGGAAATCTCCCGCCCGTCGAGCTCGACCGCGCCGGCAAGCGGTGCCAGATGGCGTGTGATGGTTTTCAAGATGGTCGACTTGCCCGAGCCGTTCGGCCCGATGAGCGCCACGACGTCGCCCGCGCGAACCTCCAGATCGACGCCTTCGACTACGACCTTCTTGTCGTAGCCCGCCGACAGGTCGCTTATGCGGAAAAGCGGCGCTCCGTCAGCCTGCGTTTCGACCGGGGTTTCGAGGTTCGACTCCGATCGAAGGAGGCGTTCCGCACGCAGTTCCGCACGAGCCGAAAGTGTCTTCTGGCGCTTTCGTGCGAGCTCAGGACTGTCTAAGCATGGAATGTCCCCTCCGAGCGTTTTGGGCCGCGGCACGAATTCCCCCATCTACCTCACCCGCTTCTTCAGCATGAGCGCGATAACCACCGGCGCGCCGAAGATGGCAGTGACGGCGCTGATGGAAAGCTCGACGGGAGAGAACAGCGTGCGCGCGATCAAATCGCAACCCGCGCAGAAGATGGCGCCTCCCAAGAAGCACGCAGGAATCACGCGGATGGGCTTCGACGACTTCAGCGCCGACTTCACGAGATGCGGAACCGCGATGCCTACGAACGACACCGGACCAGCGAACGCGGTCACGCAGGCGGAGAGCATGCTCGCTAGAAGGACGAGCACCACGCGGAAGCGTGCGACGTTCACGCCGACGCTTTTCGCGTAGGCTTCTCCCAGCTGGAAGGCGGAAAGGGGCTTCGATATCGCGAATACGCATGCGCTCACGGTGATCACCACGACCACGATGACCGCGATGTCGTCCCAGCTCGAACCCGAGAAGCTACCCAAAGACCAGTTGTGCAGGTTCACGATGGACTGGTCGTCGGCGAAGGCGATGAGAAAGTTCGTCGCCGCCGAGCAGATGTATCCCACCATGACGCCCGCCACGATGAGCATGGCCATGGAACTTATGCGCCGTGCGATGAGGAGCACGAAGCCGATGGTGATAAGCGATCCCAGAAACGCTGCGGCCACCATGGCCGGCGAGGACATGGCCTGGTTCGCGCCCAGAAGCACGATCATCGTAAGCGCGACGACGAACTTTGCGCCCGAGGAGACGCCCAAGATGAACGGGTCGGCGATGGGGTTGTTGAAAAACGTCTGCAGCAGGAACCCGGAGAGCGAAAGTGCCCCGCCGAGAAGCACGGCTGAAAGCACGCGCGGCAGGCGAATCTCCCAGATGACTTGGCTTTCCATGGAATTGGCCGCGCCGCCCGAAAGGATGCCGGGGATGTGGTCTGCGGGCACGAGCACGCTCCCGATGCACAGGTTGGCCCCGACGAGCACGATGAGGACAACAGCGAGCAGCGCCGTCACGACGCGACACCGCGCGGCGCGTCGTGATTCGTCGTATGTCATGGAAAGCCGGCTTCTCATGGCGCTAGCCAAGCTTCCTCAGATAATGGAAGTCGCTCGCGTCATCGCCGGTGAACGCCCCGTGCAGCTCGTCGATAATGTCGGCGGTAGAAGTCATCTGCTGGTACATGTCGGCGCTTGTGACCCAGACGTTGCCGTTCTTTACAGCTTTGAACTGCGACAATAGCGCGTTTTTGCCTACGAAGTCTTTCAAGGTGGCAACCGATTCGTCGATGGTGCCGTTGTAGACGATGATGTCGGCATCCTTCGCCGTCGCGTAGAAGCGCTCCATTTCGAGCGTTACTGACGAACCTGACGTCGACGCCGTCTGCGCGTCATCGAGCGCGTAGTTGCCGCCTGCAAGCTCGATCATCTGCGCCACGTAGTCGCCCGCCCGCCGCGTGACGGCGGCCCCGTTCGAGTTAATGTAGAAATACGCCACGGTTTTACCTGACGACGCGAGCCTCGACGTTTGCTCGACGCGGGCCTTCTGCTCGTTGAACAGGTGCGCGGCCTCGTCTTCCTTGTCGAACAGGACGCCGAAAAGCTTAATCCACTCGACGCGCCCGAGTGCTTCGGGCTCGCTCGACGACTGTTCGGTGAGCACGACGAGCCCGAGCTTCTGCAGCTTTTCCTTCACATCGGGCGTGTGGTTGATCATGGTGTTCTCGATGGCGAGCGTGCAGCCCGAGGCCGATATTCGCTCGTAGTCGGGCGCGCTGTACTTGCCGCCGTAGGCGATCGCCCCACTTTCGAGTGCGCTTTTGAAGCCCGCGACCGAGCAATCGTCGGCCTTCGTGCCCGACATGAGGATGTTGTCGTTCGCATCGAGCGCGTCGACCAGGCACATCGTCGCCGACGACACGAGGTACACCTTGTCGGCGGGACGCCTTATGACCGCGATGTCGGAGCTCAACCCATCAGGTACCTTCGCATCTTGCGGTACCACGAGGAAGCGCTCCCCGTTCGAAATGCAGATAAGCCGCAGGCCGCCTTCGTACTCGTCGACAGTGAAGTGCTCGGCGTATTCAAGCTGAAGCGCCCCCGTCGGCTCCCAGCCGCAGCCCAAATCGGCGTTGTGGAAGTCGGCCGCGGCGCTTGAAGCCGTTCCCGCAGGGGAGCCGCCGCTTGCATCGTCGCCCGATTTCTCCTTCATGGTGGATGAGTCGAAGTGGAGCGTGTAGTCGATGGTGTGCGGCGTCGACATGGCGACGGTCTCGGCCGACACGGCGATGTCCTCGTCGAGCGTGACGGGTATCTCGAACGTGGAGTTGCCGCCGTCGTTTACGGGCGCGTAGTCCACGCCGTCGACGGTCATTTTGTCGTAGTTCGAACTCGACCAGGTGATGGTCGCGGTGTAGGTGTCGCCATCCTTCACAATTGTGGTGGGTGAGGCGATGCTTGCGCGCCCTGACCCGCCGGAGAGCGAGACGCTCACAGTGTATTCCTGAGAGCCTGCCGTGCCACCGGTCGCGTTCGGGCTCGCACTGCACCCCGCGAAGGGAAGCGCGAACAGGGCGACGAGAACGCAGGCGATCGCGCGCACCGCGATGCTGCGACGCTTCCTGCTTTCCCCCTTGGGAAGAATCGACCGCATGGCGTTACTTCAGTGCGTCGGCGCGCAGATCGACGCCGGCGGATTCGAACACGAGCGTGCGGTCGTACCACTGCTCTTTTCTAATACTCCACGCGGCGCAGGCGGTGTCCTCGTCGAGCGCTTCAACGGGCACGTCGTAGGTGTACTTGCCTTCCGCGTTTTCCACATAGGGGATGAAGTCGGCCTCGCTCGCGGCGGCAGCCTCGTCGCCCGTGCCCATGAAGAGCTTGCCGTAGCCCGTGCCGGAAAGCGTCATCACGCAGTGCATGGAGCCGTTTTCCACGATGAGCTGGGCGTCCACAATCCTGAACATGTTCGAGCTGGAATCTACGGTGATCGGATAGGTGCCGTCGGCCACCTTGTCGGCGGTGATGGGGGCAGCGCTTGCGCCCTCGGGCGCATCGGCCGCCTGTTCGGTCTTTTCCTGGGAATCGGCATCGCTTGCCTTTGCGCTGTCGATTGAATTTCCGCCGCAGCCGGCGAGCGAGAACGCGAAAAGCGCCGCTGACAGGGCGAAGGCGAGGGTTTTCTTCAACATGGAGGGGGTTCCTTTCAATCGCTTCGACCGCCCGCGCCGTGCGGTGGGCGGGCGGGATGCGAATGCAACGGGCATGCGCCGTCAGTCGGGGAAGGCGCATGCCCGTTGCACGGGGACGCGACCGGCGCCCCCGTGCGCGGCGAGTTTACAGCTTGGCGATGGCGTCGTCCACGTGCGCGACGTAGATGTCGTCGACCGCGACGTTCTGTCCCAGACCCTGGAGCAGGCACGTCACTTCGAAGCCGGCGGCCACGAACTTCGCAGCCCAGCTGTCGGGGTCGGTCTCGTCTGCCATGTCGTTGTTCGCGTGGTCGCCCGCGACCACCATGAACGGCGCGAGCACGGCCTTCTTGTAGCCTGCGGCGCTCGCGGCGGCGATAACATCCTCGCAGGTCGGTTCAGCCTCGACGGTGCCGACGAAGAACTGCGTCAAGCCCTCGTTCTTAAACACTTCCTGCATCTTGGCATAGTCGGCGTTGGAATCGGCTTCGGTGCCGTGGCCCATGAGGCACAGCGCCGTCTTGCCGTCGTCGAAGGACGCCATGTTCTCCTTAATGGCTGCGGCCACCTTCTTGTAGTCGTCGTCGGAGGTGAGCAGCGGGTCGCCGAGCGAGATCTTGTCGAACTTGTCAGCGTACTTGTCGAGCTCGTCTTTCACGTCGGCGTATTCCAGGCCAGCCATGAGATGCGTCGGCTGCACGACGATTTCCTTCACGCCGTCTTCCACGCAGCGGTCGAGCGCCTCGGTCATGTTGTCGATCGTGATGCCGTCGCGCTTCTTCAGCTTGTCGATGATGATCTGCGCGGTGAAGGCGCGGCGGATGTCGTAGTCCTGCCAGTACTTCTCACGGATAGCGTCTTCGATGGCGCCGATGGTGATGTGGCGCGAGTCGTTGTAGCTCGTGCCGAAGCTCGTGACGAGGATGACCGGCTTCACGGCCTTCTCCTTTTCGCTCGATTTCTCGGAACTCGCGGAGGTGTTGGAGCAGCCCGCGAGCGCGACTCCGGCGAGCGCGACGGCTCCGGTTGCCGCGGCGCTCATGAAGCCGCGGCGTGACATCTGTTCGGACATGGTTTTTCCTTTCCTCGGTTTGCCGGTCCCCCGGCGACAGTTGCTTGTCGGCACAAGCGAAAGAAAAGCGCACCCCTCGGGGTTCACAAGGAGCTAACGCCACGGCGATGCCGTGAGGAAAAGGCGAAGCAGTCTGGCTTGGGGCGTGAGGCGGTTCGCCCGCGCGTCCTATACAGTAATGTCCCTTGCCCAGGATTCCCACCTGGTTCCCTCCGCAAGCCAGCGCGGGCTGTGCGGGCGCCGCGCCGGTCATTTCCTTTTATCCGATTGTCATATGCTCGTTGCCGAATCTTTTACTATGATAGTGGGCACTTGTGAACGTGTCAAAGCCAGGGCGGGCGGCATTGCGCCTTCTGCCTGCGTATTTGCGCCGATTGTCGCCGCAGGCGCCGTGTTTTGCCTGCTGCGTGAATGGCGGCGTAAACGGTTGCGATGAGAAACGGGAAGGGAAGGCTCGGATGATTCATATCGTTGGCGCAGGTTCGGGCGCCGCCGACCTTATCACGCTTCGCGGGGCGCGTCTTCTGCGCGCGGCCGACGTGGTCGTTTGGGCGGGGAGCCTTGTGAACCCCGAGCTGCTCGCCGAGTGCAAGGAATCCTGCGTCGTCTACGACAGCGCGCACATGACCTTGGAGGAAGTGCTCGACGTGATGTGCGCGGCGGATGCGCGGGGCGAGGAAGTGGTGCGCCTGCACACGGGCGACCCGTGCCTGTACGGCGCCATCCAGGAGCAGATGGACGCACTCGACGCGCGCGGCGTGGACTACGAGGTGGTGCCCGGCGTGTCGAGCTTTTGCGGTGCCGCGGCGGCGCTTCGCCAGGAATACACGCTGCCGGGAATCAGCCAGTCGGTCGTGATCACGCGGCTTTCCGGGCGCACCCCCATGCCCGCGGGCGAGGGCATGCGCACCATGGCGGAAAGCGGCTCGACTATGGTCATCTTCCTGAGCTCGGGTATGCTCGCCGAGCTTTCCGCCGAGCTTTTGGCTGCGGGCCGCAGCTCCGACGAGCCGGCGGCGCTCGTGTACAAGGCGACCTGGCCTGAGGAGCGCGTGGTGCGATGCACAGTGGGCACGCTCGCCGATGCGGGCGCGCGAGAGGGCATCGACCGCACGGCGCTCGTGGTGGTGGGCCGCGTGCTCGGAGCTCGCGGCAGGCTTGCACACAACGGCGCGCAAGCGGAGTCGTACGAGCGCAGCAAGCTTTACGACCCTTCGTTTTCCACGGGGTATCGGAAGGCGAGCAGCTAGCGTGGCCTTCGAGCACTACATATATACCGGGACGACCCGCCTGCGCTGCGGCTACACCACGGGGAGCTGCGCCGCGCTCGCGGCGAAGGCGGCCTGCGAGATGCTCTTGTCACGAAAGCCCGTCGGCCTCGTGTCGATCGTCACCCCCGGCGGGCTGCCCGTCGAGGCGAACGTGGTCGACGCATGCATCGGCGAGGGGTGCGCCCAGTGCGCCGTGCGAAAGGACGCAGGCGACGATGCCGATGTGACTGACGGCGTACTCGTGTACGCGCACGTGGAACATGCGAGGTCGGGCACGGGTGCTGCGGGCAGCAAGGACGTGCCCGCGCGCGAATCGGAAGTTTCCGTCGATGGCGGCGTGGGCGTGGGGCGCGTGACATTGCCCGGGCTCGAGCAGCCGGTGGGGGCGGCCGCCATCAACGCGACGCCGCGCGCGATGATTACTTCGGCGGTGCGTGAGGTGTGCGCCGCGCACGGCTTTTCTGGAAACATTGCTGTGACGATTTCGGTACCCGAGGGTGTGGCCCTTGCCGAAAAGACCTTCAACCCGCACCTGGGGATAGAGGACGGCATCTCCATCCTGGGAACGACGGGCATCGTCGAGCCGCGCAGCCTCGCTGCCTTGCGTGACAGCATCGAGCTCGAGATTCGGCAGCATGCGGCTATGGGGCGGCGCGGAGTCGTGCTCACGCCCGGCAACTACGGCGGGCAGTTCATCTCGGGGCATTTCCACCTAAACGGTGCGCCGGTGGTCTTCATCTCCAACTTTGTGGGCGATGCGATTGATTGCTGCGTTCGCGAGGGATTCACCAATGTCCTTCTTGTGGGACACATCGGCAAGTTGGTGAAGGTCGCGGGCGGCATCATGGACACCCATTCGCGTACCGCCGACTGCCGCGCGGAGATTCTGGCCGCCCACGCGGCCATGGCCGGCGCGGGCGCGAAGACCGTGCGCGAGATCATGTCGTCCGTCACGACCACGGCGGCGCTCGAGGTAATCGAGGCCGCCGGCGGTGGGGACGCTGCGCGCGCCTCGCTCGCTGCGGCAATTGAGGACAGGTTGCGCCGCCGCGCGGCGGGCGCATGCGACATCGCCGCGGTCGTGTTCGACGCCGAGCGCCGCGAGCTTTTCCGCACGTCGGGCGCCGATGCAGTTATCGGGAAATTGGGGGCGACGTATGAGTAAAGGCGTTCTGTACGGGGTGCGCCGTGCAATCGGCTGGCCGGGGACGAAGGTGGTCATGAAGGCGCGCCGCTCGCTTGCGGACACGAAATGCATCCTTCGCGAGGAGGGCGCCTTCGACGGTGCCGAGCTTGTAGAGGACTGTGGGCTTCCGGGCGAGCGCGTGTACCGCTCGCTCGACGATGTGCCCGATCGGGGCAGCTACTTCTCGACGATGGTGGTGCGCTAGATGAGGGTTTCCTGCATAGCGTTCACTGAGAGGGGGTATGCGTTGGCGGTGCGCACCGCACACGCGCTTTCCGATTGCGCGCAGACAGGTGAAGACGACCCTGGCTGGGGCGTTTCCGTTTCGCGCGGGTTCGGCGAGGGGAAGGCCGACCTGCGCGCATGGACGGCGCTCGCGTGGGAAGCGTCGGACGCGCTTCTGTTCGTGGGCGCGGCGGGCATCGCCGTGCGGGCGATCGCGCCGCATGTCGCCTCGAAGGCAAACGATCCCGCGGTTGTGGCGATCGACGAGGCGGGGCGCTTTGCCGTCCCGCTTTTGTCGGGGCATTTGGGCGGTGCGAACGAGCTTGCGCAAACTGTGGCACGCGCGGCAGGGGCCATCCCCGTCATCACCACGGCGACCGACGTCCGCGGCGTGTGGGCGGTGGATACGTGGGCGCGCTGTGCGGGGCTCGCCGTTTCGAATCCCGAGGCCATCAAGCGAGTGTCGGCGCGGCTGCTTTCGGGCGGGCGCGTGGCGCTCTATTCCGACATGCCGATTTCGGGACAGCCGCCTGAGGGGGTTGACATTGCGTCCGACCGCGCTCGGGCCGATATCGTCGTGTCGCCGTTCGCTGGCGCGAATGCAGGTGCGTCCGTTTGTGCGGCGGAGACAACGGGCGAGGTCGTGCCCGCCGGTGAGACGGGGAAGCCGGCGGGCGTGCGGGCGCAGGCGCCTGCGCCCGAGCCGCTTCGCCTTGTCGTGCCCTGCATCGTTGCGGGCATAGGATGCCGTCGCGGTGCGTGCGCCGAAGCGATCGAGGAGGCGTTTCTTCTCGCGTGCGGGCAGGTGAGTATCTCGCCTTCGGCCGTGCGCGAGGCGGCGACGATCGACGTGAAGGCGCACGAGGAGGGTCTGCTCGCCTTCTGCTGCGCGCGCAATATCCCGCTTGCGACGTATTCCGCAGAGGAGTTGTCGCAGGTCGAAGGCAGCGTTTCGCCATCTGATTTCGTGCGCGCGACGGTGGGGGTCGACAACGTGTGCGAGCGGGCAGCGCTCGCGGAGGGGGGCAAACTTATCTTCCCGAAGCTCGCTCACGGCGGCGTGACCGTCGCGTTTTCCAAGGTAACTATTAAACTTTCGTTTAAGGAGCGGTGATGGGAAAGCTCTTCGTGGTGGGAATCGGCCCGGGCGGCCCCGACGGCATGACGATTGCGGCTCGGCGTGCGCTCGAGGCGTCCGACGTCGTTGTGGGTTACACGAAATACGTGGAGCTCGCGCTCGCCGCCGTGCCCGACGCGGCGCATCTCGCGACGCCGATGATGCACGAGGTCGAACGGTGCCGCCTTGCGCTTTCGCGCGCGCAGAGCGGAGAAGCCGTGGCGCTCGTGTGCAGCGGTGACGCGGGCGTGTACGGCATGGCGAGCCCCGTGCTGGAGCTTGCGGAGGACTACCCCGATGTAGACGTGGAAGTTATCGCCGGGGCCACCGCGGCTCAGAGCGGGTCGGCGGTGCTCGGCGCCCCGCTTGCCCACGACTTCGCGGTCGTGTCGCTCTCCGACCTGCTCACGCCATGGGAGGTCATCGAGCGCAGGCTCGCCGCCGTGGCGAGCGCCGACTTCTGCATCTGTTTGTACAACCCGCGCAGCAGAAAGCGCGCCGACAGGCTCTCACGCGCGGCGAAGATTATGCTCGAATGGAAGGCCCCCGACACGCTCTGCGGCTGGGTACGTAACATCGGGCGCGAGGGGCAGCAGTCGGGCATGTGCAGGCTCTCCGAGCTGGGGGAGATCGACGCCGACATGTTCACCACCGTGTTCGTCGGCAACGCGGACACGAAGCTCGTAGGCGGCCGTATGGTCACGCCGCGCGGGTATCGGGAGATTCCATGCGAAAGGTAACGATCATCGGGGCGGGGCCCGGAAACCCCGACTTGCTCTCGCGCGCGGCGCTCGACGCGATCGACATCGCCGACGTGGTCATCGGCGCTCATCGCGCGCTTGCCGGCATCGACGTGCCGCCCGACGTGGTGAGATGCGAGCTCGTGAAGACGGCGGACATCGTCGCCGCGCTCACCGATGCGGCGTCGTGGCAGCGCGCCGTGGTCGTGATGACGGGCGATGTGGGGCTGTTCAGCGGCGCGCGCCGCCTGGTGGAGGCGCTCTCCGGCGACGCGCAGGTGGACGTGCGCGTCATTCCCGGCATAAGCTCAGCGTCGTATCTCGCCGCGCGCCTCGCGCGTCCATGGCAGGATTGGCGCTTCGCGAGCGCTCACGGCGTGGCGTGCGACATCGTGGCCGAGGCCGAGCGCTCAGGCGAGCTCTTCCTCGCCACGTCGGGCGGGGACGACCCCTCGCGGCTTTCGGGCGAGCTTGTGCAGGCGGGCTTCGGGGACGCGCGCGTGACGGTGGCCGAGCGCCTGTCGTACCCCGACGAGCGCATCACCTGCGCGACCGCAAGTGAAATCGCAGGTCAGACGTTCGACGACTTGAACGTGATGCTTATCGAGTTCGCAGGCGGCGCCGGGTCGCCTGTGGGCTCTAGCGCAGCCTCCGAGGCACCGGCCGGCGCGTCCGCGCCCGCGGCGGCTTCTTCCGCGGCGGACTTTGCGGGCGCATCCCGCGCCGCGAGCTCCCGCTGGCCGTACGCTTCCTCGGGCATTCCCGACGAGCTTTTCATCCGCGGCGACGTTCCCATGACCAAGCAGGAGGTGCGCGCCGTCGCGCTCGCGAAGCTGCGCCTTACCGCGACCGACACCGTGTGGGACGTCGGCGCCGGCACGGGGAGCGTGTCGATTGAGGCGGCGCTCGTCGCGCGAACGGGGTCGGTATGGGCGGTCGAGCGCAACGCGGCCGGCGTGCGGCTCATCCGAGAGAACGCGGATGCATTCGGGTGCGGCAACGTGCATGCGATCCCCGGTGTCGCCCCCGAAGCGCTCGCGAAACTGCCCGTCCCCGACGCCGTGTTCGTCGGCGGGAGCGCGGGCGAGCTTCCCTCCATCGTGGAGGCGGCGCTCGAGAAGAACTCGCAGGTTCGCCTGTGCGTGCCATGCGTCACCGTTGAGACGCTCACCGAGGCGTGCGCGCTCCTCTCGGGTTCGCGCTTTAAGGGGTTCGAGGCGTGCCAGGTGTCGGCCGCCCGCGCCGAGGCTGTAGGCTCGCACCATCTTATGAAGGCGCAAAACCCCGTGTTCCTCGTCAGCGCGCGTGGTGCAGGTGGGGAAGGCGGCGCCCGGTGAGCACGACCATTCCGCGCTTCATGGTCGCTGCGCCCTCGAGCGGGAGCGGCAAGACGGTCGTTACGTGCGCGCTCCTGCGCGCGCTTGCGCGCCGCGGCCTCGCATGCGCGGCCTTCAAATGCGGCCCCGACTACATTGACCCGCTCTTTCATCGCCGCGTTGTGGGTGCGCGCTCGGGCAACTTAGACGGCTTCTTCACCGACGCCCCGACGCTGCGCGCCCTGCTCGCACGCGGCGCCGCGGGCGCGGATGTCGCGGTGCTCGAGGGGGCCATGGGCTTCTACGACGGCATGGCGCCCGGCGTGGCCGATGCGAGCAGCTACCAGGTTGCGTGCGACACGGAAACGCCGGTCGTTTTAGTGGTGAACGGGCGCGGGGCGTCTTTATCGCTCGCCGCCGTAATCCGCGGCATCGCCGAGTTCCTGCCTTGTGCGAACGTGCGCGGCGTCGTGCTGAACAAGACGAGCGCCGCTGCCTGCGCCTACGCGGCGCCTGCGATCGAGAAGCACACGGGTGTCGCGGTTTTGGGGAATATCCCCGCCGACGATGCGTTCTCGCTCGAAAGCCGGCATCTGGGGCTTGTGACCGCCGACGAGGTCGAGCAGCTCTCCGCGCGCATCGACAAGATGGCCGAGCTGGTGGAAAAGAGCGTCGACGTCGACCGCTTGCTCGAAATGGCGGCGACGGCACCCGATATCCGCGAGGAACCTTACCGGTTGGAGCCGATCGCGGGAGCGCGGCCCATCGTCGCCGTCGCACGTGACGAGGCGTTCTCGTTCTACTACGAGGAGAACCTGCGCGCGCTCGAGGACCTGGGTTGCGAGCTGGCCTTTTTCAGCCCCCTGTGTGATAGCGAGTTGCCCCGGGGGACAAGCGCCCTCTATCTGGGAGGCGGCTACCCGGAGCTCCATGCGCGGCAGCTCTCTGAGAACGCGCCGATGCGCGAGGCGGTGCGGCGCGCGGTGGAATCCGGCATGCCGACGGTTGCCGAATGCGGTGGGTTTCTGTACCTGCAGCGCGAAATCTCCGATAGCGAGGGGCGGCGCTGGCCTGTTGCGGGCGCCCTTGAGGGCGCAAGCGAGAACGGGGGAAGGCTGTCCCATTTCGGGTACGTGGAGCTCACTTCCCAACGCTACGGGCTCTACGGGCCGCGCGGCACACGCATCCGCGCGCACGAGTTCCACTACTGGCAGTCCACCTGCCCGGGCGGCGACTTCTGGGCGCAGAAGCCCCGGCGCGACAAGGGCTGGCCGTGCATGACGACCACCCCGGCCCTGGTTGCGGGCTTCCCGCATGTGTACTATCCTGCGAACCCCGACGTTGCGCGCGCGTTCGCGTCTGCCACAGCGTCGTTCGCAGAGAGGAGACGGCATGGCTGAAGCAACCGAAACCGCGCTTGCCTGCATCCGCGAGGAAGTCGAGCGCGCGTTCTCGTCGGCGCCGGGCGCCGTGCTCGAAGCCGCGCTCTCCCGGATCGCGCCCGCAGATGAGTGTGCCCGCGCCGCCGCGTACGCCGCGTGGGATTCCATCGCGCATCCTTTGGGGGGATTGGGCGACTTTGAAGACGCCGTCGCGCGTATCGCCGCAGCTCAGGGGAGCGCCGAGGTGGCCGAGTTTCCCCGTGCGCTCGCGGTATTCTTCTCCGACAACGGGGTCGTTGCCGAGGGCGTGTCGCAAAGCGGGCAAGACGTGACGCGAGCCGTCGCGCGCAACATGTGCGAGGGGGCCACGAGCGCCTGCCGCATGGCGGCGTTCGCGGGTGCCGAGGTCGTGCCCGTCGACGTGGGTATGGCCCGGGGCATAGAAGACGCTCGCATGGTGCGCGCGAACGTGCGGCGGGGGAGCGGCAACATCGCGCACGGCTCCGCCATGTCTCGCGATGGGGCCGTGCGCGCGATCGAGGTCGGAATCGCCGTCGCGTGCGGGCTTGCCCGCGCCGGCGTGCGCCTTCTCGCCGCGGGCGAGATGGGCATCGGCAACACGACCACCTCGGCGGCGGTTGCCGCAGTGCTCATCCGAGCGGACGCGCGGAGCCTCGTCGGGCGCGGCGCGGGGCTCTCGGACACCTCGCTCGCGCGCAAGCGCGACGTGGTCGAGCGCGCTATCGACGCGAACTCGCCCGATCCCGCCGACCCGATCGACGTGCTCTCGAAGGTGGGCGGCTTCGACATCGCGGCGATGTGTGGCTTCTACCTGGGGGCCGCGGCCTCGAAGGCGCCGGCGCTCCTCGACGGGGTCATATCCTGCACGGCGGCCCTGTGCGCGGTGCGCCTGTGCCCCAACGCCTTGGGCTACCTCGTGGGCACCCACGCATCTAGCGAACCCGCAAGCCAGGAGCTCCTTCGCGAGCTCGGCATAAAGGCACCCCTCGACGCAGGCATGCACTTGGGCGAGGGCGCGGGCGCCATGGCGTATCTGTCCCTTCTGGATTCGGCGCTGCGCGTGTACCGGGATGGGAAGACGTTCACGGCGACTGGCATGGCTGCTTACGAGCATTTTGAGGCCGGGAAATGACGGTGACGTTCGTTATCGGCGCCGCCGCGAGCGGCAAGAGCGCCTATGCCGAGTCCCTGTGCCTCGGGCACGACGGCCCCCGCGTGTACCTGGCAACGATGGAGCCCTTCGGGGAAGAGGGCACCCGCCGTATCGCGCGCCATCGGGCGATGCGCGAGGGCAAGGGGTTTTCCACCCTCGAGCGCACGCGTGACGTGGGCGCCGCAGTGCCCGGGCTTCCGCGCGGCTGCACGCTTCTTTTGGAGGACGTGGGCAACCTGGTTGCGAACGAGCTCTTCGCGGAAGGCGGCTTGTCCCCACGTGACCCCGACGCTGTGGCGCGCGAGGTGCTCGGAGGCATCGAACGACTCACTCAGGCCGCTGCGTATACGGTGGTGGTCTCCGTCGACGTGTTCGCCGATGGGATGCGCTACGATGAGGGGACCGAGGGATGGAGGCGCGCGCTCGCGCGCGTGAACGCGGGCGTGGCGGCGCTGGCCGACCGCGCAGTCGAAGTGGTATGCGGGATTCCCGTGTGGATGAAAGGCGAAGGACCTACAAGGTGAAGATAGCAGAGGCAATCGGCGCGGCGTTCGGAACGTTCTCGCGCATCCCCGTCCCGAAATCGGCCTGGACCGATTTCGGATCAACCCATGCGCTTGCCGCGTTTCCCCTGGTGGGCGTTGCGGAAGGCTTCCTCATGACGGCGTGGGGGCACATGGCGAACCTGCTCGGCGCGCCCGCGACCATCGTCGCGGCCGTGCTCGTGGCGTTGCCTGTGGCGGTGACGGGAGGCATCCACCTAGACGGGCTCTGCGACACCTCCGATGCGCTTGCAAGTTGGGCCCCGCGCGAGCGAAAGCTCGAGATCATGCACGACCCGCGGGCGGGCGCCTTCGGGGTCATTGGTGTTGTCGTGTACCTTATTCTGCAGTTTTCCCTGTTCACCGCGCTGCCGCTTACGGCGGGGTCGTTCCTCGCACTTCTGTGCTCGCTCGTGTTCTCCCGCGCGCTTTCGGGGCTCGCCGTAGAATGCTGGCCTGCCGCGCGGGCGGACGGCATGGCCGCGGGGCTCTCGCCTGCGAAGAGGCGCGCGGTGATCGTCGTGCCGCTTTGCGCTTTCGCTGCGGCTTCGGCTGCAGGGATGGTCGCGTGCGTTCGGGCCGTCGGCGCCCTTATGGCGGTGGCGGGGCTTTTGGCGCTCGCGTGGTACCGCCATGTTGCCCTGTCCCGCTTCGGCGGGGTGACGGGTGATTTGGCCGGATGGTTTCTGCAATGGGCCGAGCTCGCGATGCTTGCCATGCTGGTGGCGGGGGGCATGCTCCTATGATTCTCGTGGTAGGTGGCGCGCATTCGGGGAAGAGGACCTTCGTGCGCGAAAGGCTCGGGTTCGCGGCGGACGATTTCGTCGACGCGGCGCAGCTTGCGGAGGGCGGCGTGCCCGCGGCTTTTGCCGGCCGTGTCGCGTACCGTGCTGAGGAACTCGTACGCGCGCTCGACGCTGACCGGGCGCTCGATCGGCTGATCGGCTTCGACGCAGTGATTCTGCCCTTGGTCGGCTCGGGGGTCGTCCCCATGCGTGCGGAAGACGCCCAATGGCGCGAGCGCGCGGGGCGCCTGGGATGCGCGCTCGCTGCGCGCGCCGACGTCGTCGTGCGCATGACGTGCGGGATTCCCCAGGTCATCAAAGGAAACCTTGCCGATGCGCCTCGAGGGACGCAGGGCGCGGGCGCGCCTTTGGAAGTCGTCTTCGTGCGCCATGGTGCCACGGCGGGCACGGAAGACCATCGCTACAGCGGGGCGGGCACCGACGAGCCCCTGTCGAGTGCGGGCGAGCGCGCTTTGCGCGACCTCGCGTGCGATCGTGACGTGTTCCGTGTTATCACGAGCGGCATGGCCCGCACCGACCAGACGGCGCGCATCCTCTTCCCGAACGCGGAGCTTATGGCGTGCCCCGGTCTGCGCGAGATGGATTTCGGTGACTTCGAGGGGCGAAGCGCCGCCGAGCTTAAAGAGGATGTGCGCTACCACGCCTGGGTAGACTCCTGGTGCGAGACGCGCTGCCCGCATGGCGAGGGCAAGAGCGATTTCACCCGCCGCGTCGTCGCGGCGTTTCGGGAGGCGTGCGAATCGGAGCGCGCCCAGGGGAGTGGGCGCGCCGTCTTCGTCGTTCACGCGGGTACCGTGAAAGCGCTACTCTCCGACCTAGCTGTCCCGAAAATGGGATATTTCGACGTGCATACCGAGCCGGGCGGCGCATGGGCCGCCACCTGGGATGGGCGCTGCCTTCGCGACGTTCGCCCCGCTTCGGGGGGCGATGCCCGGTGATGACGATTCTTGCCGTCGCCGCCGGGTTCGCGGCCGACCTTGCCTTCGGCGACCCGCGCTGGCTTCCCCATCCCGTCGTCGCCATGGGGCGCGCGATCACGTGGGCCGAAGGCCGCCTTCGAGGCGCATTCCCGCAAACGTCCGCGGGCACGCGCGCCGCAGGACTTGTGCTCGCCGTGGCGCTTCCGCTTGCGTGTGGGCTTTTGACCTGGGGTATCCTACATCTTTGCGGCATGGTTCACTCCGGCTTGCGCTTCGTGGCCGAGGCATGGGCGAGCTATCAGGTTCTCGCGACATGCGAGCTGCGCCGCCAGAGCCTGGCCGTGGCCCACGCGTTCTCGAAGGGCGGCCTTGTCGCGGCGCGCGAAGCCGTCGGGCTCATCGTGGGACGCGACACGTCTGTTCTCGACGAGCAGGGCGTCGCGCGCGCCGCCGTGGAAACGGTGGCGGAGAACGCGAGCGACGGCGTCATCGCGCCACTTTTCTACCTTATGATCGGGGGTGCGCCCTTGGGCATGGCGTACAAGGCGGTGAACACGCTCGACAGCATGGTGGGCTACAAAAACGAGCGCTACATCGACTTCGGTCGCGCCTCGGCGCGCCTCGACGATGCGGTGAACTGGATTCCCTCGCGCTTATCGGCCCTGTTCATGATCGCCGTGTGCCCGATCGTCGGGCTCGACGCGCGCGGGGCGGCGCGCATCTGGCGCCGCGACAGGCGTCGCCATGCGAGCCCCAACTCGGCGCAGACCGAGTCAGCGTGTGCGGGCGCGCTCGGGCTGCGCCTGGCAGGACCCGCGGTGTATTTCGGCAAGCTCGTTGAGAAACCGACGATAGGCGACGCGTCCCGTGAAATCGAGTGGGGCGACATCGCCCGGGCGACAAGGCTCATGCTCGCCGCGTCCGTATGCGCGCTCGTCGTCTTCGGCGCCGCGCGCGCGGCGGTCGTGCTCGCCTTGGGGGCGATGGCATGAGGGAAGACCACGCCGCGCTCCGGGCTGCCGGGGGAATCCTGCGCGCCCGTACGCATGGGGGCAGCGCGCAATCGCTCGGCATCGGTTGCGAAGGGGGCGTCTCCGATCTCATCGACTTCTCGGTGAACGTGAATCCGGCAGGCCCCTCGCCGCGCGCCGTCGCCGCAGCTTGCAAGTCGCTTTCTCGAATCGACGCCTACCCCGATAGGGAAAGCCTCGCCCTCGTTCGCGCCCTAGCGCGCGCCCAGGGCATTCCCGAAGATACTATCGTCTGCGGCGCGGGCGCGTCCGACATCATCTGGCGGCTCGCTGCGGCGGTGCGCCCGAAACGCATCGTCGTGTGCGCGCCGACGTTCTCTGAATATGCGGAGGCGGCATCGTACTACGGTGCATGCGTGCAGGAGTTCCCGCTCTCCGAAGCGGACGACTTCGACGTGCCCGCCTCCTTCGCCCGCGCGATCGAGGGGCCGGGAGACGTGGCGTACCTCTGCAATCCGAACAACCCGACGGGGCGCCTCGTCGACCCCAGCGTGATCGATGCCGCGGCTTGCCGCTGCGAGCAGGTGGGCGCGCTGCTCGTCGTGGACGAGTGCTTCCTCGGATTTGCGCCCGACGCCCGCGAAAGGAGCGTGACCGCACGCGCCGCGTGTTCGCACCATGTGGCCGTGCTCTCCGCGTTCACCAAGCTCTACGGAATGGCAGGGTTGCGGTTGGGGTATCTGATCAGCGGAAACGCCCAACTCATCGAGGGGATTCGCCGGGCGGGACAGGCGTGGCCCGTCTCCTCGGTCGCCGAGGCCGCAGGCATCGCCGCCCTGGAAGACGTCGAATACGTCTCGCGCACGCGCGATGTACTGGCGGGCGAGCGAGCGTGGCTTTCCCACGAGCTCTCCTCGCTCGGGCTTTCCGTCGTGCCGTCGGATGCGAACTTCCTTTTAGTCCGCATGCCGGCGAAAGACATCCCCGAGCGCCTGTATAAACAGGGGGTTTTGGTCCGCACGTGCGACTCGTTTTCGGTACTGTCCCGTTTCTGGTGCCGCGTCGCGGTGCGCACGCGCAAGGAGAACGCCCGGCTTGCGATGGCGTTCAGCCGCGCGCTTCGGGCGGAAGGCGCATCGGGCGAAGGCGAACCCGACGAACGGGGCGGCGCTTCTTGCAGCGACGCTATGGCGGGCGCGGATGGCCGAGGCTCGGCGAAGGAGGTCGATACCCGTGGGTAGGGCGAAGCCCATCATGATCCAGGGCACCATGTCGAACGCGGGGAAGAGCCTGCTTGCGGCGGGGCTGTGCCGTGTGCTTTCGCAGGACGGCCTGCGCGTGGCTCCCTTCAAGAGCCAGAACATGGCGCTCAACAGCGGTGTCACGGCCGACGGGCTCGAGATGGGGCGCGCTCAGATCATGCAGGCCGAGGCGTGCGGCATCGCGCCCGACGTGCGCATGAACCCCATCCTGCTCAAGCCCGAAAGCGATCACCGAAGCCAGCTCATCGTGGCCGGCAAGGCGCAGGGAGCCTTCGCTGCGAGGGACTACTTCGCGCGAAAGAAGGCGCTCATGCCGCAGATTTTGGAGGCGTTCGATTCGCTCGCGGAGGAAAACGACGTCATCGTCATCGAGGGCGCCGGCAGTCCCGTCGAAATCAACCTTGCCGAAAACGACATCGTCAACATGGGGCTCGCGCGCGCCGTGTCCTCCCCCGTGCTGCTCGCGGGCGACATCGACCCAGGCGGGGTGTTTGCCCAGCTCTACGGCACGGTCGCGCTCCTTGCGCCCGAGGACCGCGCGCTTTTGCGGGGGCTTATGGTGAACAAGTTCCGCGGCGATGTGGAAATCCTGCGTCCGGGTTTGGCTCCGCTCGAGAAAATGTGCGGGGTTCCCGTCGTGGGGGTCGTGCCGTATCTTACGCTCGACCTGGACGACGAGGACTCGCTCGCGCCGCGCCTAACTGCCCGCGAGGCGCGCGGCGTCATCGACGTCGCCGTCGTGCGCCTTCCGCATCTGTCGAACTTCACCGACTTCGACCCGCTTTCGCGCGTGCCCGGCATGGGCGTGCGCTACGTTTCCTCGACGACCGATCTGGGCCGACCCGACCTGGTGGTGCTTCCCGGCTCGAAGTCCACGGTCGACGACGCGCGCTGGCTTGCGGCTAGCGGCATCGGAGCCTGTGTACGCGCGCTTTCGGGCGCGGGCACGCCGGTGCTCGGCATATGCGGAGGCTACCAGCTTTTGGGAGACGAGCTTTCGGACCCGCACGGCAGGGAAGGCGCTGGCACCGCGCGCGGGCTCGGGCTCATCCCTGCAAGTACGGTGTTCAAGGAGGAAAAGCGCCTCGCCCAGTCGGAGCTGCGCATCACGGGCGCCCAAGGCGCGTTCTCGGTGTGGAACGGCATGACGGCGCGTGGGTACGAGATTCACGACGGCGAAACGACCGTCTCCTGCGCCCCTGCGGGCACGATTGGCGGCAAACCAGAAGGCGCGGCCTGCGGAAACGTGTTCGGAACCTATCTCCACGGCCTGTTCGACGAACCGGGGGTGGCGCTCGCCCTCGCGCGCTCGCTCGCGCGCATGCGCGGCCTGCCCGAGAGCGTCGTGGGTGCTGCGGGCGCGGCGTCCGCGGCCGATCACCGTGCGCGCGAGTTCGACCGCCTGGCCGACGTCGTGCGCGGAGCGCTCGACATGGAGTATGTCTACCGCATTATCGAGGAGGGCGTATGATTCACGTGTATCATGGCGACGGCAAAGGCAAGACCACGGCGGCGATGGGCCTCGCCCTTCGCATGCTCGCCGCAGGCCGCCGCGTCGTCGTCGTGCAGTTCCTGAAAGACGGCGAAAGCGGGGAGGCGCGCCTGCTCGCCGAGCATTTCGGCGTGCCCGTGTTCGCGGGGAAGGTGTCGGACAAGTTTACCTGGTCGATGTCGTCGGAAGAACTTGCCGCTACGTGCGAGCTGCACGATGGGAACCTCGCTTCCGCGCTTGCCGAGCTCGAGGGCGCGCAGGAGGGGCTGCTCGTGCTCGACGAGGCGCTCGATGCGCTTTCGAAGGGGCTTGTCGACGAGGCGCTCGTGGACCGCGCGCTCGATATGTCCGCGCGCGGCGTCGAAGTAGCGCTCACCGGGCGCGCGCCTTCCCGCAAGATCGTGGAGAAGGCCGACTACATAACCGAGATGCGGTGCGAGAAACACCCCTACGAGCAGGGGATATGTGCAAGGGAAGGAGTGGAGTACTAGATGGATTCCAAGGAGATGGCGCCCGGCGACATCGAGCGGCGCAGCTTTGAGATCATCACCGAAGAGCTCGGCGGCCGCACGTTCCCGCCGCTCGAAGAACCCGTCGTGAAGCGCGTCATCCACACCACTGCCGACTTCTCGTACGCCGATTCCCTCGTTTTCACTCATGACGCCGCGCACTGTGCGCTCGACGCACTGCGCGCAGGGGCCACGGTGCTCACCGATACGAACATGGCGCTCGCAGGCATAAGCAAGCCTGCGCTCGCGAAGCTCGGCTGCAAGGCCGTGTGCTACATGGCCGACCCTGATGTCGCCGTGGCTGCGCGCGCCGCGGGCACGACTCGCGCCGTTGCGAGCATGGACAAAGCTTGCGGCATCGAGGGTCCGCTCATCGTGGCCGTCGGCAACGCTCCCACAGCACTTCTGCGCCTCGCCGAGCTCATGGACGAGGGGAAGATCGCGCCCGCGCTCGTCGTTGGGGTGCCGGTCGGGTTTGTGAACGTGGTCGAGGCGAAAGAGGAGCTACTCGCGCGACGCGCGCCGGCCATCGTCGCGAGGGGTCGCAAGGGCGGTTCGACCGTGGCGGCCGCCATTATGAACGCGCTGCTCTACCAGATCACGCGCCCAGGCGGCCCGAAGTGACGGCGCCCGCATCTGCGCCGGCGCTGCGCATCTTCGCCGGCACCACCGAGGGCCGCCTTCTGTGCGAATGGGCGAGCGGGGCGGGCATCCCCGCCCGTGCCTACGCGGCAACCGAGTACGGAGGCGAGCTTTTGGGCGAGCTTCCGGGCATCGAGGTGCATGCGAGCAGGCTCGACGAGGCCGACATGGAGCGCGAGCTTTCCGGCGCGCGCATCGTCGTCGACGCCACGCACCCCTTCGCTACGCTCGCCAGCGGCAACATCCGGGCCGCTTCGCTTGCCGTGGGTGTACGATGTCTGCGCCTTGCGCGTGCGGCCGAGGCGCTGCCCAAAGGCGTCGTGTCGGTCGCGTCGATCGCCTGCGCGGCGCGCTTTCTCTCCGAGAACCCGGGTCGCGCGCTTCTCACGACGGGGAGCAAGGAGCTTGCTCCCTATACGCGCGTCGCCGATTACGCGGAGCGCTTCTTCGTGCGTGTGCTCCCGCTGCCCGGTGCTATAACGAAGTGCATCGACGCGGGGTTTTCGCCATCGCACATCATCGGCATGCAGGGGCCCTTCACCCGCGAGCTCAACGAGGCGATGCTTCGGCAGGTGGGCGCCCAGTGGCTTGTGACCAAGGACTCGGGAACCGTAGGCGGCACGGCCGAGAAGATCGCCTCCGCGCGCGACGTGGGAGCGCGCTGTATCGTGGTCGCCCGTCCCGCCGAGGGAGGCGGGGCCCTTTCGCTTATGGAAGTGGAAGACGCGCTCTTACGGGAGTTCGCGCGCTAGGCGCTCGCCGCGCCTGCGCGCCCTCCCGCCCGCGAAGAGGAGCGCCCCGAGCAAGCTCGACCCGTACAAGCCCGTCATCCGCCAATAGCTCGAGGACGACGCCCGGAACTGGCGCAAGCAGCCCTTCAATAAGTTGCGGTGAAATAGTGTCTGTATTTGCTGCTAGATAGCATATTTAGTCCCTAATTCACCGCAACTTGTTGATGGTGGCTTACTGGTAGCGTAGGCACTCCACCGGGTCGAGCTTCGCCGCGCGGCGAGCGGGGTAGAAGCCAAAGATCACGCCGATGCCGACGGAGACGGCGAAGGCCAGCATCACCGTGGCGATTGAAAAACTCGGTGTGATTTGCCCGCTGGCACCGAGCTCGCCAAGAATCCCGGATCCGGAGGCAAACATCGCGAGGCCCCATGCCAGCAGATAGCCAATCAGGACACCTAGCAGTCCGCCGGTGACGCACAGCGCCGAGGATTCGGCCAAAAACTGCGCGGTGATATCGCGACGACTTGCGCCCAGAGCGCGGCGGATGCCGATCTCGCGGATGCGCTCCGTTACGTTGGTAAGCATCATATTCATAATGCCGATACCGCCGACAAGCAGCGAGATGCTGGCGACAGCACCCATGATGAGCGAGAACGCGCCCATAAAGGAGCTGAGCGCATCGATGGCGCTTTTCATGGATGTCGCCGATACACTGTCGTACCCATCCTCCTCCTCGATGCCCTTCATCGCGCGCACCTTTGACTCGATGGTCTTACAAAGCTCATCCATGTCCGTGCCCTCGGCGGCAAGTGCCGTCACGCTGGGGAATGAAGGATTCTCGTCACCAAACAGGCCGGAGATGGTTTCGCGTGGCATATACAGCGTGAGCGAGCCCATGGAGTCGCTGCCACCATCTATCACGCCTACAATCTGCACCTCGCCGTTGGACACCTTGATGGTTTTCCCCAGCGCATCCTGTTCGTTGCCGTAAAGCTGATCGGCGCCGTTGCGGCTGATGAGCGCCACGCGCGAGCCTGACTGGGACTCGGCCTGGGAATAGGTGCGCCCCGCAACGAGCTTGCTGGCCCCCACCGCGTCGAGCATGTCGCTATCGACACATTGTGCCATGACGGTATAGCTTTTATCGCCGGTCTTATACTCGGTATACGCGCTGTCGACAATGCCGATCTGCTCTATCTGCGGCACCAGTTTTTGAAGCTTCTCGATGTCCGACTCGGTGAGTTCTTGCGACGAATAGATTTGCACCATGCGTGCCGCATTGAGGCCCAGACTGTTGACCAGGCTGTTTTGGATACCGCCGATGAGCGAAGTCATGGCGATAACCGAGGCGATGCCGATGACAATGCCCAGGATGGTGAGCAGGCTGCGCCCCTTGTTGGCTTCGAGCGAGTGAAGGGCTTCCTGGATGAGATCGCGGGCGCTCATGCCACCACTCCTTTCGGCGGGTTGGCGGAGGCGGAAATCATGGGCAGGCTATCTACAGCGCTGCGTAGGGTCCGCGGTGCATGTGGAATATACGCGCCGTCGTGAATGCGACCGTCGTGGATGGTCGCGGCACGGTCGGCCTCGGCGGCGATGCCGGGGTCATGTGTGATAAGCACGATGGTTTTGCCGCGCTCCTGAAGTCTATGGAAGGTCTCCATCACAAGCGCTCCGGTGGCGGAGTCAAGGTTTCCCGTCGGCTCGTCGGCCAGAATGATGGGCGGGTCATTGACGAGGGCGCGTGCGATGGCGACACGCTGCATCTGGCCGCCCGAGAGCTCGGATATGCGGTGGTCCCAGTGGTCGACGGGCAGCGTGACGGCCTGCAGCGCGTGCACGGCGCGCATTTCGCGCTGGCTACGGGGCACATTGGTGTAGGCCAGCGGCAGCATGACGTTTTCGATAACCGACAGGCGCGGCAGCAGGTTGAAGCTCTGAAAGACAAAGCCAATGCTCAGGGCGCGAACTTCGGTGAGCTCGTCATCATCGAGCTCGGCCACGTTGACCCCTTGCAGGTAGTAGTCGCCTGCCGTTGGCTTATCCAGGCAGCCTAGGATGTTCATGAGCGTTGATTTGCCCGAACCCGAGGGGCCAGTGATAGCGACGAATTCGCCGGGATTTACCGCCAGGCTCACGTTGTGCAGGATGTGGGCGCAACCTGCCTCGCTCTCAAAGATGCGGTGCACGTTGCGGATGTCGATAACGGGACGCATTACATGTCCTCATCGGCAGACATACTGCCCGAATCCGCGCTGTAGCCGCCGTCAGCCGTTGCGTCCGCTCCGGTGTCCATGACGAGGGTGTCACCATCGCGCAGCTTGGTAACCGGCACGTTGGGGTTGATCTCGTTGCCCTGGTCGTCGCGCTTGACCTGTGTCTTGCCGACTACGGTTTCGTTGTCGTTTTGCGTCACGACGGTCACCTTGACGCGGCGGGTTTGCTTGCCCTCGTCATCGGTTGCCACGTTGACGTAATAGTGTTCGCCGTCTTCGGTCATGAGCGCCATCGTCGGCACCATCACCACGTCGTCGAGCTGCTCGGTCACCACCGAGACCTCGGCCGTCATGCCCGGCTTCAGGCGCGCGTCGGGCGCCTCGATGAGGATGTCGACGTTAAAGGTCACGCTGCCGCCGCCGTTGGCGGCGTCGGAGTTTGCCACCGACGCGATAGCCGTGACGGTTCCCTGGCTCACGATATCGGGAAACGCGGGATACGTGACGTTGGCGCTCTGCCCAACGGCGATCTTGGCGATGTCCTTTTCGCCCACCTGCACGGTCACCTTCATCTTGGATAGGTCGGCGATCTGCATGCACTGCTTGCCGCCGCTCGTATCGCTTTCGCCCATGATCATGCCGCCTGTTACCGTTGCGCCCACCTTGGCGTTAAGCTCCACGATGCTACCCGAGCTCGGGGCCGTGACCGTGCGACTGGCGGCCTTGGCGTTCGCCTGGTCTAGGTTTGCCTGGGCCGAAGCGAGGCTGCGCTGCGCGGCCGATACGGCGTTCGTGTCCGCTGATGCGTCAGAGACGCCAGCCGCTGCGGAAGCTCCCTCGACGTCCGTCGTTGGGGTGGCCTGCGCGGCAGCTGCGGCTTTCTGCGCGTTGGCGAGGTCTTCCTGAGCGGCTGCAATTGCACGCTGCGCCTCGGCAACGTTGCGATCGAGCTCGTCGTTTTTAATGGTCATAAGCATGTCGCCCTCGTTGACGGATTGGCCTGCCTGCACGTTGATCGAATCGACCGTGCCGTCGACAGAAGGGGAGACCACTGAGGACGAAATGGGTTTGAGCTGGCCTTTCGCCTCGACCGTTGTGGTAAACGTGCCCTCGGTCACCATGTCGGTCACAGGCCCGCTAGCGCTCTGAGGCTGCGCATTGATAACCAGGGTTGCGACAATGGCAATGAGCGCGATGGCACCTACGACACCGGCAGCAATACCGCGTCGAATCAGCTTTTTGCGTCGGCGCTCGGCACGTTTTGCTTTGAGCTTGGCATATGCCTCTTCATCGGAAATCTCGGCCGTATCGTTCGTGCGTCCGTTCTGCTTATTGGCATGTACGTCTGTAATCAGAGGAATCGTTTCGGTGGCACCTTCGGGCGTGCGCTCGGTATCATCCGGGCCCGGGGTGATCGTGGGGACATTCGGCATAGCGTCTCCTTTATAGAAAGAACCTCGATAATTATATGCGCCCACCGGTTGGGGCGGGCGCATAGGACGGTTTCTTTCGGAACTGTTAGATTGGTCGCAGCGGTTCCACGTTGTAGGAATGCGCGCGTTGCACTACGAGTGGACAACCACGCACAGGCCGACTTTGATGCAGTCGTGAAGTGCCTTGGCGTCTGCCAGGCGCAGGTTGATGCAACCGTGGCTGCCGCACCACTTGTACGACTCGGCATTATCGAAGCTCTTGTCGTTTTGCCAGGTGGCGTCGTGGAAGCCGATCATGTTGCCCTCAAACGGCATCCAGTAGCTCACCGGGCTCTCGTATTTGGGCTTACCGGTCTCGGGGTCCTTGGCTCCGATCAGGGTGCTGCCGCCGTCGTTGCTGTTGATCTGCCACACGCCTTCGGGGGTGGCGTCTTCGCCCGGTTTGCCGGAAATAAAGTTGGCCTCCCAAACGATATTACCGTTCTCGTCGTAGTAGCGCGCGTGCTGCTCGGACAGATCGACATCGATGTATGCCTTCCAGTCGGGCTCTCCCTTTGCAGTAAAGGTGTCGGCCTTCTGGGAGTACTTGATCTCGATCTCGCCGGTCTGCTTGTTGTTAATGGCGTCCTCGACCTGCTTGGCGAGCGAGCTGCTGTCGATGGACCAACCAAAGTCGCCGCCTTCGACGGCGCACTGCTTGCCATCGGCGCGCGTCCACCAGCGAGTGGAGCCAACGGTATTAAAGCCATTGGCGAGCTCGGCTGCCCAGCTGCTGATCTGCGACGTATCGAGCGTGGGGTTGGCCGGATCGGCAAAGCTGATCCACTGCAGCACGGAGCTGCCGTCGACCTTTCCGGCATCCTCGCCGTTGAGCTTGAGGGTCACGTTGACGCCCAAGAAGTTGTTGGCGGCATCGCATGCGGCCTGAATCTGATCATCGGTCAGCGTTCCATTGAGCGGCTCATAGGCATCGTTGCCGAGCTTGGAAAGATCTACGGTTTCGGCCAGCGAGGCAAGCTCGAGCTCGGCATATTTAATGACATGCTCGCGGTTGAGTTTTTCGTTGGAGCGCGCCTTCTCGACGGTAAACTTGCCGGCCTGTTCGTCATAGGAGCTATTGGCCTCGAACGTGCCCGAACGGCCCTCGTTAAACTCGTCGATGGCGGCGCCCAGATCCTTCTCAAACTGCTTTTGGTTAAAGGTGTCGGAGAGCATGGACAGGTCGACGTCTTGATCAAGATCGACTTCGTTGGAGGTGGCGGTTGTTTTGGTCTTGCCGCTTAAGGATTCCACAAGGCGGACCGGCCATACAAAGGCTTCGTTGTGGCTGATGATTTCTTTTGCGGCAGCTTCGCCGTCGACGATGGGCTCATCGGACTCGGGCTGATAGGTCCAGCTAAAGTCATCGCCTGTCACGGCGAGCTTATAGTGCTTCCATGCCGAATTGACCTTGGTGGCGGCAGACGAAGCGTTGGAGAACGAGACGTCGACGCCGGCGATGGTGGTGTTGGGGTAGGCTACCTGCGAAAACGCTACGACGCCTACGATATAGACAATGACGATAAGACCCAGGACGATAAAGAGCGTCGTCTTTTTGCCCGACTTATTGTTCTCGGCGGGTTTGCGCGCGGGGCCACGATCGCCTCGAGCGTGCGTGGGGGGCTGCTTGGGCGCATTGCCGTTTGCCCGGCGCTGCTGACGTTGTTGACGCTGCTGTCGCTGTTGGTTCGGGTGTTGGGAAGCGTTTGCCGCACCACGCTGCTGACCGTGGCTCGGCGCGATAGGACGTGGCGACTGAACGCTGCCGGTGTGCCTGCTCGGCTGCTGCGGATCGGGAATCAGTTGGGTTCGATCGTTTTGCGACATCGTATGCATATCCTTCGATTTTCGCCTTGCGGTTCATCGTGTTTTTACTGGGCTTGCATTATAGCGATTGCCCTGCTGTTTGTGGTACGGAAACGGTGGCATTCAAAAGAGGTGGGACATTTGTCCCACCTTTGAGTCGTTCTTTGCCGCTATCCGCACACACCGCATTTTGCACAGGCCGAAAGTGCGGCCGGAGCCTGCGCGATGCCGCCCTTTGCCGTCTCGCGCAGCGTGGCCGGCAACGCGTGGCCCACCGAAAGCATGACATGTGCCATCTGGTCAAACGGCACCAAGCTCTTAATGCCTGCGAGGGCGAGTTGTGCCGAGCTAAAGGCCGCTGCCACGCCAATGGCGTTGCGGTTTTGGCAGGGCACCTCCACGAGGCCACCGACGGGGTCACAAACGAGGCCCAGCAGGTTACTCAGCGCGATGGAACTGGCGTCGAGCGCCTGCTCGGGCGTGCCGCCGAGCATCTGCACCAGCGCGGCGGCTGCCATGGCAGCGGCGCTTCCCACCTCGGCTTGGCAGCCGCCCTCGGCGCCGGCAACGCAGGCGCTTGTGGTGAGGTTGAGGCCGATGGCGGCTGCGCAGTAGAGCGCGTCCATGACCTGCTCGTCGTCGAGCTGCAGGCGATCGGCGAGCGCCAGCACGCAGCCGGGCACAACACCCGCGGAGCCTGCCGTGGGGGCGGCGACAATCACGCCCATGGTAGCGGAGCGCTCGAGCACGGCCATGGCGCGGGCAACGGCGTCGGTCTGGACGGCGCCCATCAGGCTTGCACTCAAATCGTTGCGGCTGGTGGCATCGACGAGTTTGGCCTCGCCGCCGATAAGACCGCCGAGCGAACGCTGCGGATTGGCGATGGGGGCCGTGGTCTCCTCGCGCATGACGTCGAGCACGCGGCGCATGGCGGCGACGGCGTGGGCCTCGCCGGTCAGACGCGCCTCGCGAACGGCCATGACGGCGCCGATGCTGAGCCCCAGTTCCTCGCACGCATCGAGCAGCTGCTCGCCGTCGTCGAAGATTTCCTTGGCCGAGACGCCGGGGGAGAGCGACGAGACAGAACCGGGGAGCTCGATAAACGTTGCGTAATCGACATTGTCGAGCTTGCGCAGCATGGGGACGACGGTGTCGTCGGGCGCGCCGTCGGTCTCAAAGACGGAGTAGGCCTGGCCGCCCACTTCGGTTCGGTAGGTGCGGCAGAAGGCGATGTTCACGTGGGCGTAGGCGAGCAGGTTGGTGAGCGCGGCGAGTACACCGGGGACGTCCTTGTGTGCCACGAAGAGCGTGGAGTACATGCCCGAGATGTCGACGCCGACGCCGTTAATGCGGCTGATGCGCATCTTGCCGCCGCCCAGGCTCTCGCCGCGGACCTGTGCCGTGGCGCCCGTGTCGTCGACCATGTCGATATCGACGGTATTGGGGTGGATGGAGGCGTCGTCGCCCTTGATGTCAAAGTGATATTCGAGGCCCTGCTCGCGTGCGAGGTTGAAGGCCTGCTTGATATTCTCGTCATCGGTGTCGAAGCCCAGGATGCCCGCGACGAGCGCACGGTCGGTGCCGTGGCCGCGGTAGGTGTGGGCGAAGGAGTTCCACAGGCCAAAGGTGACTTTGGTGATGCGTCCTTCCAGCAGGCTGGCGGCAACTTGGGCGCACCTCAGGGCGCCGGCGGTGTGCGATGAACTGGGGCCGACCATGACGGGGCCCAAGATCTCGAATGCCGAGGTCGTAGCTAGTGTTTGCGGCTTGCCTGCCATATGCGCTCCTGTTCTATCCCGTCGTCCCGAGGGGCGGGGCATACTCTATCCCGCCGTTCCGAGGGCTTTGGTATTTGGTCGCCTGCTCGGGCAGTCCTGCTCGCACGGAGAGCACATTAAGTGCTCTCCGGCTCGTGCGGAACTCGCGACCGACCAGATACCAAAGCCCTCGGAACTTAGGATACATGGTTGGAGTCGCTCTGCTGCGAAATTTATCGGCCTATGACCTATTCCATGTCCCAGGTCGGCTCATCTTCACCACCTTTAAATAAAAAAGAAGTACCGGTTGGAGCCGGTACTTCTTTTGGTGCGTTGTTTCTTGGCTGTAGCTTTTGCCGTTAGCTTACAGGCCGCAGGATGCTTTGAGTTCTTCGACTCGGTCGGTCTTCTCCCAGGTGAAGTCGGCGTCTTCTCGGCCGAAGTGACCGTAGGCTGCCGTCTTTTCGTAGATGGGGCGACGCAGGTCTAAGTCGCGGATGATTGCGCCCGGACGTAGGTCGAAGGTCTTCTCTACGGCTTCAACGATCTTGTCCTCGGCAACATGTGCGGTACCGAAGGTGTCGACCATGATTGAGAGGGGCTTGGAAACGCCGATGGCGTAGGCAAGCTCGACTTCGCAGCGGTCGGCCAGACCGGCGGCGACCACGTTCTTGGCTACCCAGCGCGCGGCATACGCGGCGGAGCGGTCGACCTTGGTGCAGTCCTTGCCGCTAAAGGCACCGCCGCCGTGACGGCCATAGCCGCCGTAGGTGTCGACGATGATCTTGCGGCCAGTCAGTCCCGTGTCACCCATAGGTCCGCCCACGACAAAGCGACCGGTGGGGTTCACGTAGATGTCCGCGTTATCCCACGGCATGTTCTCAGCGGCCATGACCGGGGTTATGACGTGTTCAATGAGGTCGGCCTTGATCTTGCCCATGTCCTCGATCTCGGCGGCGTGCTGCGTGGAGATGACGATGGTCGTGACCTCGACGGGCTTGCCGTCCTCGTAGCGCACGGTGACCTGGGTCTTGCCATCGGGACGCAGGTAGGGCAGGGTGCCGTCGTGGCGCACGGCGGCCAGGCGCTCAGCCAGACGGCTTGCCAGGTAGTGCGGCATGGGCATGAGGGTCTTGGTCTCGTTGGAGGCGTAACCGAACATCATGCCCTGGTCGCCGGCGCCGATCAGGTCGATCGGGTCTGTGGTAGCACCGGTCTGGGTCTCGAATGACTCGTCAACGCCCTGGGCGATATCGGGCGACTGCTCGTGGATGAGGCTCATAACGCCGCAGGTGTCGCAGTCAAAACCGAACTTTGCACGGTTGTAGCCAATGCGGCGGATAACGCCGCGGGCAATCTCCTGTACGTCGACGTAGGCCTGGGTGCGGATCTCGCCGGCGACGATGACGGTGCCGGTGGTCACGAGGGTCTCGCAGGCGCAGCGGACGTTCTCCACGTTAGCAGGCACGCCGTTGGGGGCGATGTAGCCCTGCTCCTGGAGCTCTATTTCTTTGGCGAGGATTGCGTCGAGGACGGCGTCGCTGATCTGGTCAGCGATCTTATCGGGATGACCTTCGGTCACCGACTCCGACGTAAAAACAAAGGACCCGTGTTGGGGCGGGATGGAACGAAGTTCTTCTGACATGATTGTCCTTTCAAAAACGTGTCCCGGCGACCGTTACCATTCCGCCGGCCTCTCTATGCAAGGGCACATCATAGCGCGTAAATCAAACATTCACACCCTTTCCGCACCTACTCATTGGGGACAGACTTAAATGATCAGCCTTACCTAAGTGCCGACAGGTTGCCCAAAGACTGATCATTTAAGTCTGCCCCCAATGAGTAGGTAGGTGCCCTTTGTGCGGAGGTTGCTTTGATGCTTTATACTGGTGCGGTTAGACATCCATCCTGCAATCGAGGAGATTTCCATGGCATCAGACGTTCGCGTCCGCTTTGCACCCTCACCGACGGGCAAGCTGCACATCGGCGGCGCCCGCACCGCTATCTATAACTGGGCTTTCGCCCGTGCTAACGGCGGCACGTTCATCCTGCGCATCGACGACACCGACCCCACCCGCTCCACCGACGAGAACACGCAGATCATCCTGCGCGCCATGCGTTGGCTGGGCCTGGACTGGGACGAGGGTCCCGAGGTGGGCGGCGACTTTGGCCCCTACGCCCAGACCGAGCGCCTGGACCTGTACAAGCAGGCCGCCCAGAAGCTCTGGGACGAGGGCAAGGCCTATCCCTGCTTCTGCACCAAGGAGCAGCTCGACGCCGACCGCAAGGCCGCTCAGGAGCGCAAGGACCCCTTCCAGGGTTATCAGCGCCGTTGCCGTGATCTTGATCCCGAGGAGGCCCGCCGCCGCATCGAGGCCGGCGAGTCCTACGTCCTGCGCATCAAGGTGCCCGAGGACCGCGGAGACGTCGTTATCCACGACGCCGTCCACGGCGAGGTGACCTTCGACGCCAAGGAGCTCGACGACTTTGTCATCTTCCGCTCCGATGGCACGCCTACGTACAACTTCGCGACCGTCGTCGACGACGCCATGATGAAGATCACCCATGTCATCCGTGGCGACGACCACCTGTCAAACACCCCGCGTCAGGTCATGGTCTATGAGGCCCTCGGCGCGCCCGTGCCCACGTTCGCTCACATCTCCATGATCCTGGGCGCCGACGGCAAGAAGCTCTCCAAGCGCCACGGCGCCACCTCGGTGGAGGAGTACCGCGACGCCGGCTACCTGTCCGACGCCTTTGTCAACTACCTGGCGCTGCTCGGCTGGTCGCTCGACGGCGAGACCACGATCATCCCGCGCGATGTTCTGGCCAGCAAGTTCTCGCTCGACCGCATCTCCAAGAATCCTGCGACCTTCGACCCCAAGAAGCTCGATTGGGTCAATGCCGAGTACATCAACGGCATGTCCGATGCTCAGTTTGCCGACGAGATCATGGTGCCCGAGCTGCACGAGGCCGGCATGATCGAGGGTAATGTCGAGTACGGCGAGGACTGGATCGACGCGCTCGCTGCCATTGTCAAGCCGCGCACCAAGATGCCGGCCGACGCCGTGACCGTCGCCGCCCCCATCTTTGCCACGGCCGAGACGCTCGAGTATGACGAGAAGTCTGTCAACAAGGGCCTTGCCAAGGAGGGTATGAGTGCCATTCTGGACGCCGCCAAGGCTGCGCTCGAGGGTGTGGACGAGTGGACGGCTGCTAACATCGACGCCGCGCTTGAGCCACTGCCCGAGCAGATGGACCTCAAGAAGCGCGTGGTGTTCCAGGCCGTGCGCGTCGCCGTCTGCGGCAACATGGTGAGCCCTCCGCTGGGCGAGACCATGGCGCTCGTCGGCCGCGACGACTGCCTGGCGCGCATCGACCGCGCCCGCACGATGGCGCTGTAATCGCTGCGCAAACGTTTGTATCCGAGCCCCGTTCACCCGAGCGGGGCTCTTGTTTCTGTAGACGTATGGGATAGGAGGTGCTGGGGTCATGGCCGAGCAACTTTCGCTGTTTGGTTCGCCGGAACCGGAGGAGACTACGGTGGCATCGGCATCCGCTGCTGCCCCAGCCAAGCCCGAGCCTGCACCTGAGCCCATCGCTGCCTATGCGAGCGTGGTCCTCGATATCCCGACGCGTGCGCTGTCCGAGCCGTTTGCCTATGGCATTCCTCAACCCCTTGCCAATGAGGCGCAGATCGGATCAACGGTCCTGGTCCACTTTGGTAACCGTGCCGCCGCGGGCTATATTGTCGACATTGCGCCTGAGCTGGGCGACCTACAAGGCAACATCGCCCTCGACCCCGCACGCATCAAGCCCATCGAGGCTATCCTCAGCAAACCGCTCTTTACTGTCGAGGCTGCCCGTATCGCACGCTGGATGAGCCGCGAGTATGTCGCGACGCTTTCCGAGTGCCTGCGTTTGTTCTTGCCCCCGGGTGGAAGTCCGCGCGTGGTCAAGGGCGATGACGGCGTGTGGACGGTTGAGCGCCCCGCCGTCAAGCCTATCCAAAACCGCTGGGTCATGCTCACGCCCGAGGGTTTCGACTACACGCCGCCCAAGACAGCGGTTCGCCAACGTCAGCTCATCGAGGCGCTCCAATGCGGCCCGGTCACGACGCGCGACCTCAACCTGCTCTATAACAGCATGTCGGCGACCATCAAGGCGCTTGAAAAACGCGGTGTCGTGGTGGTGGAAGAGCGCCGTGCGTGGCGTGGCTGCAGCGAGCAGACCACGCTGTCCTCGGCGAGCGGTAAGGCGCCGGTGGCACTCACCAACGGCCAGCAGCAGGCGCTCGCGCAGATTGAGCGAGCTCGCCTGGATGCACACGGCGACGTGGTGCTCGTCGATGGCGTCACCGGTTCCGGCAAAACCGAGGTCTACCTCTCCGCCATCGAGCGCGTGCTGGCAGCCGGCCGTTCGGCCTGCGTGCTCGTGCCCGAGATCTCGCTGACGGCCCAGACCGTCGGCCGTTTTCGCTCGCGCTTTGGCGAAACGGTTGCGGTCTTCCACTCGCGCCTTTCGGCCGGTGAACGCTTGGACCAATGGGATATGGTCGCCAGCGGTGCCGCGCGCGTGGTCGTGGGCGCCCGCTCGGCCCTCTTTTGCCCGCTCAGCGACTTGGGCCTTATCATCATCGACGAGGAGCACGAGAC
Source organism: Collinsella sp. (assembly GCA_018373675.1). Lineage (GTDB taxonomy): Bacteria > Actinomycetota > Coriobacteriia > Coriobacteriales > Coriobacteriaceae > Collinsella. Next base: position 21,910 of record JAHAGQ010000002.1, on the reverse strand, counting down.
CAGTTACAAGCAGGGTTCCAGCCCGCGCTACCATGCGCGCGAAGTGGCGGCCGAGATGGCACGTCGCTATCGCTGCCCGCTCGCGCTGGGCTCGGCCACGCCTTCTGCTGAGGCCCTCGACCGCTGCCGCCGTGGCACGTATAACGGTGCCACCTGGACGCGCGTCGAGATGCCCGAGCGCCCGGGACACGCCGTGCTGCCGACAGTCCGCATTGCCGACCTGCGCCGCGAGTTCTCGCACGGCAGCCGCTCTATGTTCTCAAAACCGCTGATGGAAGGCCTGGAGCGTGTGGTCGAGCGCCGCGAGAAGGCCGTGTTGCTGCATAACCGCCGTGGCTTTGCGCCGTTCCTTATGTGCCGCGAGTGCGGCTGCGTCCCCACCTGCAACTACTGCTCCACCGCGCTTACGTATCACGAGCGCACGCACACGCTGCAGTGTCACACATGCGGTTCGTCTTGGCGCGTGCAGCCGTATCCCGCGCCCACGAGCCGTTGCCCCAAATGTGGCAGTCGCTACCTGGCAAAAATGGGCTTGGGTACGCAGCAGATCGAGGACGCACTGCACCAGATGTTGCCCGAGGACGTCGCCATTATTCGTATGGATGCCGATTCCACGCGCGGCAAGGATGCGCACAAAAAGCTGCTTGAGAAGTTCGATGCCGCCGATTGCGCGGTGCTGCTGGGCACCCAAATGATCGCAAAGGGCCTCGACTTTCCCGAGGTCACGCTCGTGGGCGTGGTCAATGCCGACTTCGCCCTCAAGCTGCCGGACTTTCGCGCAGGGGAGCGCGCCTACGACCTGCTGGAACAGGTGGCGGGCCGTGCCGGTCGCGGCGATCGCCCCGGCGAGGTTATCATTCAGACCTACCTGCCCGAGGATCCGGTCATTCGCGCCGTCGCCGAGCACAATCGCTCGATCTTTACCGGCTACGACCTGGACCAGCGCCGCGACGCCCTGTATCCGCCGTTTGTTCGCCTGGTCAACATTTTGGTGTGGTCGGCGAACCGAGACGACGCGCAAGACTACATCGGGCGCATTGCAAAGCTTCTTAAGCGCCGCTGGCATGCCGCCGCGCCCGACTTTTTGCGGGCGGGGAGTGCCGTGCCCCAGGTGCTGGGCCCGGCTTCGTGTGTAATCGAGAGAGCCAAGGACCGTTACCGCTTCCATCTGCTTGTGAAGTCACCCGTGGGGTACCATGTCTCTGATGATATCGACGCCTGCCTCAAAGAGGTGGGCTCTGCGCGCGGCGTGAGCGTGAGCGTTGACGTCGACGCCTATGATTTGATGTAACAACCCGAAAGGATGGCCATGGAAGCCAACGGAATCGTACTGTCGCCCGACCCTCGTCTACGCCAGGAGTGCGCCGTCGTCGAGGAGATCACCCCGGCGATCGAGGCTCTTGCCGAGAAGATGAAGAAGATGATGTTCGAGAACGGCGGCTGCGGCCTGGCTGCCCCGCAGATCGGCGAGCTCATCCAGCTCGTCACCATCGACTGCGATTACACCGACAAGAACGACTACGACCCCTACGTGCTCATTAACCCCGTTATTGTTGAGCAGAGCGACCATCTGGTGCCCTTTAGCGAGGGCTGCCTTTCCATTCCTGGCATTAGCTGTGAGATCGAACGTCCCGACCATGTCGTCGTCGAGGCGTACGACTTGGACGCCAACCTGATTCGATACGAGGCTTCGGGCGATCTGTTCTGCGTGTGCCTGCAGCACGAGATTGATCACCTGCACGGCAACACTATGTTCGAGCGGCTGAAGCCCATGCAGAGGATCAAGGCCGTCAAGGAGTACCAGGACGCCCTGGCCCGCGGCGCTCGACCGGGCGAGACGGAGTAGGTTTGTCCGTCCCCGGGGCGCCCGCCTATATCATCCCGTGCTCAAACATTCTCGCTGCGCTGCGAAACTGCGCGCGGGACGATATAGGCGGGCGCTCCGGGGACTACGTTGACGCTGCTTGTCTCGCCCGGGTGCCGTCGGGCCAGGGAAGGGCGTCTTCGCTGATAGGTGCTTTGTTGGGAGGGCTGCTTTTATGCGGCTCTTTCTTTGTTTTTGGGTATATTTGTCTTTGTTGAACTGTTTTTGCGGCTGGGTGCGCTTGCGACCTGGAACGCTTTTTTGTAGCCGTCTCGGCTCGTTATTGAGAGGAGACTAACTTTTATGCGTATTGTGTTTATGGGTACGCCTGATTTTGCTGTTCCTTCGTTGACTTCGCTTGTTGCGGCTGGGAATGAGATTGTGCTTGTTATTACGCGTCCCGATGCTGTTCGTGGGCGTGGTAAGAAGCTTGAGCCTTCTCCTGTTAAGGCCAAGGCGCTTGAGCTGGGGTTGCCGGTTGTTGAGGCCAATCGTATGACGTCGGAGGTAGTTGAGGCACTCCAAACTGCCCAGGCTGATATTTTTTGTGTGGCTGCCTATGGCTGCATTTTGCCTGATGAGGTACTGCATATGGCGCCGCTTGGTATTGTGAATGTCCATGCTTCGCTGCTGCCTCGTTGGCGTGGGGCTGCTCCTATTCAGCGTGCGATTCTCGCTGGTGACGAGGTTGTTGGCGTTTCTATCATGCGCATTGGACATGGCGTGGATACTGGTGCTTATTGTGCCCAGGCCTCCACGTCGGTTGCCGGTAAGCATGCTGAGGCGCTGACTATGGAGCTTGGTGAGCTTGGCGGCAAACTGCTTGCCGATACGCTTCCTTCTCTTGCCGATGGCACCGCCGTGTGGACTGAACAGGATGAGGCGCTCGTTACCCATGCTGCCAAGATTTCCAAGCTGGAGATGCGTCTGGATCCGCAGATGGCTGCGCTCGATTGCGTGCGTCATGTGCTCGCTTCGTCCGATACTGCGCCTGCTCGTTGCGTGATTGCCGGCAAGACCGTGCGCGTGCTCGATGCTGCGCCGGCTGATGTGTCGCTTGGCGAGGGTCAGGTTCTCATTAAGGCCAAGCGTGTTTTCCTTGGCCTTTCCGATGGTGCGGTTGAACTGCTCGAGGTTAAGCCCGATGGCAAGCGTGGTATGGCCGCTTCTGCTTGGGCTGCTGGGCTGCAAGGCGCCGATCTTTCGTGGGGTGTTCTGTCATGAGCAAGCTGTCTCCCGCGCGCAAGCTTGCGCTCGATGTGCTGATGGAGGCCGATCGCCGCGGCATGTATGCGCGCGACGTGCTGTCCTCTCGCGCATCGGCCAAGGCTATTGATCAGCGCGATTCCGCTTTTGCCGCCCGCTTGGCACTTGGTGTGGCCGCCACGCAGGGTATTTTGGACGAGCTGCTCGACCAGTTTCTCGATAAGCCTAAAAAGGTTGCGCCGCGTGTTCGCATGGCGCTTCGTATCTCGGCTTTCGAGATGCTCTATTTACATACGCCTGGGCGCGTTGCTGTAAGTCAGGGTGTTGAGCTGGTTCGCTGCGGCGCTAAGTCCGCCGCTGGCTTGGCCAATGCCGTGCTGCATAAGGTTGCGGACAATGTTGAGGACTTTGCCACGGCGTCCGATGTAGATGAGTCTGAGCGACGCCTGGTTCGTCTGTCGCGCCTGATGGGTCTGCCGCGTTGGCTGTGCGCTCGCATTATGGCATCGTTCGACACGCCTGAGGGTGCGCTTAACTTTGCCGGCAATCTGGCCCCCGCGCCGCTGGCCCTGCATGAGAACGCCTTTGCGACCAAGCCCGATCCGTATGTCTCGCAGCTCGTCGCGCCCGTTTTCCCGGGCTGCCATGCCCCGGTAGATGCGCAGGTCACGGTTGCATCGGGTGTGTTTGAGCGTGCTGCCGCGGTGGCATCTGATCTCAATGCGCAGCTTATCGCCACAGCTGCCACGCGCCCTGGAAGCTGCCTTGAGATTGGTGCCGGTCGTGGCACCAAGACCTATGTGATGATGTGCCAGGCCAAGCGTGCGGGCTATGAGCGTCAGCATACGGCGCTCGATCTGCATGATCGCAAATGCGATCTGAATCTCGCTCGCCTGCACAAGGCCGGTATTCAGGGCGTTCGTACGGTTTCGGGTGATGCCTGCGAGCTTGATGAAGTACTGACGTCGTTTGATGCCATGCTTGGCAAGCCGGTTAAGTTCGATACGGTCTTTATCGATGCGCCGTGCTCTGGCACCGGCACCATGCGTCGTCATCCCGAGATCCCGTGGCGCCTAACTGAGAATGACGTTACGACCGAGTTGCCCAAACTGCAGTTGATGATGCTCAAGGAAGCAGCCGCACGCGTGGCTGCCGGCGGTGAACTTATCTATGCCACCTGCTCGGTATTTGATGAAGAGAACACGCAGGTCGTAGATGCCTTCCTGGCCTCTCCCGAGGGCGCCTGCTTTACCGTGGCGCCTCTCTCCGAGGCACAGATTCTGCAACTGCCTGATTTCGAGCAGGCCAAGAAGCTCGTTTTCGTACGCCAAAACGACCGAGGTCTTTTCCAAAGCGTGCCAGTAAACGCCGACTCCTACGACGGCCACTTCTGCGCCCGCCTGATTCGTAAGTAACTAATATGTTGCGGTGAAATAGGGATTGAATAGCGGCTTCTGCCCACCAAACAGTCCTTATTTCACCGCAACTCATAAGGAAACCTGGGTAGCTAAAGAATCAGCCCCGCGATCGGTGTCGATCGCGGGGCTGTTTGGTTCCTAGTGGTTATGCGGGCAGTTGGCGCAGCAGCCGCTGGTGGCGCTGGTGCTGGAGCCGCCGCTTCGCTGGTCGGTGTTGTAGAAACCGCTTCCCTCAAATTTAATGCCGCTGGCCGAGAACGTCTTGGCCGCCGGGGCACCGCAGCTGGGGCACACGACCTCGGGAGTCTCGGACATGGGATGCTCAACCTCAAACACGTTGCCGCAGCTCGAGCACTTGTAATCGTAGCGCGCCATAATACTTCCTTTTCAGCACAAAGCGGGCAGATTACTCTGCCCGCAAAAATTCAAACGTCTGTAACTGTACCCTATATCGGGGGTTTTATCACGCTTCGCCCCAGAATCTATGGTTGTTGCGCAGGAGCTGTGCGGTTTTGTTCTCGGCCGCTGCAATGTCCGCCTCGTCAGCCTGCCAGGTCCAGTTGCCCGTGGCAACGCCCGGAACGTTCATGCGCGCGTCGTCGCCAAGCCCCAGGACATCCTGCAGTGGCATCATCACCAGGGGAGCGTCGCTTGCCAGCGCGTCGCTCATCAGCTTGGCCGCCACCTCAACACCGCTCGGTTCATCGCCGCCCGCAAAGGTACGGGTGCACCAACCGGCCAGCGTCGACGTATCGTGCGTCGAGGTGTACAGAATCTTGCCGGGCGTGGGATGCACACCGCAGCGAACGTCGTAGTCGCTAAACTCCAGCACGTCCATGCCGGGGAAGCCGCAGGTCGAAGCCATCGCACGAACACCGGGCGTCAGATAGCCCAGATCCTCGGCGATAAAGTTGAGCGGACCAAGCTCGTCGTAGGCGGTCTGGAACAGGTCCTTGCCCGGGCCCGCCAGCCAGCGGCCGTCGGCGCATGCCTTGCCCGCGGGAATGCTGTAATAGCTGTGGAATCCCAGGAAGTGATCCAGGCGCACGCGGTCGTAGAGCGAAAACGCACGACGCAGGCGATCCATCCACCATCTATAGCCGTTCTGCTTCATGTGGTCCCAGCGGAACGTCGGGTTGCCCCACACCTGGCCCTCGGGTGCAAAGTTGTCGGGCGGCGCACCGGAAATCTCGATTGCCTTGCCGGTATCGGACAGCCAGAAGTTCTCGGGTTCGCTCCACGCGTCTGCCGAATCGTCGGACACGTACATAGGAATATCGCCGATGACCTCGATGCCCTTCTTGTGCGCATAGTTCATGAGCTCGCACCAAGCTAGGTCAAAGCGGTACTGCATGTACGCCTGAAGCTCGGCCTCGTTGTGGAAGCGCTTGTCGTCGATCAGATGCTCGTTGTAGCGCGCGACATCTGCCGGCCAATCATGGCGCGACTCGCCCTCAAAGTACTTCTTAACGGCCATGTAGACGCAGTATTTCTCGAGCCAATCGGCATTGCGATGTTTAAACGCGGTGTACAGCGGATCGGCATCCTCGCCGCCACGGGCCTTCCAGGTCTCAAAGTCGGCTGCCAGCTCCTCGTGGCTCTCGGGTAGCAGGTCGATATTGCCTGCAAAGGCCGAAGGACCGGCGTAAGGGGAGCGGAAGAAGTCCGTGGGGTTGACGGGGAGAACCTGCCAGTAGCGCATGCCCATGGCGGCCAGATGGTCGATAAAGCGACGCGTGGGTGCGCCGATCGTACCGGGCTTGCCGTCGTCGGTCGGCACCGATGTGATATGGCACACAACACCCGCACCGTGATCGAGCGGTTCCTGCAGGCGCTGCTCAGCGTGGTGATAGATGATCGACGAACCCAGCGGGTACAGGTCGAGCGTGACCGTGCCGTTGTGGATCTCGCACTCGTGACCGCTAATCACATCGCTCGCGCATTCGCCGAGCGCCGGAATCGTCACGCGGTGTGAATTGCGCAGGCTGCGGTTGATGATGACGGTCGCGGACTCGCCGTCTTTGCCCGTACGGTTGTAGGCCAGCACCTCGTCATTGAGCGCGAAGGCCTTGATTTCATCGTCGATCATAAACGGCAGCGCGCGACGCACAGCAGATGCGTTCTTGACGATCGCGAACGTATCGAAGTCGTGCAGGTCTTCCTTGGTCGGCATGGTGCGACGATTGCCCGGATCGGTGAGTCCCTCCAAGCCGTACTCGTCACCGTAATAGATTGAGGGAACGCCCGGGAACGTCATCTGCATGAGCGTCGCGAGCCAAAAACGGCTCTTGGCCAGGCCCATCGCGTTCTCGTCCAGACGCCATTTGCTGCGCTCGCACTCGGGCAGCTGCGACTCGTCAGGACCGCCGCCGAGCACCGAGATAATGCGAGGACGGTCGTGGCTCGAAAGCAGATTAAGCGCGCAAGACAGGGCCTCACGCGGATAGTTCTCGCGTAGGGTCTCGATATCCTCGGCAGCTTGATAGGCGTTTTTGTAGCCCATCAAAAAGCCGATGACCATGTCGCGGAAGGGGTAATCCATGGCCGAGTCGAGCTCGGAGCCTTGCAGATAGCGACGCAGATGGCCGTAGCTAATCTTGTTGGAGGCGTCTTCCCAGACCTCGCCGAGCAGCAGTGCGTCGGGCTTCTCGGCGAGCACGGCCTTTTTGATCTCGGCTAGGAAATCGTCCGAAAGCTCGTCGGCCACATCCAGGCGCCAGCCGTGAGCGCCGGCGCGCAGCCATTTACGAATGACGCCGTCCTTGCCCAGGAGCCGCTCGCGTACCAGTTCGGAGCTCTCATTGATGGCTGGCATATTGCCCACGCCCCACCAGCAGTCGTACGAGCCGTCCTCGTGGAAATAAAACGCATCGCGCCACGGCGAATCCTCGCTCTGCCATGCGCCCACGCCGGGGTAGTTGCCGTAGCGGTTGAAGTAGATCGAATCGTCGCCCGTGTGGTTGAACACACCGTCCAGAATGATGGAAATGCCCAGCTTCTCGGCCGCCTCGCACAGCTCTGTAAAGTCCTGCTCGGTGCCCAGAATCGGATCGATCTTGGTGTAATCGGCGGTGTCGTAGCGGTGGTTGCTCGCGGCTTCAAAAATGGGGTTGAGGTAGATGGCTGTAAAGCCCAGCTCGGCGATGCGAGACAGGTCTTCCTGGATGCCCTTGAGCGATCCGCCGTAAAAGTCCCAGGTCTTGATGGAGCCGTCCTCGGCGCGCTCGTACACAGGCGGCTCGTTCCAGTCCTCGACCATGCGGCGCTGAATGCCCTTACGCGGTTTTTCGACCTCGGCCAGCGTGCGCTCACGCCAGCGCTCGTCGCGGGCATAGCGATCGGGGAAGATCTGGTAGACCATACCGCGCTCGTACCAGGTGGGACGGTTCTCACGGTGTTTGTAGACGGTGACCTGGAATGACGGCACCTCGGCGTAGTCGTAGGTTACGCCTTCGCCGCCGGTGCGGCCCTGTGGTGCGCCCAAGCGAACCTCGGGCTGGCCCTCGATATTGCAGATAAAGCTGTACCAGATAAGACAGGGTTCGGCGCACTCAAGCTCTACGGTAAATATGCCGTCGCCCTCGTGCGTCATGGGATACCGGGACTCACCAATCTCATCGACCCAGGTGCGCAGCGTAAGCGTTGCCTGCGCGGGATCGGCATCCTCCAGAATCACGGAGAGCGAAAGGGTAGTTCCTGTGGTCACAGCGCCAAACGGAGTGCGAAACTGCGGCAGACGGCTGTTGTGTATCAATCTCATAGTACGGTCCAGTTCAATAGAATCATGGCCTGCTGGCCATGGGCTTTACGCACAGGATGTAAGTATATCTGTTGTACACAGGCTGTATAAACAACATCCGTTTACCATCGGCGAACGGTTGTCCTAGAAAATCGTTTTACCAACTACCTACAGAGAAGGGGCGCCCGGTTGGAGCGCCCCTTACTTAGGGTTTGATTAGGTTTTAAATCGTCTGTGGGCTAGCGGCGCTTGCGGGTGGCCGTTGCCTTGCGGACGGACGTCTTCTTGGACGGGGCCTTTTTCTCTGCCGGAGCGGCGGGGGAGACCGGAGTCTCCTTGGTGGGTTCTAGCTTGGCCTCTGCCTTCGGTGCGGCCTTGACCTCAGCGGCCTTCGGCGCCGGCTCAGCCTTTACTGCGGGCTTTTCTTCGGCCTTAGCCTCTGCCTTGGGAGCAGCAGCCTTGGTCGTGGTCTTCTTGGCCGTCGTCGTGGCGCGCTTGCGCGTGGTGGTCTTGGCAGCGGACTTGGCCTCGACGGTTGCCTCCGCCTTGGACTCGGCAGGCGTCTCCTCGACCTTGACGGCTGGCTTTGCCGCTGCCTTCGTGGTCGTCGACTTCGTTGCCGTGGTCTTCTTGGCTGCCGTTGCCTTCTTGGCGGTCGTGGTCGTCTTCTTAGCAGCGGTCTTTGCCGGAGCCTTGGCGGCCGGCTTAGTCTCAGCGACCTCTGCCTTTACCTCGGGAGCAGCCTCGGCTTCTGCGGCCTTCTTGGCAGCAGTCGTCTTTGCTGCGGCGGTCTTGGTGGCAGCAGCTTTGGTCGTCGTAGTCTTCTTAGCGGTCGTCTTGCGCGTCGTGGTCTTCTTAGCTGCGGGCTTTGCAGCGGGCTTGACCTCGGCCTCTGCCTCAGGAGCAACCTCAGCCTTCACCTCAGGCTCGGCCTTTGCGGGCTCAGCTTCATCCGGCTTCTCCTCGGCCTTGGGTTCCTCAGCGGCCACCGGCTCAGCAACAGCCTCTGGCTCGTCGACAACCGCCGCCGGCCTCTCAATCTCCGGATGCATAAAGAAGTACAGGTCCAGATACTTATCGGCCGAGCGCGTCCAGCTAAAGTCCTGGCTCATGGCCTGCGTGACCAGCTGATCCCAGGCCTCGCGGTTGTCCCAGAACAGGCGTGCCGCGCGGAACACGGCGTCGCCCATCTCGTCGCCGTTAAAGTTACTAAACGAGAAGCCCGTGCCCTCGCCGGTAAACTCGTTGTACGGGATCACGGTGTCCTTCAGGCCGCCGGTCTCGCGCACGATGGGCAGGGTACCGTAGCGCATGGCGATGATCTGCGACAGGCCGCAGGGCTCAAACTTCGAAGGCATCAGGAACATGTCGGCGGCGGCGTACATGCGCTGCGACAGCGCCGGATCGAACTCGATGCGTGCGGCCATGGTGCCGGGGTACTTGTCCTGGAAGTAGCGCAGGCCGTCCTCGTAGTCGCGGTCGCCGGTGCCCAGCACCGCCACCTGCACGCCGCCGGCCAGGATGCGGTCGAGCGCGTACATGACCAGGTCCATGCCCTTCTGGCGCGTCAGGCGCGTGACCATGACCATAAGCGGACGGTCGTCGCGAACCTCGAGCCCCAGCTCTTCCTGCAGCTTGGCCTTGCACACGGCCTTGCCGGAGCGGTCCTCCACGGTGTAGTTGGCGGCAATGCGCTTGTCGGTCGCCGGGTCAAAGCCCGCGACGTCGATGCCATTCAAAATGCCCTGAAGCGCGTAAGAACGCTCGCGCAGCACGCCGTCCAGGCCCTCGCCAAATTCGGGCGTCTGGATCTCGTTGGCATAGGTGGGGCTCACCGTAGTGATGGCGTCGGCATAGCGCAGCGCGCCCAGCATGTAGTTAATGCTGCAGGCGTCGCAGCGCAGCTGCGAGGCGGCCGCCGGAATATGCGCCACGCCCAGGATGTCCTCCATCACGGTGTCGCTAAACTGGCCCTGGAATGCCACGTTGTGGATCGAGAACACGGTCTTGACGCGGTCGTACAGCGGCAGACCCTGGTAGAACTCGCGCAAAAACACGGGCGCCAGCGCCGTCTGCCAGTCGTTGCAGTGCAGGATGTCGCACTCAAAGCCGGCCGGCAGGTGCTGCAGGCTCTCGGTGATGGCCTTAGAGAAGAACGCAAAACGCTCGCCGTCGTCAAAGAAGCCGTACGGATAGTCGCGCGCAAAATAGCGCTCGTTGTCGATGAACATATAGGTGATGCCGTCGTGCTCGAGCTTCTCGAGACCGCAGTACTCGTTACGCCAGCCCAGGCTCACGTAAAAGTCGGAGAAGTGCTCCATCTGCGCCTTGTACTCGTCCTTGATGGTGGCGTACTTGGGTACCATCACGATGACTTCGGCGCCGGCGCGCACAAGCGCCGCAGGTAGCGAGCCCGCTACGTCGCCCAGGCCACCGGTCTTTACAAACGGTGCGCACTCGGCCGAGGCAAACACGATCTGCATCTTTTTGCTGGAATCAGCCATATTGTCTCCCATGTTGTTATTTGAGAATAGCCGCCAGGCGTGAACCGGGCGGCTATTCTACATGTTACGAGCGATGTTGCGGTGCCAACGTTAACGTACGATGGTGGTATCGGAAGTTAACGGAGCCTTGCCCAGCACCAGGATGTTCTCGGGCGTGCCGCGAAGCTCGGTGTTGGTGGGAACCACGTTGTTCTTGTCCAGGATGGCGTTCTCAACGCGGGCGCCGCTCTTGATGATGCAGCTCTGGTTGATGATCGAGTTGGTCACCGAGGCGCCTTCCTCAACCACAACGCCGCGCGACAGGATCGAGTTGCGCACGGTGCCCTTGATGATGCAGCCGGCCGAGATGATCGAGTTGCAAGCGTGGCTGCCGGTCGCATAGCGCGAAGGCGGCACGTCGTGAGCCTTGGTCAGGATCGGGCGCTCGGGGTCAAAGAGCTGGTCGGCCACGGTCTGGTCGAGCAGGTCCATGCTGCGGCGATACAGCGACTTCTCGCTAAACACGCCCACGACCTCGCCCTTGTACTCGTAGCTGCACACGTCGATGTTGCCAAAGTCGCCCTGGAGCGCCTCGAGCAGGTCCAGATAGTCGGCGGCCTGGTAGTGGTCGATGATCTCGAGCAGCGTCTCGCGGTTGACGATGCAGCAGTCCATAGAGGCGTTGTCGCCGTACACGACGCCGGCGCTCACGCCCGTCAGGCGGCCGTTCTCGTTGATTTGCAGCTTGGTCTCGTCATCGACGTTGCGCGTGGCCTTGCAGTACACCACGGTCATCTGGGCACCGGAGTTCTCGTGCGCGTCGATAATGGTGTTGAGGTCCATATTAAAGATGATGTTGGTGCCCATCATCACAACATAGGGCTTGTCCGAGCGCTGGAACAGCGTCTTGTTGGAGATGATGTCGCGCAGCAAGAAGCGCATGCCGCCTTTGGTGGTGCCATACGCGTTGCCGGGCACCATGAACAGGCCGCCCTTCTTGCGGTCCAGGCCCCAGTCCTTGCCCGAGCCCACGTGGTCGATCAGCGAGCGATAGTTGCCCGGCATGACGACGCCGACGGTCTTAATGCCGGCATTCATCATGTTGGACAGCGGAAAGTCGATCAGGCGGTAGCGGCCCAAAAACGGAACGGACGCGATGGGGCGGTCCTTGAGCAGCACGCTGCCGTAGGTCGAAGAGTAGTTAGCGGTGATATAACCGATGGCCTTGCGATTGATCATCGGATCATTCCCCCTTCCCGATAACGACGTCATTTCCAACGACGGCCGTATCCTTGGTGGTATCGACAGAGCCGAGCTTCACGCCCTCTTCGACCGTGGAGTTCTCGCCCAAAATAGCGCGGCAGATGTGCGCGCCGCTCTTAACGTGCGCACCCGGCAGCAGCACGGAGTCCTCGACCACGGCGCGCTCCTCGATGATGACATCGGTCGAAAGAATCGAGTGGCGAGCGGTGCCGTAGATCTTGCAGCCGTTGGAGACCAGGCAGTCGTCCAGGCGGCCGTCCGGGCCAATGTAGTGCGGCGGACGCGTGGTGATGTTGGACATGATGGGGAAGTGCTTGTCGAACAGATCGAACTCGGGGTTGTTGCCAAGCAGGTCCATCGAGGTCTCGTGGAAGCTGGCGATGGTGCCGACGTCCTTCCAAAAGCCGTGGAACTCGTAGCTGTACAGTCGCTTGCCCTCGCCGAGCAGCTTGGGGATGATGTCCTTGCCAAAGTCGTGGCTCGAGCGCTGGTCCAGAGCGTCCTCCTCGAGCGCCTCGATCAGCACGTCGGCCGAGAAGATGTAGATGCCCATGGACGCGAGGTTCGAATCGGGCTTATCGGGCTTCTCAGTGAACTTGGTGATGCGGCCGTCCTCGGGGTCGGTGGTCAGGATGCCAAAGCGGCTGGCCTCCTCCCACGGCACGGGCATAACGCTAACCGTGAGGTCGGCGTTGTTCTCAATGTGCGTCTTGAGCATCTTGCGGTAGTCCATGCGATACAGATGATCGCCCGAAAGAATCAGGACGTACTTGGGGTCGTTGGCCTTGATGTAGTCCAGGTTCTGCGTAATGGCGTCGGCCGTGCCCGCATACCAGGCGCCACCGGTCTGCGTTTCGTACGGCGGTAGGATCGACACGCCACCGTCGCGGCTGTCCAGATCCCACGCCTCGCCGGAGCCCACATAGGCATGCAGCAGGTAGGGGCGATACTGCGTCAGAACGCCCACCGTGTCGATGCCCGAGTTGGAGCAGTTGGAGAGCGAGAAGTCGATAATGCGGAACTTGCCACCAAAGCTAACCGCCGGCTTAGCGATCTTTTGGGTGAGTGCCCCCAATCGGCTGCCCTGTCCTCCTGCGAGGAGCATCGCGATGCATTCTTTCTTACTCATCGATTTCTCCTTCTGTCATCGATGTTTCTAACCCATTAGCGGTGGGCGCGGCGCCTGGTCGCGCCCACCGAATAATGCCGTGCGGCAAAGAAGGGAACTCGTGGCCTTTACGCGTGCCAGATCTCGTCACGGTACTCGCGAATGGTGCGGTCGCTCGAGAACCAGCCGCTCGAGGCGGTGTTGAGCAGCGCCTTGCGGTTCCAGGTCTCCTGGTCGCCGTAGCTGCCTGTGAGCTTTTCCCATGCATCCACGTAGCTGCGGAAGTCGGCCATGACCAGGTCGGGGTCGTTGTTGTTCATGAGCTCGTTGTAAATGCTCTCGAAGTTGCCCGAAAGGCCCGCAAAGGTGTTGTCCTTGAGCTCGTCCATTACGCGGCCCAGGCGCTCGCGGTCGCCGTTGAGCGTATCCCACGCAAAGTAGCTGTTGGATGCCCAGAGCTGCTCGACCTCGGGAGCGGTCAGGCCAAAGATGGCCTCGTTCTCGCGGCCAGCCAGGTCGGCGATCTCGATGTTGGCGCCGTCGAGGGTGCCCAGCGTAATGGCACCGTTCATCATGAGCTTCATGTTGGACGTGCCCGAGGCCTCCTTGCCGGCCGTGGAGATCTGCTCCGAGATCTCGGCTGCGGGGTAGATGAGCTGGGCGTTGCTCACACGGAAGTTGGGGATAAAGCAGACCTTCATGACCTCGTTGACGCGGGCGTCGTTGTTGATGACGTCGGCCACCGAGTTAATGAGGCGGATGGTCTCCTTGGCAAAGGTGTAGCTCGAAGCAGCCTTGCCGCTAAAGATGAAGGTCGTCGGCGTCACGTGGAAGTTGGGATCCGCGATGCGACGGTTGTAGATGTCCATCACCTTCATGATGTTCATGAGCTGGCGCTTGTAGGCGTGGAAGCGCTTCACCTGAACGTCGAAGACGGTGTTGGGGTCGATGACCAGACCGGTCTCGGCCTTAACGTAGGCGGCCAGGCGCTCCTTGTTGGCGCGCTTGGAGGCGCCCACGGCCTTCAGGAACTCGGAGTCGTTCTGGAACTCCTTGAGCTTTTCCAGCTCAAAGGCGTCCTTGAGCCAGCCGTCGCCAATGGCTTCGGTCACGAGCTTGGCGTAGGTGGGGTTGGCCTCGGCAAAGAAGCGACGGTGCGAAATACCGTTGGTCTTGTTGTTGAACTTCTCGGGCGTCAGGGCATAGAAGTCCTTGAGCACGATGTTCTTGATGATGTCGGAGTGGATCTTGGCCACGCCGTTGACGCTGTGGCTGCAGATCACGGACAGGTTGGCCATGCGAATCTCGCCGTCCCACAGAATGGCGGTCTGGCGCAGACGCTCCTGCCAGCCCTCCTGCGTGGTGTCGAACGACTCGTGCCAACGACGGCTGATCTCGTCGATGATCTGGTACACGCGGGGGAGGAGCTTGGAGAACGTGCCGATGGGCCACTTCTCCAGAGCCTCGGGCAGGATGGTGTGGTTGGTGTAGCTCACGACCTGCGTCACGATGTTCCAAGCGTCGTCCCACTCGAGCTTCTTCTCGTCGATGAGGATACGCATGAGCTCGGGGCCGCACATGGCGGGGTGGGTGTCATTGGTGTGGATGGCCACAAACTGCGGCAGCAGCTCCCAGTTCGCGCCGTGCTCCTTCTCAAAGGTGTCGAGCAGGCTGTAGATGCCGGCCGAGACAAACAGGTACTCCTGCTTCAGGCGCAGCAGACGGCCGTGCTCGCCGGCGTCATTGGGGTAGAGGATGGCGCTGATGGCCTCGGCCTCGGCGCGCTCGGCGTCGGCCAGGGCGTAGTCGCCGCGGTTGAAGGCCTCCAGATCGAAGTGCTCCTCGACCGGCTCGGCGGCCCAGACGCGCAGCTTGTTGACGGTCTCGCCGGCATAGCCCACGACGGGGATGTCATAGGGGACGGCCAGGATGTCCTGCGTGTCCACGGTGCGGTAGAACGTGCGGCCGTTCTCCTCAAAGCCCTCAACATGGCCACCAAACTTGATGGTCACGGCCTTGTCCTGACGGCGGACCTCCCAGGGATAGCCATGGGTGAGCCACTCGTCGGTGGCCTCGACCTGGCTGCCGTTAACGATCTCCTGCTTAAACAGGCCGTAACGGTAGCGCATGCCGTTGCCGTAGCCGGCAATGCCCTCGGCTGCCATGGAATCCAGGAAGCATGCGGCCAGACGGCCCAGGCCACCGTTGCCCAGTGCCGGATCGGGCTCCTGGTTCTCGATGACGGACAGATCGAAGCCCATGTCGTCGAGCGCCTCGGCGACCATGTCGCGCACGCCAAAGTTGAGCAGGTAGTTGTCGAGCAGGCGGCCGATCAAAAACTCGATCGAGAAGTAGTACACGCGCTTCTTGCCCTCGGCGGCCGCACGGGCGTCGCTCTTGGTGGCAACGGTGCGTGCCTTCTCGGCCACGAGCTTGGCCAGGGCGTTAAAGCGATCGAGGTCGCTGGCGGCCTCGACGCTCTTGCCACTGATGCTCATGACGGCATCGCGATAGAGCTCGGTAAACTCCTGCTTGTTATCGAAGATCTTATTCATACGTTCCTTTCCCCCGGGGATGTTTCTCCCGGAACGGTTATGACTTGTATCCTACGCCCCCGCGGGGCGGGTAATTACAGTGGTAACACCTTTGTTACGCTTTCTTGGCAGGATCCTTAACGGCAGCTGCCTTGGCCTTGGAAGCAGCCTTCTTGGCCGTGGTGGACTTGGCCGAAGCCTTGGCGGCGGGCTTGGCAGCCTTCGCCTTAGCCGGAGCCTTCTTAGCAGCTGCGGTCTTGGGCTTTACCGAGGACATGCGCTTGCGCGTCGCCTTCTTGGGCTCCTCGACCACGGGCGGCTTATAGCTGCTGGGACCGCGGCGCTTAAGCACCACGCCTGCAAGGCCGGGCACCTTAATCTCGATGGAGTCCATCTGCCCGTTCCAGGGATAGGGCTCGCTCGAGCAGGTGTAGGGCTCCTCGCCGGCGTATCCGCTGCCGCCAAACTCGGGACGGTCGGAATCGAAGATGACCTCCCAGTCACCCTCGCGCGGCACGCCCACGCGGAAGCTCTCGTAGCTCGCCGGGTCAAAGTTGATCAGAATCACCAGGTCGTTATCGACGTCCTCGCCCTGGCGCACAAAGCTCACGATGGACTGCTTGGAGTTGTCCGCGTCGATCCAGGTAAAGCCGTCGTCGGTGTAGCCGCGCTCGTATAGGGCGGGCTCGGCGGTGTACAGATGGTTGAGCGCCTTGATAAACGCCTGATGATGACGGTGAGTCTCGTACTCCTCGGTCAGGAACCACTGAATGGACTCGTAGTAGCGCCACTCAATAAACTGGCCGATCTCGTTGCCCATAAAGTTGAGCTTGGCACCGGGGTGAGTCATCTGGTAGAAGGCGAGCGTGCGCAGGCCGGCAAACTGGCGCCACCAGTCGCCCGGCATGCGGCCGATGAGCGAGCACTTGCCGTGCACAACCTCGTCGTGGCTCAGCGGGCAAATGAAGTTCTCGGTAAAGGCGTACATGATGGAGAACGTGAGCAGCCCGTGGTTGCCGGGGCGCCACGGAAAATCGGTCTGCATGTAGTGCAGGGTGTCATTCATCCAGCCCATGTCCCACTTGTAGTGGAAGCCCAGGCCGCCGTCCTGCGGCGGGTAGGTCACGAGCGGCCACGCGGTGGACTCCTCGGCCATCATCATCACGTCGGGGTAGTGGGCCTCCACGGCGCAGTTGACCTGGCGGATAAACGCGCTGGCGTCAAGGTCCTCCTCGGTACCGTACTTGTTGAACTTCTTTTGGCCGGGATCGTCGATGCCAAAGTTGAGGTACAGCATGCTGGACACGCCGTCCATACGAATGCCGTCAACGTGGAAGTTCTCGAGCCAATACAGCACGTTGGAGACCAGGAAGGAGCGGACCTCGCCGCGGGCGAAGTCAAACTTGTGCGTGCCCCAGTTGGGGTGAATCTCGTGCTCAAACAGCATGTGTCCGTTAAAGGTGGCAAGGCCGTGGGAGTCGGCGCAAAAACCGCCGGGCACCCAGTCCATGATCACGCCGATGCCCGCCTCGTGGCACGCATCGATAAAGTGCATGAGCTGCTGCGGGTTGCCGTAGCGAGAGGTGGCGGCGTAATAGCCGGTCGTCTGGTAGCCCCAGGAGCCATCAAAGGGATGCTCCATAAGCGGCATGACCTCGATATGCGTGTAGCCCATATCGCGCACGTAGTCCACGAGCTCCACCGACAGGTCGTCGTAGGTGTAGAACTCGCCGCGCTGCGCGGGGAAGGGGTCCATGGGGCCGGGGTAGTTGCCGTACTCGTCGGGCTCGCCCTGCGGCGCGTCGCCGTGGCGCTTCCACGAGCCAATATGCACCTCGTAGATGTTAAGCGGCTGCGACATGTGGTTGTGGCCGGCGCGGCGCTTGAGCCATGCGGCGTCGTTCCACTTGTAGCCATCGAGGGTCCACAGCACGCTCGCCGTTCCCGGAGGGCACTCGGCCTTAAAAGCATACGGATCGGCCTTGTAGAGCTTTTCGCCCTCGTTGGTCTCGATGAGGTATTTATAGAGCTGGCCCTGCTCTGCGCCAGGAATAAAGCCTTCCCAAATAGAGCTCGTATGCACGGGCACCAGAGGGTTGGCTTGTTCATCCCATTCGTTAAATTCACCAATGATATGGACGTTCTTTACGTCGGGCGCCCAAACGCAAAAACGCCAGCCGCGCGTGCGCTGCTGCGTGTCGGGATGCGCGCCCATCTTTTCCCAGCTGCGCTCCCACGTACCGATGCCAAACAGATAGACATCGTCTTTGGTGAGCTCCGGTGCGTGCGGGGCGGCTTTGCGGGTAGCGGGCTTTTTGGTTGCTGGCTTTAGCTTTGTATCGCTCACGTTTGATCCCATCATGACGCGGCAGCGTATTGCCTTGGTGACTAGATGCGAAAGGTCCAAGGCTGCACGAATCGAAGGGACGGCAAAGTTTCTGTGATTCGTTCCACCTCGCGTGCTCGGTGGAACTTTCGGCAAAAACTACGATAACACCTGTACGTTAGTTTTATGAACGAAAGCGGATTTGCGTAGGCGTTTAATCGGTAAGCGACATGTTTATACCACTGGCAGAATTGACGTGGTAAAACTCTTGACAGTTTTACCAATTTGGGTTTCAAAATTGTTTGTTTGACGTTGGGTAAAACGTTTTTAGCAGGATGTTTACCATTTGATATCGAAAGGTTCGTTTATGTCCCATACCGCCGCTCCCAAGGTTGCTTTTATTTTCGATTGCGACGGCACGCTGGTAAATAGCACCCCCGTCTGGGGCTATGCGCAGCCCGAGTTATTGCACCGTCACAGGATCGACGTGACCGTGGATGACTTTGCCCAATTTGAGCACCTGTCGCTGGAGGACGAGTGCCAGGCCTACCACGACACGTGGGGCATTGGGGCGAATGGCGAGGAGCTCTACCGTGAGCTGAGCGACATCCTGATCGATGGATACTCTAAGGTGCCGCCGCGCGAGGGGCTCCTGGCATTTTTGGAGCAGGCGAAGGCGGCGGGCATTGCCATGTGCGTGGCTACGTCCACGCCGGCCGAGCTGGTGCAGTCCGCGCTCGCTGGTGCCGGACTCGACGCTTACATGGAGTTTGTTACCACTACGGGTGAGGCAGGACGCTCCAAGCAGTTCCCCGATGTGTACGAGCTGGCGCTGCGCCGCCTGGAGGAGCGCCATGGGCGCCAGTTTGAGCGCGCGTGGGTGTTTGAGGACGCTGTCTTTGGCCTTAAGAGCTCTGGGACCGCCGGCTTTAAGCGTGTGGGTATTTACGACCCGCACGGCCGTATGAAGCGCGACGACGTACGCGCCAACTGCGATATCTTTATCGACAGCTACGAGGAGCTGGATCTGGCCCGCGTGCTTTCGTTTGAGGGATAGGCGAGGGCTGTGGCTTGCAAGGTATTAGTGGTCTGCGGATCGCCCGTGGTTGCGAGCGCGGATCTGTTGCGTAGGTTAGCGGGGGAGTGCGACCACGTTGTCGCCGTGGACCGCGGACTCGACGCGCTGCTGGGCGCGGGGCTGGGCTGCGAAGTGTATGTGGGAGATGCCGACACGGTGAGCGACGCAGGTCGCGCGCTGGTCGATGCCGCCACCGACTTTGAAGTTGAGCGCCACGACCCCTACAAGGACTATACCGATCTGACGCTGGCGCTCGATTCCGTCCGCCATCGCTGGTCGGGTGTCGAAGTAATTGCGACCTGCGCTACCGGCGGCCGTCCTGATATGGCACTTTCCGTTCTGGGGCTGCTCGCGGGCTACGAGGACGCCCCCGTCTGGATCGTCGAGGACATGGTGGTCGCCCGCATTCTTCACGCAGATGAATCGTGGACCATCGAAGGCGCTGAGGGCAAAACGTTTTCCATTATTGCTATAGCCCCCAACACCCAGGTAAGCGAACACGGCCTAGAATGGGAACTGGAACACGCCTTCTTGGGCTTACTAGCCGACACTGGTATCAGCAACATCGTAAGAAAAACAGCAACGATAACCGTCCACCAGGGAACGGCAATCGCCTACCTTTACAAGTAGGGTGACGGCCCGTGAGGGTTTTCCTGGGACGGAGCAGCAAACCCAAAATTTCCTCTTGCATCCCCAAAGACATTCCCCTATAGTATCTCCTCGTCACGGGGGCGTAGCTCAGCTGGGAGAGCGCTTGACTGGCAGTCAAGAGGTCAGGGGTTCGATCCCCCTCGTCTCCACCATCGTGAATGCTAAGCCCACTCAATTGAGTGGGCTTTTTTATTTGCATGCGATATTAAGTGGCTGAACTGCATTTTTGCAAGATATGCAAATTGCTTTCCTGTTCAAGTTCGCCGTCAGCAGCAGTTGTCGCAAAATTTGCGACAGCTGCACCTAAAAAGGTGCCCAACAAACCGCCTCAAAATGTGTTGACTCTGTTGTCAGGCGTGTCTATTGTGCGATGAGTATCTTCGCAATGCGACGCCCGCGCCCACCCCATAAAAAGTTGCAGAATTTATTTCCCAACTCTGTACATAGTTTGTTAGCCAAACGCGATTATCAGTGTAGATCGCCGTTCCATATGGGCTTCAGGAACGCGCCTAATCACCGTTAGCATCCCATTAACCTGCATCAACGTGAACAACATCCCAAAATAACCCCCTTAAGCACGCTAAATGAACAATATGTTGTCCAACGCAGCCCAAATCAGTTTCGCTAACAGCTTGTGCTAGAATACCTAACGTTACATGAGTTCAACTGTGCTCACGGCTCCAGCAAGCCATAAAGCGCAGGGTCGATCAGCATCCGGCCGTAACGGCGGTGCCAGAAACACCACGAGCTCCAATAAAGAAGTCATGCAACGTTATTTATCTGCATTGGGTAATTCCATGATGCAATTAATAGCATGCATGCCAATAAAAAGCAGTTTTACAGCTGTTTGCGTGCGGTCCAGTTTTGTACCCGCTTGACTGGGTCGCACGCAGTCAGCTGGGGATGCGGTCTTTTTGCGATACACGTCCGCCTCTCTAGCAGCTGCACTTATACATACCGTTCACGGTGGGGCAGAGCCACGTGCTTGTCTGACTGGGCTCAGGGTTTGAATATGGAGCGCCTTCGCGCACAAGCGCCCTGGCGAAGCCATACCCAAACCCCGTGAGCCACACGTAAGACAGTAAGGGGGTGGTGCTCGTGTGGTATGTGATTCAGGTCATTAACGGTCGCGAAGACGTAATGCGCGAGCGCATCGAGCGTGTGGTGCCGTCTGGCGCCCTGCAGGAGCTCTTTTATCCCCAATATCAGACAGAAATCAAGGTACACGGCGAATGGGTTAACACGACCAAGCCGTTGTTCCCCGGTTATCTCATCTGCGATACGGCAGACCCCCGTACCGTGCAACAGTATTTGCTGCGCATGGACGACTTTGCACGGGTGCTATCCCAGGACGGTCAATTTGTTCCGCTGGCAAAAGAAGAGACCCAGTTCATTGGCAATTTTACCAACAGGGGAGACCGTGTGGTGCCCATGAGCGAGGCCCTAAAAGACGGCGATCAGGTTGTAGTGACGGCTGGTCCGCTGTTGGGCCACGAAGGCCTTATCAAAACCATTAACAGACGCAAGAGCACCGCCTTTTTGGAGCTTAACTTGTGCGGCCGACGCGTAACCACCCGTGTTGGCCTTGCTGTGCTTTCAGCCGAGCAACGTGCAATGCGCAACCTTAAAAAGGCGATCGTCTAACTACAGGCAATCGCTGTATAGATCTAGGAGGATCCCCGATCTGGGGAAGAAGTGTTGGAAGAGAGCGTGTCGGATAAAACTCAATATGCAACGGATGCGCCTGCGGGTGCGGCGCTCATCGCTCAGGCCATGGGCCGGCGCGAGGGCGCCGGCCGCTACAAGGCCATGCAGTCCATCATGGACTGGGATCGTTCGCGCCTGATCTACCGCGCCGTTAAGCGCGCCTTCGACATCGTGTTCAGCGGTTGCGTGCTGGCCGTCATCGCCGTACCCAGCCTTGTGCTCGCCGCAGCTATTCGTCTGGAGAGCGAGGGCAACCCCTTCTACAGTCAGATCCGCGTTGGTCAGACCCGCCCCGACGGCAGCCTGTCCACTTTCCGCATGTGGAAGTTCCGAAGCATGTACAAGGACGCCGACGAGCGCCTGGTGGAGCTCAAGGAACAGAACGAGATCGCCGGCGCCATGTTCAAGATGAAGGAGGACCCGCGCGTCACCAGGATCGGCCGGTTCATCCGCAAGCACTCCATCGACGAGTTCCCGCAGTTCCTCAACGTGTTCTTGGGCCAGATGTCTGTCGTGGGCCCGCGCCCGCCGCT